>NZ_JAAGPI010000015.1 GCF_017104715.1 Burkholderia sp. Ac-20365
TTTGTTTGTTGAACACACCAAGCCCCGAGACTTGACCACGCCACGGTACCCTCTTTCCCTACCCGACGCTCTTCCGATCTCGCCGTGGGCGTGCCGACGCCTGATCCAGCGCGCCGCGCTGCTGCGGCTGCACAACAGGAAACCGCCGCGCGCGCCCAGACGCCGCGTGCCGCACAGCCGCAAGGCGGCGCGTCGGTCCCGCCGTGGGAAGACATTCCGCCGGACGACTACATGCCGGCCTCATCGGACGATGCGTTCTACGTGTCTTCGGACGACAATTTCATTCCCGTCTTCGACAGCGGCCCGGACGACATGGTCGTCGGCCGTGGCAATGCGCAGGCCGCAGCGCCTGCGGCCGCGCCCGTCGTCGATATCCGCACGCTGCCGCCCGCCGTGCCGCTCGACGCGATCGGCTTCGACGGCGACTGGCCCGCGCTCGCCGTGACGCTGCCGTTGAAAGGCATCTCATACCAGCTCGCGTTCAACAGCGAGCTGATGGCGGTCGAAGGGAAGACGCTGAAACTGAACGTTGCCGTCCAGTTGTACGCCGAGCCCGCGCAGATCGCGAAACTCAAGGCCGCGCTCGCCGAGCGCATCGGCAGCGAAATTGACGTGCAGGTCGAAGTCGGTCCCGTGAAACGCACGGCCGCCGTGCTCGATTCGATCGACCGCGCCAGGCGCCAGCAGGAAGCCGAGCGCGAAATCGGCGCCGATCCGTTCGTGCAGTCGCTGATCCGCGAGTTCGGTGCGAGGATCGTGCCGGGCTCGGTGCGTCCGCTCACGCCGGGCGCCGAAGGCGGCCAGAGCGCAGCCGCCCACTGATTGTCCGCGCGCGCAGTCATCGCGCCTGTCGCGACTCCCGCGCGCCCAACCGAATCAACTATTACGAAGGAGCAAGTCCATGATGAAAGGCCAACTCGCCGGGCTGATGAAGCAAGCCCAGCAGATGCAAGAGAACATGAAGAAGATGCAGGAGCAACTCGCGCTGATCGAAGTCGAGGGGCAGTCGGGCGCTGGTCTCGTCAAGGTGACGATGACCTGCAAGAACGACGTGCGCCGCGTATCGATCGATCCGAGCCTGCTCGCCGACGACAAGGACATGCTCGAAGACCTCGTTGCCGCTGCCTTCAACGATGCCGTGCGCAAGGCAGAAGCCACCGCGCAGGAAAAGATGGGTGGCATGACGTCCGGCCTGCCGTTGCCGCCGGGCTTCAAGCTGCCGTTCTAAATCGCGCAGCGTGTCACGCGCGGCGCATGACAGCATGACCGCGCGTTCGCCGTTCATCGACGAATGGCGCGGCTTCTCGCGTCTGAACATCACGCGCCTGAACACACTCGCGATTCAACCCCTCACGATCGACGTCGCCGTACCAGCATGAAACAACCTTCCGCCTTGTCGGCGCTCGTCGAAGCGCTGCGCGCGCTGCCCGGCGTCGGTCCGAAGTCCGCGCAGCGCATGGCGTATCACCTGATGCAGCACGATCGGGACGGCGCCGAAAAACTCGGCCGCTCGCTGCTGTTCGCCACCGAGCATCTGCAGCACTGCGAGAAGTGCAACACCTTCACGGAAGCGCAGATCTGCGAAGTCTGCCTCGACACCGAGCGTGACCCGACCTTGCTGTGCGTGGTCGAAACGCCCGCCGACCAGATCATGCTCGAACAGACGATGACCTGGCACGGCCTGTATTTCGTGCTGATGGGGCGGCTCAGTCCGCTCGACGGCATCGGCCCGAAGGAAATCCACTTCGATCGCCTTGTGAAACGCGCCACCGACGGCGTCGTGAAGGAAGTGGTGCTCGCCACCAACTTCACGAACGAAGGCGAGGCGACCGCGCATTATCTTGGCCAGACGCTGAAGGCACGCGGCCTGTCCGTCACGCGGCTTGCGCGCGGCGTGCCCGTTGGCGGCGAACTCGAATACGTCGATGCCGGCACGATCGCGCGCGCGATGCTCGACCGGCGTTCGATGTAGCGCCACGCTGAAGCACCGAAGCGCACAAGAAAGCGCGACCGCACGACGCGCCCGGCCAGCACAAAGAAGATCAGGAGACACATGAGCGCATCCACTTCAACGCAAACGTCGACGGACAAACCCAAAGGCCCGCTCGCGGGCGTCAAGGTGCTCGAACTCGGCACACTGATCGCGGGCCCGTTCGCCGCGCGCTTTCTCGGCGAGTTCGGCGCGGACGTGATCAAGATCGAAGATCCGAAGGGCGGCGATCCGCTGCGCAAATGGCGCAAGCTCTATCCCGAAGTGGGCGGCACGTCGCTGTGGTGGGCCGTGCAGGCCCGCAATAAAAAGTCGGTGACGATCAACCTGAAGGCCGACGAAGGCAAGGAAATCGTCCGCAAGCTCGCGAAGGAAGCCGATATCGTCGTCGAGAATTTCCGGCCGGGGCTGCTCGAAAAGCTTGGCCTCGGTTACGACGTGCTGTCGGCGGAAAACCCCGGTCTCGTGATGGTGCGTCTGTCGGGCTACGGCCAGACCGGCCCGTATCGCGACCGTCCGGGCTTCGGCGCGATTGCGGAATCGATGGGCGGGCTGCGCCATATCACCGGTTATCCGGACTTGCCACCGCCGCGCATCGGCATTTCGATCGGCGATTCGATCGCGGCGCTGCACGGCGTGATCGGCGCGCTGATGGCGCTGCATCACCGCACAGCAAACGGCGGCAAAGGGCAGGTGGTCGATGTCGCGCTGTACGAAGCCGTGTTCAACATGATGGAAAGCGTGGTGCCCGAATACGGCGTGTACGGCATGGTGCGCGAGCGCACGGGTGCGTCGCTGCCGGGCATCGTGCCGTCGAATACCTATCCGTGCCGCGACGGCAGCATCGTGATCGGCGGCAACAGCGATCCGATTTTCAAGCGGCTGATGATCGCGATCGACCGCGAAGACCTCGCGAACGATCCAGCGCTCACGCATAACGACGGCCGCGTGCCGCGCACGCAGGAAATCGACGGCGCAATCGCCGCGTGGCTCGCTACACGCACGATCGACGAAGCGCTCGACGTGCTGAACGCCGCCGACGTGCCCGTCGGCCGCATCTACAGCGTCGCCGACATGTTCACCGATCCGCAATACGTCGCGCGCCAGATGATCCAGACCTTCAAGTGGCAGGACGGCCGCGATATCGCGCTGCCGAACGTGACGCCGAAGCTCTCGGAAACGCCCGGCGAGACGCGCTGGCTCGGCCCGGAACTGGGTGAACATACCGATGAAGTTCTGCAAACGCTGGGTTATGATGCGGACCACATTGCAAGGTTGCACGCGCAACAGATCGTGTAGCCGGCCATCGGGTCAACGCGGCGTTAGCGCGTGAAGACGGGCAGACAGACGGGCATAACCCGGCCCGCAACAGAACAAAAAACGGAGACAGGACCATGCAACGAAGAAGCTTCCTCGCAGGCAGCGCCGCGCTTGCAGGCGCGTCCATCGTCGGCTCGCCGCTCGCGTTCGGGCAAAGCAAGCTGGAGACGTCGAAAGTGGCAATTGCCGTCGGTGGCAAGAACCTCTTTTACTATCTGCCGCTCACCATCGCCGAGCGCCGCAATTTCTTCAAGGACGAAGGGCTCGAAGTCGAAATTTCCGACTTCGCGGGCGGCTCGCAGGCGTTGAAGGCGGCTGTCGGCGGCAGCGCGGACGTCGTGTCGGGCGCGTTCGAACATACGCTGCTGCTGCAGGCGAAGAACCAGTATTTCCGCGAGTTCGTGCTGCAAGGACGCGCGCCGCAGATCGTGCTGGCCGTGTCGAAGAAGACGATGGCGAACTACAAGACGATCGCCGATCTGAAAGGCAAGAAAATTGGCGTGACGGCGCCGGGTTCGTCGACGTCGATCATGGCGAGTTTCGTGCTGGCCAAAGCCGGACTGACGGCGAAGGATGTGTCGTTCATTGGCGTGGGCGCCGGTGCGGGTGCGATCGCCGCGCTGCAGTCCGGCCAGATCGACGCGCTCGCCAATCTCGACCCGGTGATGACGAAGCTCGAACGCTCGGGCGAGATTCGCGTCGTGTCGGATACGCGCACGCTCAGCGATACGCGCACGGTCTTCGGCGGCAATATGCCGGCTGGCTGTCTGTACGCGTCGCAAACCTTCATCAGCAAGAATCCCAACACGACGCAGGCGCTGACCAACGCGATGGTGCGCGCGCTCAAGTGGCTGCAGACGGCGACGGGCGCGGAGTTGATCAACACGGTGCCCGAGTCGTACCTGCTCGGCGACCGCGCTTTGTATCTGGACGCGTGGCAGCACGTCAAGGAGGCGATGTCGCCCGATGGCCTGATGCCCGCCGACGGTCCCGCGACCTCGCTCAAGACGCTGCAGGCATTCGACGAAACGGTGAAGGGCAAGCCGATCGATCTGTCGAAAACCTGGACGAACGACTTCGTGAAGAAGGCGCTCGCGACGGTGAAGGCCTGAAGCGGCCTGAAGCGCCCTGAATCACCAGACAGCCTAACTGCGAACAGAATCAGAACAAGCGAGCCGAACGATGACCGTTGCCGCCCTGGCACTCGAAAACATCACCTGCACGTTTGCCTCGCGCGAGAAGCGCGGGCAACGCTACACCGCTGTCAAGGACACGACGTTGCGCATCGCGCCGGGCGAGTTCGTCTCGGTGGTCGGGCCGACGGGCTGCGGCAAGTCCACGCTGCTGAATGTCGGCGCGGGGCTGCTGGAGCCGTCGTCGGGGTCGGTCACGGTGTTCGGAGAAAAGCTATCCGGCATCAACAAACGCGCAGGCTACATGTTCCAGGCGGACGCGCTGATGCCGTGGCGCTCGGCGCTCGACAACGTGCTCGCGGGCCTGCAATTTCACGACGTGCCGCGTGACGAAGCCCACGCACGCGCCGACGAATGGTTGAAGCGCGTGGGCCTCGGCGGCTTCGGGGACCGTTATCCGCATCAGTTGTCGGGTGGCATGCGAAAGCGGGTCGCGATGGCGCAGACGCTGATTCTCGACCCCGACATCATCCTGATGGACGAGCCGTTTTCCGCGCTCGATATCCAGACGCGCCAGCTGATGGAAAACGAGCTGCTCGATCTGTGGGCGGCGAAGCGCAAAGCCGTGCTGTTCATTACGCACGATCTGGACGAGGCGATCGCGATGTCGGACCGTGTCGTCGTGCTGTCGGCGGGGCCGGGCACGCATCCCATCGGCGAATTCACGATCGATTTGCCGCGTCCGCGCGATGTCGCCGAAGTGCGCTCGCATCCGCGCTTCGTCGAGCTGCATGCGCAGATCTGGAGCGTGCTGCGCGATGAAGTGCTCAAAGGCTATCAGCAGCAACTGACCGTCGCGCAGGAGGGCAACTGACATGTGGAAAGCATTGCGCCCGAATCGCTCGAATCTCGTGATCTGGCAATGGCTGCTGCTCGTATTGTGCTTCGTGCTCTGGTACGTGCTGACGAGCCCGACGCTGCTGCCCGCGTTCTATTTCGACGACGCCAACAAGGCCGCGTTCTTCTTCGGCGAGCCGCAGAAAGTGCTGGTGCGGATCTGGGAGTGGTTCGCGTCTGGTGAAATCTATCTGCATCTGTGGATCACGCTGATCGAGACGGTCCTTGCGTTCGCGCTCGGCACGGTGCTGGGGCTCGGTGTCGGTTTGTGGCTCGCGCTGTCGCCGTTGGCCAGCGCACTGTTCGATCCGTACATCAAGGCCGCCAACTCCATGCCGCGCGTGATTCTCGCGCCGATCTTCGGTGTGTGGTTCGGGCTTGGCATCTGGTCGAAGGTCGCGCTCGGCGTGACGCTCGTGTTCTTTATCGTCTTCTTCAACGTCTATCAGGGCGTGAAGGAAGTGAGCCCCGTCGTGCTCGCGAACGCGCGCATGCTCGGCGCGAACCGCAAGCAGTTACTGCGCGCCGTCTATCTGCCGAGCGCGATGAGCTGGGTGTTTTCGAGCCTGCATACGTCGGTGGGGCTGGCATTCGTCGGTTCGGTGGTCGGCGAGTATCTCGGCTCGGCGCGCGGCGTCGGCTATCTGATCCTGCAGGCGGAAGGCACCTTCGATATCAACACCGTGTTTGCCGGCATTCTCGTGCTGACGGCTTTCGCGCTGATACTCGATGCCATCGTCGGCATGCTGGAGAAGCGCCTGATGAAATGGCAGCCGAAGAGCGGCGAGACGGAAAAAGTCTGATCGTCCGATGTTCCGATATGAAAACGGCGCGTGACCCGAAAGGTCCACGCGCCGTTTTCATTGGAAGTCGCGCGCACGCAACGCTTACGGCGTGATCACGATCTTGCCGAGCACGCGCCGCTGTGCCATGTCGTTGAGCGCGCGCGCCGTGTCTTCGAGCGGATAGCGCGCCGACACGAGCGGCTTGAGCTTGCCGGCGCGAATCCAGCCGAGCATTTCCTGAAAAGCGGCAGCATTGCGCTGCGGCTCGCGCCGCGCGAAATCGCCCCAGAACACGCCGACGATGCTCGCGCCTTTCAGTAGCGCGAGATTGAGCGGCAGCTTCGGAATTTCTCCGTTCGCAAAACCGACGACGAGATAACGGCCGCGCCAGCCGATGCTGCGAAACGCGGGCTCCGCATAACTGCCGCCGACGGGATCGTAAATGACATCGGGACCGTTGCCGTCCGTCAGCGCCTTGACGCGCTCGCGCAGGTCTTCCGTCGCGTAGTTGATGGTTGCGTGCGCACCGTGCGCGACGCAGGTGGCGAGCTTTTCGTCGCTCGATGCGGCCGCGATCACGCGCGCGCCGAGCGCCTTGCCGATTTCGACGGCAGCGAGACCAACGCCGCCTGCCGCGCCGAGCACGAGCATCGTTTCGCCCGCTTTCAATGCCGCGCGGTCGACGACGGCGTGATGCGATGTGCCGTACGCGAGCGTGAACACGGCAGCCGTTTCGAGATCGGCGTCGTCGGGCAGCGGCACGCAGGCGCTGGCGTCGGCGACAGCCTGCTCGGCGAAACCGCCTTGCTGCGTGTACGCGACCACGCGCATGCCAGGCCGCAAATGAGTGACGCCATCGCCGACCGCGCGGACGATGCCCGCGACTTCGGCGCCGGGCGTGAAGGGCAGGGGCGGCTTGAACTGGTATTTGTTCTGGATGATCAGCACGTCGGGGAAGTTGACGCTCGCCGCTTTCACGTCGATCACGATCTGGCCGGCTTGCGGCACGAGATCGGGCAATTCCTCGATGCTCAGGGTTTCAGGCGGGCCATACTGGGTGCAGCGGATTGCGCGCATCGTGTCTCCCATCGGTCAGTGTGCGGTGCGGGTCTGGCAAATTCATGCACGATTCATAAGCGTGCTTGCGGCGGCGTGGCTGTTTCGTGCACATCGCCATGCACGTGTCGCATGAAGGCAGCGAGCGAATCAATACACCGAAGCCAGCACACATCATCGTGATGAATCCATGCAGCGAAGCAGTGTAAAACAACCACGAACGACCGTGCGCTTTCATTGCACCGGATGGCACGCGCCGCGATGCGTGAAAGCATAAGCATGCATGAGGCCTGTGTGTCGTTCGCGTGCCTTGTTTCCTCGGTTACAATCGCCGCATGCGAATCCTACTCAGCAATGACGACGGTTATCTGGCGCCAGGCCTTGCTGCGCTTTACGAAGCGCTCAAGCCGTTCGCCGATGTCACCGTGATGGCTCCCGAACAGAATTGCAGCGGCGCGTCCAATTCGCTGACGCTTTCGCGTCCGCTGTCGGTGCTGCGCTCGGCGAACGGTTTCTACTACGTGAACGGCACGCCGACCGACTCCGTGCATATCGCATTGACGGGCATGCTCGATCACATTCCCGATCTGGTCGTGTCCGGTATCAACAACGGCCAGAACATGGGCGAGGACACGTTGTATTCCGGCACCGTTGCCGCGGCGACGGAAGGCATCATGTTCAACGTGCCGGCCATTGCGTTTTCGCTCGTCGACAAGGACTGGGTGCATCTCGAGGACGCGACGCGCGTTGCCGCGGAAATCGTCAAGCACTATCTCGAGCAGCCGTTGCCCGGCCATCCGTTGCTGAACGTCAACATTCCGAACCTGCCTTACGCGCAGTTGCGCGACTGGCGCATCACGCGTCTCGGCAAGCGGCATCCGTCGCAGCCGGTGATCCGCCAGACCAACCCGCGCGGCGAACCGATCTACTGGATCGGGCCGTCGGGTTCCGCGCGCGACGCGAGCGAAGGCACCGATTTCCACGCAGTGGCGAACGGCTTCGTGTCGATCACGCCGCTGCAACTCGACCTGACCGATACGGCCATGCTGCCCGCGGCGCGCGACTGGCTACGCGCCGGGAGCGGCACTTCATGACCGGCGAGCGCGCAAAGCGCTTTCCGCTTGGACTCGAAGACCTGGTGCGCGAGCCGCGCCGGGCCGACGCGCGTGCAAACGACGCCCGCGGCGCGAAAGCGGCCAAGCCGTCCGCGCCTAAACCCGCGTTGAAGACGGCGGCCGCCAAGCCGGCCGTGCCGAATGCGAACGCACAGTCGGGCCGCGCCCGCACCGGCGCGAGCAGCACGGTCAATGCACGGACGACGGCTGGCTCGAAAAGCACGGCAAGTCCGTTCAATTCGAACGCGAAGCCTGCGTCGTCCACACGCGCGTCTGCCGTTACAAAAAGCCCGTCCGTAATCGTCAATACGAAAAGCGCAACCACGATCCGCAACGACGGCGCGCGTAACCAGTTGCCGCGTCCCGTGACGGCGTCGTTCGAACGCACGGGCGCGCCTAACGTGGCGCTGACGAGCGCGAACACGCTGAACTCAGAACGCGTGCGCGAGCGCATGGTCGAAAGGCTGCGGGCAAACGGCATTACGGACCCGCGCGTGCTCGACGCGATGTCGATGGTGCCGCGTCACATGTTCGTGGACCCGGGCCTCGCCACGCAGGCTTACGAAGATGCGGCGCTGCCGATCGGCCATCACCAGACCATCTCGAAGCCTTCCGTGGTCGCGCGGATGATCGAACTGGCCGCGCAGGGCCGCACGCTCGGCAATGTGCTGGAGATCGGCACGGGCTGCGGCTATCAGGCCGCGGTGCTAAGCCAGGTCGCGCGCGACGTGTATTCGATTGAACGCATCAAACCGCTTTACGAACGCGCCAAGACGAACCTGCGTCCGCTGCGCATTCCGAACATCCGTCTGCATTACGGCGACGGACGCATCGGTTTGCCCGCGGCTGCGCCGTTCGACGCCATCGTGATCGCGGCGGCCGGGCTCGATGTGCCGCAGGCGCTGCTCGAGCAGCTTGCCATTGGCGCGCGGCTCGTGGCGCCCGTCGGATCGCAGGACGGACAGTCGCAGGTTCTTACGCTCGTCGAGCGCACGGGGCCCGCGCAATGGCGCGAATCGCGGCTTGATCGCGTTTTCTTTGTCCCCTTAAAATCCGGAGTGATTTGAACCCGATGAGTATGTTTCGCGCGATGCAAAGAACCAGCCTGAATGTCCCGTTGTCCGTCGCTCAGCGCAGCGTTTGCGTGGCCATGCTGTCCGTCCTGGCCGCATGTGCGACGCGGCTCGATCAGGCGCCTGTCGTCGATCGCTCCGGCACCCTTGGCACCGTCTCGCAGACGGGAGCCGCATCCGCCGCGCAGCCGGCCGTGCCGCTCGGCCCGCCGCCTCCGGGCTACTACCGAGTGAAGCCGGGCGACACGTTGTATAGGATCGCGCTCGAAAACGGTCAAAACTATCGCGACATCGCTTCGTGGAACAACCTGACGAACCCGAATCAGATCGAAGTCGACCAGTTGCTGCGCGTGGCGCCGCCGGGCGCAAACGGTGCGCCGCTCGTGGCTGGCGCGCCGGGTGTGGCGACGGCGCCGATCGGCGGTGGCGCGGTGCAGAGTGCGCCGATTGCGGGCGTGCAACCCGCACCGTCGGCGGGCCCGGCCAACCAGCCGCCCATTTACGGTGCGGCGCCGGGCGCATCGGCTGCACCCGCTGTCACGCCGCCCGCCGCAAGCGACGCGACGGCGGCGAACGGCAACGTGACGTTTGCGTGGCCCGTGCGCGGACCATTGTTGAACGGCTTTGACGATTCGAAGAACAAAGGCGTGAACATCGGCGGCTCGGCAGGTGAGCCGGTAAAGGCTTCCGCTGATGGTCGCGTGGTTTATGCAGGAAATGGGCTGCGCGGTTACGGCAATCTCATTATCATCAAACATGACGCCACGTATCTCACAGCGTATGCACATAACCGTGCTTTGATGGTAAAAGAGGGTGACGCGGTGACCAAAGGTCAGAAGATCGCCGAAATGGGCAACAGTGATTCGGACCGCGTGATGTTGCATTTCGAAGTTCGCCGGCAGGGTAAGCCTGTCGATCCAATGAAGTATTTGCCGCCGCAATAAGCCAAGCGATACGACCATGCCGAAATCGAAGCGCCGCCCGTCGCAAGCAGAGACTGAGTCCGTGAGCCGTGCCACGCCCGTTTCGGTGGACGACGCTGGCGCTTCGGAGGTCGAAGACGAGACCGTCGACGACCTCGACAACGGCAACGACGCCGAGGACCGGTCGTCGGGTTCCGACGACGAGTCCGATTCGCGTGAAAGCGCAAACGATTCCGCGCCGGACGCCGACGATTTCCGTGCGCTTTTGCAGGCCGAACTCACGGCTGACACGATTCAGCACTACCTGAACCGGATCAGCGTGAAGCCGCTGCTCACCGTCGAGGAAGAGCAGCGTTACTCGCGTCTCGCGAAGGCGGGCGAGTTCGAAGCGCGTCAGGTGATGATCGAGCGCAATCTGCGGCTCGTGGTCAGCATCGCGAAGGGCTATCTGAATCGCGGCGTGCCGCTGCTCGATCTGATCGAAGAGGGCAACCTCGGCCTGATGCATGCCATCGAAAAGTTCGATCCGACGCGCGGCTTCCGTTTCTCGACGTATGCCACGTGGTGGATCCGCCAGAGCATCGAGCGCGCGATCATGAATCAGGCGCGCACGGTGCGGCTGCCGGTGCACGTGATCCGCGAGTTGAACCAGGTGCTGCGCGCCAAGCGCCACCTCGAAAAAAACTCGATGAATTCGGGCGAAGCGGCCGAGCGCCGCGACGCGAGTATCGACGACATTGCGTATCTGACGGGCAAGACCACGGACGAAGTGACCGACATCCTCGCGCTGAACGAGCATACGGCCTCGCTCGACGCGCCGCTCGATCTCGACCCGGCGAGCAGCCTGCTCGATCTGCTGTCCGACGATCAGAGCCAGTCGCCCGATGCCGAGGTACAGCACCGCGAGCTGGAGACGTTGACGCGCGCGTGGCTGGCACGGCTGTCGGATAAGCATCGGCATGTGATCGAGCGCCGCTTTGGCCTGAATCACATCGAACCGGCCACGCTCGAAGAACTCGCCGACGAAATGGGCCTCACGCGTGAGCGTGTGCGCCAGATCCAGCAAGAGGCGCTGGTGCGACTGAAGCGCTTCTTTGCATCCAATGGCGTACGCAAGGACGCCGTTCTCTAGAAACTGATGACACCCATTCTGGTATTCGACATCGAGACGATTCCCGATGTCGCCGGCATTCGCCGGCTTGAAAGTCTTCCCGCAACGATGTCTGACGAAGAAGTGGCCGAGCACGCGTTTGCGGCGCGGCGCGAGAAGACCGGCAGCGATTTTCTGCCGCATCATTTGCAGCGCGTGGCTGCCATCTCCTGTGTGTTCCGAGACAACAACGGTTTTCGCGTGCGTTCGCTCGGCACGCCTGCCGATGGCGAGGCTTCGCTCGTGCAGTCGTTTTATCGAACGATCGAGAAATATACGCCGCAGTTAGTGTCGTGGAATGGCGGCGGGTTCGATCTGCCCGTGTTGCACTACCGGGCGCTTGTGAATGGGATTCGCGCGAAACAGTATTGGGATCTCGGCGAGGACGATCGCGAGTTCAAGTGGAACAACTACATCAGCCGGTATCACTCGCGGCATACCGATCTGATGGACGTGCTCGCCATGTATCAGGCGAGGGCGAATGCGCCGCTCGATGCGCTTGCCAAATTGTGCGGGTTTCCCGGCAAGCTTGGGATGGATGGCGGGCAGGTGTGGCATGCCTTCCAGGCCGGGCGGATCGATGAGATTCGTAATTACTGTGAGACGGATGTCGTTAATACTTATCTGCTGTATTGCCGGTTTCAGTTGATGCGTGGAGGGTTTTCTCCGGAGGAGTACGCGGATGAGATTGCGTTTGTGAAGAACTCCCTGGCGCAGGAGCCGGCGACGCACTGGGCTGAGTATCTGGCTGCGTTTGAGAATTGATGGTTTTTTTGGGGTTTGCCTGGGGTTTTGCTGGCATTCGCGTTTTGTTTTCGGTTCTTCGGGCGTTGCCTCTTTGTTGCTTTTGGTTTGTCTTGCGACGCTGGGGTGGTTTGCTTGTGTTGTCGCTGGCATCCGCGTTATGACTTACTGATTCACGCGTCGCCCCTGTGCGGGGCAGCACCTACTTTTCTTTGCCGCGGCAAAGAAAAGTAGGCAAAAGAAAGCCGCTGAACACCGCCAGTTCTTTGTTCTTGCCCACGGGCCCCAACAGCCCCGTCCTGTCCGCGACAGCATTTTTCTCGATGCCCGCTGCCAACGCTCTTATCGAGCGCCTCACCCGCTTCACAATCCCGCGTCGCCACACGCGCGATCAAATTTCCCACGTTCCATAGCGGCAAACTGTGTGTAGGCTGTCGCGGCGTACACGCATCACTCCAGACTGAAAAGCACGATCGGTGTCGTAGGTTCGCTGACGTGTGAGGCACTACGACCTACACACAGTTTGCCACCTGGGCGGCCGTAACCATTCGCTGCCGCTCGCTGCGCTACGGGTAATTGAAGTGGGTGAGGCGCGTATGCAAGGCGTTGGCAACGGGCCGCAAATGGCAGGTTTCCGTGTGAAGTGGAGGAACCGTTGAGGGCCCTCAGGCGGTGGTCAAGAATTGGCGGTGTTAGCCCGCTTTCTTTGCTTACTTTCTTTGCGGCGGCAAAGAAAGTAAGTGCCGCCCCGCACAGGGGCAACGCTTGAAGCAGGCAAGACAAAACGCGGATGCCAGCGCGAACACAAGCAAACCAACACAAAAGCGTCGCAAAGACAAAAAAACGTCAATCAATCTCAACAACAACAGGCTGATGATCCGAAGCCCTGGTCACACCATCGATCTCGCAACTCCGTAAACGAGACCGTAAATCCTCGGTAACGAATACAAAATCACACGTCAACGGCCCATCGGCCCACTGCACCTTGTCATAAACACCTGCCGTCATGGGCGGCGTCCGCCCCGGATGCAGCGCCGTCCAGGCATCGATAAACGAAGGACTTCCGCTGAGCGGCTCAAGCATCCGCCGATACGCATCACTCCCATACGCACTATTGAAATCGCCGCACACAATGGCACTAACCGGCCGTCCGGTATCAGCAAAAGGTCCGATCGCATTCTCGGCAGGCGCCGGATTCGCCGCATGCGCAGCGGCCTCCTGCTGCAACTGCCGCAGCCGCTCGACCTGCGCAATCCGCTGCCGCCCAGAATAAAACTCCAGATGCGTGACGATCGCCCGCACCGGTCCGCCCGGCGCGCGTAGCACGGCCTCGAGCGCGACACGCTGCATCGACGGCGAATCGGGATCGGCCGGCCAGGGTAGCGAATGACGGATCACGCGTTCGACGGGAAGGCGCGTCGCGAGCGCATTGCCGAACTGCCGGCGCGGCGCGGCAGGCGCATCGAGTTTCAAGGCGGGCAGATCTGCGCCGATTGCCTCCAGTACGGTGAAACCGGGTAGGGCATCGGCGAGTTCGGCGAACTGGTCGTCGCCGGGATGGCCAGGCAACACCGAGAAGCCGCGCGTGACTTCCTGCATGCACAACACGTCGAAATCGGCGAGGCGCCGCGCTTCGTCGATCGTGCGCGACAGGTTCACGTCGCCGTGCGCACTGCGTCCCCACTGGACATTCCAGCTGATCAGTCGCATCGTCAAATCTCCGTCGGTGTGTGTCGTTCGTCTACAATCTCGTGTTTGGTCCCACTTTTACACAGTCTGTCAGGAAGTCGCAGGTGTCCGAAACTGTCCCCCACATTGGTAAAACGCGCTCGTCAAGAAAGAGCCGGAAGGCGCGCGAAGACGCTGCCGCTGGCCCGTTCGCGGCGCCCGAACTCGATATCGACTCGCTCGACATGGAAGCGCGCGGCGTCGGCCGCACCGTCACGGAAGACGGCTCGCCCGGCAAGGTCATCTTTGTCGAAGGCGCGCTGCCCGGCGAACGCGTCACCTATTCGAGCTACCGCAAGAAGCCGAGCTTCGAACAGGCGCAGGTCGTCGATATCCTCAAAGAGAGCGTGATACGTACCCGTCCGCAGTGCAAGTTTTTTGGCATCTGCGGCGGTTGTTCGATGCAGCATCTCGATGTGCGCGCGCAGGTGGCCGTCAAGGGCCGCGTGCTCGAAGACAATCTGATGCATCTGTCGAAGCTGCGCCCGGAAACCGTGTTCCGGCCGATTCACGGCCCGTCGTGGGGCTATCGCTATCGCGCGCGCCTCACCGTGCGGCATGTGGCGAAGAAGGGCGGCGTGCTGGTCGGCTTCCACGAAAAAAAGAGCAGCTACGTCGCCGACATGACCAGCTGCGAAGTGCTGCCGCCGCACGTGTCCGACATGCTGGTGCCGCTGCGCCACATGGTGGAAGCGCTTTCGATTCGCGACCGCATGCCGCAGATCGAGCTGGCCGTCGGCTCGTCGGTGACGGCGCTGGTGCTGCGCATCCTCGAGCCGCTCAACGCTGCCGATGAACAGTTGCTGCGTGATTTCGCCGATCAGCACAACGTCCAGTTCTGGCTGCAGCCGAAGGGCCCGGATACCGTGTATCCGTTCTATCCGCTCGACCGCCAGCTCGACTACACGCTGCCGGAGTTCGGCATCCGCATGCCGTTCCGTCCGACCGACTTCACGCAGGTCAATCACCAGATCAACCGCGTGCTGGTCGGCCGCGCGCTGCGCCTGCTCGCGCCCGCAAAGACCGACCGCGTGCTCGACCTGTTCTGCGGTATCGGCAACTTCACGCTGCCGCTCGCGCGGATTTCGCGCGAAGTGGTCGGCATCGAAGGTAGCGAGGTGCTGACCTCGCGCGCGCTCGACAACGCGAAGGAAAACGGCGTCGACGGTCATACGTCGTTTGCGTCGCGTAATCTGTTCGAAGTCACCGCCGACGACATCCGCGCGCTCGGTCACTTCGACAAGTACCTGATCGATCCGCCGCGCGAAGGGGCGCTGGCCGTATCGAAGGCGCTGGCGGACATCGCGCAGAGCGGCGAAGGGCCGTTGCCGAAGCGGATCGTCTATGTGTCGTGCAACCCGGCGACCCTCGCGCGCGACGCGGGCCTGCTGGTGCACGAGGCGGGCTACCGGCTCAAGGGCGCAGGTGTGGTGAACATGTTCCCGCACACGTCGCATGTGGAGTCGATTGCGCTGTTCGAGCGCGACTAGGCCGCTGCTGAGCCGTCCGCATCACGCGGACGGACGCCACAAACAAAAACGCCACGGTACGTACCGTGGCGTTTTTTATATCAGGCGCTGTCTAGCCGTTCACGCATCTGCGGCAGCTCAGAACTGCCACCACGACTTTTCCTTGCCCGGACGCGCATGACCCGTGATGTACGGGCTATCCGGGAAGGTGCCGGCCAGAATGCGCTTCGTGTCTTCCGCGAGTTGCGGCTGATCGAGCTTCTGATACGACAGCATCATGATGTGCAGCGCGTCTTCGATCGCCGGCGCGTTCTTGTATTCCTTGATCGCAAGCTGCGCGCGGTTGATGGCGGCCACATAGGCGCCGCGGCGATAGTAGTAGTCGGCCGCGTGCACTTCGTGCGACGCCAGCGCGTTCACGATATAGCGCATGCGCTGCGCCGCGTCCGGCGCGTACTTGCTCTGCGGATACTTGTCGACCACGACCTTGAACGCGTCATACGACTCGCGCAGCGACTTCGGGTCGCGCTCGCTCATATCCTGGCCCGAGAACCGGCCGAACAGGCCGAGATCGTCGTTGAAGTGGATCATGCCCTTCAGGTAGTACGCGTAAGGGATGTCCGGGTGATCGGGGTGAAGCTGGATGAAGCGGTTGACGGCCTGGTCGGCGGCGTCCGTTTCGCTGTCCTTCCAGTTGCAGTACGCGACGTTGATCTGCGCCTGCTGCGCGAAGTGGCCGAACGGATCGCGGCCTTCGAGCGCTTCGAAGTATTTCGCGCACTTGCCGAAGTCCCCGCCGCTCAAGGCGTCCTGCGCCTCCGTATATAATTTATTGTTGGTCCACGTGGCCGTCTCGTCGGTCTTCTCAGGCAGACCGTGACAGGCTGCCACCAGCGTAACGGCTGCCACGGAAGCGCCATAAAGGGCTGCTTTCCTGGCCAGCTTTTGGGCCACCGTCTTTCGAACAGTTTGAGTAATGATGTTCAAGGCTCGCATTTTCCAGTCTAGCTTTACGTCCAGGTGACCCAGTCTCGATGACCCGTTCTAATAGTCCGCGCCCCGGTCAGGGCGCGCGGAAGAGCAACAAAGATTATAGCCCAAGCGCCGACCCCGCCGACGCATCTGCAGGTGACCCGGCCCCGGAAACCGTCAACGACGATCTCGTCGACGACACCTCGGCTGCGCCATCGTCATCTGCCGCTGAGCCAGTCCAGGCGCGGCGCGCGGACGAAACCCCGCGGGTCGTCACGGTGCCGCCCGAGCTCGCCGGCGACCGTCTCGACAAGGTTCTTGCCAAAGTCTTTCCGGAGTTTTCACGCAGCCGGCTGCAGAGCTGGATCGAGGCGCAGCGCGTGCGAGTCGATGGGCAGCCGGCGAAGATCCGTCAGCCCGTGCCGCTTGGCGCGTCGATCGAACTCGTGCCCGATCTGCTGCCCGAGCAGCTCGCGTTCACGCCGGAACCCGTGCCGCTCGATATCGTCTATGAAGACGATACGCTCGTGGTGATCAACAAGCCGGCGGGCCTCGTCGTGCATCCCGCCGCGGGCAACTGGAGCGGCACGGTGCTCAACGGCCTGCTGCATCGCTATGGCGAAGCGGCTGCGGGTCTGCCGCGCGCGGGCATCGTGCATCGGCTGGACAAGGAAACGTCGGGGCTGATGGTTGTCGCGCGTACGCTCGAAGCGCAAACGGATCTCGTGCGCCAGCTTCAGGCGCGCACCGTGAAGCGCCGCTATCTCGCGCTCGTCTGGGGCAACATGCCGGAAGAAGGCACGATCGACGCGCCGATCGGCCGCGATCCGCGCGAGCGCACCCGCATGGCCGTGGTGAAGGGCGCGTCGGGCAAGCCGTCACGCACGCACTTCCGGCGGATCGATTCGACGATCTGGGAGCGACAGCCCGTGTCGGCGATCCACTGCGATCTGGAAACGGGGCGCACGCATCAGATTCGCGTGCATTGTGCACATATCGGTCATCCGCTGCTGGGCGATCCGGTGTATGGGCGCGCGCGTGGCAAGCGCTCCGTGGCGCCGCTGCCGGGCGGCTTCGCGCGCCAGGCGCTGCATGCATGGCGGCTCGCGCTGGTTCACCCGCAGACTGGGCGCACGATGCAATGGCGCGCCGACTTGCCTGAGGACATCGCTGAACTGTCCGAAGCACTGGGTCTTGGCCGCGAGCACGAAGACGCGTACGACGAAGACTACGACGAATACGATGACTTCGACGATAACGAAGCCGCGCTCGAATCCGGCTACGACGAAGAAGACGATATCGATGACGACGCATCCTATGACGAGGACGATCGCGCATGACGCTGCCTGCATTGAGCCCTGAGCTGAGCCTCAACGATGTGCTGCGCCCCGAGTGGTCCGTGTCGCCGCGCGTGCACGCGCTCGTTACGACGCGCAACGGCGGCGTGAGCCTGCCGCCGTTCGGCACATGGCGCGATGGCGTCGATGGGCCGGGTGGGCTGAATCTCGGCAGGAAGTCGGGCGACGAGCCCGAGCATGTCGAGGCCAACCGCGCACGGCTGATGAAGCTGACGGCGCACGACGAAGCCGCCTGGCTCTCGCAGGTTCATGGCGCAACCGTCGTCAATGCCGACGATGTACTGGCCGCTGCGCGACGTGGCGAGCCGCTCTTGCCAGCCGACGCTAGCGTGACCGACCGGACGGGCACGGTATGCGTGGTGATGATCGCCGATTGCATGCCCGTTCTGCTGTGCGACCCGCAAGGCCGGGCCGTGGGTGCCGCGCATGCGGGCTGGCGAGGCCTGGCATCGGGTGTCGTCGAAAACACGGCGCAGCGTGTTGCGTCGCTCGCGGGCACTGACATGTCAGTGTTGCATGCCTATCTGGGCCCGTGCATCGGTCCGCAGGCATTCGAGGTCGGACCAGACGTGCGTGACGCCTTCATGAAGGGTGTCGGCGGCGCACAACGCGATGAGGTCGCCAGCGCCTTTGTCGAGCATCCGCAGAACGCCGGCAAGTACCTCGCGGATCTGGCTCAACTCGCGCGTTTGCGTCTTGCGCAGATCGGCGTGACGAACGTGGTTGGCGGCGATCATTGCACGTTCACCGAACGCGAGCGTTTTTACTCATATCGGCGTGATCGGGAGACGGGCCGGATGGCCGCGCTGATCTGGCTCGAAGACCACTGACCCAGGCCCGTAAGTGCCGCTGCGCAAAGGCAATTTGCTGCGCGTGACATGATCTCAAATGGACTCTTAAGCGGTCTTATGTTGCACTGCATAAACATAAGAAGACCTACGCGGTTGCGCAGTGCATAAGCTTTCCACGCCTTGTGCAATGACCCAGACGAGCCCGTTATAGCGGGCTCGTTTTGCATTGCACAGCACGATCGTACTTCCGTCGATGAACGCATTTGATATACATCGGGAAAACGATGATGAAAAAATTATCGCACTGCGGCAAAATCGGGAACAAGCATTGACATGCCTTGCGATGGGGCGCAAGAATGTTCTCCACTGGGCAAGGGCGTAACGCGGTCGCGATCCACTCGCGCCTCCCGCGCGAGTACCTGCCTCTCAACCCGTCCGCGAGGACTTTTCGGTTAAAAGCAGGCATGGCGGCATCTCAAACTTCCTCGACTTCTTCTCGCACGGACACCTCATCGGACCGCACGCAGCAGCAAGCGAATGCGGCAGGGGTGCAACAATGGTTCGATGCCTGGATGAACGCATGGCGTTCGCTAGGCGCACCGGCTGCAGCAAGCGGCAATCCTTTTAGTGTTCCGCCCATGCCCGACTTCGCGAAAGCGGCGACGGCGCAGGCCGGCTCGCTGCCGTTTGCGAATCCCTTCTTCGAACAACTGGCCAAACAGTTTGCGCAAACGCAAGCTCAACCCAATGGTCAGTCTGAAGGGCAGCCGTTCAACGCATTCTTCGGGCAAGCCTTCAATCCTCAGTTTGCGCAACAGTTCACGCAGCAGCTCGCCGGGCTAAAGATGCCGAGCGCATCGATTCCGTCGACCCGCCTTCAGCAGTTGCAGTCCGACTATTCGCGCGAAGCGATGCAGTTGCTGCAACAGGCAACGCAGGCAGCGTCGGGCATCGAACTCAAGGACCGGCGCTTCAGTTCGGATGCGTGGAAGACGACGCCCGTCTACACGTACACGGCTGCGTGGTATTTGCTGAACGCGCGTTATCTGCAGGAACTGGTCGATGCCATCGAAACCGACCAGAAGACCCGCGAACGCATCCGCTTCGCCGTGCAGCAATGGACGGCGGCCGCCTCGCCGAGCAACTTCTTCGCGCTGAATCCCGAAGCGCAAAAGACGCTGCTCGAAAGCAATGGCGAGAGCCTGCGCCAAGGCGTGATGAATCTGCTCGCCGACATGCAGCGCGGCAAGATCTCGCAGACGGACGAATCGCGTTTCGGCGTCGGCAAGAATCTCGCGATGACGGAAGGCTCCGTCGTGTTCGAAAACCCGTTGATGCAGCTGATCCAGTACAAGCCGCGCACGGCCACCGTGCACGAGCGGCCGCTGCTGATCGTGCCGCCTTGCATCAACAAGTACTACATCCTCGATCTTCAGCCGGAGAACTCGCTGGTTGCGCACGCGCTCGAGTCAGGTCACCAGGTGTTCCTGATTTCGTGGCGTAGCGCGGATCAGTCGATCGCCGACAAGTCGTGGGACGACTATATCGGCGACGGCGTGCTGGCCGCGATCGAAACGACGCGCAAGATCAGCGGGCGCGAGCAGATCAATACGCTGGGCTTCTGTATCGGCGGCACGCTGCTCGCAACGGCGCTGTCCGTAGCCGCGGCGCGCGGCGAGCATCCTGCGGCGTCGATGACGCTGCTCACGGCCATGCTCGACTTCGGCGACACGGGCGTGCTCGACATCTTCGTCGACGAAGCCCATGTGCAGATGCGCGAGCAGACCATCGGCGGCAAGAACGGCACGCCGCCTGGCCTGATGCGCGGCCTCGAGTTCGCCAACACGTTCTCGTTCCTGCGTCCGAACGATCTCGTGTGGAACTACGTCGTCGACAACTACCTGAAGGGCCGCACGCCGATGCCGTTCGATCTGCTGTACTGGAACAGCGATTCGACGAGCCTGCCCGGTCCGATGTACTGCTGGTATCTGCGCAACACGTACCTCGAGAACAAGCTGCGCGAACCGGGCGCGTTGACTACGTGCGGCGAGAAGGTGGACCTGTCGCGTATCGACGTGCCGACGTTCATTTACGGTTCGCGCGAAGATCACATCGTGCCGTGGGAAACGGCCTATGCGTCGGTGCCGTTGCTGACGGGCCCGCGCAAGTTCGTGCTCGGCGCGTCGGGCCATATTGCCGGCGTGATCAATCCGCCGGCGAAGAAGAAACGCAGTTACTGGTCGGTGGCGGGCGAAGACAAGACGCTGCCAGAAACGCCCGACGAATGGCTCGAGAGCGCAACGGAAACGCCCGGCAGCTGGTGGCCCGAATGGACGAGCTGGCTCGACCAGTTCGGCGGCAAGAAGGTGAAGCCGGCTGCACAGGCCGGCTCGGCGGAATTCCCGGTGATCGAGCCGGCGCCTGGCCGCTACGTGCAGGAACGCGAATAGTTAGCCAATGAGCGGAAAGTGATCGTTCGGGAGCCGAAACATTGGCGAGCGGTTGCCGTCGAAGGGCAATGAGCGACCGCCGTCCACCGCATAACGAGTGATGACGGATGGAGTGAGACAGACGCTGTACCGCATTAACGCTGACTTGACCGGATTAACAACTTGACGGGCTACTGTGGAGCATGTCGCCGCAGCCCCAAAGGAAACGCAAATGACTGACGTAGTGATCGTATCGGCAGCCCGTACGGCTGTCGGCAAATTCGGTGGGTCGCTGGCCAAGATTGCTGCACCTGAGCTGGGCGCTACGGTGATCCGCGCCGTGCTGGAACGTTCGGGCGTGAAGCCCGAGCAGGTGAGCGAAGTCATCATGGGTCAGGTGCTGGCGGCAGGCTCGGGCCAGAACCCGGCACGCCAGTCGCTGATCAAGGCAGGCCTGCCGATGGCCGTGCCCGGCATGACCATCAACAAGGTGTGCGGCTCGGGCCTGAAGGCCGTGATGCTGGCTGCCAACGCGATCATCGCGGGCGACGCCGACATCGTCATCGCGGGTGGCCAGGAAAACATGAGCGCCGCGCCGCACGTGCTGCCGGGCTCGCGCGACGGCTTCCGCATGGGCGATGCCAAGCTGATCGACACGATGATCGTCGACGGCCTGTGGGACGTGTACAACCAGTACCACATGGGCGTGACGGCTGAGAACGTCGCGAAGGAATACGGCATCACGCGCGAAGACCAGGACAAGTTCGCCGCGCTTTCGCAGAATAAGGCGGAAGCCGCACAGAAGGCCGGTCGCTTCGATGATGAAATCGTGCCGATCCAGATTCCGCAACGCAAGGGCGATCCGCTGTCGTTTGCCACCGATGAATTCGTGCGCCACGGTGTCACGGCTGAATCGCTGGCGGGTCTGAAGCCGGCCTTCTCGAAGGAAGGCACGGTGACGGCGGCCAACGCTTCCGGTCTGAACGACGGTGCGGCGGCCGTGGTCGTGATGTCGGCGAAGAAGGCTGAAGCGCTCGGTCTCACGCCGCTCGCGCGCATCAAGGCGTATGCAAATGCGGGCGTCGATCCGAAGGTGATGGGAATGGGCCCGGTGCCGGCATCGCGCCGGTGTCTGGAGCGCGCCGGCTGGAGCGTGAACGATCTCGACCTGATGGAAATCAACGAGGCGTTCGCCGCGCAGGCGCTGGCCGTGCACAAGCAGATGGGCTGGGATCAGTCGAAGATCAACGTGAACGGCGGCGCGATCGCAATCGGCCACCCGATCGGCGCATCCGGCTGCCGTATTCTCGTGACGCTGCTGCACGAAATGCAGAAGCGCGACGCGAAGAAGGGTCTGGCGTCGCTGTGTATCGGCGGCGGCATGGGCGTGGCGCTCGCGCTCGAGCGTCCGTAAGCGGGCGTTTCACAAGGAGGCCGCCACGCGAGCGGGCGTCGCCGAGGGCGACGTTTCGCGTGGCGCGGTTCGATGCTTTTCGCACGGTGGATCGCGCGCCAGGCGCATCGGACATTGGAAGGCGAAGCACGAGGCGGCTGGCGTCTCGTAAAACGATAATGGAGTGTGTTTTATGTCACAACGAATTGCGTACGTAACGGGCGGCATGGGTGGCATCGGCACGAGCATTTGCCAGCGTCTTCTCAAGGATGGCTTCAAGGTGATCGCGGGCTGCGGCCCGAATTCGCCGCGCCGCGTGAAGTGGCTCGAAGACCAGAAAGCGCTGGGCTTCGACTTCGTGGCGTCGGAAGGCAACGTGGGCGACTGGGAGTCGACCAAGGCCGCGTTCGACAAGGTCAAGGCCGAGTGCGGCGAGATCGACGTGCTGGTCAACAATGCGGGCATCACGCGCGACGTCGTGTTCCGCAAGATGACGCACGAAGACTGGACGGCCGTGATCGACACGAACCTGACCAGCCTTTTCAACGTGACGAAGCAGGTGATCGACGGGATGGTCGAGCGTGGCTGGGGCCGCGTGATCAATATTTCGTCGGTGAACGGCCAGAAAGGCCAGTTCGGTCAAACGAACTATTCGACCGCGAAGGCGGGGATCCACGGTTTCACGATGGCGCTCGCGCAGGAAGTGGCCACCAAAGGCGTGACGGTCAATACCGTGTCGCCGGGCTACATCGGCACGGACATGGTGAAATCGATCCGCGCCGACGTGCTGGAAAAGATCGTCGCGACGATTCCGGTGCGCCGTCTCGGCACGCCGGATGAAATCGGGTCGATCGTTGCATGGCTGGCGTCGGATGAGTCGGGCTTCTCGACGGGGGCTGACTTCTCGCTGAACGGCGGCCTGCATATGGGCTGATCCGTGGACGTCCTGGTTCGTGGTGGCTTGAACGAAGCAGGACGTTGCATGGTTCAGATGTTTCTGGCGGCGTCTTGTACGCGCAGCGTTTTGCTGTGCGTTCGACAGGACGCCGTTTCTGCGCTTCATTCGCGCTCAAAGGCGTTACATGACCACTACTACAAAGAAAACAGCCGAACGACTCATTAAGAAATATCCGAACCGTCGACTGTACGATACAGAGACCAGCACTTACATCACGTTGACTGATGTGAAGCAGCTCGTGCTGGATCAGGAGGATTTCAAGGTCATCGATGCCAAGAGCAACGAAGACCTGACGCGCAGCATCCTGCTTCAGATCATTCTCGAAGAAGAAAGCGGCGGCCTGCCGATGTTCTCTTCGATCATGCTGTCGCAGATCATCCGTTTTTACGGACACGCGATGCAGGGCATGATGGGCACGTACCTGGAAAAGAACATCCAGGCGTTCATCGATATCCAGAACAAGCTTGCCGATCAGTCGAAGGGCCTGTACGAGGGCAAGTCGATGAATCCGGAAGTCTGGTCGCAGTTCATGAACATGCAAGCCCCGATGATGCAGGGGATGATGACGAGCTATATCGAGCAGTCGAAGAACATGTTCGTGCAGATGCAGGAGCAGATGCAGAACCAGGCGAAGACGATGTTCAGCACGTTCCCGTTTACGCAGCCTGCGCCGCAGGGGAATCCGGAACCGGAGAAGAAGTAGGGGCGATTGCCGTCTCCGAAGCCTGCCTGCTGTTTCCACAGGGTCTGCCCGATAGCGAGTCGGGCAGACTGCGGTTTCCATGCACTCCCGCAAACCCTCTCCATAGCCTGTGCGTGCCGGTCTCGCGTTCAAACCTGGTCCAGCTCACCCACGGTATAATCCCAGGTTGCTTGCGCAGGGCCCAACCGTATCCCACAAGATCCACATGGCCCCATTTCGCGACGGCCCTCGCCACGAGAAAGCCGCCGCACGGTGCACCCACGTTTGCCGCGATTCCGGCGTTTGGGCTGCACGCCCAAGCCCTCGTTTATCGCGTCACTCATCGCTCTCGCCGGACCATTCTCTATGTCGCAGACTTCGACCCCCGCCGCGCCGACCGCTTCGATTCCGAAGGTTGGCTTCGTTTCACTCGGATGCCCCAAAGCGCTCGTCGACTCCGAACAGATCATCACGCAGCTGCGTGCGGAGGGTTACCAGATCTCCGGCACCTATGACGGCGCGGATCTTGTGGTCGTCAACACCTGCGGCTTCATCGACGAAGCCGTGCAGGAAAGCCTCGATGCCATCGGCGAAGCGCTGAACGAGAACGGCAAGGTGATCGTCACCGGCTGCCTCGGCGCGAAACAGAGCGCGAGCGGCTCGAACCTGATCGAAGAAGTGCATCCGAAGGTGCTAGCCGTCACCGGCCCGCACGCCGTAGGCGAAGTGATGCAGGCCGTGCACAGCCATCTGCCGAAGCCGCACGATCCGTTCGTCGATCTCGTGCCCGCCGCCGGCGTCAAGCTGACGCCACGTCACTATGCATATCTGAAGATTTCCGAAGGCTGCAATCACCGCTGTACGTTCTGCATCATCCCGTCGATGCGCGGCGACCTGGTGTCGCGTCCCGTCGCCGAAGTGATGCTCGAAGCGGAAAACCTGTTCAAGTCGGGCGTGAAGGAACTGCTGGTGATCTCGCAGGACACGAGCGCTTACGGCGTCGACGTCAAATACCGCACAGGTTTCTGGAACGGCAAGCCGATCAAGACGCGCATGACGGACCTCGTCGGCGCGCTCGGCGAACTCGCCGCGCAGTATGGCGCCTGGGTGCGTCTGCATTACGTCTACCCGTATCCGAGTGTCGACGAAGTGATTCCGATGATGGCGGAAGGCCCGCTCAAGGGTCACGTGCTGCCGTATCTCGACGTGCCGTTCCAGCACGCGCATCCCGAAGTGCTCAAGCGCATGAAGCGCCCCGCGAACGCCGAGAAGGTGATGGAACGCGTGCGCGCCTGGCGCGAGATCTGCCCGGATCTGACCATCCGCAGCACGTTTATCGCGGGCTTCCCCGGCGAGACGGAAGAGCAGTTCGAAACGCTGCTCGACTTTATCCGCGAGGCGGAACTGGACCGCGTCGGTTGCTTCGCGTATTCGCCTGTCGAAGGTGCGACGGCCAATGAACTCGACGGCGCGCTGCCCGACGAAGTGCGCGAGGAACGCCGCGCGCGCTTCATGGAAGTGGCCGAAGAAGTGTCGGCGAAGCGCATCGCGCGCAAGGTCGGCAAGACGCTGAAGGTTTTGGTCGACGAAATCAATCCGGATGGCGGCATTGGCCGGACGGCTGCGGATGCGCCGGAAATCGACGGCGTAGTCTACATTGCGCCCACGACGAAGGCGTCGAAGCGTTATAAGGTTGGCGATTTCGTGTCGGTGAAGATCACGGGCGCCGACGGCCACGATCTGTGGGGCGAGGTCTAAGCGATGTCGCAGAGCACGCCTGCCATCCTCGCGCTCGGCGAGGCGATGGTCGAATTCAACCAGTCCGAAAAAGGCCAGCCGACGTATCTGCAGGGCTTCGGTGGCGACACATCGAACTTCTGCTTTGCGGCTTCGCGGCAGGGTGCGTCGACGGGCTTCGTGTCGGCTGTCGGCAATGACCAGTTCGGGCGTCTGCTGCTCGATCTGTGGCAGAGCGAACAGGTCGATACATCGTCCGTGCGCGTCGACGATCAGGCGCCGACGGGCGTGTATTTCGTGTCGCACGGTCCGTCCGGCCATCAGTTCGATTATCTGCGTGCGGGTTCCGCCGCGAGCCGCTACGCGCCGCGTGACCTGCCGCTCGATGCGATCGCCGCTGCCAGTGTCATCCATCTGTCGGGCATCAGTCTCGCGATCAGCGTGAGCGCCTGCGATGCCGCGTTTGCCGCGATCGCGCACGCGCGCGCGAACGACACGCTGGTGAGCTTCGACACGAACCTGCGCCTGAAACTGTGGCCGCTCGCGCGGGCGCGTGCGGTGATGCTCGAAGCGATCCGCCAGACCGACATCTGCCTGCCGAGCTGGGACGACGTCACCGAACTGACAGGGCTGACCGAACGCGACGACATCGTCGATTTCCTGCTCGCGCAAGGTCCGCGCGTCGTCGCGCTGAAGCTCGGCAAGGAAGGCTCGTATATCGCGACGCCCGACGAACGCCGTGTGGTGCCGGGCCACGTCGTCAACGCCGTCGATGCAACGGGCGCGGGCGACTGCTTCGGCGGCGCGTTCATTGCGCGCATCGTGGCGGGCGACGATCCGTTTCAGGCGGCGCGCTACGCGAATGTCGCCGCGGCGCTGTCCACACAAGGCTTTGGCGCCGTCGCGCCAATCCCCGACCGCGCGACGGTCGAACGGACTATGGGCGCCTGACACGACGCATTCACACCAACAAACTGTTGCGCTGCACAATAACATCGGGCACATTTAGAACGGTCGTGCGGCTCGAGCGAGTTCAGCAGGACAAGGTCGCGCGCGGTGTTCGATGCCGCGTGCGACATTTATCTGAGACAACAGGAGGAGGCAGCGATGCAACGTGAAGTGGTGGTAGTAAGCGGCGTACGCACGGCAATCGGCGACTTCGGCGGCAGCCTGAAAGACTTCGCACCGACGGATCTCGGCGCGCGCGTCGTACGCGAAGCATTGTCGCGTGCGAACGTCGGCGGCGAAGACGTTGGTCACGTCGTGTTCGGCAATGTGATCCACACCGAGCCGAAGGACATGTATCTCGCGCGCGTGGCAGCGCTCAACGGCGGCGTCGCGCAGCACGCGCCCGCGCTGACCGTGAACCGGCTGTGCGGTTCGGGCCTGCAGGCGATCGTTTCGGCCGCGCAGAGCGTACTGCTCGGCGACGCGGACATCGCGATCGGCGGTGGCGCGGAAAGCATGAGCCGCGCGCCGTACATCATGCCGTCGGCGCGCTTCGGTCAGCGCATGGGCAACGCGAGCATCGTCGACATGATGCTCGGCGCGCTGCACGACCCATTCCAGACGATCCACATGGGCGTGACTGCCGAAAACGTCGCGAAAAAATACGAGATCTCGCGCGATGCGCAGGACGCGCTCGCGCTCGAATCGCATCGCCGCGCCGCTAAGGCGATCGAAGCCGGCTACTTCAAGGAACAGATTCTCCCGATCACGATCGCGTCGAAGAAGGGCGACACCGTCTTCGACACGGACGAGCACGTCCGCATGAACGCGACGGCCGACGACTTTTCGAAACTGAAGCCCGTATTCGCGAAGGAGAACGGCTCGGTGACGGCGGGCAACGCATCGGGCATCAACGACGCGGCGGCGGCTGTCGTGCTGATGGAGCGCAGCGTCGCCGAGAAGCGCGGCGCGAAGCCGCTTGGCCGGCTGGTGGCCTACGCGCATGCGGGCGTCGATCCGAATTACATGGGCATCGGTCCCGTGCCTGCAACGCAAAAGGTGCTGGAGCGTGCAGGACTGAAGGTCGGCGATCTCGATGTGATCGAGGCCAATGAGGCATTCGCTGCGCAGGCGTGCGCCGTCAGCAAGGAACTCGGCCTCGATCCCGCGAAGGTGAACCCGAACGGCTCGGGCATTTCGCTCGGTCACCCGATCGGTGCGACAGGCGCGCTGATCACCGTGAAGGCGCTGTACGAGCTGCAGCGTATCGGCGGGCGCTATGCGCTCGTGACGATGTGCATTGGCGGCGGGCAGGGCATTGCGGCGATTTTCGAGCGGATCTGATCGGCTCGCGAGGCAGGACGGCACGCTCGCCGTCCTGCCTCTGAACGAACTTGCGGTATAACCGGTCGAAGCGGTTCGCGAAGCGTCGAACGCGCATTGGGCGCTGATGGGACGCTATCAAGCCGGTTGAAAGGAAATAACGGATGCAGGAAACAAGCTCGAAACACCGAGCGTCGTGGCACGCGATGCTCGCAGCGGCAACACTGGCCGTGATGGCGGTGTTGCCCGTCGCGACGCACGCGGAAAGCGACGCCGTCAAGGCACTCGCGGCGCCGCCGGCGATCCAGTTGCCGCTCAAGCCCAGTCCCGAATTCGCGAAATTTCCGCAATACGCGGGCACGCTCGGCAAGCGTCAGATCGTGCTGCGCCTGGGCGCGAAAACCGACGACCCGTCCGGCGTGCACGGCGAATATCAGTTTGCCGACACGGGCGAAGTGATCCTGATCGCGGGCGACCGCGACGGCGACACGCTCGAAGTCGAAGAATCGAACGACGGCACGCATATCACGGGCAATTGGGTCGGCAAAATCGCAGCCGATGGCTCGCTCGAAGGCGAGCGGATGAACGTCGACGATTCCAATCCGCTCGAGTTCTCGTTGCGGCCGCTCGCGGCAGGCCAGAAAGCGCCCGCAGCCGCGCCTGCTCAAGCTCAGAAACCGGCGCAACAGCCGGCGCAACAGCCGGCGCAGCCGCGCACCGGCGGCCAGCCCGTCAACGGCGTGAGCAATCTGACGATTGGCGAATAGCTTGACGCCAAGGCGTCGCGCGCATTACTGACGAATTCAACTTTCCCTGACCATGACAAAAAAGACTCCGAAACACGGCTTGCAGACTCGCATCGTCCAGCCGACCGATCAGCTTACGCCTGGCTGGGAATCGTTCTCGGTGCCCGTCGCGCGTGCGTCGACGGTGGTCTTTCCCGACCTCGCGGCGATGCGCGCGCTCGACTGGCGCAACGACGCGCAATGGCGCTACGGCCTGCACGCGACGCCGACCTCGATCGCGCTCGCGCAGCGTCTTGCCGCGCTCGAAGGCGGCAACCATGCGCTGCTGCAGCCGTCGGGGCTGTCGTCGATCTCGAACGTGTACTTCGGCCTAGTCAAATCGGGCGACGATGTGTTGATTCCCGACAACGTCTATTCGCCCAATCGCGATCACGCCGAGTGGCTCGCGAAGGACTTCGGCATCACGGCGCGCTACTACGATCCGATGATCGGCGCGGGCATTGCCGACCTGATCCAGCCGAACACCAAACTGATCTGGCTCGAAGCGCCTGGTTCGGTGACGATGGAAGTGGCCGATATTCCTGCAATTACGGCCGTTGCCCGCGCGCGCGGCGTCGTGACGGCCATCGACAACACCTGGTCGGCGGGCCTCGCATTCCGGCCGTTTGATCACGGCGTCGATATTTCGATGCAGGCGTTGACGAAGTATCAGTCGGGCGGCAGCGACGTGCTGATGGGCGCGACGATTACCGTCGATCGCGAACTGCATCTCAAGCTGAAGCTTGCGCGCATGCGGATGGGTATTGGCGTGTCGTCGGACGATTGCTCGCTGATCCTGCGCAGCCTGCCGTCGATGAAAGTGCGTTTCGAGCAGCATGACAGGAGTGGGCTCGAACTTGCGAAGTGGCTGAAGACGCGTCCGGAAATCGCGGCCGTGTTGCATCCGGCGTTGCCTGATTGCCCGGGGCATGAGTTTTATCTGCGCGATTTCACGGGCGCGGGCGGGTTGTTTTCGGTTGTGTTCGATGCGCGTTATACGCCGGAGCAGATCGATACGTTCTGTGAGTCGCTCGAACTGTTTTCGCTTGGTTGGAGCTGGGGTGGGGCGCAGAGCCTTGCTATGCCGTATGACGTTGCGTCGATGCGTACGGAGGCACAGTGGCCGCATCGTGGCACCTTGGTGCGGTTTTATGTCGGGCTCGAGGATGAGGCGGATTTGCGGGCGGATGTTGAGCGGTGTCTTGTAGCGTTGGGGTGAGATTTTTTTTGTCTTTGCGACGCTTGGTGTGGTTTGCTAGTTGTGTCGCTGGCGTCCGCGTTTTGTTATCGGTGCTTCACGCGTCGCCCCTGTGCGGGGCGGCACCTACTTTTCTTTGCCGCGGCAAAGAAAAGTAGGCAAAAGAAAGCCGCTGAACACCGCTAGCCCTTGTTCTTGCCCACGGGCCCCCAACGGTCCCGTCCTGTCCGCGGCATCTCCCTTCTCGATGCCCGCTGCCAACGCTTCGGCTAGGCACCGCACCCGCTTCACACGCCCGCGTCGCCACACACGCGATCAAATCGTCCACGTTCTAAAGCGGCAAACTGTGTGTAGGCCGTCCCGGCGTATGTGCTCCACTCCGGACTGAAAAACACGATCGGTGTCGTAAGAGCGCTGAGGCGTGGAGTACTACGACCTACACACAGTTTGCCACCTGGGCGGCCGCAATCATTCGCTGCCGCTGGCTGCGCTACGGGTGAGTGAAGTGGGTGAGGCGCCCATTTAAAGCGTTGGCAACGGGCACTGAATGGCGGAACGCCGTGTGAAGTGGAGGAACGGTTGGGGGCCCTCAGGCGGTGGTCAAGCACGGGTGGTGTTAGCCCGCTTTCTTTGCTTACTTTCTTTGCGGCGGCAAAGAAAGTAAGTGCCGCCCCGCACAGGGGCGACGCGTGAAGCACGAAGGCGCCACGCGGATGCCGGCGAAAAAGCGAAAAGCGAAAAAGCGAAAAGCGAAAAGCAAAAAGCAAAAAGCAAAAAGCAAAAAGCAAAAAGCAAAAAGCAAAAAGCAAATCAGAACAACCGCAACAACCCATCCAACCCAACAAAATTAAAACCAACACTCGCGGCTTCCCTCACAACAGGCTTCGCCCGAAACGCAACAGAAATCCCCGCGACTGCCATCATCTTCAGGTCGTTAGAACCATCGCCCATCGCAATCGCACGAGCCGGCTCGATGCCCAGCTTGTCGCACACCTCGCGCAGCGTACGCGCTTTCACGTCAGCGTTGACGATCTCACCCAGCACACGTCCCGTCAGCTTGCCATCGACTATTTCCAGCGTATTCGCGCGCGTGAAATCCAGTCCCAGACGCGCCTGCAGCTTCTCCGTGAAGAACGTGAACCCGCCCGACACCAGCAGCGTCTTCATGCCCGCAGCCTTCGCGCCCGCCAGCATCTTTTCGGCACCCGGCGACAGTTGCAACCGTTGCTCATAAACCTTTTCAAGCGCGCTCGCATCGAGGCCCTTGAGCAGTGCGACGCGGCGCGTCAGGCTCTCGTTGAAATCCTTGATTTCGCCTCGCATCGACGCTTCCGTGATCGCCGCCACTTCCGCCTTCAACCCGCAGAAATCCGCGATTTCGTCGATGCACTCGATCGTAATCAGCGTCGAATCCATGTCCATCGCGACGAGCCCGAAATCCGTCAGCCGGCGACCCGCTTCGACGAAAGCGTAGTCGAGCGCATGCGTGCCGCAGTAGACGTCGAGATCAGGGCGCTGCGCGGGCTCGGCGTTCTCGATGCGCACCGCGTACGGATCGATCACGGCAAGGTTCGAGCCGCGCGCCAGCGCGACGAGCGGCTTGTGGTGTTCGACGGCAATAGGCGTGAGGCTTTGGATAACGAGATTCATGTCGACGCGAGAAGTGGGGAGCAAGACGGCACGGGAAACCGCCTATTGTAACGGTTTCGCCTCGGCGCCCCGACGCGGCTGAAGGGCAGGGCATGAAGGCGTGGTCGACGTCTATCTCAAATAGTTCGTACTACCAAAGTGATTGTCACGCCATCGGTGATATCCACGTGGTCATAAATTGATTCGGATCGCTAATATTTCCATGAGTTGTTTGACAACGTTGTATCGAATCGCAGGTCTTGTCAGATGACAGGCAAATGCAAAGCGTCTGTCGGAACGATCGGACGGTTCGCATGCGTGAACAGGAAATCCAACCAGGAAAGCAGAGCGATCAATGGAAACACAGACACACAGAGACATTTCACTGTCGGTTGCAAGAGTCAGACTTAAGCGAGCAAGCTGCTTCGCCACACTCGTCGCCACGCTGATGCTCGGCGCATGCGGCGGTTCGAGTCAGACACAAGCGGATGCGTCGGGCGCCACCCAGAACAATCAAGGGAGCGGGGCAGCGTCATCTGACGGTGCATCTGAGGCAGCGGCAACACCCGCCCAGCCGGCGTCCGCCGCCGAGCCTGCCAGCGGCGCATCGGATGTGGTCGCAGCAGGCTTCCAGGTCGGCACGACGACCTTCGACAGCGCGCTCCCGCCCGAGCCCACCTTGCCGTCCGACGCGCAGATCTGCGCCACCTTGCCCGCCACGCTCACAGCGCAGCCGAACGGCCTGCTCCCCGACAGCGCGGACGCGGCCGATACGGCGCCCGACACCACGCGCATCCAGACCGCGCTCACGGCCTGCACGAATGCCGCGAGCACGGGGCTGGCCAGCAACAAGGCCGTGCGCCTCGTGAAAGGCTCGGCCGGCGCGAACGCATTTCTGGCCGGCGCGCTCAACCTGCCGAGCGGCGTGACGTTGTGGATCGATCAGGGCGTGACGCTGTTCGCATCGCGCGATCCGCGCCAGTTCGACAAGACCAGAGGCACAGCGAGTTGCGGCCTGATCACCGCGAGCGACAACGGCTGCAACGCGCTGATCAATGCCAGCAAAACCAGCAACAGCGCGGTGGTCGGCGACGGCACGATCGACGGACGCGGCGGAAGCCAGCTCGTCAGCAGCGTGCCGAACGATCCGAACCTGCTCAAGCGGGCGGACGGTTCCGCGATGAGCTGGTGGGACATCGGCTGGGAGGCGAACGTCGTGCAGAACAAGGCGCAGAACAATCCGCGTTTGATCCAGATCAGCAACGGGCGCAACTTCATGCTGTATCGCGTGACGCTGCAGAACGCGCCGAAGTTTCACGTCGTGCCGAGCGGCGTCGAAGGTTTCACTGCGTGGGGCGTCAAGATCTATACGCCGACAGCTGCGTACGAGGCGATGACCAACTACAAGGGCGCGGCGTACAGCACGCTCAACGCCAAGAACACCGACGGCATCGATCCCGCCAGTTCCGGCGTGATCACGAGCAATCCGGGCAACCCGGGCAAGCTGGCCGGCGATGTGAGCAACGTCCTGATCGCCTACACGTCGATCCGCACAGGCGACGACAACATCGCGATCAAGGGCGGCACGGCGCCCGTCAATGGCCGCACGTACAACATCACCGTCGCGCACAGCCATTTCTACGAAGGGCACGGCATGTCGATCGGCAGCGAGACGGCGGGAACGGACAACGGCGCAACGAACGCCGACGTCACGCCCGTCGGCGGCGTGTACCCGAGCGTCAGCAACGTGAGCGTGTACGACCTGACCATCGACGGCGCGGACAACGGTTTGCGCATCAAGTCCGACTGGAGCCGCGGCGGGCTGATCTCGAACATCCGCTATGCGAACGTGTGCATCCGCACGGCCGCGCAGACGGCTTCGCTCACGCCACAAGCGCTGATCTTCTCGCCGTACTACAGCCCCACGAAAAACGGCGGACTGTATCCGAACCTGCAAGGCATCTCGCTCGATGGCGTGCGTATCGTCAACGCGTCCAGCTACACGTTCCAGGGCTTCAATTCGGCCAGTGCCGTCCTGCTCGGCGCGGGTTGGTCGGCGGGGACGGTGGGCCTGCCGGCTCCCGCTGTCGTGAACCCGTTGCTGATCTCGCTGAACAATGTGACTGCCGATGTGGCGCCGCTCGCACCGATGAGCGTGGCGGATGCGCAATTCTCGATCGGCGCGGGTGGCACATCGTTGCCGTTGCAACCGGCCAATGGCGTGTCGATTGCGCGTGCAACGCCTGCGAGCGTCGCGCCTGTCGATTGCAGTCAGGCGTTCGTGCCGTTTCCGTTGAACTAGGTCCGATTCGTTCGACGCCGGCGCGCCTGGGACGCGCCGGCATGGTTCATACTGGCGGCTCGAAACAGTCAGCCGCATGCGCGGCGAAGACAACAGACGGAGACGCCCATGCATTCATCCACCGACGCGGACATCGCCCGCCATTTCGACTTGCGGCACCTCGACGCGTCGTTTCACGCGGACCCGTATCCCGTCTATCACGCGCTGCGCACGCACGAACCCATCAAGCGGATGCCGGACGGCTCGCTCTTTCTCACCCGCTATCGCGATGTGCAGGCCGTCTATCGCGATCCAAAGACCTTCAGTTCCGACAAAAAAGTGGAGTTCGCGCCCAAATACGGCGCGACGCCGCTCTTCGAGCATCACACGACGAGTCTCGTATTCAACGATCCGCCGCTGCATACCCGCGTGCGCAAGCTGATCGCAGGCGCACTGACGGCGCGCGCGATCGCCGCGATGGAAGACGGTCTCGTGCGTCTCGTCGACGTCCTGCTCGACGATGCCGCGGCGCGCGGCGAGATCGATCTGATCGGCGATTTCGCGGCAGCGATTCCCGTCGAAGTGATCGGCAATCTGCTCGACGTGCCGCACGACGAGCGCGAGCCGTTGCGCGACTGGTCGCTTGCGATTCTCGGTGCGCTCGAGCCGTCGCTGACTCCCGCGCAACACGAACGCGGAAACAGCGCGGTGACGGAATTCGTCGCGTATCTGAAGGACCTCGTCGCACGACGCCGCGCGGCCCCCGGCGATCCGCAACACGATGTGCTGACGCGTCTGATCCAGGGCGAACAGGGCGAGGGCGGCGAGCAGTTGTCGGAAATCGAACTGCTGCAGAACTGCATTTTCATTCTGAATGCCGGCCACGAGACGACGACCAATCTGATCGGCAACGGCCTCGTTACGCTGAGCGTCTGGACGGACGAGCGCGATGCGCTGCTGCGCGAGCCCGATCTGATCGAGAGCGCCGTCGAAGAATGTTTGCGCTTCGAAAGCTCGAACCAGCTCGGCAACCGCATGACGATGCGCGATACGGAAATCGGCAGTGTGGTGGTCGCGGCGGGCACGCCTGTGACGCTGTGTATCGGCGCGGCGAATCGCGATCCCGAACAATTCGCGAATCCGGACCGCTTTGATATCCGCCGAGCGCCGAACCGGCATCTCGCGTTCGGCTTCGGCATTCATCAATGCGCGGGCCTGTCGCTTGCACGGCTCGAAGCGCGGATCGCGATCGGACGTTTCGTGCGGCGCTTTCCGTCATACCGGATCAGCGGCGAGCCGACGCGCGGCGGACGCGTGCGTTTTCGCGGGTTTGCAGCGGTGCCGTGCGCGGTCGAATGAGGCGCGTGCGGCGCAAGCGGACACACGGATGACGACAGTCCGGCGTCCGTAGCTTTTTCTGCGCGCAGGCAAGACTTACAGTGTGTAGGGATCGCAGGGGCACGGCCGGCGTGCGTAGGCATCCCGTCGCGGCGCTGGGCACGCTTGCTGCTTCGAGTGGAGTTCAACTCCCGGGAGTGCGCAATGGCTCATATGATCTGGAAAGGTGCGATCAGCTTCGGTCTTGTTCATGTGCCGGTGCAACTCTATCCGGCGACCAGATCGGAGAAAGTCGGCTTCAACCTGCTCGACCGGCGCACGGTCGATCCCATCGGTTATCGGCAGATCAATAAGCGCACCGGCAAGGAAGTGGCGCGCGAGAACATCGTGCGCGGCTACGAGTACGAGAAGGACCGCTACGTCGTGCTGAGCGATGAGGAGATTCGCGCGGCCAATCCCGAGTCGACGCAGACGGTCGACATTCTCGCATTCGTCGACGCAGCCGAGATTCCGTTTCTCTATCTCGACACGCCGTATTACCTGACGCCCGATCGCAAGGGCGACAAGGTCTACGCGTTGCTGCGCGAGGCGATGAAGGCGACGGGCAAGATCGGCGTCGCGAATGTCGTGATGCACAACAAGCAGCATCTGGCCGCGCTGATTCCCGTCGGGCCGATGCTCGCACTCAACACGCTGCGCTGGGCCGACGAAGTGCGTCCGTTCGACGAATTCAAGGTACCCGACGAAAGCGCGAAAAAGACAGGTGTCACCGCGCGCGAACTCGATATGGCGAAAAAGCTGGTCGCCGATATGAGCGATACGTGGGACCCGTCCGCGTACAAGGACACGTTCCGCGATGACATTCTTGCGCTGGTCGACCGGAAGGTGAAGGCGGGCAAGACGGAAGAGGTGATGGATATCGAAACGCCGCGCGAAACGCGTCGGTCGGCGGATATTCTCGATTTGTCCGATCTGCTCAAGCGTAGTCTTGGAGGCAAAGGCAAGCGGGCCGCGCGTGCATCGGCAAACGACGATGCCGATGAAGAAAAAGCACCCGCCAGGCCACGCACGGCCGCGAAAAAGACCACGCGACGGACGGCGGCCACGACTGCGCGCAAATCGACAGGCACAGCGGCTCGCAAGCGCCGCGCGGCCTGAGCGGCTCGCTTGCTGACGATGCCCCCGCCATCCCTGTCCAATCATGACCGCCAAGCTCGACACCTATCAGCGCAAGCGCCGCTTCAATGAAACGCCGGAGCCGTCTGGCGTCGCCGCGCGCGCGAAAGGTACGAAGAGTACGAAAAGCACGAACGGATCTGCAGGAAAGACCGCGAAGCACCACGATCTGTCGTTCGTGATCCAGGAGCACGACGCGCGACGTCTGCATTACGACTTCCGGCTCGAACTGGACGGCACGCTCAAATCGTGGGCCGTGCCCAAAGGCCCGAGCCTCGATCCGACCGTCAAGCGGCTCGCCGTGCAAGTCGAAGATCACCCGCTCGAATACGGCTCGTTCGAAGGCCACATTCCCGAAGGCAACTATGGTGCGGGATCGGTGATCGTCTGGGATCGCGGCACGTGGGAACCCACGGGCGGGGAAGCGGGCGCGCGCGATGCATATGAGGCAGGCAAGCTCAAGTTCCATCTGAATGGCGAGAAGCTGCATGGCGGCTGGACACTCGTGCGCAGCCACATGCGCGGCAGCGGCGACAAGGAGCAGTGGCTGCTGATCAAGGAGCGCGACGGTGAGGCGCGCAGCGAAGCCGATTTCGATGTGCTCGAAGCGCGGCAGGGCAGCGTGCTGTCCGATGCGCCCGGCGCGCGTGGCGGCAATGGCGCCGGCAAAGCGGCTGCGAGCAAGACGAAGAGCAACGAAGAACGCGCCAACGCATCGATCAAGGCGGCGACGGCGACGGCATCGCGCAAGCGCAAAGGCACACCGGCCGACCGTCCCGACATCGTCGCAACGCGCAACGCCGAATCGCTGCGAGAACTGGCCTCGCATCCGTCGATAGAAGGCGCTGTTGAGGCGAAGCTGTCCGCCACACTCAAGCCGCAACTGGCGACGCTCGTCGAAAGCGCGCCCGCCAGCGACGATTGGCTGTACGAGATCAAGTTCGACGGCTATCGCGTGCTGGCGCGCATCGATCACCACGCGAAAGATCCCGTGAAAATTTTCACGCGTGCCGGCAATGACTGGACCGCGAAGTTCGCGCAGCAGGTCAAGGCGCTTGCGCGTATCGGCGTGGACAGCGCGTGGCTCGACGGCGAAGCCGTCGTGCTAGACAGCAATGGCGCGCCGAGTTTCCAGGCGCTGCAAAACGCCTTCGATACGCAGCGTCCGCAGGACATCACGCTTTATCTGTTCGATCTGCCTTATCTGAACGGCTATGACCTGCGCGACGTGCCGCTCGAGCAACGTCGCGCGCTCCTGCTCGCGCTGCTCGAAACCGTCGACGACGAGACGCTGCGCTTTTCCGCCGACTTCGGTTTCGATGCCGATCAACTGCTGAAGAGCGCCTGCGACATGCAGCTCGAAGGCATCATCGGCAAGCGGCGCGGCAGTCGTTATGTGTCGGGGCGCTCGCCGGCGTGGGTCAAGCTCAAGTGCAGGCGCCGGCAGGAATTCGTGATCGGCGGATACACGGAACCGGCGGGCAGCCGCGAGGCGTTCGGCGCACTGCTGCTCGGCGTGTACGACACGAAAGGCAAGCTGCAATACGCAGGTCGCGTCGGCACGGGTTTCGACGCGGCCAGACTGCGCGCGATCAAGAAGGAACTGGACGCACGCGAAGCGGCGACGATGCCGTTCGCGGATGCGCCGCGCGAACGAAGCCGCACGCCCGTGCATTGGGTGAAGCCGGAACTCGTCGCTGAATGCAATTTCGCGGAATGGACGAGCGACGGCGTCGTGCGGCAGGCGTCGTTCATCGGCTTGCGCAATGACAAGCCCGCGAAGCAGATCGTCCACGAAGCGCCGCGCAAGGGAGGCGACGTGCAGCAGATCACGGAAGACATCAACGGACCGAAGGCGAAGACATCGACGGCGAAAAAGCGGGCGTCGAAGGCGACGGATGCCGAACCGCAGACGGCCACGAAGCGTGCTGCGAAATCGTCAGCCACGGCTGCAACGAAATCCGCCAGCAAGACAGCAAGCGCGACAGTTGCGGGCGTGCGCATCTCGCACCCGGACCGCGTGATCGACAAGAGCACCGGCACGCGCAAGATCGAGCTTGCCGAGTACTACGCAGCGGTGGCGTCGTGGATGCTGCCGTTTCTGAAGGACCGTCCCGTTTCTCTTGTGCGGGCGCCGGAGGATATCGGCGGCGAGCTGTTTTTTCAGAAGCACAGCCAGAAGCTTGCGATACCGAATATCACGCAGCATCCGGGGCTGGACGCGGATCATCCGCCGCTGCTGACGATAGAAAGCGAAGCGGCGCTCGTCGGCGCCGCGCAGATGGGCACGATCGAGCTGCACACGTGGAATGCGGTGGCCGCGAATATAGAAAAACCGGATCGCATGGTGTTCGATCTCGATCCGGATCCTGCGCTCGGCTGGAAGCGGATGATCGAAGCCGCGCAACTCACGCGTGCGCTGCTCGAAGAACTTGGACTCGAATCGTTCTGCAAGACGAGCGGCGGCAAGGGTTTGCACGTCGTCGTGCCGATCGCGAAGCAGCTTGGCTGGGACGACGTGAAGGCGTTCTCGCAGGCCGTCGCGCAGCACATGGCGACCGCACTGCCGAAACACTTCGCCGCGAAGATGGGCCCGCAGAACCGCAAGGGCAAGATCTTCGTCGACTATCTGCGCAACAACCGCGGGTCGAGCACCGTCTGCGCGTATTCGCTGCGCGCGCGGCCGGGGCTGGGTGTATCGGTGCCGCTCGCGTGGGACGAGGTGCCCGCGACGACAGCGGGCGATCAATGGACCATCGCGAATCTGCACGAACGGCTCGATGCGCTGAAAAACGATCCGTGGGCCGGCTATGCGAAGACGAAGCAGCGCATCACGGCCGCGATGCGGCGCCGACTCGATACGGCCGGGAACGGCTGAGTGCCGCGTGCATCAACAGGGAGAGCATCATGAAGACATCGCAACAGCATGCAACAGGCGACGACCACGAAGAGCAGGCCACGCGCCCCGAAGGCAACGACCAGTCGAATGTGCCGAAGCGCCCGTTCAACGAACAGGCCGCGCCGCTGCCGCACGAATCGGATCAGAGCGCGGATGCACAGCATGACAATGAACCGCGGCGCGTCGGCAAGCAGGCGCATCGCGATCTGGAGCGCGGACTCGAAGACACCGACCGGCGTGGCGGCGACGACTATCAGGAGCGCACGCAGAACGACGCGCACGCCAACGAGAATTCAGATGGCGCAGGCAAGCGCCGCTGAAACTCCGGATACACGCTAGCGGGATTCACGCGCGCGTTCGACGTCCGTCGATATCCCAATACGGCGGATCGCCGAAATGCGCGGCGAGGAAGTCGATGAAGGCGACTGTCTTCGGCGGCACGAACGCGCGCGACGGATACACCGCCCAGATCGCGACCGTTTCCGCGAGCGGATACGAGTCGAGCACGGTCACCAGTTCGCCGCTGCGCAGATAGGGCGCGACATCCCACGTCGATTTCAGCGCGATGCCGAAGCCCGCCAGCAAGGCATCGCGAATCACTTCGCCATTGTCCGTCGCGAGCCGCCCGCCGACGCGCACGTTCAACGGTCCCGCCGGCGTGATGAAGGACCAGTCGCGCTGATCGGCGAGGATCACGCACTCGTGCTGCGCGAGATCGGACGGATGATGCGGCGCGCCGCGTTCGGCGAGGTACGACGGCGCGCAGCAGATCACGCGCCGGTTCACCGCGAGCCGACGCGCGACCAGTGTCGAATCCTTCAAGGCACCCACCCGGATACCGACATCGACGCCTGCATCGACCAGATCGACGATCGTGTCGGTGAGCCGCAGATCGACGCTCACGCCCGGATAGCGGCGCAAAAATTCCGCGATGACGGGCGAGACATGCTGCCGTCCGAACGACGACGGCATCGACACGCGCAGTCTTCCCTGAGGTTCAGCCTGGCCGCGCCCGACCGATGCGCGCGCGGCGGCCGCCGCGTCGAGCAGGGTTTCGGCGCGCGTCATGAAGACTTCACCTTCCTGCGTGAGGCTCACGCGGCGCGTCGTGCGGTGCAGCAGACGCGCGCCGAGCAGCCGTTCGAGGCTCGCGATGCGCGCGCTAGCGACAGCGGGCGACAGCCCGAACTCGCGCCCGGCCGCCGACACATTGGCGAGCAACGCGGCGCGCACGAACAGCGCGACGTCGAGCAGATCGAGGCGGTCGCGTTCGTCGGATGCCGTTGGGAATTGTGTTTCCATCGATTATTCGGAAATTCCTGAAAATGTTTCATTCATTACGTTGGTTTTCACAGCGTAAAGAATTTCCTACAGTTCAGTCAACGCGAACGGCGCGGTGCTTCGAATGAGCCCACGCGATCGCAGCAAAAATCTCTGAAACGTTGCACGAATCCAAGGAGCCGTCATGAAAGCCGTTGGCCTGACCCGTTATCTCCCTATCGACAATCCCGAATCGTTGATCGACATCGAACTCGACAAGCCGCAACCGACGGGACACGACATTCTCGTGAAGGTCGAGGCGATTTCTGTGAATCCAGTGGATACCAAGGTGCGCGCGCCGAAGGACACGGTCGAAAAGACGCCGCGCGTGCTCGGTTGGGATGCGGCGGGCACGGTCGAAGCCGTCGGCCCGGACGTGACCCTGTTCAAGGTGGGCGACCCGGTGTTCTATGCGGGCAGCATTACGCGGCCGGGCGCGAACAGCGAGTTTCATCTCGTCGATGAGCGCATTGTTGGTCGCAAGCCGGCGACGCTCGATTTCACGCATGCTGCAGCGCTGCCGCTCACGGCGATTACGGCGTGGGAGGCGTTGTTCGACCGTCTGGGTGTATCGCCGCAGGGCGCGGACGCGGGCAAGTCGGTGCTGATCATTGGTGGCGCGGGCGGCGTCGGGTCGATCGGCATTCAGCTTGCGAAGCAACTGGCGAAGCTGACGGTGATTGCGACGGCGTCGCGGCCCGAATCGGCGAAATGGGCGAAGGAGCTGGGCGCGGATCATATCGTCGATCACTTTGGCGATATGCCTGCGCAGTTGAAAGAGATTGGCTTCGAGCAGGTCGATTATGTGTTGATGTTCAACGATACCGACCGGCATTTTCCGGCCGCAGCTGCTGTGATTGCGCCGCAGGGCGGGATTGCGACGATTGTCGAGAATGCGAAGCCTGTTCCTGTTGAAATGCTCAAGGCGAAGAGCGCCGCGTTTCATTGGGAGTTCATGTTCACGCGGTCGATGTTCGGGACGCCCGATATGATCGAGCAGCATAAGCTGCTGACCGAGGTCGCCCGACTGATCGATGCTGGGGTGTTGCGGACTACCGTCGGTGAGAATGTTGGCAAGATCAATGCCGCGAATTTGCGGCGCGCGCATCAGATGCTGGAGGAGGGGCGGGCGATCGGGAAACTGGTGTTGACCGGGTTTTGATTTGTCTGCGACGCTGGGGTGGTTTGCTTGTGTTTTTGCCGGCATCCGCGTGATGTCAGTGGTTCTTCAAGCGTCGCCCCTGTGGGGGCGGCACCTACTTTTCTTTGCCGCGGCAAAGAAAAGTAGGCAAAAGAAAGCCGCTGAACACCGCTAATCCTTGTTTCCGCCTGAGGGCCCCCAACGGGTCCTCCGCTTCACACGGCGATCTGCCATTCACTGCCCGTTGCCAACGCTTTGAACAGGCGCCTCACCCGCTTCATGCTCCCGCGTCGCCACACACGCGATCAAATCTCCCACGTTCTATGGTGGTGAACTGTGTGTAGGCTATCGCGGCCTATGCGCTTCACTCCGGACTGAAAAACACGATCGGTGTCGTAAGAGCGCTGAGGTGTGGAGCACTACGACCTACACACAGTTTGCCACCTGGGCGGCCGTAACCAATCGCTGCCGCTGGTTGCGCTACGGGTGATTGAAGTGGGTGAGGCGATTGTTAGAAGCGCTGGCAACGGGCGGTGAATGGCAGAACGCCGTGTGAAGCGGAGGAACCGTTGGGGGCCCTCAGGCAGTGGTCAAAAACGGGCGGTGTTAGCCCGCTTTCTTTGCTTACTTTCTTTGCGGCGGCAAAGAAAGTAAGTGCCGCCCCGCACAGGGGCAACGCCTGCGCCGCGTAGGCGCTTCGCGGATGCCAGCGAAAGCCCCAAAAAAAAAGACTAAACCAGGCGTCGCAAGACAAACCAAGAAAAACCAAAACAAAGCAAAACCAAAACCAGAAAAACGCAAAAAAGCGACGGTGCGCGCATCGCACCGCCGACAAAACCCTTTGAAAAAAGGGATGGAATTGCAACAACAGCAACAACAAAAACGTCCCCCGCGACCGGGGGACCCCTTCATCACACGGTGAAGCGTGAATCAGAACCGGTACGTCGCGCCCACCTGGAAGAAGCGGCCGAGATCGGTGTACAGCGACTGGTCATAACCCGTGATATCGGGCACGGCCTGCCATTCGACGTCGAACGGCGGCTTCTTGTCGAACAGGTTCGTGATGCCGCCATAGATCGTCCAGTGCTTGAAGCCGCGATACGAAGCCATCAGGTTGAACTGGCTATACGACGCGACCGACAGCGTGCCGCCATCGCCGAATTCGGCAGCGACAGCATTCGTGTACGGACCCGTGTATTGCCATGTCAGCGTGGTCGTGAACTTGCGGTAATCCCAGCTCAGGCTCGTATTGCCCTTCCAGCGCGGGTTACTCGCGCCGAACGGCTGCAGCAGCGCGAGGTTGTTACCCGCGAAGTCCTGCGTCGGGCTGCCCGGGCTGTTCAGCTTGAAGTGCCACACATAAGCCCAGTCGCCCGACAGCGTGAACGTGCCGTACTTCGTGCCGACCGACTTGCGGAAGTTCATGTCGAATCCGTCGGTATCGAGCGAGCCGAGATTCACGAACTGCTGCGCGATATAACGGATCGTGCCATCGGCGTTACGCACGACGACGGACGGATCGTTCTGCTGCAACAGCGCGTTGGGATCGTTGGTGCCGATCACGCCGTCGATGTGAATCTTGTAGAACGAAGCGCCGATATCCGTCGACGTATCCGGCGAAAGCTGGAAGCCGATGTTGTAGTTCTTCGTGTGCTCCGGTTGCAGATCGGGGTTGCCGTTGATCTGCTCGGTCGTGAAGTGCTTGGTCGGCGCGCCGCTCGGGTCGTTCGGATCGACGAGATTCTGGTGCGCGAGATACGTGGCCTGCGAGTTCTCGACCAGCGTCGGCGCGCGGAAGCCGCGGCTATACGATGCATACGTCGTGAACATCTGCACCGGCTGGAAACGCAACGCAAAGCTCGGCGAGAACGCACCGCCGAAGTCGCTGTAGTGATCGTAGCGGCCCGCCTGCGTGAAGGTCAGGTTGCGGATGATCGGAATCTCGATCTGGTAGAACACGGCCGCCACGTTGCGCGAACCGTCCACGCTCTGCACGTTCGCCGGCGCGGCGATGCCTTCCGACGCATACGTGCGCGGATTGATCGTCGAGCTTTCGTGACGGAACTCAGTGCCGAAGCCGAGTCCGACATTGCCCGTCGGCAGCGTGAACAGATTGCCCGTCGATGTCTTCGCCGTCACGCTATCGAGCTTCGAGATTGCCTGCTGATAGTCGTCCTGGAACACGCCGTTCAGTCCATTCGGCGTCGAAGCGGGATTCGCGAAGTTATAGACGCCGTTGCCGAGAATGTTCTCGACGCCCGCCACGTTCAGCGAATTCGAGTAGTGCGTATCGACAGTACTCTGCGAGTGGCCGTACTCTGCCGACCAGTCCCAGTCGCCGAACTTCGGCGTGGTGAACGAGCCCTTGATACCCGTCGACGCCTTCCAGAACGTCGACACCGTATCCGCCGATGCCACGTTGTTCGGGAACGTGAGGTTGATCGGCGTATCGACGCCGAACGGGTTGAACGGATTCGAACCAGCGACCGTGCGCGGCAGCGGTGCGACGGAACCTGTCGCGGGGTTGAACACGTTGGTGGTCGACGAAATCGATGCCGGGCCCATCAGCTGCACGGTTTCGTTGCGGCTCGCCCAGAAGTCGGCGAAGGCCTGCGTGTTGTCGTCGATCTTGAACGTGCCGCGCACGTTGGCATTGAGGCGCGTTGTGGATGGGATCAGCGACGTCGCGCCAGCCGTGTTGTACGTACACGATGCGCCTTGCGTGTTCGCCGCGCTGCTGCCGGGCGGGCAGGGGCTGAGTGCCTGCGTCGAGCCGTCGGGCAAGCCCCAGTACGACTGCTGGTTCGGACCGAGCGGCGCAGCAAGGCCACCGGGATACTGCGTGAAATCCTGGTTCTTCGTCATGTCGCGATCGGCGAGCGTCGAGCCGCTGTCGCGGTAGTAGCTCGCTGCGGCCGTGACGTTGAAGCGGTCTGCATTCAGATCGCCGAAGCCGGCCAGCACGCTGAAGCTGCCCTGACCGTCGCCCGGATGCTGGGCCTTGCCCAGTTGACCGTCGATCTGCAGGCCCTGGAAGTTTTTCTTCGTGATGATGTTCACCACGCCTGCGATTGCATCGGAGCCGTACTCGGAAACGGCACCCGTCTTCACGATTTCGATGTGATCGACCATGTTCAGCGGGATCGAATTCACGTCGAAGAACGTGTCGGTGAAGTTCACGGCCTGCGCGTAGTTGGCGACGCGCTGTCCATCGACCAGCACCAGCGTGTACTTCTCGCTCAGCCCGCGCAATGCGATACCTGCGCCGCCTGGCGCGGTGCCGTTCATCGTGCTTTGCGACCAGCTGCTCGCGGAGTTCGCCGACGTGCCGCGCAGGAAATCGGCCACGGTCGTGTAGCCGCTCGCTTCGATTTCCTTCGGCGTGATGGTCTGGACTTCGATGTTGCCGACCTTGTCCGACGTGCGGATCAACGACCCTGTGACCTCGACCTTCTCGAGTTTGCTGACGGCCGGTGCGCTGGCCGCTGTGGGCGCGGCTGCGCTATCGGGTTGGCTCTGTGCATGTGCGAGCGGGATGAATGCCGCCGTCAGCACCAGCTCGGCTCCGATGATTCTTCTGATCGCCGAGACCAGTCTCTTCTGTTTCACTTGCGCTCCTTCTTGTCGATGAGACGACTACTTGTTGAACGATCTGCACTCACGCGAGTCGCTGCGTGCAGTCGTGCGACCTGGTCAGCAAGGTCCTCGCTGCTGACGCGTCCTGGCGTCATGTCGCACGTCCCGTCCAGGGCGCATCGCCGATCGTGTCGGTCGCGCTCTGGTTCAAAGCGAGCGCAGCCGAAAGCGAAACGCATGCCACATCTGCGGAAAAGGAAGTGCATCGAACGGCCCGATACGAATTAATTCGCGCGCAAAGGATTGATTGAATTCGTAAAAAACAAAGTTAGATGGGAATCCGAAACGTCTATAAAAATTATTAAAACGAGTTTCGCGCGAGTAACACAATGGAAGGATTGCGAACGCATGGAAATGGCTTTTAGAGCCATTCTTCTATTAGCGTTTACAGTGCGTGAAAAGCACTAACACAAGGCGTGATTTTCAAACCGGTGCGAATTATTACATTGAGCTTTAAATCTGTTTAGTAACTAAAACGGGGCATCCGTTTTAATGCATAAAACGATGTTCATCAAACTTTGTTTGCATGACCGTGACGCTGTATCCCGCGTATATCAACAAACATTGCATTGGATGCAAGAACATGGAAGCGCTTCTAGTTGCGTTAATGAAAACGTAAATAACTTGTCTAATTCAAATTGAGTAAATGCACTGTTTATTCACATGGGAATCCGTCATGCACCAAATGCGCGACTAAACAAAGTTTGATGGGGCATGTGAATTACGCGAACTAGGTCTAAGTCAGAGTGTTGCGGTTTTATTTGATGCGTTATACGCACGCGCGAGATCGATGGCGTGGAAATGGTTATGTTTTCTCGGTGAAATCCGGTAATGCCTTGAAATCAGGGCCTGGCGCGTGGTTGACGCAGTTGCAGGCATTGGCGCATGCACTGCGTATCCGGCAACCTGGTACGGCCTTTGCATTGGTGGGCGCGCTTTTTTTCACCGCGGCCCACGAAGCCGCAGGTCCACTGAAACCCACGCCGTCATGCAACGGCTGTTCGCTCGTACTAACCGGAGTCCGCAGTGCTGAATACGCTCATTAACTACTCGATCCAGTCGATGGGTCTGATTCCCCTTCTTGCCTTTATCTTCCTGCTCGGCATCGCCATCATCATCGAGCGCTTCGTGTTCTTCTCGCGCGCAGTGCAGGCCGGCAAGACGCTCGAACACGACCTGAAGCTCGTCGATCCCGCGAAACCGGACGACGCCGCAAAAGTCGCCCAGCACTACAGCGCGACGGTGCAGGGCGAACTCGTGAAGACGGCGATGAAGGCGAAGGGCAAGACGGAAGCCGTCGTCGAGCGTGAGATCGAAGAGACGATCATGTTTCAGCTGCCGCGCCTCGACCGCAACCTGTGGATTCTCGACACGGCCGTGACACTCGGACCGCTGCTTGGCCTGCTGGGCACGATCATCGGCATGGTGGAATCGTTCAACGTGCTCGGCACGAGCGGCACGGCCAATCCGAATGGCGTGACGGGCGGTATCGGCCACGCACTGACGGCCACCGCTTGCGGCCTGACCATCGCGATCATCTGCGTGATCTTCCTGAACTACTTCAACAAGCGCATCCGTATGACGGTGAATCAGTTCGATCTGATCAAGTCGCTGCTCGTTTCGCGGTTCGCAGCATGACGCGCCCGCTACTGCCGTAAAGGAGAAACACCATGCGAAACCATCGCAGCCACTATCTTGGCGGTGAAGAAAAAGCGCGCATCGAGATCATTCCGATGATCGACATCATGATGTTCCTGCTGGTCTTCTTCATGCTCGCGACGCTGAAGATGATCCAGGGCGCGGGCATCAAGCTCGATCTGCCGCAATCGAGCACGGCCGAGCAGTTGCAGCAGACCGTGAAAGTATCGATTGGCGTGACGAAGAACGACGAACTGTATCTCGACGCGAAACAGGTCACGCCTGCCGAACTGACTACACGTCTTGAAGGTCTCGTGCACGACGCGAAGAAGGTGGACGTTGCCATTGCGGGCGATGAGGGAACGAGCTACAAGAACATCGTGAAGGTGATGGACCTGGTGCGCGCGGCGGGCATCAGTTCGGTCGCGCTCGCCACGAATCCGACGACATGAGTTCACCGGCAATCGACATGAAAGAACCGCAACGGCGGCTCAATGGCGCATTGTGGGCATCGTCGACGCCGTCGCATCACGGCCGCATACCGATGCGGCTTGCGATCGGCGCTGCGCTGCTGATCGAACTGCTACTGGTTGTCGGGCTGTCGCACGTGAAGTTTCAGCAGGACCCGCCGCCTGCGCCAAAAGAAATGCGCGTGCAGATTGCTCCGCCTCCGCCGCCACCGCCGCCCGAAGTGAAGAAGCTCGAACCGCCGCCCGCGCCCGAGCCGCAAAAGACCGTGCCGAAGCAGGTGCAGCCCAAGCCGTTACCCGTGCCGAAGCCGCCGCCCGCGAAGCCGTCTCCTGCGCCGAAGGAAGCGAATATACCGGCTGCGGCGAACCCGGCAGCGAATGCGCCTGCGCTCGCAACCGCACCGCCGTCCGCCTCGCCTGCACCCGCTACGGCGGCAACAGGTGCGGCACCCGTTGCGCCGCCTGCGCTGCATGGCGTGGTCGACGGACGCGGGCATTGCCAGTCGGTGCAGCCGCAGATTCCGCGTCGCGCGCTCGAGCAGGGCATCTCCGCGAACGTCATTGCGCATCTGGCAATCAACGCGGACGGCAGTGTCGGGGACGTGAAGATCGTGCGCGTCACACCGCCGACTTCGGTCTTCAACGAAGCGGTAATCGCGGCTGGCCGCGCGTACAAGTGCGAAAAGAACGCGGAGCCGTATGTCGGCGAAGTGGAGTTTTCGTTCAAGACGACGGCATCGGACGACGATTGACCCATCCAATGGTCTCGATGGCCTGACCTGAGAGACAGTCGACGCGCAGAAGCGGCTACCCGCCGCCAACGCGCCCGTTCGATGCAGCGCGCGCGGGTTACGAGCCCGCGCGCGTATTCACCCACGCTGATGATGAGACTTACGCTGAATTTTCACGTTTGCGCGCTAGCGCTTGCATCTTGCATGGTGCTGCATGCGATGCCCGCGCAAGCAAGGCCGTCGATCGCGCAATACGATGAGCCGAAATACCCGGCGGGATTCACGCATTTCGACTATGCAAATCCCGACGCGCCGGCCAACGGCACGCTCAATTTCCAGAACTACAACGAAGCGCAGAGTTACGACTCGCTCAATCCGTTTCTCGTGCGAGGCTCGCCCGCGCCGGATATTCAGCGTCTGATGTTCGATACGCTGATGCAGCGCAGTTGGGATGAACTCGCTTCCGAATATCCGCTGATTGCCGACGATGTAGACGTCGCACCGGACGGATTGGCCGCGACGTTTCATATCGATCCGCGCGCGCGCTTTTCGAATGGCGACGCTATTACAGCAGCCGACGTCAAATACTCATTCGATACATTGAGCAGTTCGTCCGTGTCGCCGCTATTCAATTCGCAGTTTGCGCTGATCAAAAGTGCGACGGTTGTCGATGCTTCTCACGTGCGCTTCGACTTCAAACATGCGGACCGCGCGGCGCCGCTGATTGCGGGTGACATTCCCGTTTTCTCGCCAAAATGGGCCGCACAGGCCGATGGAAAACGCACCGCATTCGATCAATTGACGAACGTTCCGCCCATTGCAAGCGGTCCGTATCTGATCGAGCAGCGCAAGAACGACAAGCAGATTACCTATCGCCGCAACCCTGCATATTGGGCCGCCGATCTGCCATCACGGCGCGGCATGTACCGGTTCGAGCGAATCACTTTCAAGCTTTACCTGGATCACTACACGCAGCTCGAATCGTTCAAGGCGGGCGACACGGATGTACAGGTCGAATACAGTTCGACCCAATGGGCGCGCAAGTACATCGGCAAGAACTTCGATAACGGGCAACTCACGCGTCAACTGTTTCCGGATCACGGCGCGCAGATGCAAGGCATGATGTTCAACACGCGCAAGGCGATGTTTCGTGATCCGCGTGTACGCAAGGCACTGTCGTACGCGTTCGATTACGACTGGATGAACCGGATGATGTTCTACGGCCAGTACCGGCGCTTGAACAGCTACTTCCAGGACAGTCCGTTCGCGGCGAGCGGCCTGCCTTCGGAGAAGGAACTGGCGTTGCTGGAGCCTTACCGCGCGCAGCTGCCTGCGAGCGTGTTCGCGCCGATGCAGAACCAGCCGGACACGCTGCCGCCGCATACGTTGCGCGACAACCTGCGACAGGCGCGTGACCTGCTCGCCGAAGCGGGCTGGCATGTGCACGACGGCCAGCTGCGAGACGCAAACGGCATGCCGATGACCATCGAGATCATCGACGATCAGCCGGGCATGGACCGCGTGATTCTGCCGTTCATGCGCAATCTGCAGACACTCGGTATCGACGCGCACTTGCGTGAGATCGACAGCGCGCTGTACCAGAAGCGGCTCGATAACTTCGAATTCGACATGACCACTTTCATCTATCCGACTGTGACGATTCCAGGCGTCGAACTGGAGCATCGTTTCGGCACCGCATCGGCGTCGCAAAGCGGCTCCGAGAATTATCCGGGTGTGCGTTCGGCTGCCGTCGATGGACTGATACGCGCGGTATTGCGTGCGAAGTCACTGGATGAGTTGCAAACGGCAACGCATGCGTTAGACCGCGTGCTGATTGCCGACTGCTATCAGATTCCTGAGTACTATTCGCCCGCTTCGCGCATTGCGTATCGCACGTCGATGGGTTTTCCGGATGTCGTGCCTTACACGTATCAGGCGGAAGACTGGGTGATCAGTTACTGGTACCGCAAGCCGTCGCCGGCAAGCGTGGCGTCCGCGAACCCGCATTGAGGAGCAGACCGTGCTGACGTATATCCTGAAACGGCTCGCGTTGATGGTGCCGACGCTCATTGGCGTGGTGACGTTGACTTTCGTCGTCACGCAGTTCGTGCCCGGCGGTCCTGTCGAGCAGATCATGACGCAACTGCGCCATGGCGCGCGGGCTGGCGGCGAAGGTGGTGGCGGTGGCGGCGGTTATCACGGCAGTCAGGGCGTGGACCCGCAGCAGATCGAGCAGATCAAGAAGCAATTCGGCTTCGACAAGCCGCCGCTCACGCGTTATCTGACGATGCTGAAGGACTACGCGACCTTCGACCTCGGCCAGTCTTACTATCACCATCAAAGCGTATGGGGCGTGATCCGCTCGAAGCTGCCTGTGTCGATCACGCTCGGTTTGTGGACGGTATTGCTCACTTATCTAATCTCCTTGCCGCTTGGCATCGCGAAGGCGGTGCGCAACGGGTCGCGCTTCGATACGGTCACGAGTGTTGCGGTGCTGGCCGGTTACGCGATACCCGGCTTCGTATTCGGCGTGCTGCTGTTGATGCTGTTCGGCGGCGGCACGTTATGGCAGGTCTTCCCGATGCGCGGCCTGACTTCGGACAACTTCGACGAACTCAGTGCATTCGGAAAAGTACTCGATTATCTGTGGCATATCGTGTTGCCCGTGACCGCCGCCGTGGTCGGCAACTTCGCGGTCGTCACGATTCTGACCAAGAACACCTTTCTCGAAGAGATCGGCCGTCAATATGTGTTGACCGCCAAAGCCAAAGGCGTGCCGCAACGCGACGTGCTGTTCAGACACGTGCTGCGCAATGCCGCGATTCCGTTGCTGACGGGACTGCCTGCCGCATTCGTCGGTGCATTCCTGAACGGCAACCTGCTGATCGAAACGCTGTTCTCACTCGACGGGATGGGCCAGCTTTCATACGACTCCGTGATCCGCCGCGACTATCCCGTCGTGCTCGGCTCGCTGTTCCTGTTCACCCTGATTGGTCTGCTGACCAAGCTTATTGCTGACGTGTGCTATGTCCTTGTCGACCCCCGCATCCAGTTCAACCGCGCCGAGCGCTAGAAGCGCAGTCGCCGCGCTGCCGGTGTCGCCGTCGCCATGGCGGCGCGTGTGGCGACGGTTCAGAAGCCAGCGGCTGGGCTTCTGTAGCGCGATCATCTTTGCGAGTCTGTTTGCGCTGAGCCTGCTCAGCGATGTCGTCGCGAACGACAGACCGCTTCTCGTGCGCTACGAAGGGCATTATTACTTTCCAATCGCGAAGGATTATCCGGAGACGCTATTCGGTGGCGACTTCACGACCAGGGCGAATTATCTCGACCCATTCATTCGCAGCCGTATTCAGTCGAATGGCAACTTCGCCGTCTATGCGCCGAATCATTACCGCTACGACACGATCGACTATTTCGCTACGCGTCCGTACCCTGCGCCGCCAAATGCGGATAACTGGCTCGGTACCGATCAATACGGCCGCGATGTGCTGTCCCGTCTTCTTTACGGCTTTCGCCTGTCGGTGTTGATGGCGCTGGCGCTGACCGTTTCGGGTGTCGCATTCGGCGTATTGATCGGTGCCGTGCAGGGTTTCTATGGCGGCAAGGTCGATCTGATTGGCCAGCGGTTAATAGAAATCTGGAGTTCGATGCCGGATCTTTACCTGTTGATCATATTTGCATCGATTTTCGAACCGAGCTTGTGGCTGCTTTTCATTCTATTGTCGATGTTCGGCTGGCTCGTGTTGTCCGATTACGTGCGCGCGGAGTTCCTGCGCAACCGTTCGCTCGACTATGTTCGTGCTGCACGTACGATGGGATTGTCGAATGCGCAGATCATCTGGCGCCATGTTCTGCCGAACAGTCTCACGCCTGTCATTACGTTTCTTCCTTTCCGTATGAGCGCGGCCATTCTCTCGTTGACGAGTCTCGACTTTCTCGGCCTCGGTGTTCCGCCGCCGATGCCAAGTCTTGGTGAACTGCTGCAAGAAGGGAAAAACAATCTCGACGCGTGGTGGATTTCCGTTTCCGCATTTGCGGCACTCGTCATTACGTTGCTGTTGTTGACCTTCATGGGCGATGCGTTGCGCAATGCAATGGACACGCGCACTCGCGGCTCTGCATTCGGTGGAGCACGATGATGGCAAAGCCGCTATTGGAAATCGATCGTCTGTCGGTTCGGTTTGGCGAGCAAAGCGAAAAGCTCGTCGTCGATGAACTCAGCCTGAGTGTGGCGGCGGGTGAGCGCGTGGCGCTAGTGGGCGAGTCAGGTTCGGGCAAGAGCGTGACGGCGTTATCCGTTTTAAGGCTCGTCGAGCAGGCGAAGACGAGCGGACGCATCATGCTGGATGGCGAAGATCTGCTGGAGAAGACAGAACAGCAGATGCGCGGCATACGCGGCGCGGATGTCGCGATGGTCTTTCAGGAACCGATGACTGCGCTGAATCCGCTCTTTACCATCGGTCAGCAGATTGCCGAAAGCCTGCGCCTGCATGAAGGATTGCGCGCCAACGCGGCGCGGGCGCGCGGCATCGAACTGCTGGCCCGCACGGGTATTCCAGAACCGGAAAGGCGCATCGACAGCTACCCGCATCAGCTATCGGGCGGCCAGCGCCAACGCGCGATGATCGCGATGGCGCTCGCCTGCAAGCCACGTCTGTTGTTAGCCGATGAACCGACCACCGCACTCGACGTGACGGTGCGCCGTCAGATCGTCGATCTGCTGATCGAACTGCAGGAACAGGAAGCCGCGCAGCATGGCATGGCTGTGCTGCTGATCACGCATGACCTGAACCTCGTACGGCACTTTGCGCAGCGCGTCGCGGTGATGGAAAAGGGCGTGCTCGTCGAAAGCGGCTCAACGGAACAACTGTTCGACGCGCCGCGTCATCCTTATACGCAACGGTTGCTGGCGAGCGAGCCGCAACGGCAGGTCGAGCCGGTGGCGTCGAATGCAAAACGTGTGATGGAAGTGCAAGGGCTCTCCGTCGATTACACGGCGAGCGGCCTGTTCAAACGGAGCGCCTTTCGCGCATTGCATGGTATCGATCTTTCGCTACGGCATGGCGAGACCCTGGGTGTGGTCGGCGAATCGGGTTCGGGTAAGTCGACGCTCGCCGCGACACTGCTCGGCCTGCAAACGCCCGCAGCGGGCAGCGTGCATATCGACGGCTTGCCCTTGTCGACGTTGCGCACGACGTCTTCGCGCAAGTCGCTATACGCAAAGCTGCAAGTCGTGTTTCAGGATCCGTTCGGCTCGCTGTCTCCTCGCATGACGGTCGAGCAGATCATCGGCGAAGGCTTGCGCGTGCATCGTCCGGAGCTGGATACGCATGCGCGCCGCGAGCGCGTCGCGGCGCTGTTGCAGGAAGTCGGCATGCCTTGGGATGTGATGTTGCGCTATCCGCAGGAGTTCTCGGGCGGGCAGCGGCAGCGCATTGCGATTGCGCGTGCGCTGGCTGTCGAACCGGAGATACTCATTCTCGACGAACCGACGAGCGCACTGGATGTGTCGATTCAAAAGCAGGTATTGAGTCTCCTCGCGAATCTGCAGAAGAACCGCAGCCTGAGTTATCTGTTCATCACGCACGACCTGGCTGTGATTCGCGCGATGGCGCATCGCGTGGTCGTGATGAAATCGGGGCATATCGTCGAAACGGGTGAAACGTCTGATGTACTCGATACACCGACGCATCCGTACACCCGCAATTTCGTTGCCGCTTCAATGATCTCCACGAGGGGTGTCGAGGTATGACTCGCGCTCAATCATACGATGGTATCGAACGCTCACGCCATGGTATGCGCTAATACCATGGTATGAGCGACATTTCGCTGCTCTCGCGACTACATTGCATTCCGGTAGCGCGCTATTTGCGCTCATCGACTTCACTGTGTCCACGGAGCAAGCCATGAGCATCAGTTTCGACATGAAGCTGGAAATCGTCGTCATTCCCGTTTCGGACGTTGATCGCGCGAAGCGATTTTATGGCGAGCTGGGATGGCGGCTCGATCTCGACTTTACATCCAGCGAGGGCGACTATCGCGTGATCCAGTTCACGCCGCCCGGTTCCGGATGCTCGATCATGTTCGGCAAGAACATGACGCCCGCTGCACCGGGTTCCATTCGCGGGCTTCACCTCGTCGTGTCGGATCTCGAAGCTGCAAGAAACGAACTGATGCGGCGTGGCATCGAGGTGAGCCAGCCGTTTCACGACGTGGGCGGTGTGTTCCATCATGCCGATGGGAAGTGCGTGGAAAGCAGCCTCAATCCGGACAGAAAGAGCTACGCATCCTATGCGTCGTTCAGCGATCCCGATGGCAACGGCTGGTTGATGCAGGAAGTGACAGCGCGTCTGTCGGCGGATCTGAAACTGGATGACCCGCGATTCACTCGCGAAGTGCTCGCGGCAATTCATGGCGGGGCGCCGGCGTGACGCCGCCGAAAGAGAACAAAAAGCGGCGCGAGTGACGTTATGATGCCGGTTTCCACTACGCCCGCGATGGCCGGCCATGTCGTCACCGAATCCGCCTCGCCCAGACAATCGTATCGACGCAGGCTTGCATGATCTGCGCGTTACGCGCTACGGCTTTCTGCTGCTGGAGAACTTTTCGCTGATTGCGTTGGGCACAGCCGTGGATCCGCTGCGGATCGCGAACATGCTCGTCGAACGAAAAGTGTACGAGTACCAGCTGATCGGCGAGGGCGCGGAGTACGTGTCGTCGAGCGACGGAATTCGTGTGATGCCCGATACGTCGATGGCGGAAGCGGGCAAATTCGACGCGGTGTTCGTGGTGGGTCCCAATCCGATTCCGCGCAAGGGAATTGGCGGCGTGATGGACTGGCTGCGCTTGCAGGCCCGCCAGGGCATAGCGCTCGGCGGGCTTGATACGGGCAGCTACTTTCTCGCGCGCGCGGGTCTTCTGAATGGATATCGATGCACGATTCACTGGGAAGACCAGGACGTGCTGCTCGAGCAATTCCCCAAGCTGACGGTGTCCAACCGGCTCTATGAAGTCGATCGCGACCGTTATACCTGCAGTGGCGGCGTCGCACCGCTCGATCTGATGGTGCATCTGCTCGGCATGCCGCCCGGCAGTCATTCGCTCGCCGCACGCGTGCTCGAACTGCTCGTCGCCGAGCGGCGCACGCACGAACAGCGTCAGGTCACATCGTTGCGCCGTTACATCGGCCCGGAACACGAGAAACTGGACGAGGCGTTACAGGTGATGGAGAGCAACGTCGAGGAGACGCTGACGGTTGCTGAAATCGCCTCCTTTCTCGATGTCTCGCAGCGGCAACTCGAACGCTGGTTCCAGGAGCGGCTCGGCAAGACGCCCGCGCAGGCGTATCTGGAGATTCGCCTGTTGCGTGCGAGACAGTTGCTTTACCGCACTGCGAAGCCCCTGGAAGAGGTATGCGCGCGCACCGGCTTCGCGTCGCTCACGCACTTTTCGACCCGCTATAAGGCGCAGTTCAACATCTCGCCGATGGCCGACCGCCGGCGCTACCAGATGGCGCTCTGAGCCTTTCCTGACAGGCTGATGGTGGTTAACCCTCGATGTCGAAAATAGAAAGTCAGACGTCGCATATAAAAATATTCGAAACCCTCAGGCTCATAACATTCGCTCACTTCCACTGGATTTATCACGAGGAGTCGAACGCATGAAACTGGAGAACCTGATCCGTATCGAGAACGGCGAGAAAGTGAAGCACACCTTCTCCGATGCCGAATATGCTGGCCGTCAAGGCCGCCTGCGCGAGCTGATGGCGCGCGAAAACATCGACGCCGTACTCTTCACGTCATATCACAACATCAACTACTACGCGGATTTTCTCTACTGCTCATTCGGCCGCAAATATGGGCTGGTCGTGACGGCAAGGAAAGTCGTGTCGATTTCAGCGAATATCGACGGCGGTCAACCGTGGCGTCGCACGGTTGGTGACTACAACGTGGTCTATACCGACTGGCAGCGCGACAACTTCTTCCGCGCGGTGCAGGGCGAGATCGACAACAAGGGCCGCGTGGGCGTCGAATTCGACCAGGTGCCGGTCGAAGTGCTGAGCAAGCTGAAGGCGGCGCTGCCGTCCGTCGAATTCGTCGATATCAGCGCGCAGACGATGCGCATGCGCATGATCAAATCGGCGGAAGAAATCGAAGTCATCAAGCACGGCGCGAACGTGTGCGACGTGGGCGGCGCGGCACTCGCGGCAGCCGTGCACGAAGGCGTGCCTGAGCACGAAGTGGCGCTCGCCTCGACGCAAGCGATGGTGCGCGAGATCGCGCGACGCTTTCCCGATTCGGAACTGATGGATACGTGGACGTGGTTCCAGTCCGGCATCAACACCGACGGCGCGCACAACCCTGTGACGACGCGCAAGGTGCAAAAGGGCGACATCCTGAGCCTGAACTGCTTTTCGATGATTGCCGGCTACTACACGGCACTCGAACGCACGATGTTCTTCGACCACTGTTCGGACGAGCATCTGCGTCTGTGGAAGGTCAACGTCGAAGTGCACGAAGCAGGGCTCAAGCTTATCAAGCCGGGTGCGCGTTGCTGCGATATCGCGAATGAACTGAACAAGATCTACGCCGAGTATGGTTTGCTGAAGTACCGCACCTTCGGCTACGGCCACTCGTTTGGCGTGTTGTCGCACTACTACGGCCGCGAAGCGGGTCTCGAGTTGCGCGAGGACATCGAGACGGTGCTGGAGCCGAACATGGTTGTGTCGATGGAACCAATGATCATGCTGCCGGAAGGAATGCCGGGCGCGGGCGGCTACCGCGAGCACGACATTCTCGTGATCGGCGAAAAGAACGCGACGAATATCACCGGCTTCCCGTACGGACCGGAGCACAACATCATCGGAGCTTGACGGCTCGTGTTTGAAGGCCTGCGGCGAAAGCCGCAGGTAATCCAATGTGCCGAGGAGGCTTGATTCATGTTTTCGAAGGAACAGACGATCGCGGGTTTTGATCCCGAGCTGTCAGCCGCAATGCAAGGTGAGAAGCAACGGCAGGAAGATCATATTGAGCTGATCGCATCGGAAAACTATGCGAGTCCGCGTGTGCTCGAAGCGCAGGGTTCGGTGCTCACCAACAAGTACGCGGAAGGGTATCCCGGCAAGCGCTATTACGGCGGCTGCGAGCATGTCGATGTGGTCGAATCGCTCGCTATCGAACGGGCGAAGCAGCTTTTTGGCGCTGCGTATGCAAACGTGCAGCCGCATAGCGGATCGCAGGCCAATGCGGCCGTGTATCTTGCGCTGCTCGCGCCGGGCGACAAGATTCTCGGTATGAGCCTCGCGCATGGCGGTCATCTGACGCACGGCGCGAAAGTGTCGTTCTCGGGCAAGGTGTTCAATGCTGTGCAGTACGGAATCAATGCGCAGACGGGTCTGATCGATTACGACGAAGTCGAACGGCTTGCGCTTGAGCATCAGCCGAAAATGATCGTGGCGGGCTTCTCCGCGTATTCGCGCGTGCTGGACTTCGCACGTTTTCGTGAGATCGCGGATCGTATCGGCGCGTTGCTTTTCGTCGATATGGCGCACGTTGCGGGACTCGTTGCTGCCGGCCTCTATCCGAACCCGATTCCGTTCGCGGATGTCGTGACAACGACCACGCACAAGACGCTGCGCGGTCCGCGCGGCGGCCTGATACTCGCGCGCGCGAACGAAGCGATCGAAAAGAAGCTCAATGCGATGGTCTTTCCGGGCACGCAAGGCGGACCGTTGATGCATGTGATCGCCGCCAAGGCCGTCGCGTTCCGCGAAGCGCTCGGGGCAGATTTCACCATCTATCAGAGGCGGACGCTCGCAAATGCGCGCGCGATGGTAGGGGTTTTCATCGAACGCGGTTATAAGGTGGTATCGGGCGGCACGGACGATCATCTGTTTCTCGTGGACCTGGCCGACAAGGGCATCACGGGAAAGGACGCAGATGCCGCACTCGGCCGTGCGCATATCACCGTCAACAAGAACGCGGTACCGAACGATCCGCAATCGCCATTCGTGACGAGCGGCATTCGCATCGGCACACCGGCCATTACGACGCGCGGCTTCGACGAAGACGATGCGAAGCTGACGGCGTCGCTCGTGTGCGATGTGCTGGATCGTCTGGGCGATGCGCAGACCGAGGCCCGCGTACGTGAGCAGGTGGCGCAGATGTGTGCGCGGCTGCCGGTGTATCGCGGGCTTTGAGCGCGTGGCCGGGGCATATCGACGTGTAGCGACCAGAATGATTACGAAGACGAGGAGAATCAAATGAAGCAAAGCGTAGTAATAGGAGAGCTTGCGGCGCCGGACTACGCGCGCCGTATCGGCGATGGCTGGCCGGTGCTGATACCCCTCGGCGCGCTCGAACAGCATGGCCCGCATATGTCGATGAACCCGGATGTGTTGCTGCCGACCGCAATTGGCGTTGCTGTCGCGCAGAACATCGATGCGCTCGTCGCGCCGGCCATTGCATATGGCTACAAGTCGCAGCAAAAGAGCGGCGGCGGTAATCATCTGTGCGGCACGACGAGTCTCGACGGCCACACGCTGTCGTCGACGATCAAGGACATCCTCAAGGAATTCTCCCGCCACGGCGCGCGCAAGGTCTGTCTGATCAACGGCCACTTCGAAAACTCGATGTTCGCTGTCGAAGGGATCGATCTGGCGTTGCGGGAATTGCGCTGGGAAGGTATTCACGATCTTCAGGTCGTGTTGCTGTCGTACTGGGACTTCGTGACCGAAGAGACAATCGCGCGCATTTATCCGGAAGGGTTCCCCGGCTGGGCCGTCGAGCACGGCGGCGTACTGGAGACGTCGCTGATGCTGCATCTGCATCCACATCTGGTCGATCTGTCGAAAGTGCCCACGCACGCAGCGGCAACGTTTCCGCCTTATGACGTGTTCCCGACGATACCGGAATGGACGCCCGCATCGGGTTGTCTTTCTTCTGCAGCCGCCGCCACGGCGGAGAAGGGCAAATTGCTGTTCGACGTCTGCGTGGAAGGCATGTCGCAGGCACTGGGCGAAGCCTGGCAAGCGCGTGCGAAAGCATCGCAAGCCTGAGAACCGAGGGGAAAGCCATGAGCACGCATCAGAGCAGTCACTCGCGACACGAAGTGGACGCCGACAAGGCGTGGAGCATCGAGCAGCATGCAATCGATCCGATTCCCCGTGAGGACCGGCATGGCACACCCGCCGAACTCTTCAAGATGTGGATCGGCGCCAATACGAACTATGTAGTCGTGGTCACGGGCGCACTGGCGCTGTCACAAGGCCTGTCGTTGTGGCAGGCACTGCTGGCCATTCTGGTGGGCAACCTGTTCGGCTGTTTCGTGCTCGGCCTGACAACAATCATGGGGCCGAAAACGGGGACGTCCGGCATCATGACGTCGCGAAGTTCTTTCGGTCAGCTCGGTTCATTTCTACCAAAGGCAGTGAGTTTGATATCGGCGTTGAGCTGGTTCTCGATCAACTCCGTAGTCGCCACGCAGGCACTCGAAACACTGTTGAAAATGGGCGGTTTTCATAGCCATGCAGTGGTCTGGGTATCGCTTGCAATCATTCTCGCCGCGGAGATCATATTGGCGATCTTCGGTCACGCGACCATCATCGCGGCGGAAAAATGGATTGCCGTGGTTCTCGCAGTGCTTTTCGCAGGGCTCGCAGCATTTGTATTGCCGCATTCGAGTCTCGCTCTTGCTTCACAGGTCAATCATGGTGGCGGCTCGTTCAGTACATGGCTGATCGCAATGGGTATCGTGTTCTCGTACCCGATTGGCTGGGCGAACTTTGCATCGGACTACAGCCGCTATTTCCCTGCGGAGACCAGCTGGAAAAAGATCGTGCTTGCGGCAGGCGGTGGCCAGTTCGTTGCGCTGATGTTCTGCGAAGTGATCGGCGTGCTGTTCGCCACGGCGCTCGGCGGTTCGCTTGGCGACGATCCCGTCAGTCAGTTGTCGCGCTTCCTGCCGACGTGGTTTATCGTGCCTTTGCTGTTCGCGATCATTCTGGGCGGGATTGCGGCCAATGTGCCGAATGGTTATACGGCAGGTCTCGGGTTGCTTGCGCTGCGCATTCCAATCAACCGCATTACGTCGCTTGCGATCATCGCGCTGTTCACGCTGACGTTCCGTGTCGTTACCGTGTTCTACGGCCAGTTCTTCGACATGTACCAGGTCTTTCTGAACTACATGGTGTTCTGGACTGCACCCTGGGCCGCGATCGTTGTCGTCGATTACTTCATGCGCGGCGGCCGCTATCGCGCCGACGACTGGATGAAGTGGGGCAGCGGCGCGTACTGGTACACGGGCGGCATCTTCTGGCCAGGCATGATTGCGTGGATGTTGGGCATCATTGCTTCGATCGTATTCTCTAACTCGCCGACTTACGCGAGCCCGTTGATGCGCGACTATCTCGGCTGGGGTGATCTGAGTTTCGAGTTCTCCCTGCTGACGGGCGGTATTGCGTACTACCTGCTTGCGCGCCGACATCCGCTTTTCCACACTTCATCGTCTAACGATCGCCTGCAAGGCGACGTGCACTCCAGCTCGATCTGATTCATATCGTCCGAGGTTGCCCGTTGTATTCGCTGCGTCACATGACGCTAGCGGATACAGCGGGCTTTTTTGCGTTTACGCCGTTCCGGTTCCTGTTTTAAGGCATGAAATCGCGCGTCGCTAAGGTATACCCGCGATGTCGAAAACAGAAAGTGTCGTGACGGGATCGGAAATCTTCGATGTTTATGGACTTCTACCATGCACTCAAACCTTCCTGTCTGGAGAGAGTCTATGAACACGAGAAGAACCTTGTCGGGTGAATCCGCATCCGGCGTCATCGCGTCTTCTGGCGCGGCGGCCAATAGCGACGCGAGCGTCGACCCGAAACTGCTCAAGCGTGCCGCCTGCGCGAGCTTTATCGGCAACTTTGTGGAGTGGTTCGATTACGCGTCGTACGGTTATCTTGCGACCATCATCGCCGTCGTGTTCTTTCCGAAAACAGATGCGACCACCGGGCTGCTGGCGGCTTATGGCGTGTTTGCGATTTCGTTCATCGTGCGGCCGGTTGGCGGGATCGTGTGGGGACACTTCGGCGACAAGATCGGCCGCAGAACATCGTTGTCGCTGTCGATTCTGATCATGTCGCTGTCGACCTTCCTGATCGCGTTGCTGCCCACGTACGCGCAAGTCGGCATGCTGGCGCCCGTTCTGCTTTTGCTCGTACGCGTGGTGCAGGGCTTTTCGGCTTCGGGCGAATACGCGGGCGCGTCGGCCTTTCTCGCGGAATACGCACCGGCTAACCGGCGTGGCTTTTATACGAGCATCGTGCCGGCGAGCACGGCGGCGGGCCTGCTGTTCGGCTCGCTGCTCATCGCGGCAATGCATGCGCTGCTGAGCAGCGAACAACTGCATTCGTTCGGCTGGCGTCTGCCGTTTCTGCTTGCAGCGCCGTTTGGTCTGATCGGCCGTTACATCCGGCTGAAACTCGAAGATACGCCGCGTTTCAAGGCGCTGGAGCACGATCAACATGTTGCGCGCGCACCGATCGCCGAACTGCTGGGCAAGCATCGGATGAAGATGCTGATCGCGTTCGGCGTGACCTGCCTGAATGCCGTTGCGTTCTATCTGGTGCTGAGCTACATGCCGACGTATCTGTCCACCGAACTGGGCATGGACGAGACCGCATCGTTCATCGCGGCGACCATTTCTCTCACTGCCTATATTGCGCTGGTGTTCTTGATGGGCTCGCTGTCGGATCGCATTGGACGCAAGTCGATGCTGATCGGCGCGTCGATCCTGTTTGCCGTGTTGACGGTGCCGCTCTTCAAGGGGCTGGCAGGCGCGGGCTTCATGATGGTCGTCGCGATCCAGATCGCCTTCGGCGCGTTGCTGACGATGAACGACGGCACGCTGCCGTGCTTCCTCGCCGAAATCTTCCCGACGCGCGTGCGCTATAGCGGCTTTGCATTCTGCTTCAACGCGGCGAATGCGATCTTCGGCGGGACGGCGCCGCTCGTTGCGACATGGCTGATCGGCGTGACGGGCAGCAAGCTCGCGCCGGCGTGGTATCTGGTCGGAGCAGCGGGCGTGGCGCTGATCGCGATGATCGGCAGCCGCGAGACCTCGCATGCACCGCTCGCCGACGAATAAGCGATCATGTGCAGCGCCATCACCACGCCCGCGTTTCTGAACGATGCCGCCCGCAAGCGTGATGCGTCGCGCGTACGCTTCGGCATCGTGCTATTGCCGAACTTCACGCTGACGGCGTTCTCTGGTTTCGTGGATCTGCTACGGCTGGCAAGCGATGACGGCGACTTCAGCAAGCCGGTGCGTTGCGCATGGACCATAGTGGGCGAGACGCTGACGCCTATCCGGGCCAGTTGCGGCATTCAGATCCAGCCGTGGCAAACCTTCGATGAAGCAGGGCAGTTCGATTACATCGTCGTGATAGGCGGACTGCTGCACGCGGGGCCCAATGTCAGCGATGCGACGCTGCGTTTCATTCGCGATGCGGCGGCCGCATCGGCCACGCTCGTGGGTATCTGCACCGGCGCGTTCGCGCTCACACGCGCGGGCGTGATGAACGGCTATCGCATCTGTGTCAGCTGGTTTCACTACTGGGACTACGTGGGGCGTTTTCCATCCGTCGACGAGACACTGCTCGTGGCGGATCGGCTCTATGTGATCGACGGGCGCCGCATCACATGCTCGGGCGGCCGTGCGTCGATCGATGTGGCGGCCGCGATCTTGCAACGGCACATCGATGCCGCCATCGTTCAGAAGGCGCTGCGCATTCTGCTGGTCGAAGATGCGCAGCGCGCGAGCGCACCGCAGCCGCATCCACCCGGCACCGAACCGTTCACGCATCCACGCGTAAAACGTGCAGTGCATCTGATGCAGCAGCACATTGGGCGGCCATTGAGTCTCGACGAACTCGCTGAGCGGGTCGATATGTCGGCGCGCCATTTGCAACGGCTATTCAAATCGCAAACGGGCGACTCGCCGCTGACTTACGCGCGGCGGATGCGGCTCAAAACGGCAGCGTGGTTTCTGACGAGTTCGGAACGGACAGTGGCGGAGATTGCCGCGACCTGCGGTTTCTCGGATGCCTCGCATCTCGGACGCGAATTCCGGAAGGAATTTGGTCTCGCCCCTAATACATATCGCGCCAATCAAATGCGCGAATTTTCATAATATCGACCGATATTGCTGATAACTACCGATTAGTGGTTTTCCCTATTATCGGGCACTAATAAGTGAAAGGCATAAATGAGTTATTTGTATTACGAAAAACCGAAAAAATAACCATATCGATCATGAATTTACTTTTTCCGGGCGATCGCGGGTGAATCTTCCCTGGTCGATACTTCCGGGCGAAACCATATCTCGAAATCTTCCGCGAATTACCGATTATTTTACCTTTTGCCTTTTTGGCGGACAACGTTACACGAATGAAACGTTTATAATTCGTCTGCCTTGAAAGTTTCTGTAATTAATACTTGGTCGGGGTCGAGTAGCAGTATTTACTACCGATATCGCTTGCGCATAGCGAGCGGCCGTTTTAGTCCTGTTCAGGCGCGTGCTTGCTGTTCCTGCGTTGATGATTAACCGCGGGAAGGCTGTGCTTTGAGCGCGCCTGGTCCACGTAGAGGTGCATTGCTTTCGTCGAACCGAAAGGTTCGCGGTGGCGTACTGCTGCCTGAAAAAAACGTGCGATGGACGAGCGGGAGATAAGGATTCCTCATCGGAAGGGATCAACTCGACTCACACGACAAGCCATCTGGTTCTGACATCAGATGCGTACGGGGATCACTGTCCGCGGCAGCGCGGTGTCCCTGCACGTTCCCGGTAATCGCATGCGAGATTGCATGAGTGCGTGTCCTGCTCATACGCGGACATGACAGTAAGTAATCCGTAATAAATAGCCGATGCCGGTTCTTTTCATTCGATAACGTCACAGCGAGACGATCCGTCAACGATCTTGCTGGGCCTCGGGGATAACAGATTTCAGCGGGATCAACGAACAATGATGAGTTATTGGAAAGTATTGGGGGTTGCGTCGGCAACCGTACTCGCGTCGTTTGGTGCAGAGCAGGCTTACGCCCAGGCATCGACGATCACTGTCTCTGGCCAGTCGTACACGCTGTGCGGCAAGGAAAACGGCAACTGTTCGTTCCTCGGAACGGGCTCTGTCGTGTTTGGCGCTGTGCCGCCGAATGCGCCGTCCGTGATGCTGACGGCGCCGCGCACGTTTACCAACGGCGTTGGCTGCTATGTGGGCGCAGTTTCGAATACGGATCCGGCATTCGGTTATGGAAAGGCTTGCTGGGTGCGCGCTGTAGCCTCGACGCCGACGCCGACTCCCACACCGACCCCGACTCCGACGCCTACGCCGACTCCCACCCCGACGCCGACGCCGACGCCGACGCCGACTCCCACACCGACGCCGACTCCCACGCCGACTCCCACGCCGACGCCGGCCCCCGCACCGTCGCCCGCTGCTACGCCGTCACCCTCCGGCGCCTCGGCAATTTCGTGCGGTACGCCGACGCAAAAGGCTGGCGGTACGGCAAACGGCCTGATCACGGCCGACACGCCGACCACCGATGGCCTGCGTGTGTTCCAAAACAACACGGCATTCAACGTCACGGTCACGACGAACGCGCCGAATGCAGACACGGTGGTCTGGTCGATCGCGGATTCGACGGGTGCGATCAAGACGCAAGGCAGCTTCGCAGTTAGCGCCGGCGTGCAGACCAACACCATGTCGTGCAAGTCGACGTGGTCGGGCTATGGCGCAATCACGGCCACGCTGCGCGCAAGCGGCGGCACGCTGCCGCACAGCGGCACGCGTCCGACGGGCATCGCGACGTTCGGCGTGCTGCCGAACCTGAGCTCGGCGCTCGGCACGGTCACGTATGCGCACCAGGACCAGCACCGCTTCGGCATGCAAGGTTTCAACGGCAACATCGCGGCGCTGCACGCACTGGGCATCACGTGGACGATCGACGACCGTCAGCAGTCGCAGATGGAGCCGAACGGCCCGAACACGTACACGCCGAACGTGAGCGACCTCGATCCGTTCTACAAGGCCAATCCTGACCAGATGCGCATCATCCGTCTGGACGGCATTCCGGCATGGAACTCGAAGACGGGCCAGTTCACCGACAGCTACTACGCACCGAAGGATCTGAACGAGTATCAGAGTTTCATGGCGAAGGTCGGCACGGACACGAACCTGATCCGCGCAGCGAACTACCCGAACCAGCAGAAGAACTACTATCAGGTGACGTGGGAGCCGAGCCTCGGCTGGGCCGATAGCGATGCGAACTTCGTCGCGATGTACAAGGCCGCCTACGAAGGCATTCACTCGACCGATCCGAATGCTGTCGTGATGGGCACGGGCAATCCGTTCGCAGCGAACTGCGGTACCTGTACGACGGGCTATCTGCAGAAGTTCGGCGCGCTCGGCCTGTGGAATTACATCGATGCAGTGTCGACGCACGGCTACTGGAATGCGGGTACGTACCCGGCGCATCCGCCTGAGCAGTACGACTCGGACCCGAGTGCCGCGAACCAGGCCAACGCGCTCGACAATCAGATGATCCAGCTGCGTCAGGTGATGCAGAACGGCAAGCCGAACATGAAGCTGTTCTTCACGGAAGCAGGCACCAGCTACGACCCGGGTCTGGCATATGGCCCGACCGTGCCGTCGCAGAACCAGCTGTTCGCGCATGCGGCGGTGGGTGTGCGCTCGCACATCATCGTGCTGGGCGGCGGTGCGCAACTGACGACGCTGTTCTACGGTCCGGACTATCCGGGTGAAGTCGGCTACGGTTCGTTCTTCGACCTGAACAATGCACAGGGTGCGTTCGGTGCATCGAACCTGTCGCCGAAGCCGGAAGCCATGGCGTTTGCAACGATGACGCGCGTGCTCGACGGTACGAATACGCTGGGCCGCGTGAAGGGCACGCCTTCGGGCACGTTCGTGTACGACTTCCAGCAACTGAACAACGGCAAGGTCGTGACGGCTGCATGGACGCACAACAACAGCCAGTGGCCGGTCAATGGCGTGTACAGCACGACGTATTCGACGAGCTATTCGCTGCAGGTGGACAACGCAGGCACGTCGGGTAACGTGACGAAGATCGACGGCTACGGCAACGTGACGACGCTCCCGTATTCGAACGGCCAGGTTACGCTGACGCTGACGGAAGTGCCGCAGTACATCGTGTCGAACAACGCCACGCTCGCGAAGAACAATTCGACCGTGCCGGTTGGCTACACGGGTCAGTAAAGACTTTTAGCTGACCGCTATGAAGGGATTCAGAAGGGTAACCTTCTGAATCCCTTTTTTTCGTTCTGACGCGCGGCACGTCTCACTTACGTTTCGTGCGGGACGACCAGCACGCCACCATGTTCCGGGTCGCGGGTGATGCACACGCTCACGCCGTAGCACTGCTCCAGAAGGTCGGGGCGCATGACAGCGGCCGGCGTGCCCGTTGCGATGATCTCGCCATTGGCCAGCAGGACGATGCGGTCGGCGTAGCGGGCAGCGAGCGTGCAATCGTGTGAAATCGCGAGCGCGCCGAGACGCCATTCGCGCGTGAGTCGTGCGACGGTTGCAAAGAGGTTGTGTTGATGCACGAGATCCAGTGCGGCCGTGGGTTCGTCTAGCAACAGATAGCGTGCGGTTGTTTCGTCGACGGAAGGCGAGACTTGCGCGAGCGCGCGAGCGAACTGCACGCGCGCATATTCGCCGCCGGATAACGTCGTCACGTCACGTTCTGCCAGATGCGCGGCGCCCGCGAGCGCGAGTGCGCGGTGGACTGCATCGTCGACGGATTGCGGACGTTCCGGGTTCGCGCCGTTCGCATGCGGATAGCGCCCCAGCCGCACGAGTTGCGCAGCGCGAAGCGGATAGTTGTTCGCGACACTTTGCGAATAGACCGCACGCAAACGTGCGAGCCGCTTCGGATCCATTTCATCGACGTATTCGCCGTTGATTTTCACGTCTGCGGGAGTGGCTGCGTTCGCCATGCATTGCAATGCGAAATCGCCCGCAAGCGCCTTTAGCAACGTACTTTTTCCTGCACCGTTACGACCAAGCACGACGACGAATTCGCCGGCCCGGACGGACAGCGACACGTCGCGAAGAATGGTTCGCCCACGCAGAATGATCTGCAGGTTCTTTATCGACAGCATGATGTGTGTGTTCCGTGGCGCGAGCGCGTGCCTAGTCGCCGAGCAAACGACGTTGTCGCACGATCAGCAGCAGAAAAAATGGCGCACCGATCATCGCGGTGAGAATGCCGAGCGGTAATTCGGCCGGCGCCGCGATGGTGCGCGCAGCGAGATCGGCGAGCACGGTCAGGATCGCGCCAAGCAGCGCCGAGCCTGGCAGCACACGCTTTTGATCGGGACCGCACGCGAGCCTCACGCAATGCGGCGCAACCAGACCGATAAAGCCGATCTGCCCCGTGCAGGAAACGAGCGCGCCGACCACGAGCGCGGCGGCGAGCAGCGTGATTCGCTTCACGCGGCGCACGCGCACGCCGAGATAGTGCGCCTCGCTTTCGCCGAGCTGCATGAGGTTGAGCGCCTGCGTATTCATCGCGATCAGCGCGATGCCGCAGATTACGAACGGCGCAATCGCGCCGAGCGTGCGCCATTGCGCGGACCCGAGGCTGCCGAGGCTCCAGAAGGTGAGCGAGCGAAGCTGCGCATCGGAGGCGACATAGCTCAGCATGCCGATGATCGCGCCCGCCAGCGCGTTGGCCGCAATGCCCGACAGCAGCAGAATGGAAAGCTGCACGCGCCCTTGCGACGAACCGAGGCGGTAGACGAGCACGGTGACGGCCATCGCGCCGATGAATGCCGCGCACGCGATGGCCTCGTCGGCGCGCGCACCGGAATGCACAAACAGCGCCGATCCGCAGACGATCATCAACGACGCACCGAGCGCCGCGCCACTCGACACACCGATCAATCCGGGATCGGCAAGTGGATTGCGGAACAGCGCCTGCAATGCGCTGCCAACCGCGCCGAAGCCCGCGCCGACCAGCACGGCGAGCGCGACTCGCGGCGCGCGCAATTGCACGAGCACGGCGACGGCGCGGTTTGCCGCAGTGGGCGTCGATGTGGACATGCTATCGAAGAGCGTCGAAGGCGAGATCGGATACGCGCCGAAGCAAAGTGCCGCGATCACGGATGCCGCGAGCACGAGAAATAGCACGGCGAAGCCGGCATATCCCACGATATGCGGCTTCACGTAACGCAATGCAGCGATCAAGCGACGCTGTTCATGGGCACGCTGAAGATGCCCGTCGATATGTTGTGACATGAATGCGAGACACCGCCCACGCAAGCGTGGGCGGTGTGGATCAGGAAGTGAACAAGCGCCGATGCAGTTGGTCCACAGCATCGGGCAGACGCGGACCGAACCCCAGCAGGAACAGCGTATCGAGCGAAACGACGCGGCCGTTCTGGCCAGCAGGTGTCAGCGGAAAACCCGCACCCGCCAGCAGGTTCTGCTTTCCGCCTGCTGCCTGCAAGGTGTCGTCGGTCGTCAGCACGACGTCGGGCTGACAGGCCGCGAGTGCTTCTGCCGACAATGCACGGTAACCGGCGAAGTCCGCGATCGCATTGGTTGCGCCCGCATACGTCAGCATCGCATCGGCGGCCGTGTGTTGGCCTGCGACCATCGGCTGATTGCCGCCGGGATTGAGCAGGAACAACACGCGCAACGGTTTGCGCTGGGCGCGGGCAATGCTTTGCGTCGTCTGCGCCCACTGGCTGTCGAAGCGCGCGAGCAGGTTCTGCCCGGCGTCGGCTGCATCGAGCGCGCGCGCCGTGCCGAGAATCTTGGTGCGCACGGACGCGACGTCATGCGATTCCGCAAAGCTGACGAGCTGCACGCCCATTTTGCTCGCCTGATCCAGTGCGGATGGCGGCCCGGCTTCCGCCGATGCGAGAATCAGCGTCGGCTGGAAAGAGAGCAGTCCTTCGGCGGAAAGCGTGCGCTGATAACCGACCTTCGGCAAGGCCAGCGCCTGCGACGGGAAGGTGCACGTCGTGTCAGTCGCAACGAGCACATTCGACTTGCCGAGCATATAGACGATCTCGCCAATCGCCCCACCGACCACGATTACTCGTTGCGCGCGGTTTCCCGCGAGACGGGTTTCAGCGGACCGCGCTGCGCCCGCGAACGACGCGAGCGTCAGTGCACCGACACCTGCCATCAGTTTGCGTCGCTGTGCATTGAAGCGTTGGTCGCTCATGCTTCGCATGCTCCCGCGATCGCGTTGGTGCTTTCGTCACGTGCGAGTTTGTCGACAAGCGCGCGCCACGCCGGCAATTCCGGGTTGCCCGGTTTGCGGGCGCCGAACAGCAGCGCGATGTTCTCGCCTTGCGCGTCGTACAGTTCGACGGACGTGACGATGCCGTCGCTGGTCGGCTTGCGCACGACCCAGATACTGTCGATCAGATCCGTGCGCAGATGCAGGTTGAAGTCCGGGTCGAGCACGTTGAGCCACGGGCCCATCGTACGGATTGTCGATACGGCACCCGTATGAATCTGGATCATGCCGCCATTGCCGACGAACACCATGATCGGCAGCGCCGTTTTAGCCGCGGACGTCAGCAGCGTTTCGATCGAATCCTTGCCGACGCGCCACGCGTAATCTTGCGGCGCGAGCCGCAGCGCCTGTGTGCGTCCGACATTGAAGCGGCGCAGCAGCGGGAAGAACTGATGCGTGTCCGTCATCGCCGTCCATGCATGGCGGAAGCCTTCGGCGTCGATCTGTTCGTCGGGCGTGGCGGGCGCGGACGGCTGCGCCGGCGCGACGATCAACCCCGCCGTCTGCACAGCAGCCTTATGACGCTCGACGAGCGCTTCGAATGCAGCGTGATCGCTGTGCTTGCGCAGATAGATCTTCGTCACCGCGCGGCCCTGCGCATCGAAAACCTGGATGCTGTGACGCATGCCATGCTCGAGCGGTTCGCTCACTGCGAATGCCGAAGCCCACTTGCCGTAGAACATCCGCAGATCGATCGCGCTGCCAAGCGCGAGTCCTGTCGTGCCTTCATGGCTCATCTTTTCGAACGGACCGTCCTTCTCGTGCACGGCCGCTTCGTTGCGCGTCAGGATCATGACGGAGCCTAGCGACGGCATCGATTCGAACAGTTCGATAAAGCGCTCGTCGAGTCGCACGACCTCTTCGCCGACAAACGCCGCCAGCGCTTCGCCTTCGCTCACGCCGAGCGCGGCGGCGGCTTCACGTTGACGCAGTTTCTGCGTTTTGCGGATATGAAGGAAGTCCTGTCGAAGTGCGTCGAGCGAAGCGGCGTCGGTCGTATAGCGTTGCTGTGATGCTTGCATGGTGTGTTCCTGTTCGTGCGTGTGTTGCAGTGTCGTCATGCTCAGAAGTCGATCTTCATACCGACGTTGAAGTTGCGGCCCGGCGCAGTGAGCGCGCTGATCTTCGCGTAGCCGTCGCTGTCGGCGAGACCGCGCACGTCGTTCCAGATCCAGTACTTGCGGTTAAACAGGTTGTCGATGCCCGCCGTAACGCTCACATGCTTCGTGATCTTGTAGCCCGCGTGAAGATCGAAGATGGTGTACGAGGGCGTCGAGTAATAGCTCGAGCTCGACATGTCGGACTTGTCCTTGCGCGAGTTGTAGATCATGTCCGCGCCGAGGAACCAGCGCTCGCCATGCGTGTAGTTCACGCCGAGCACCACCGCAAGCGGCGGGACGGTATCGAGACCCGTGGTCGTGCCGTCCCTGGTTTCCGTGCCCTTGATCCACGCCATGCCGCCCTTCACTTCGAGGCTGTCGTTGACGATCCAGTCAGCTTTCGCCTCGACGCCGTGAATCGATGCCTTCGAGTAGTTCACGTATTGCACCGTGTACGGATCGGTTGCCGACGTCATGCTGCCGCCGACCACCTTCGTATCGATGAAGTTCTTGTAGCGGCCGGCAAATGCAGCCGTGCTGTAGTTGACCGAGCCATGACCGACGCCGAACTTGCCGCGCAAACCGGCTTCGATCGAATTGCTCGTTTCAGGCTTCAGGTTCGGATTGCCGACCTGCTGGTAGTAGAGGCCATACGAACCGACCGGGTTGTAGTAGCTGTTGACCTGATACGCAGACGGCGCGCGGAATCCATGCGCGTACTGCACGTACGGCACGAAGGCGGGCGTGACTTCATACAGCAGCGCGAGACGCGGCGAGACGGCATTGCCGCTCGACGTCGTAGTCGGCTCGGTCGACCCGGCGCTTGCCGTTTCGTACGTCGCATCGGGATGCGGCGTCATCTTGTAGTAGTCGAAGCGCACGCCAGGCACGATGCTCAGCTTGTTCCAGCGGATTTCGTCCTGCGCGAAGATGCCGAGGTTGGTTTGCGTCGTCTTCGGGAAGGCTTCGGGATAGCCGTCGGTCGATGTCCATTCGGAGCCTGCGGAACTCGACGTGCTGTAGTGCGACACGCTCGCGTCGAAACCATACGTCAGGCGATGCTGGAGAATGCCCGTTTTGAACGCGCTATCCGCTACAACATTGCCGCCGACGATGTTGTCGCCATAGTTGTTGATCCGCGTGCGGCTAGCCGATGCACCCGCCGAGTTGGTGCCGTCGATATCGAGCGTCTGCCGTGTCGCGGCATTGCGATAGTAGAGCGCTGCGTGAAGCTGCTGGAACCACGGGTTGGTGACGTCGTGGTGATCGTAATCGAGCTGGACGCGGTTGCTCGTCACCTCGTTTTCCGTGTAGTAGCGGTTCGCCGTGTAGCCGCTCCACGTGTAGGCGCCGTTCAGTTGCGACAGGCCGTCGCTGGAGTTCTGGTTGTTGAGCGTTTCCGCAGTGAGCTTGAACGTGTCGCGGCTCGTCGGCTTGATGACCAGCTTGCCGAGCGCGCTGCGGTTGTTGTACGTCAGCGGATCGGGCGTCGAGCGCGACGAACCCAGCGTGTTGCTCGTGCCCATGTTGTCGGTCTCGTGGCCGTGGCGTCCGCTCAACGCGATCATGCCTTGTACCATCTCGCCGCCGAACGCGGCCATCGCCGTCGAACCCCAACTGCGGTCGGTCGAGTCATAGCCGGACTTGAGCGAGAAGTATGTCGGCTTGTTGTAGACGGACAGCAGATCGGAAGGATCTTTGGTGACGAAATTGACGGCACCCGTCAGGCCGTCGCTGCCATAGAGTGCCGAAGTCGGGCCGCGCAGCACTTCGATGCGCTGATACAGGTCCGTGTTCAGATAATCCGCGCGTCCCGCCGAGCCCGAGCCGAACGCGTACGACTGCGGCAGCGGCACGCCGTCTTCGAGCAGCAACACCTGGTTGCCTTCCAGACCGCGGATGTTGATCCCTTCATTGCCCGCGCGACCCGACGACCCGGTAATACCCGACGGCCGATACGCCTGGCGACGCACTTCGACGCCCGGTTCATACTTGAGCGCGTCCTTGACGTCTTTCGCGTTGTTGTCGTCGATGTCGTCGGCGGTGATCACTGATACAGTGGCGGCCGTTCGATTCAGGTCGGCCGTGCCGAGCCGGTTGGCTGTGACGCTGACAGCCTTGAGCGCTTCATCGCGCCTTGCCGCACTGGGCTTTTCGGTGGTCTCGTTCTGTTGCGACGCCGGATCGGCAGTGGTCTGGTCAGCAAGCGCGAGGCTTGCATAGCCTCCGCATGTTTTGGCAATGACAGCCGGTACGACGTATTTGACGAGACATCGTTTGAAACGCATTACATTCCCCGTGTTGGTTCGATGTTGGATGTTTGTTGCCAAACCGAAAGCGGGTCGAATGTTATCCTGGAATAAGAATGATTCGCATTAACCGTGTTGGTTGTGTTTTTTTCGATGTATTACAGGTTGTGAAGACGGGAGATCGCGCGGAATTGTCCGGTCGTTTCCTTTTGCAGGCTGGAACGGGCGTCAGAGCGCGGGTTGGGGGATGAATGTCACGGCTCAGGCAAGGGGATCGGCTGATAGCGTTCAGTAAGTATCAGTAAGTGGGACGAGGGGAACGAAGCCGGACAATCGGAGCCAGTCACCTGTGTGCGCAGCGCATGCGCATTGCCTTATGCAACCCGCCAAGGAGCCGCTTCATGAGAGAAATTCCTGTGTCCTCGTCGGCTGTCAGTCCGATCCGGGATGAACGCGTCAACCAGGTGCTGGACCGCTTGAATGCATCGCGGCGCTTTCCCGATCGCAGCGCGTTCGGCGGACCGTCGGGCAATGATCCGCAAGCCTTTGCGGACTACGGCTTTTCGATTCATCCGGATCAGGGCGAGCTGATTTACGTGCTTTGTCGCGGTATGCGCGCGACACGCGTCGTTGATTTCGCCACGTCGATCGGCATGTCTGCGCTGTACTTCGCGGCCGCGATGCGCGACAACGGTGGCGGGCTGGTGATCGGTTCGGAACTCGTGCCTTCGAAGGCGGAGATCGCGCGTCAGAACCTCGCGGAAGCGGGGCTCGCGCAATATGCGGATATCCGCGTCGGCGATGCGCGGCAAACACTGCGCGATGGGGGCGGCCCGATCGACTTCGCGTTGATCGACGGGTGGCCGCTGGATGAAGGGCCGTCGCTCGCGCGCACGGTGGTCGAACTGATCGCGCCGCAGCTGCGGGTTGGCGGATATATCCTGAATGACAATGCCGAAGCGGATTTTCTCGAGTACATCCGCGATCCGGATAACGGCTTCATTTCGATCACGCTGCCGATCAAGCGCGGCACCGAGCTTGCGCTGAAGATCCGTTGATGTGCGGTCGCAGGGACACTTGAACGGGCAGTGTCGTCCAACTGTACATTGAGCCAGATAGCGGACGAGGCCTAGACTGCGTGGGTTCAAACAGCCATCGCACTCACATGCTCGAAATACTTGGAAAGGCGTCCTCGATCAACGTCCGCAAAGTATTGTGGACTTGCGCCGAACTCAACCTTCCTTTCGAACGGGAGGACTGGGGCGCTGGCTTCAGATCCACGCAAACGCCTGAATTTCTCGCGCTGAATCCAAACGGACTCGTGCCCGTCATCCGGGACGCGGACATCGTTCTGTGGGAGTCGAACTCGATCATCCGCTATCTGGCTTCCCGTTATGACGGCATGCATCTCTATCCTGCCGGTCCGCTCGAACGTGCGCGTGTCGATCAATGGATGGACTGGCAGGCAACGGACCTGAACCGGTCGTGGAGCTACGCGTTTCTCGGGTTGGTCAGGAAATCGGCGGCGCATCAATCGGCGGATGAGATCGCGAACTCGATCGCGAGCTGGACGGCGAACATGCGCATCCTCGACGGGCAGCTGCGCGCGACAGGCGCGTTCGTCGCCGGAAAGCAGTTTTCGCTTGCCGACATTCCCGTGGGTTTGTCGGTGAACCGCTGGTTCAGCACGCCGTTCGATCATCCGCAGTTCCCGGCCGTCAGCGACTACTTCGAATGCCTCGCCGATCGTCCGGGCTTCGCCAGTTATTGCCGTAACGGCCTGCCGTAAAGGCCTGCCCGGCCTTCCGACACCTTTCCCGTCACCCGGGATCCCGTCACACACGCTCGAGCGCTAGGCGAAAACCCTGGCGCAATTCGGCCTTGTCGAGCGTAATTCCACTGGTATGATGACATCATGACGGCACAAGTGATGAGTAGACTGTAACGACAAAATCGACCGTCGACTGGTTTTAGGCAGTGCACAGGCGTTTAACCAGACTGGAGACAAGACGATGAAAGCATCGAAGCGGTGGCTCGCGCTCGCGTTGACCACCATGGCGGTCGCGAGCGGCGCCGCGCAGGCGGCGAATCTGATCGCCATCATTACTCCCTCACACGACAACCCGTTCTTCAAGGCCGAAGCCGATACCGCGAACGCGCGTGCGAAGGCGCTCGGCTACGACACCATCGTGCTCGTCCACGACGACGACGCGAACAAGCAATCGAATCTCGTCGATACCGCCATCGCGCGCGGCGCGAAAGCGATCATTCTCGACAACGCGGGCTCCGAGGCATCGATCGCCGCTGTCAAGAAAGCCAAGGCGGCGGGCATCCCGTCGTTCCTGATCGATCGCGAGATCAACGCGACCGGTATCGCCGTATCGCAGATCGTGTCGAACAACTATCAGGGCGCGCAGCTTGGCGGGCGCGCGTTCGTGAAGGCGCTCGGCGAGAAGGGCAACTATGTCGAACTGGTGGGACGCGAGGCGGATATCAATGCCGGCATCCGCTCGAAGGGCTATCACGATGTGATCGACCAGTTTCCGAACATGAAGATGGTCGAGCGGCAGTCGGCTAACTGGAGCCAGACGGAAGCGTATCGCGTGATGGAAACGATCCTGCAAAGCCACCCCGATATCAAGGGCGTGATTGCGGGCAACGACACGATGGCGATGGGCGCATCGGCTGCGTTGAAGGCAGCGAAGCGCGCCGATGTAATCGTGGTCGGCTTCGACGGCAGCAACGATGTGCGCGACGCGATCATGCGCAACGACATCCGCGCAACCGTGCTGCAACCCGCCGCGCAGGCCGCCACGGAAGCCGTCGATCAGGCCGACAAGTACATGAAGACAGGCGCGACGGGCAAGCCTGAAAAGCAGCTGATCAACTGCTCGCTGATCACGAAAGCGAACGCCGGCAAGCTCGACATGTTCGCGCTTCGCTGAGTCATTGCTTCGCTCGACGGGGATGCCACTTACGCGCATCCCCGGTGATTCTCATCCGGCGTACCGAGAGGTCATCCATGAGAAGTTGCATGTACGCGGCGATCGTCGTCATTGCCGCGAGCGGGGCGTTGCAAGGCTGCAAGCTGGTCAAACACGACGCGCAGACGTCGAAGAATTCACGCGATGCGTACGCGTCGGCGGGCTACGATCCGAACGCGATGGTCGCGTCGATGTGGAGCACGAAGATCGTGCCAGATGTCGAAAAGCGCGCGACCGATTACGCGACCCTGCGCGACGCGATCAAGGCCGACCCGGACGCAGCAGGCAAGAAATACGGCTATCGCGGCAAGGATGACGGCGCGCCGTGGAATTTCCCGACGAAAGTGCACGGCACCATCGTCGATGTCGATACGGCGTCGAGCCAGGGCACGGTAGGCATCGATATCGATGGCGACGGTAAAGCCGATGTGATCGTCGATATCGGTCCGACCGTGCTCGGTACGACGCTGCGCGACACGCTCGATTTCATCTCCTTCACGAGCTTTCGCAATCAGATCGAATACGCGCAGTTCGGCACCGCGCTGAACAGCTACGCGGCCACGCATGTGATGAAGCCGTTTCCGCGCGATGCGCTCAAGGGCAAGGCGGTCACGGTGACGGGCGCGTTCTCGTACGATTCGTCGGCGGATCAGCCTGAAGTCGTGCCACTAGCGCTGTCGCTCGGAGGCAAGTCATGAGCGTGGCAGGCGAAGTGGACGACGTGATTCTTCACGTCGAAGGCGTGACGAAGGTCTATCCAGGCACGGTTGCATTGAAGGAAGTCAACTTCGCCGTGCGGCGCGCAGCGGTGAACGTGCTGGTCGGCGAGAACGGCGCGGGCAAGTCGACCTTGATGAAGATCATCGCCGGCGCGGAACAGCCGAGCACGGGGCGCCTGTTGCTCGACGGCAAGCCTGTCGAACTGACGAGCAGCGCGGACGCATTGCGGCATGGCATCGGCATCGTGTTTCAGGAACTCAATCTTTTCCCGAACCTGACGATCGCCGAGAACGTCTTCATCGCGCATGAGATCACGCGCGCGGGCATCGACATCGATGCCGACGCGCAGCGGCGCAAGGTGCGCGAACTGCTGAAGCGGCTGGAACTGGATGTGAGCCCGGATACGCTTGTCGAAGACTTGCGCATCGGCCAGCAACAGTTGGTCGAAATCGCAAAGGCGCTCGCGCACGACGCGCGCGTGCTGATCCTCGACGAACCCACTTCCGCGTTGAGCGCAGCCGAAGTGGACGTGCTGTTTCAGGTGATCGCGGACCTGAAGGCGCACGGCGTTGCGATTGTCTATATCTCGCACCGTCTCGAAGAACTGATCCGCATCGGCGATTACATCACCGTGCTGCGCGATGGCCGCATCACCGGAAATCAGCCCATGGCGCAGGTGGACGTGCCGTGGATCGTGCGTCAGATGGTGGGCCGCGACACGAAGGATTTCTCGCGTCCGGTCGGCCACGCGCGCGGCGCTGAAGTGCTGACGGTGCGCGACGTGTCGCTGCCGCGCAAGGGCAGCGGCTTGCTGGTCGATCATGTGTCGCTGTCGCTGCATGCGGGCGAGATCGTCGGCATTTACGGTTTGATGGGCGCGGGGCGGTCGGAATTGTTCGAGTGCATTCTCGGTTGTCATCCGCATGCGACGGGCGAGATTGTCCTGGACGGCAAGCCGCTCGCCGGCAAGCCGATCGCCCGCCGCGTCGCGCAAGGTCTCGCGCTGATTCCCGAAGACCGCAAGGCCGATGCATTGCTGCCCATTCTGTCGATCGGCGACAACATGACGATCTCCAGCCTCGGCGAGTTCGCGCGCGCATTCCATATCAGCACGCAGCGCGAGCAGCGCTCGATCACGCAATACATCCGCGATCTCGCGATCAAGGTCGCCGACTGGCGCCTCCCCGTGAGTTCGCTGTCGGGCGGCAACCAGCAGAAGGTGGTCATCGCGCGGGCGCTGATGACCACGCCGAAAGTGCTGCTGATGGACGAACCGAGCCGCGGCATCGACGTCGGCGCGAAAGCGGACATCTTCAAGGTGATGCGCGATCTCGCCGTGAAGGGGCTCGGCATTCTGTTCGTGACCTCAGATCTTGAAGAAGTGATGGCGCTGTCCGACCGCATTCTGGTGATGTCGAACGGACGCGTGACGGCCGAATTCGACGCATCCGAAGCGACCCAGGATGCGCTCGTCGCGGCTTCCGCAATCGGGCATCGCACGGCGGCAACGGAACAACGCGCGGCCGCCTGACGCGGCACGTTTCAACGCAGATCCAGCAACACACTGGAGACTATTCATGACGATGGCTATCAAGGGCGAAGCGCCGGGCGCGAGCATTGGCGAGGCACCGCTTCTGCTGCTGCTCAAGCTGCGCACGTTCATCGCGCTGTTTGCCGTTGCGATCTTTTTCTCGTTCGCGGCGCACAACTTTCTGAGCATCGAAAACCTGCTGATCATGTCGCGGCACGTCGCGCTGAACGCGTTTCTCGCCATCGGCATGACGTTCGTGATCGTCGCGGGCGGCATCGATCTGTCCGTCGGGTCGATTGTCGGCCTGTCGGGCATGGTGGCGGGCGGCTTGATCCTGCATGGCATTCCGCTCGGCGACGAATACACGCTGTATCTGAGCGTGCCGGAAACGATCGTGGTCGCGCTGCTGACGGGCGTGGCTGTCGGCGCGATCAACGGGCTGCTGATTACGCGTCTGAACGTCGCGCCATTCATCGCGACACTCGGCACCTTGTATATCGCGCGCGGTGCGGCGCTGCTGTCGTCGGGCGGCGAGACGTTCCCGAACCTCACCGGCAATCCCGATTACGGCACGACGGGTTTCCCCGTGCTCGGCAGCGCCGCGATCCTCGGCATTCCGTTGACGATCTGGCTGCTGGTCGTGGTTGGCGTGATTGCCGCGTATATCGCGGGGCGCACGCCACTCGGGCGGCAGATATACGCGATCGGCAGCAACGAGCGCGCGGCGCAGCTGTCCGGCGTGCGCGTGAATCGCGTGAAGATGTTCGTCTATATGTTTTCGGGGCTGTGCGCGGCGATTGTCGGGCTGATCATTTCGTCGGAACTGGTCGCGTCGCATCCGATGAGCGGCGAGACCTTCGAACTCAACGCGATCGCAGCGGCCGTGCTGGGCGGCACGTCGATGTCAGGAGGGCGCGGCAAGATCGGCGGCACGATCATCGGTGCTTTCGTGATCGGCATTCTGTCCGACGGGCTCGTGATGATGGGCGTCAGCGCGTTCTGGCAAACGGTCATCAAGGGTGTTGTGATCGTCGCGGCCGTGGTGGTCGATCAGATCCAGCGGCGCGTGCAGCAACGCTTCGCGTTGCAGAAACAGGCTGCAACGGGAGCGTGAACGATGAGCGCATCGGGTTTGCAAAATCGCGATTCGTTCAATGGCGCGCTGATCGGTTGCGGGTTCTTCGCGCGGAACCATCTGCATGCGTGGCGTGATATCGCAGGCGCGAACATCGTCGCGCTGTGCGATGCGGATGAAACGCGCCTGCATGCGGCGGGCCGCGAGTTCGGCATCGAGCGACTTTATACCGATGCCGCCGCGATGCTGCGCGCCGAACGGCTGGATTTCGTCGATATCGCGACGACGGTCGCGAGTCATCGCGCGCTGGTCGAACTGGCCGCCCATGCGGGCGTCGCGACGATCTGCCAGAAACCGTTCGCGCGCACGCTCGACGACGCACGCGCGATGGTCGCCGCGTGCGACAAGGCGAACGTGCCGTTGATGGTGCACGAGAACTTTCGCTGGCAAAGCGCGATTCAGGCTGTCGGCGCGGCGTTGCAGGCGGGCGCGATCGGCAGGCCGTTCTGGGGCCGTGTGTCGTTCCGTTCGGCTTTCGATGTGTTCAGCGGGCAGCCGTACCTGGCGCAAGGCGAGCGCTTCATCGTCGAAGACCTGGGGATACATGTACTCGATATCGCGCGTTTTCTGTTCGGCGACGCGACGCGCGTAGCGGCGGCGACATCGCGCGTGAATCCGGCGATCAAGGGCGAAGACGTCGCGACGATCATGCTGGTTCACGAGAGCGGGGTGAACAGCATCGTCGATTGCAGCTACGCGACGCGACTGCCGCGCGAGCTGTTTCCGCAGACGCTGATCGAAATCGACGGTTCCGCGGGCACGTTGCGGCTAATGGCCGATTACCAGCTTCAGATTCACACCGATGCCGGCACCGAACTGCGCGATGCGAGGCCGCCCGCGCTGTCCTGGGCCAGCGCGCCGTGGGAAGCGATCCAGGGCAGTGTGCTGAATATCCAGTCGCACTGGATCGATTGCCTGCGCAGCGGGCGTGAACCCGCCACAAGCGGTCGCGACAATCTGCGCACGCTTGCGCTCGTCGAAGCGACCTATCTGTCAGCGGGCGAAGGGCGCAGCGTCGAACCAGGCGAACTGGAGCGCGCGCCTTTGCGCCGGCAGGTTGCGCGATGAACGCGGATCTCGCGAAGCTTTACTACGGCACGAGCCAGCCCGTCGATCAGGCGCAGCGCCTGCAGGCTGGGCCGTGGTCCGCGCTGCTGATCGACGGTGCGTTGCACGATATCCGTTATCGCGATGTCGAAGTGATACGCGCGGTGGCGTTTCTGGTGCGCGACAAGGATTGGGGAACGTGTCGTCCTGTGCTGAGCGGCATCGAGATCGACCAGACGCAAAACGGGTTTCGCGTTGCGTACCGGGCGCACTGTACGAATCCAGATGGACATGCATTGAGCTACGCTTTGTCGATAGATTGTGCGAGTGGCGGCGCGCTGACATTCAGCGCAACAGTGACGGCGCACGATGCGTTTCTCACGGCGCGTTGCGGCTTCTGCGTGCTGCATCCGATAGACGGCGTCGCGGGCGCGCCGGCACGCGTCGAACACAGCGACGGCACGCGCGACAATGCGGCGTTTCCGGCGCTGATCGATCCGTGGCAGCCGTTCAAGGACATCTGTTCTATCGAGCACGACATGCCGTGCGGGCATACCGTGCGCTGCGCATTCACGGGCGATGTGTTCGAGATGGAAGACCAGCGCAACTGGTCGGATGCATCGTTCAAGACCTATTCGCGGCCGCTGGCATTGCCGTGGCCTTTCACGCTGGACGCAGGCGCAACAACGACGCAGACGGTGATGCTGGATGTCGATGAGCGGGCATTTGTAAAGACCGAGGCGCGAACCGCGGTCAAACCTGAACTGCAAACGCTCGACATCGATCTGAACGAACGCGCCGACGAAACAATGCCCGCGCTCGGCATCGCCATCGCTGCGGGCGAAGCGGACATCGCGCTCGATCATCTCGCGTTGCTGACCGAACTCGCGCCCCAGCAACTCACGCTCAGCTTCGACCCGTCAGCAGGACACGGCCTGCACGAACTCGAACGCTACGCGGCGTTGCAACGTCGAAGCGGCATCGAATGCGTGCTCGAATACGCGTTGCCCGGCGCCGATACGCCGCCTGCGGAACTCGATGCGCTTGCGTCACTGGTCGCGGCGTCGAGCCTGGAACTGACGGGCATTGTCGTGAGTCCGTCGGTGCATCGGCAGTCGAATCCGCCGGGCAGCGTGAGCCCGCCGTGTCCCGCGCTCGACGAGGTCTATCGCGAAGCGCGTCGCGCGTTTCCCGGCTTGCGCATTGGCGGCGGCATGCTCAGCTATTTCACCGAACTCAACCGCAAGCGTCCTCCGCTTGAACTGGTCGACTGGACGACGCACGCGACCTGTCCGATCGTCCACGCCGCCGACGACGCCAGCGTGATGCAGACGCTCGAAGCCATCCCGCACATCACGCGCTCATGCCGCGCGCTGATCGGCGCGCAGCGGTATGCGATCGGTCCGATATCGATCGGCATGCGGCAGAACCCGTATGGTTCACGCGTGATGCCGAATCCACACGGGGAGCGCATCGCCATGGCCGGCTGCGATCCGCGCCAGCAAGCGCTCTTCGGCAGCGCATGGCTGGCCGGTTACGCAGCCGCGCTGGCAGGCGCGCGCGTCGACACGCTGACACTTGGCGCACTGACCGGCGCGCGCGGACTCGCCGATGTAACCGGCGGCCTGCGTCGCTATCCAATGTTCGACGTGGCGCGGGCGCTGGCCCGCATGGCGGGCGCGACGCGGCTCACATGCGCGGGCGCGAATTCGCGTGAGATTGCGTGCCTGGCGGCGCGTGACGCGCAGGGCCACGTTCATCTCATCGTCGCGAATCTGAGCAGTTCGACGCGTACCGCGCGGCTCGATCTGCTCAACGTGCCGTCCGGCCGGCTAAATGCGTTGACGATCGATGAACAACTGGCTCGCAGCACATACACCATGCAGTCAGGTGAACCCTTCACGCTACGCCCGTTTGCCTGCCTGATCGCGACGACGGCCACGCACGAGACCGCTTCACGCCCGTAATCAGAGAAAGCGCACCGACGCGCCAATGAACTGCTGAAACCTGTTGGTAGTAAACCCAGTGCCGCCTTTTTAATCTTGATGGTCTACTCATCACACCAGCACAGCACATGAGTGATCTGTGCGGAGGCGCAGAGTCGCGAGACCTATCGAAGGAGACGCAATGCCCACTGCCACGCCCGCCGCTCAGGCAAGCCCGAGCCAGCTAGAGCGCTCGACCATCCGCAAGGTTTCGCTGCGCCTCGTGCCGTTCGTCGCGCTGATGTTCTTCATCAACTTCCTCGATCGCACGGCGATCTCGTTCGCCGGACCGAACGGCATGACGAAGGATCTCGGGCTCGACGCGGCGCAGTTCGGCTTCGCGGCGGGTGTGTTCTTCATCGGCTACATCTTTCTCGAAGTGCCGAGCAATCTCGCGCTTCACAAGTTCGGCGCGCGCCGCTGGCTCGCGCGGATCATGGTGACGTGGGGCATCGTCGCGTTGCTGTTCACGTGGGTGAGCAGCGTGCCGGGGCTGTATGGACTGCGCTTTCTGCTGGGCGTCGCCGAAGCGGGCTTCTTTCCCGGCGCGATCCTGTTCCTGAGCATGTGGGTGCCGCAGCGCCACCGCAGCCACATCCTCGCGCTGTTCTATCTCGCGCAGCCGCTGACGATCGTGATCGGCGCGCCGTTCGCCGCGCTGCTGATCGAAGCGCATGGCCTGTTCGGGCTGGCAGGCTGGCGCGTGATGTTCCTCGGCGTTGCGGTGCCGGCGATCGTCGTTGGCATCGTTGCGTGGTTCTATCTGAGCGACCGGCCTTCGCAGGCGCGCTGGCTCACGTCCGATGAGCAGGCGTGGCTTACCGCCGAGCTCGAAGCCGAGCAGCGCCAGCGCGCAGCCGGTTCGACGCAGCATCGCCACAACGCAGGTGCCGCGCTGACCAGCGGCCGCGTCTGGATGTTCTCGCTGATGTACTTCGGCCTGATTTACGGCCTCTACGCGCTGGCTTTTTTCCTGCCGACCATCATCGGCGGCTTCGAGACGCAGTTCGGCTCGCACTTCAACGTGTTCCAGAAAGGGCTCATCACTGCGATTCCCTATCTGCCCGCCGCAATCGTGCTGTTCCTGTGGAGCCGCAACGCGACGAAGCACGGTGTGCGCGCGTGGCATATCGGCATTCCGGCGCTGGTCGGCGCACTCAGCATTCCGCTCGCGCTCTTCATGAAATCGCCGTCGACGAGCATCGCGGTCATCACCATCACGGCCTGCGCGATTTTCTCCGCGTTGCCGAACTTCTGGGCGCTGCCCGCGCGCTTTCTGTCGGGTGCGGCGGCTGCCGCGGGCATCGCGCTGATCAACACGGTCGGCAATCTGGCGGGCTTCGTTGCGCCGTATGTGACGGGCGCGCTGAAGGACGCGACGGGCTCGTATCACGCGCCGATGTTCGTCGTCGGCATTGTCATGCTGATGAGCGCCGTGCTCGCATTCGCGTTCTGCAGCGAGCGCCGCCCGCGCGAGCAGGACGAACACGCAGCCGTCGCGCTGGACCCGCGCGCGAGCTGAGCTTCAACCACGATTCATGAACTTGACGTACCCCTGCAAGGAGAGAGGACGATGAAAGAGAAAATCGCACTGTTCGGCGCCGGCGGAAAGATGGGCTTCCGTCTTTCGAGCAACCTGCTGAAGTCGGACTATCGCGTCGCGCACGTCGAAGTGAGCGAAGCGGGCCGCAAGCGCCTGAAGGACGAACTGAACGTGGATTGCGTATCGGTGGATGCCGCCATCGACGGCGCGCAGGTCGTGATCCTCGCCGTACCCGATACGCTGATCGGCAAGCTCAGTCACGAGATCGCGCCGAAGCTGCCAGCGGGCACGATGGTGATGACGCTCGATGCCGCCGCGCCGTTCGCCGGCCATCTGCCCGAGAGGGCGGATTTGACGTACTTCGTCGCGCATCCGTGCCATCCGATCATCTTCAACAACGACGACGATCCGAAAGCGCGCCGCGACTTCTTCGGCGGCGCGTATGCGAAGCAGTCGATCACGAGCGCGCTGATGCAAGGCCCCGAATCCGCGTTCGATCTGGGCGAAGACGTCGCGAAGACGATCTATCAGCCGATCCTGCGTTCGTACCGTCTGACTGTCGAACAGATGGCGCTGCTGGAGCCGGGTCTGTCCGAAACGATCTGCGCGACGCTGCTGTACGTGATGCGCGAAGCGATGGATGAAACCATCAAGCGTGGCGTGCCTGCCCAGGCCGCGCGCGATTTTCTGCTCGGCCACATGAACATCCTGAGCGCGGTGATCTTCAACGAGATCCCTGGCGCGTTCTCGGATGCATGCAACAAGGCAATCGAATTCGGCAAGCCGCGCCTGATGCGCGACGACTGGAAGGGCGTGTTCGAGCGTGAAGAGATTGCGGAAAGCATCCGCCGCATTACCTGACGCGCGGTTTTCTTTGGACTTTGAACAGGACTGCATCGTGAGCGAACGCATTCACGCTACTTACTGGCTCGAAACGGGCGACGATCCGCGCCGGGCCGCCGACGTCATCGCCGGCGAACAGTCGAGCGGCACCTTCGTCGCGCTGCCCGGCGAGACGCCCGAACTGAAGGCGCGTTCGGGCGCGCGCGTCGAGCGGCTGGACGTACTCGAAACCGTCGATACACCGAGCCTGCCGGGCGGCATGAAATCCGCTGTGTACACGCGCTGCACGCTCGAACTGTCGTGGCCGATCGAGAATTTCGGGCCGTCGCTGCCGAATCTGATGTCGACCATTGCGGGCAATCTGTTCGAGCTTCGGCAGGTGTCGGGTTTGAAGCTCACGGGTCTGACGTTGCCGTCTTCATTCGCGGCGGCGTATCCGGGCCCGGCATTCGGCATCGACGGCACGCGCAAGCTGAGCGGCGTCACGCATGGGCCGCTGATCGGCACGATCATCAAGCCGAGCGTCGGGCTGTCGCCGGAGGAAACCGCGCAGCAGGTGCGCGAACTGGTGGAAGGCGGCATCGACTTCATCAAGGACGACGAGCTGCAGGCCGACGGCTCGCATTGCCCGTTCGACGAACGCGTGAAGGCGGTGATGCGCGTGGTCAACGAACACGCCGATCGCACCGGCAAGAAGGCGATGGTCGCGTTCAACGTGACGGGCGATCTCGACCAGATGCGTCAGCGGCATGATCTCGTGCTCGCGCAAGGCGGCACGTGCGTGATGGCGGTGCTGAACTCGATTGGTCTGGTCGGTATGCACGAGTTGCGCAAGCACGCGCAACTGCCCATTCATGCGCATCGCGCGGGCTGGGGTTATCTGTCGCGCAGTCCCGAGCTTGGCTGGGATTACGCGCCGTGGCAGATGATCTGGCGTCTCGCGGGCGCGGATCATCTGCACGTGAACGGCTTGCGCAACAAGTTCAGCGAGCCTGACGACAGCGTGATCGCGGCGGCGCGCGCAGTGCTCGCGCCCGTGATGCCCGATGCGCCGATGACGGCGATGCCAGTCTTCAGTTCGGGACAGACAGGCCTGCAAGCCGCCGATACCTACGCTGCGCTCGGCCGCGCCGATCTCATCCATACGGCAGGCGGCGGCATCTTCGGTCATCCGCAGGGCGTCGCGGCGGGTGTCGAAGCGCTGCGCGAAGCATGGGTCGCGGCCATCGAAGGCGTGCCGCTCGAAAAACACGCGGAGCGCAATCCGGCGCTGCGCGCCGCACTCGGTTTCTGGAAGTGAGCACGCCTATGTCGGATTCCGCGCAAACGGCACTTCCAGCGGGGCCGCTGCTCGCCTATTACGGCGACGACTTCACGGGCTCGACGGATGCCATGGAGGCGATGACGGCAGCGGGCGTGCCGACGGTGCTGTGTCTCGATACGCCGACGCCCGATCTGCTCGCGCGTTTTCCGGACGCGCGCTGCATCGGGCTGGCGGGTTCGTCGCGCGGACGCGATCCGGCATGGATGCGCGACGTGTTGCCGTCCGCATTCGCGAGTCTCGCGGCATTCGGCGCGCCGATCCTGCAATACAAGGTGTGCTCGACATTCGATTCATCGCCGGAAGTCGGCTCGATTGGCGCGGCCATCGATATCGGCGTGAACGTGATGCGCGCGCGCTGGTCGCCAATGGTGATCGGCGCGCCGAGGCTGAAGCGCTATCAGATGTTCGGCAATCTGTTTGCCGCCGTGAACGGCACGGGCTATCGGCTCGACCGTCATCCGACGATGTCGCGTCATCCCGTCACGCCGATGGACGAAGCGGATCTGCGTGTGCATCTCGGGCGGCAGACGTCACGCCGTATCGAGCTGATCGACATGCTGCAACTGCGCGACGGCACGGGCGCTGAACGTGTCGATGCGCTCAGCGCGGACGACAAACCCGTCGTGCTGATCGACGTGCTCGATGAAGCGACGCTCGTCGAAGCGGGGCGGCTCGTCTGGGAAAGGCGTGGCGAGGGCGTGTTCAGCGCGTCGTCGTCCGGGCTGCAATATGCGCTGGCCGCGTACTGGCGCTCGCGCGGCTGGCTACCGGCGACGCCGTCGCTGCCTGTCGCGCAACCCGTCGATGCGATCGCTGCGGTGAGCGGCAGTTGCTCGCCTGTCACGGCATCGCAGATCGCGTGGGCGCGTGCGCATGGGTTTCATGTCGAGCGTCTCGATCTGCGTCGCGCGCTCGATTCGCATTCGGGCGGCGACGAAATCGAGCGCGCGGTCGGTGCTGCTGCCGGTGCAATTCGCCGTGGCACGAGCGCCATCGTGCACAGCGCGGAAGGACCCGATGACGCCGACGTGATCGGCTTCGATGCGATCGCACGCGACGCAGGCTTGACGCGTCAGCAAGCGGCGCGCAACGTCGGCGGCGCGTTGGCGGAAGTGATGCGGCGTCTGCTGGAGCGTGTGCCGTTATCGCGTGTAGTCGTCGCGGGAGGCGACAGCTCGGGTGAAGTGGCGAGCACGCTGGGCATCGATGCATTGAGCGTCGCAGCCGGCCTCGCGCCCGGCGCACCGTTGTGCCGCGCGTGGTCGACATCGGCGCGGCGCGACGGACTGGAGATCGTGCTGAAGGGCGGGCAGATCGGCGGCGCGTCGTTCTTCGGTCTGGTCAAGGAGGGGCGCGAGGTGGGCTGAGCGCCGCGCGCAGCATCGACACGACACCGGTCCGGCGAGCGGTCCCTCGCGCGAAACGATCGGTCTATGGTATTGTCATTACACCAGAATCTAGTCGCTGAACTGTAATGGGCGAGATCATCCCGCGTCGGAAGCTGTATCAGGAAGTGGTGGACCGTCTGATGGAGCGCATCCGCTCGGGCGAAATCGCGCCCGGCGCGCAGTTGCCGTCGGAGCGGGAACTGATGGAAATCTACGGCGTCGGGCGACCGGCGGTGCGCGAAGCGCTGCAGACGCTCGAACGCTCGGGCATCGTCGAGATCGTACACGGCGAGCGCGCGCGTGTCGTCGTGCCGACAGCCGACCGGCTGATCGGCCAGATCGCAAGCGGCGCAATGCATCTGCTGCGCACCGACCCGGAGATGCTCGAGCATCTGAAGCACGCGCGCGTCTTTCTCGAAACCGGCACCGCGCGCATGGCCGCCGAGCGCGCAACGGAAGAAGACGTCGCGCGGCTTCAACTGAGCGTCGCGCAGCATCGGGCGTCGATGATCAATCTCGAAGAGTTCATCGAGCGCGACATGGCCTTTCACCGCGAGATCGCAAGTATCAGCGGCAATCCCATCTTTCCGTCGATCGTCGAATCGCTGTTTCGCTGGGCGGGCGAGTACTATCGCCCGCTCGTGCGCGCGCCCGGCGCAGAAGAACTGACCCTGGCGGAACATCAACGCATCGTCGACGCGATTGCGAAACATGACGGCGATGCCGCCGCCGAAGCCATGCACGCGCACCTGTCGCGCGCCAACGATCTCTACCGCAAGCTGAGCAAGTAACGCGGCCTATCCCTTTCAGATGGCAGCCGACGGTGCGCAAGACGCGCCTCGATCCCGTTTCTCCCTGACACGCGGCGCAACGGCTTTCCGGTATTCGGAGGCGCCCTGTTGAACCGCCACTGGACAGATTTAATGTTGCGCTAGAATCGTGGCACCGCCGGGCGTTCAGCGCGAGCCGCAACAGCGAGCAGTGCCCGGCGGTCTGGTGCGAACTCCGTTGCCAGTGCATTTGAAGAACAACAACGCCGCTGTGCTGATGGGGAGCGCGAGGTGCTTGACGAGTTTCGGGCAAACGTTGTCTATCCGTCGCCCGATGTTCATGCAATTCGACCCGTCCAGCCTGCCGAGGAACAATCAGCGGCGACACACACATAAGACACCATGTATTCGACCTTGCCGGCGTTCGTTTCGGCGCTGTTCCTGGGCTTCGGCGTGTACGTCCTGCTGACTGAAGGCGTGACGCGTCTGTCGACGCCATTCGCCCTGATGTGCATGACGACCTTCGCGTGGCAGGGCACGTGGGCGTTCCTGTTCCAGACGACGAGCCCCGAAGCGGCAGGCATACTGGTCAAGGCGGGCTACTTCTTCATCCTCTTCCTGCCGACCACCTTCTATCACTTCGTGACCGAACTGGTCGAGCGGCGCGACGAGCGGCCGCTACTGATGGCGTCGTACGCGTTGTGCGTGATCCTTGCGGTGCTGCTCGTGACGGGCGACGAAGTGGTCGCCGGCTACGGCAATCATTTCTTTGGCGATTATCCGAGAGCAGGGCGGCTCCACCCGGTGCACGTGATGCAGACCGCGTTGCTCGCCGCCCGCAGCGGCTGGCTGCTGATCATGTCGCGTCGTCAGGCGCGCGCCCGTCACCGGCGCCGTCTGCTGGGTCTGTGCCTTGTCAGCCTGTGTCTCTATTCGCTCGCGGCGGGCGACTACGCCGTCAATTACGGTTACGTGTTCTATCCGCCAGGCGTGATCTTCATCGCGATCAGCCTGGGCATTCTCGCGATCACCATCGTCCGGCACGGCTTGATGCGGCAATACTTTCTGGCTGCGACGGTCGCGCAAGAAGTCGCGATGCCGCTCGAAGTCATCGGCATGCACGCCGATGAACTCGGTCACGCCCTGCCGGAACTGCTGCGAGGCTATCAGCTGGCCGTGCGCCATCAGTTGCTCGTCAACGGCCTGTATCCTGGGCAATCCGAGCGGCTGCCCACACTCACGCGCGCGATTCGCCGTCAGATCGACAGCACGAGCACCGTGGTGGAAATGTCACTGGCGTCGTTCACGCTGGACCGGCTCGATCGCCGCAGCTTCGCGCCGCAATCCATCCGTCATTGCGTCGATTCGGCGCTGGACCGTTATCCGTTTCATCCTGGCGAGCGCGGGCGCGTGTCCGTGCTGCCTATCGATTCGCAGTTACGCTTCTCCGGCACGGATTCGCTGTTTGTTTTCGTCATCTTCAACCTGCTGAAGAACGCGCTGTTCGCGATCGAATCCAGCGGCTCGGGCACGATCACGATTAGCGCCGGGCGCGACGGCGGCTTTTGCGTGATTCATTTCAACGATACCGGGCCAGGCATTGCGGCCGATGTGATGCCGCACATCTTCGACCCGTTCTATTCGACCAAGCCGCATGGACATGGCGGCGGCATGGGGCTGGAGTTCTGCCGGCGCGTGTGCGACGCATTCGGCGGCACGATCTCATGCGCGTCGACGCCGGGCGTGCTGACCACCTTTACGCTCCGTTTGCCGGAACCGGGTTCGGCGGCGGACCGCGCATTGCGCGATCCGCCGGCAAGAGCCCGACGCTCGCGCGCCGGGCAAGGTGGAATCAATTAGTTGGTAACGGGCGGCAGGATCACTTCATATTCCTTGACCCGCTCGATGATTCCTTCAGGGAAACGCCGGATCCGCTTGTCCATTCCGGCGAAAAGAATCTGCTGGTAGCCGTGCGACACGGGACGTCCTTCCACGCTAAAGCGGAACAGCAGATACGCCGAGCATTGCCGGACCTGAAACGTATTCAGGTAGCAGTCGACGCGCTGGAACGGGAACGTCTCCTGCACGTACTCCTGATGTGCGCGCTTCGTGACAAACGTACCCCCGGCGGCAAGCAGATTATTGTGGATGCACTCGTGGAACCAGCGTTCCCGGCACACGCCCTGCCACTCGAAGTAGCGGGCGAAATAAGTGTTCATGAAGGCATTGGAGTCCTTGAGATAAATGTCGATGACATGGTGAAAAGTTTTCTGGGGAGATCCCACCAGCGTATCGCCCGACAGCAGTTCGGAAGTGCGCGACAGAACTTGAGGGATGGCTTCGCGAGTCAACATGCATTGCTCCTTGGGAATGGCCGCTAGCGGCGGCCGCGCATTCCTTCTGCATGAAGGAACGCCCCAATTCTGGGCCCCGTGACTGGAGTTTCCATTTGCGCTGCCGTTAAACGTAGTGCGGGATTGCGCAACCATTGGCAGTCGGCTCCCGTCTTCCAGGAAAACAGAGAGTGCAACGATGAAAGTAGAAGAGTTGATGACGAAGCGCGTCGTCACGGTCGGTTTCGACGACACGCTTGAAACCGTCAAGGACATATTCGAGCAATCCGGGTTTCATCACCTGCTTGTCGTCGAGGACCGGGAACTGCAAGGCGTGGTGTCGGACCGCGATCTGTTGCGCGCGTTGAGTCCGTTTATCGACAGCGTGGTGGAGACGCAGCGCGACCTCGGCACGCTGAGCCGGCGTGTGCATCAGATCATGAGCCGCAAGCCGGTCACGCTGCGCCCGGACGCCGAGGTGAGCGAGGCGATCCGGCTGTTCCTGGAGAACCCGATCTCGTGTATTCCGATCGTCGACGGCGCGTTCAAGCCGGTCGGCATCGTGTGCTGGCGCGATGTTCTCAAGGTCTGCGCGCAGATGCTGCAGTCGCCTGTGGATGGCGACAGCGCGCAAGCCTGAACCGCTTCACTTCCCGGCCAGCGCGCGATATTCCTGCGGCGCCATGCCATATGCGCGCCGGAACGCCCGCGTGAAAACGGACGCGCTCTTGAAGCCGACACCGAAGGCAATCTCGAGCACCAGCGCGTGCGGATAGCGGATGAGATCGTCGGCGGCGTGGCGCAGCCTCAGGTCGCGAATGTACGCGCCAAGGCCGCCTTCGCACTGGAACTGGCGATACAGCGTCGAGCGTGGAAGCTGCAGCGCGCTGAGCACGCGTTCGGGAGACAGTTCGTCGTCGCAGAGATGCGCGTGAACATAGCGCCGCACCTGGTTGACCATGGCTGTATGCGATTCGGCGGATGAGTCGACGGTCGGACCTCGCGACAGGCAGGCGACGTCAAAGGAGATAACGCAGTGGTCCATGCGGGATTGTTCTTTGCCGGAGCGTATCCGGAAGCTTTTTTGAGCTTTGCAGCCGCTTGCCTTGTTTGCGAGCGGGGGAGTCTCGTTCAACTGGCCCGTAGCCTGACGAGATCCGCGGTTCCGGAGGCGAGCGCCGTGCTTCTCTGGGGAAGCGATCGGTCGCCACCGACGTCTACAACAACAACAGCACGGCCTCTCAATGGGGTAAAGGGCGGATTGCCCGATCAGACGGACCCTTTGAGCAAGCGTTATGCCACACGGGCAAACCCCATCGCAGCGGGAAAACCCCCACGCGGGCGACCGGGAAGCTGGACGGTTTCGGCCGCTCGTTTTTTGCGTGTTGGACGATTTCGTCCATTTGCCGTGGAGAGCTAAGCCGATACGTCCATTTCGTCCACAGCGGCGGCGCGGCGAAAACGCAGCGGCGAAAACTATGCGCTATGCATTGTCGTGAGAAAGTGCGTGCCGCAGTTCGGCAAGCAGCGCGGCGGCGCTGGCAACCCGGCTGGTCGAATCCGTCGGCAACGCACGCAGGCCGCGCTCGAGCGTATCGATCGCTTCGCCGAGCCTGCCCGTCGAGCGAAGCAGTTCCGCGAGGTAACGCGCGGCGTCCGCCCGCGCGGGCACGGAACCGAACGCGAGCGCCGTCGACAGCGCCGCGCGCAGTCCCTGTTCCGCCGACGTCAGGTCGCCGAGCGCCCACTGCGCGCGCGCCCGCGTGACCAGCAGCTCGCCGAGATAGACGCGCTCCTGGCGGGCCAGCGTTTCATCGACGGCCGCGGCCAGCATCGCCTCGCAGGTTTGCGCGCGCCCGGCGCGCAGCAGCAGTTCGCCGTGCTGCCACGCCTTGAACGAATAGAACAGCGCACCGCCGTTGCAGACCACGTGATTGTCGAAGCCGTCGAGCATGACGGTTTCCGCTTCGTCCGAATGACCGCGCGCGCTGAGATGACACGCGCGCAGAATCTGGCCGATGCCGCGATAGAACGCGAAGCCGTTCGCGATCGATACCGATTCGAGTTCGCTCGCCAGATGGCCGAGCCGCTCCGCGTCATCGAACAGACACGCGAGCCACGACGCGCCCTGCAGATTGACGGCATGCGCCAGTGCGTGCGAACCCGGTTCGGAGGAGCGCTGGATCAGCATTTCCATCGCACGGCGCGCTTGTCCGAAGGCGCCGGCCTGATAGGCGGCGAGCCCTTCGAAGGTCAGTGCAAGGCTCGCGAGATCGATGCCCTGCGAGCCGGTGCGCATGTCGTTGCGCGCCACGCCGAGCAGTTCGCCGCGCGCGAGACAGGCGAGCGCTTCCTCGCTGTCGCCGAGCCAGAACAGCGTGTTGGTCATCGCTACGTGCGCTTCATCGAGCGACACGCGGTCGCGGCTGTTCTGTGCGCGCTGAAGCATGTCTTGCGCTGTCGCGCGCGCCTGCTTCAGCTGCAATGTCGTCAGTTGCGTCGTCCAGACGCCGAACTGGATCGCGGCGATTTCCGTCGGATCGCAGATGCCTTCGCCGATCGATAGTGCAGCCGCGTAACACGCTGTCGCTTCGGCGTAGAGCCAGCCGTGCACGCTGCGCAGGCTCATGCCGAGCAGCCGGTACGCATCGAATTGCAGGCGGCGCACCGCGTCCTGTTCGTGGCTCGCCTGCAGCACGTCGAGACAGCGGCGCAGCGGCGGAATGGCCTCGGCGAAATGCGATTCCTCGATCAGCGCGGTTGCGTGTTCGAGGCACTTGCGGGCTTCGCGATGATGTTCTTCGCGCGATTTCAGCCGGCGCTCGATAGTCTTGCGGCCCACGCCGAGCAGCGTGGCGGCGGCGCTCTTGTTGCCCGCCGTGCGTTCGAGCGCGCGGTCGATCAGCAGGTCTTCGGCAGCGGCGAGCTTGTCGCGGCCGTCGAGCTGCAACAGCATGTCGGCGAGATTCGCGCGCGAAATGGGGCCGCCGGCTTCGCTGGCGAGAAACGGTTCGAGCGTGTCGACGTCGACGAGAGTGCTTTCGGCCAGCACGCTCAACTGGCTGATCAGATTGCGCAACTGCCGGATATGACCGGGCCACGCATGCTGGCTGAGCCGACGCAGGGCCGCGGGTGAGAACTCCAGAATGCGCGCCTGTTGCGAAGCGAAATGCTCGACGAGCGCCGGGATATCTTCGACGCGCTGTTCGAGCCCCGGCACGGCCAGCACGAACACCGCGAGCCGGTAAAACAGGTCTTCGCGAAAACGTCCTTCGCGCGACAGTTCGCGCAGATCGCGGTGCGTTGCCGCGACGACGCGCCCTTCGAAACGCAGGTTGGTCGACGAGCCAATCGGACGGAAGGTGCGCGTTTCGAGTACGCGCAACAGTTTGGGCTGAAGCGCGAGCGGCAACTCGCCAATTTCATCGAGCAGCAGGGTGCCTTTGCCGACCTGCTGGAATAGTCCCTGACGGTTCTCCGCTGCGCCCGTGAACGCGCCCTTCACATGTCCGAACAGTTCCGACTCCACCAGATGCTCGGGAATCGCGCCGCAATTGACGTCGACGAACGGCTCGTCGTGACGCGAACTGCGCATATGCACGCGGCGCGCGACGAGTTCTTTACCGGAACCTGTCGGTCCGAAAATGAGCAAAGGGTGATCGGTTGGCGCGACGCGATCGATCAGCCGGACCAGTTGCCGAAACGCGGGCGCGGCGCCGATGAACGCGCCGGGATTGGTTTTGTTGTGGGCGAACGGAATGACCGGGGTAGCACGCATTCGAAAGTGGGCTCCAGATTGACCCGTGCATGGCGGGCGGCCTGTGCCCGCAGCAAAAGATGCAAGTATGCCGGTTGTCGGCGATCTGGTGCTTTCGAAATTAAACGTGGTGGCAGCGCGCGAATCCATCGCTGCGCGCTACCACCACGCGAGTGCGCAGTACGTCAGGCTTTCGCGGATGGACGCGCCGACACTTTCTCGTACCACGCGTGCAGTGCGTCGAATTCCGCCGGAATAGAGAGCTTCATGCCGCCCGCGGCGAAATCGATTGTCACCAGGGTGGTGATATCGGCTGCAGAGAATGCATCGCCTGCGACGAACGGAACCTGCTTCAGACGATCGTTGAAGTCCGCGAAGAAGTTGGCCACGCGCAGCTTGCTACGCTCGACGATCTCAGGAATCTGCTCATAAGCATGTGGACCCGACAGCGCGCGCCCCTTCAGGCCAGGCACCGCGTTTCGCACGCCTTCCATCACGGCCGCGAATCCATCGAGTTCTGCGCGTCGTTCCCACATCGCGATCAGCGCTTTCTGTTGTGGTGTCGTGCCGAGCAGAGCGGCCTTGCCGGGATACGCTTCTTCAACGTATCGCCAGATAGCCGGTACTTCGCCAATTGCCGTGCCGTCTTGCAGAACGAGCGCGGGAACCTGACGACGCGGATTGATTGCGATAAAGGCGTCGGAAAATTGCTCTTTCGCACCAAGGTCGACGGCTTTAGTCGTTAGCTCGATGCCTTTTTCGGCGAGAAAAATACGCACCCGGCGAGAATTCGGCGAGGCTTTCGATTCGAATAGCGTGAGATCGGTGCTCATGTTCTAGTCCAGTTCGATAATGAGTTTCTGTCTCGCCCTCGAGTCATCACGAATGAGGGCGAGCTTTGGCGTGCAGAGTCAGCCAGCAGTCTTGCCGCCGTCGACGGTCAGGATCTGCCCGGTGACGAACGCGGCGCCTTCGGCAGCGAGGTAAAGGACGGCTGCCGCAATGTCATCCGGCTTGCCGATGCGCGCGAGTGGCACCCTGGCGGCGAGCGCCGCCTTGTTTTCCGGCGTGCTGGTGAAACGGTCGAGCATGCCCGTATCGGTGGGTCCGGGCGCGACGGCATTCACGCGTACACCTGTCGATGCGACCTCGAGCGCGGCCGATTTCGTGATGCCTTCGACGGCGTGCTTGCTGCCCGCGTACACAGACGCGAACGCCGCGCCTTCATGTCCGTAAGTCGACGAGATATTGATGATGCTGCCCGCTCGCTGCGCCGTCATCACGCGCAGTTCATGCTTGAGACTGAGCAGCGTGCCGAGGACGTTGGTGTCGAACGTGTCGGCGTAACTGTCCGCCGTCTGCCCGACGATCGGGCCAGGGCGGCCTTCAGTACCCGCATTGTTGACGGCGACATCCAGCCTGCCGTAGCGGGCCACGGTCTGATCGACGAGATTGCGGACTTCTTCATCGTGGCGCACATCCGCCTTGACGAAGTGAGCATCTGTGCCGGCTTCGCGGAGTTCGGCTTCGAGCGCAGCGCCTTCCGCGGCGCGGCGGCCCGACACGACGAGGCGCGCGCCTGCACGTGCGAATGCAAATGCGGTTGCGCGGCCGATGCCCGTCAGGGCACCTGTAATCAGAACGACGGGTTGGTTCATTTGAGGCTCCTGTCAGATACGTTCACGACACTTCGTTTGTGTCGCGCTGCTCGGTGAGCATGACGGAGCCAACTTTAGGCTTCTTGAGCGGCGCTGAAAAAGACTTTCCAGGCTGGACGGCATGCCTGGCAGGCATGCTTGCGACGAAGTGAGCGGGATGCTCAAGCTCCAGTGCAACGGCGTCCTTACGTCCGTGCCCTTTCAGGTCGACTGGCGTCAATTCATTTGACGGGCAAATAATCAAACGCACCCTTCGATGTCACGAAGAAGATGCACTCGGTCTGCGAAATGCACTTCGTGACATGCTGCTCGCCACCCTTCTGGTACCAGTACGAGCCTGGTGGCAACGGGTGATCCTGCTTCGTGCCCGGAGGTTCATTGGCAACGACGCCGGCAATGACGACGCCATAGTAGGAGGAGGTGTGCGTGTGCACGCCGCTGGCTGTGCCACCCGGCATCTTGATGTAGTTGCTGTGGGCGCCGTTGGCCGGATCGCCCCAACCATTGGCGATCGTCAGGCCTTCCTTGTCCTGATAGAACTTCAGCTCGGTAACCGGAACGACTTTCGAGCTGTCGGCGTAGAGGTCCGGGTTTGCTCCGGCCGCGTTGGCGAGCGCGGGGATCGTGGCCATGATCGCGGCAGCAATCGCCATCCGCTTGACGTTATTCATTGAAAGCATCTTCAGTTCCTTTGAGTTGAATTTAAATAAGATCAGCATTGCGAAATTGATGATTGATAAAACGACGTAATAGAACGTGTCATACGTCTCGTCAGTAATGGCTCAGGCCGTTGACTTCTGCTGTGCGTATAACTTCGTGCGATGCTCATCTGTGAGCTGAGCGGGACGTACAGTTTCACCCAGCGCATACGCGCGTTTGACGGCAGGCCGTTCGGCGACGCGCGCGAGCCAACGCGCGACATTCGGAAAGTCATCCATCGCGATTCCCTGCGCGGCGTGTTGTGCCGCCCAAGGATAGATCGCCATATCCGCAATCGAGTATTCACCTGCGATGTACTCACGATCGTCCAGTCGTTTGTTCAGAACGCCGTAGAGGCGCTTCGCTTCCTTCGTGAAGCGATCGATTGCCAATGGAAGTTGTTCCGATGCATACGTACGGAAGAAGACCGTTTGCCCCAGAATCGGCCCGAGGCCGCCCACTTGCCAGAACAGCCACTGCAGGACTTCGATGCGATCCTTCGGCGTGGAAGGAATGAACTGACCGGTCTTCTCGGCGAGATGCAACAGAATGGCGCCGGATTCGAAAACCGATGCATCGAGTTGACGGTCCACGATGGCGGGCATGCGGTTGTTCGGCGAAATCTTTTCGAAGTCGCTGGTGAACTGCATCCCTTTGCCGATATCGACGGGATGCACCTGGTAAGTCACGCCGGATTCCTCGAGGAAGATGGCAACTTTCTGACCATTGGGCGTGGGCCAATAGTAAAAGTCGATGTCGGTAACGTTGTTGCTCGCTGCAATAGTCATGGAAATCTCGCTAGTGATACTCGTAATCACGCGGTTCGTGATTGATGCTGCGGAGTATGTGCGATCACCGGATTTCCAGAAACGAGCCAGACCAGAAAAGACCATTCTCGTATCGAGAACGCTCGCGTGGCCTATGAACGGCAGGCATCTTCGACATAGCCGGCTCATTCATCTCGTTACGCGAACGGTGCATTCTTTATTCGGGTCATTCCGGCCACGCGATGAATCGGTCAGTATTGCGTTCGTTGCAGTTACCAAAAATTTTTACCGTTCGAGGTAGTGGAAACATGACGAAACAAGCACTGATAGTGGTCGATATTCAGAACGATTACTTTGCAGGAGGAAAGTGGATACTCGACGGTGTCGATTCCGCCGCGGACAACGCACGCAAGATCATCGATTCAGCAAGAGCGAACGGCGATCTGATCGTGCATATCCGCCATGAAACGCTGTCAAAGGATGCAGCGTTCTTCGTGCCGGATACCGACGGTGCTCAACTCCATCCGAAGACCGCGAATCTGCCTGGCGAACTCGTGATCGTCAAACACCATATGAATCCGTTTCGCGAGACGGATCTGAAGAAGGTTCTCGATGCTCAAGGTATCGACACGGTCGTGGCAGTTGGAAATATGAGCCACATGTGCATCGACGCAGTGACCCGTGCTGCCGTGGATTTTGGCTACAGCACGACGGTGATCCACGATGCCTGCGCGACGCACGCGCTCGAATTCAACGGCGTAAATGTACCGTCAGTGCAGGTGCATGCGGCATTCATGGCAGCGCTGAGTTTCGGATACGCGAAAGTCGTTTCAGCCGCGGACTTCTTGAATTCCCAACGCCGGCGCGCGGATTGAAAAAGGCAACATGGGAGACCGCACGTTTGCCGTGCGGTCCAATCGTCCCTCTGGTTAAACGAGTAGAACTACAACGCCGCATCACGTGCGGCGTCGACCTCAGTGTTGGTCTGCTATGCGCGCCACAGGGAAGCCTTCGCCCTGAAGGTTTCGATTGCGAGGTCGAGGAATGCGCGCACTTTCCGATTGGCATGTCTGCCCTCGCGATGCAACACGTGCACAGGGAGTGTCGCGAGCTCATATTCCGGCAGTACGATGCGGAGCCGTCCTTCTGCCAGCTCGGATGAAATCTGACACGACAGCAGGCACACGATACCGATTCCCGACATCGCCGCTGTCATCGCGGAGTCGTTCGTCGTGGTGATCAGACGCGGCTGGATTGGCACGGCTACAGGCTTTCCGTCCACGCGAAAGCGCCACTGAGGAGACGGCGTTGAAGGCGTCGACTGGATCGCAACGTGAGACATGAGGTCACTGGGAGACCGCGGTTCGCCGTGTGCCTCCAGATAAGCGGGAGAGGCGCAGAGTACGCTGCGCACTTTGCCGATCGCGACGGCCTGAAGTGAAGAATCGGGCAATTCCCCGATACGAATCGCGACATCGACACCTTCGTCGACGAGGTTCACAGTTCGATCCATAAACCAGCAACTCACGTTCACAGCCGGATAGCGCGTCAAATATTCCTGAACGATGGGCGTGACATAGGTCTTGCCGAAGACGACGGGCGCCGTCACCGTCAGTTGGCCGCGCGGCGTGTTGTGTGCGCCGACCGCAGCCAGTTCCGCTGCCGCCACTTTCGCGAGGATGCTACGACAATCATCGAAGAATTTCTCCCCTGCGTCGGTCATCCTGACGATCCGCGTTGTGCGATTCAACAGGCGTACGCCGAGATGTGCTTCGAGTTCATTGATCAGGCGGCTGATAACAGACGGCGAGATTTTGAGCTTGCGTGCTGCAGAAGCGAAGCCTTCTGTTTCGACGACGGTCACGAACGTCGTCATTGCCTGAAGTCTGTCCATGTTCAAAGAGACTATCGTGAAAGGAAGAGACGGTGCGTGCAGTGCCGCATCCGGTATCACGGTGTATCGTCGACGTTTGCAACGTGCGACGATTGCCGCGCATGCAGATCACTTGACGACGAAGTGTAGTCACGCCTTGTGCTGGACAGAATCCCCCGGTGGGTCAATTCATACTTCGCGAAACAAGAACAATGAGGATGTCAGTTTGCTGCTTCGCGATACCTGAAGAATCGCGAAGTCTGTCCAATGCCGGGATTGAAGCAGTTGCACGGATCGAGCTTCTCGTAGAACTCCGCGAGCGCGGGTTTTGCATGGTAAAGGTGGCCAACGTTGTGCTCGGCGGGGTACTCTGCGCCGCGCCGATCCAGCAAGGTCCACATCCGATGTTCGACGTCGAGACAGTCGTGCCCCTTCTTCACGATATAGTCCTGGTGAAAGACGTGACACAGAAAGTGGCCGTAATACAGTTTGATTCCGATCGTGTCTTCGATATCGGCGGGCAGCGTTTCGACCCAGTCGCGATCGTTGCGGCGTAGCGCGATGTCGAGCGCGACGATGTCCTCCACTTCCTTCGCATGCACTGCGCGATAGCGAACGGCTGCACCTGCCGCCGCGAAGCGATGCAGAAAGGCCTTGTTGCCTTCATCGTCGGTACATTCGAAATAGCTTCCCGACGCCTTCGAGAAAAACCCTGAAAGATATTCACGGGTTTCGTCGGCGTTTTCCGCGGACACTTTCAGCATCAGATGATGCTCGTACCGATCGCGGAATGTTTTCATCCGCTGCGGCAGATGGCTCGGAAAGAGGCGGCTGGCGGCTTGCAAGACTCGGTCCGTGAAGTGAGACGGAAGAAAGCTGAACCGGTTGAACAACGCATCGAAGCGGCTCTTCAATGCAAACAATGCGGGAATGCGTGAAGTGCCCAGGTAGTGAATCGCGAGAAAGCTGTCCTTGCCGTACTTCTCGGCAACGTCGAATGCGTCGCGATGCAGGTATTCGCCGGAGATCGGCACCTGCGTGAACGACTGCAACGCGTGACGGCGGATTTCGGTGAGTTCATCGGGCTCGTTAGTGCCGATATAGAACACCTTCGCGTTCTTCTCGACGGGAAATGTGTCGAGCCGCACCGCAAACACCATCAGCTTGCCGGCCGAACCGGACGCTTCGTGAAGGCGCTGCGGATCGGCATTGAAACGCGCGGGCGTGTCGGCGTCGATGTCACGCACGTGGTTCGCGTAGTGTTGATCCGAGGCAGCGCCCGCGTCGTGCCGGATGTTGGCGTCCGTGAACGCACGCCGTTCGAGACGCTCGAGCATATCGACGGGCGCGCTGCTGCCCAGTTCGACGCCCAGATGATTCACGAGATTCAGCTTGCCGGCTGCATCGACTTGCGCGAACACGGCCATTTCCGTGTAGGCCGGGCCGCGCCGCACCAGCGCGCCTCCCGAGTTGTTGCACACGCCGCCGAAAACGGATGCGCCGATGCAACTCGATCCGATCACAGAATGCGGTTCGCGGCCAAGCGGCTTCAAGGTTTGTTCCAGTTGATCGAGCGTTGCGCCCGGCAGGCAAATCACCTGCCGCCCTTCATCGATCACATGCACCTTCTTCATCCGCACAGTGCTGACGATCACGACGTCGCGGTCGTAGTCGTTGCCATCCGGCGTCGAACCACCCGTGAGGCCCGTATTCGACGCCTGCGTGATCACGATCACGTTGGCGGCAATGCAGGCTTCGAGCACTTTCCACTGTTCGACCAGCGTGCCGGGCCGCACGACGGCCAGCGCATTGCCTTCGCCAAAGCGAAAACCGGTGCGGTAACGACGCGTTCGGGCGGCGTCCGTCAGCACCTGCTGTTTGCCGACGATCTGGCGCAGACTCGCCAGCAAGGTCTGTGCGGATGGGGCGGTGGTGACGAGGCCTGGTGCGGAAACGGCTGTCATGGTGCTCTCCGGGCAATATCGGGTTTGACGCGTGTCATGGCGGGTGTGGCGCCGTTGTGCATCGAATGGGTGGAAGCTTAGAGTCCGGTGTGCTATTAGTCCAATATCTCAAAGCCGCTAAATGAAGACGAAAAAGATATGGAACTGCGCCAGCTGCGTTACTTTCTTGCGGTTGCCGAACATCTGCATTTCACGGAAGCGGCGGCGCATCTCGGCATCGCACAGCCGCCGTTGAGCCAGCAGATCCTGAAGCTGGAGCGCGAGATCGGCACCGCGCTTTTTATCCGCCATCCGCGCCGGGTCGAGTTGACGGAAGCGGGGCGCCTGCTGCGTGAAAGCGCGCAGCGCATTATCGACGACGCGCAACAGGCGCTCGTCGAAGCACAAAATGCGGGGCGCGGCGAGACCGGCCGGCTGTCGCTGGGGTTTGCCGGCTCGACGGTGTTTCATCCCGCCGTCGCGTCGACGATGCAGCAGTTTCGCCACACGTATGAGCGCGTCGCGGTCAGTTGTGAGGAGAGCAATAGCGTCGCCTTGCTCGACAAGGTCGGCGGCCGTCAGATCGACGCGGCGCTTGTGCGCATGCCGTTGCATTGCCGCGATCTCGTGGTCGAAATGCTCGTGGATGAAGACATGCTTGCCGTGTTGCCCGACGGCCATCGGTTGAGCCGGCGGCGGCGCGTCGATCTCGCGGATCTGGCCAGCGATCCGTTCATCATCTTTCCGCGTGCGATCGGCCCGAATCTTTACGATTCGATTATCGGCGCCTGTCATGCAGCCGGTTTTGCGCCTTCGATCAGCATGGAATCGCCGCAGATTTCATCGGCGGCCAATCTGGTTTCTGCAGGGTTCGGCGTTGCTGTCGTGCCGTCTTCGATGCGGCAGGTGCAGGTCGAAGGTGTGTCGTATCACGAGCTTCAGGGTAAGCCGCTGGCGACGGGCATCGCGCTGATACATCGGCAACGCGAGAAGTCACCCGCCGTGCTGAACTTTGTCAGGATCGTGCGACAGTATCGGGCGGCTGCGCGGCGTGGTTGACCGCTTGCTGAGGCGCCCCACGAGCGGCATCGGCTTGAAATTGCAATCCACCCATTCGATGCGGGAAAACGAGTCTACCAGGCTGCGCTTCGTGCACTAGTCTTCTGCATACGAAGCGGGTGCGGCACGTCATTCACAGGCGGGAGATCGCGCGATGAACTGCAAGGCTCTCTTTACAAGTGTCCTGTTGCTGGGCGGATTGTGGTTCCTCGTGTCGCCTGCATTTCCCCAGTCATTTCCTCCGGCGTCGGAGACGACCAGGCAAACCGAAGCGCTGGTCGGCAAGGCTGCGGCGTTGATCGACGGTAAAGGCAAGGCTGCGTTCGCGGAGTTCAGGGTCAAAGGCAGCGAATGGCTGCACGGGGACACCTACGTCTTCGTCTACGACCTGAAGGCAAACGTCTTGTTGAATCCGGCGTTCCCAGCCCGCGAGGGGACTAACGTCAGCGGGCAGAAAGATTCGAACGGAAAGGCGTTTCACGACGCCATGATCGAGACGGCCAGAACGAAAGGGTCGGGCTGGGTCGACTACATGTTCCTGAGACCAGGGCAGACCCAGCCGTCACACAAATGGACCTACGTGAAGGCAGTGACGATCGACGGCGTTCCGGGCCTCGTGGGTTCGGGCTTCTATTCTGATTAGCGCGAGGCTCGCGGCAACCACTCCTGAGCGGCAGCCTGCGAGCCTGCTAGTTCAGAGCTTCGATCCTCCGTCGACGCGCAATGTGTCGCCCGTCACCCAGCGCGCGTCGTCCGAAGCGAGGAACACGGCGGCGCCCGCGATATCGTCGGGCTGCGCAACGCGCTTGAGCGCCTGCATGCCCAGCGTGAAATCGCGGCCGGCATCCGTCTTCGCGAAGTTCGACATATCCGTTTCGACGACGCCCGGCGCGATCGCATTGACGCGAATGCCGCGTTCGCCGAGCGCGGATGCGAAGTGGCGCACGAGCGTATCGACCGCGCCTTTGGTGGCCGCATATGCGGACAGATTGTTGACGGACGCGCGCGCCGCGAGCGACGACAGCAGCACGACACTGCTTCCGTCGCCGAGCACGGGCAACAGTTGCTGCACGAGGAAGAACGGTGCGCGCACGTTGACGGCGAACAGATTGTCGAAGTCCTCGACGGTGGTTTCTTCGATCGGCGCGGCCTTCGAAATGCCCGCGTTGGCCACGAGCACATCGAGACGCTCGCCTATCAGCGACCGCACGCGCTTCGCCAGTTCGTGCGGACCGTTTGCATTGCGCAGATCGGCGGCGACCTTGTCGGCCTGTCCGCCTGCCGCACGAATCGTCTCGACGACGTCGTCGGCGGCCTGTTCCGCGCTGCTGTAGTGGACCAGCACGCGCGCACCTGCGCGTGCCATCGCGATGGCCATGGCACGGCCGATGCCGCGGGATGCGCCCGTCACGAGGGCGGTCTTGCCTGTCAGGTTAGTCATGATGTGATTCCGCTGGATATCGGTTGAAAGCGTGCTTTACGCGAGCGAAGCGTCGGCTTCGGAGAGAAACTGGTGGACGTGCGCGACGAAGCGCTGCGGGTACTGGTACAGCGAACCGTGGTTGGCGTCCGGATAGATGACCAGTTGCGCGTTCGGAATGTGCTGCTGCAGGATCCACGAGTTGATCGAGTAGATGATCACGTCGTTGTCGCCGTTGACGACGAGCGTCGGCTGCTTCAGCGTGTCGAGGTAGTCGTACGGGTTTGCGCGCGGCGCGCCCCATTTCGCGAGTGCGGCGAGCTGTGCGGGCGCCACCTTGTCGTTGGCTTCCGGGTCGCGGTTTTCGGTGCGCAGACGAAAGCGTTCGACGAAACCGCGTCCGGCTGCCTGGCTCGCTTCGGACGGCGCGAAGTGCACGCGCAGCCACAGGTCATCGGGGTGCGCATACGATGCACCGAAGATTTCCTGCGCTTCCGGCGTGAGTGTCTCCATGCCTTCGCCGCTGCGCGGACCCGTACCTACGAGGATCACCTTGCGCACCAGCTGCGGCTTCGCGATGGCGAGTTGCTGCGCGATCAGGCCGCCCATTGAAAAGCCGAGCACGTCGACCTGTGCCAGTCCGAGCGCTTCGATGAATGCCGCGGCATTGGCTGCCATTTCTTCGATCGACTCCGGCACGGCGCCCGAACTGCTGGAAATGCCGGCGTTGTTGAACAGGATCACTTCGCGGTTTTGCGCGAGGCCGTCGGTGACGGCGGGATCCCAGTGGTCCATCGTGCCCGTGAAGTGAATGTTCATCACGAGCGGCACGCCGTTCGCATTGCCGAAGCGGCGATACGCGAAACGGATGCCGTTGGCTTCGACGAACTGGGTCGGGGCGGTCTGGTGAGTGTGGCGGGTCATGGCAATGTCCTTTGTCGATACGTGGCGGTCGAGCGCGGCGAGATATAGCTGAAACGTATGGGGCGAGCCTGAGTGACTTTGCTGGTCGGGGTCGTCTGCATTTCGTATCGCGCCGTCTTGTGGAGTAATGTAGACGCCACGCCGATTGAGGAAAAAGACTTTGTAGGCTGTGAGGCATGCTTGAAAAGCATGGGATGGGCAGTTCGACGACTGTTCAGGTCCATGTTCGAACGTCGCGTCGGTCGCTCGATCGCGCACGTGTCATCGCGCCGGACGGTGCGTTAGTCCGGCCTCTCGTGTCGTCGTCGATGGGGAATCGTGGCGTCGCAAGGAATGAACCCTGCATGGATTAACCGTTCAGGGACGGTTCACCCTCGTGGCACATTCGCGTGAGCGGTGGAAAGGGTCAGGCGTTCGCGCGCTCTTCTTCTGCGTCACGTGTCAAACAGATCATTGAGGCTTGACGTGCAGATCGTTGCTCACGGATTGCACCCCCGCCACAGCGCGGGTCATGGCCAGGGCTTTCTGAATTTGTGCCTCTGAATCCACGTAACCCGAGAGCTGCACGACGCCCCGATAGGTCGCGATGCTCACCGGCAGCGGCCTTAGCTCCGGGTCCGCTACGAGCGCCTGCTTCACCCTGGCGGCAAGTTCGGCATCGCCAGTGGAGATATTCCCCGGCGTTGACACGGCCTGGGTCTGCGTCGACTTGCAGCCGTTGATGAACATGAACGCGGGGAACACGAATGCCGCGACGATCAGCAAACGGCCTCTGATGTATGGCGTGTCTCGCATATCGGTTGTCACATCCTGATTCGTGAATGGCCAGCGTCATTCAGTTGACTCAGGATGTATCCATGTGGGCCCTCCCGAGGTCCACCATGATATCGCAGGGGCATGGAATGGCGATTGAGCCGTCCGTCCGCTCGTACCGATTCCTTATCCGAGTTCTTCGATCGAATCGACACGGTCCGGGTAAAACGCGAGATGCTCGCGAATCGGTTCGACAGCGGCATACGTCGACTCGTACGTCCAGATGGCATTGACGCTGCGCTCGCCGCCCGACGGGATCGAGAAGTATGCGGCGTCGCCTTTGTATGGGCAGTACGTCGAATGCTGGGTGCGTTCGAGTTGTGCCATATCGACATCTTTTCTCGGGATATAAAACACGGGCGGATAGTGCGCTTCACGCAACGTCAGCGCTTCGCGCGTGTCCGCGATGACGCGCCCCGCGACCGTGACGACGACGCGCGACGGATTGCGCTCGATCGTAATCGGATGATCGGGGCCGGGAATCTTCACGGTCTTCGTCGGGGTTGGTGTGTTGCTGGTCGACATGTCGGTGCTCCTTGAATCAGATGGCTTGATCGCTCGACGCTTCAGCGGCAACGTCATCGCGCGCTTCGTCGTAAGCGGGGAAGTCGATGTATGCGCGTTCGTCGCCGCCCCAGAAGGCGTCGCGCTGATACGGCGTCAGCGGCAGGTCATGACGAAGCCGCTCGGGCAGATCGGGATTCGACGAGAACCAGCGGCCGAATGCGACGAGATCGGCGTCGCCGCGTTGCAGGATCTGTTCTGCGCCCGCACGGTCGAAACCGCCCGCGGCGATGATCGGGCCGTTGAAAATCTTGCGCAAAAACGAAGACGCGACAGGCGGCTGACCTTCGACAAGCGTTTCCGTGCCCATCACGCGCGGCTCGATTACGTGCAGATAGGCAAGGTCGTAGGCATTCAGGCGCTCGGCCAGGTAACCGAAAGTCGCTTCGGGGTTGCTGTCGGAAATCGCGCCCCAGCGGCCGCTTGGCGACACGCGCACGCCGACGCGATCGGCACCCCATACGGAAGCGAACGCCTCGACCAGTTCGAGCGAAAAGCGCGCGCGTTTTTCGATCGTGCCGCCATAGGCGTCGGTGCGCCTGTTGGTGCCGTCCTGCAGGAACGTGTCGGCGAGATAGCCGTTCGCGTTGTGCAACTCGACACCATCGAAGCCCGCTGCTTTCGCCCGCTTGGCCGCGAGCCGGAACGATTCGACGATAGTGGGGATTTCGTCAGTCTCCAGTGCGCGATGCGGCGAATTCGGCACCCAGCCGTTCTGCGTGAACACGACGGTTTCGTACGGCACGACGGATGGCGCGATAGGCGCATTGCCCCAGCTCAGATCGACGTGCGACTGGCGGCCGTCGTGCGCAATTTGCATGAAAATTCGCGCGCCTTGCGCATGCACGGCGTCGGTGATCTTTTTCCAGGCTTCGGTGTGCGCGTCGGTATAGATGCCCGGCGCGCCGAGATAGCCGCGGCTGTCGTACGAAGGATGCGCGCTTTCCGTAATCAGCAGGCCGCCTTGCGACGCGCGCTGCCGGTAGTATTCGACCATCATGGCGCTCGGGCTGTCGTCGGCGTCGGAGCGCAGGCGCGTCATGGGTGCATGGACGATTCGATGCGAAAGGTTCAGCGGACCGATATTGGTCGGGGAGAACAACTTCAAATTCTTGTCAGTCATTTTGGATGCCTTATTAATAGTTATAGCCAGGATACGTTGCGCTTTTCCTGCAATGTCTAGAGTTTCGATCCGCCGTCCACGCGCAGCGTGTCGCCTGTTATCCAGCCTGCCTTCGCGGATGCCAGAAACGTCACGGCATGTGCGATGTCGTCGGGCTGCGCGACGCGCTTCAACGCTTGCAGACTCAACGTGTAAGCAGCGCCTTCTTCGGTGCTTGCAAAGCTCGACATGTCGGTGGCGACCACGCCCGGTGCGATCGCATTCACCCGCACGCCGCGCGCGCCTAGCGTCAGCGCCAGATGCCGCACGAGCGTATCGATCGCGCCCTTGGTCGCGGCATACGCGGCCAGTTCGCCAACGGACGCACGCGCAGCCAGTGACGACAGCAGCACGACACTGCTGCCCTTGCACAGCATCGGCAGGAGTTGCTGGACGAGGAAGAATGGCGCGCGCACGTTGACGGCAACGAGATCGTCGAAGTCGGCGAGTGTCGTCTCTTCGATGCTCGCGGCCTTTGCGATGCCTGCGTTCGCGACGAGCACGTCCAGCCTTCCGCCGACAATCGCGCGCACGCGCTCGGCGAGCAGATGCGGACCGCGGGCGGCGCGCAGATCGGCGGCGATCTTTTGTGCGCGCCCGCCGCTCGCGATGATTGCGGCGACGGTCGAATCGGCGGCCGCGTCATTGCTGCTGTAGTGCACGAGCACCTGTGCGCCGGCGCGTCCGAGCGCGAGCGCGGTGGCGCGGCCGATGCCGCGCGATGCGCCCGTGACAAGCGCTGTTTTTCCAGCAAGATCGTTCATGGCGTAGCTCCGTTCTGACGAATCGGTGAGACTGTTGGCGATAACATGCAGGCATGGCTGTCGAACTGTCGCGCCGGCTTCCTGTTTGCGCGATGTGCGTGCTGGAAGCTAATCTAGCGTTCGCTTGCACAAAGGAAAAAGACTTTGTAGGCTTGCGGGCATGCTCAATAGGCATGCCTCGCATGAGCGTGAATCAGGGGAAAGCATGGAGTTACGTCATCTGCGGTATTTCGTTGCCGTCGCCGAAACGGGCAGCCTCACGGTTGCCGCCGAGCAGCGGCTTTTCACGTCGCAGCCTTCGTTGAGCCGCCAGATTCGCGATCTCGAAGACGAGGTCGGCGCGGAACTGTTCAGCCGCAGCGCGCGCGGCGTCGAACTGACGCCATCCGGCAAGGCGTTCCTCGATCACGCGCGCCTCGCGCTCGCGCAGGTCGATGCCGCCATCGAAGCCGCGCGCCGCGCGTCGCATCCCGCCAAACAGGTGTTCGCGCTCGGTTTTCTGACGGGGCAGGAAATGACGTGGTTGCCGCGCGCGATGCAGGTGTTGCGCGACGAACTGTTGAATATCGATGTGACGGTGTCGAGCGGCTATTCGCCCGATCTCGCCGACGCAGTCGCGCGCGGCAAGCTCGATCTCGCATTCGTGCGTTGCGAGCCGGGCCTTGATCTGGACTACCGCGTCGTTTACCGCGAGAAGCTGATCGTGCTGATGCCGAGCGATCATCCGCTGACCGCGAAGCAGGCGATCCATCCTTCGGACCTGCAAGGCGAGACCTTCATCATGGCGTCGAACAAGGCGCGCGTGCTGCACGACGTGGTTGCGCGCTATCTGAAGGAGCACGGGCTCGATCCGAAGTCCGAGCATGGCGTCGACAATCTCGCGATGGCCATGTCGCTCGTCGCTTCGACGCGCGGGCTTTCGCTGATGCCGGAGTACGCCAACAATCTGCTGCCGTGGTCGGTGGTCAGTCGCCCGCTCGAGGGCGTTGCGCCCACCGTCGATCTCGCAATCGGCTACAGTCGGTCGAACGCGTCGCCGGTGCTGAAGCTGTTCCTGTCGCGAGCAGACGAACTGGTGGACGTGCACTGAGCGCGCGCAACGGCGAAGCGGGCTTTGCGATGCGCGTGTCATCTCGCTGGAACCTGTTGGAACGGTTGTCATATATTTGCGGAATCTGCCGGGTGTCGCCCGGCCACGCGTTGCACGCGACAGGAGTCAGCGAATGGACCGCCTTGCGGCGATCGAAATCTTCATCCGCGTCGTCGATACAGGCTCGTTCTCGGCGGCGGCGCGACACTTCGATATCGGCCAGCCGGCTGCATCGAAAGCGGTCGCGCAGCTCGAGGAATGGCTCGGCGTGAAGCTGCTGCTGCGCTCGACGCGCGCGCTCACGCCGACGGAAGCCGGCCAGAACTTTTACCAGCGCGCCCGGCGCGCCGTCGAAGAAGCGGACGAAGCCGTGCTTGCCGCGCGAGGCACGGCGGCGGGACTGACCGGCAAGCTGCGGGTGTCGGCGGCCGTCTGCTTTGCGCGGCTGCACATCGTGCCGCGCCTGCCCGCGTTTCTCGAACAGCATCCCGACCTCGATCTCGAACTCGTGCTCGACGATCGCAATATCGATCTCGTCGAAGAGGGCATCGACGTGGCCTTGCGCATGGGCGAACTGGCGGACTCGAACATGACGGCGCGGCGCATAGCCATCGCGCGCCGGCGTGTGCTCGCGACGCCCGCTTACTTCGAACGGCACGGCATGCCCGGCGCACCCGCCGAGCTGCTTGCCCATCGTGCCGTCGTCTATACGCGGGATACCGGCGGCGGCGAGGACTGGACCTTTCGCCGTGACTCGGCGGAGTTGTCCGTGCAATTGCAGGGCCGCGTCAGAATCTCCGCGACTGAAGGTCTACGTGCGGCGGTCTTCGCGGATATGGGACTTGCGGTCGCATCGGAATGGGCGTTCTGGCCCGAACTGAAATCGGGCGCTGTCGTGTCCGTGATGGATGACTGGATGCTGCCGGCTGTGCCCTTGTCCGCCGTTTATCCGACGGGACGGCAAGCCAGCAGCAAGGCGCGTCAGTTCACTGCGTTTGTCGAAGAATGTCTCGCGCCCGAGTTCGCGCCGGAACGGCTGATTAGCGACGGATCTCGGGCCGCGTGACGTATCGGTTTCGAACGCATGATGGCTCGTATGGCGAGCGAACCGATAGCGTCGACGGCATCAACGATGTGAGACGGTTCAGGCGTTTTCAGTTTCGGTCTGTCGCACGTTTTCCAGCCCTTGCGACGCTTCATACGTGAGGAAGTCCGAGTAGTCCGCTTCCGTGCCGCCCCAGAACGCTGCGCGCACATACGGCGTGAGCGGCAGGTCGTGCTTCAGCCGATACGGCAGATCCGGGTTCGACGAGAAGTGCCGGCCAAACGCGACGAGATCGGCATCGCCTGATTCGACGATCGCGTGCGCGCTCTCGCGATCGAACCCGCCCGCAGCGATGATCGGCCCCGAGAAATGTTCGCGCAGATACGTCGTCGCGACGGCCGGATGATCGTGATGCAGCGTGTCGTCGCCTTTGACGCGCGGTTCGATCACGTGCAGATAGGCGATGCCGTACGAATCGAGCACTCGCGCCACGTAGCTGAACGTGACTTCAGGGTCGCTGTCGGAAACGCCGCCCCATTCTCCCGACGGCGAGATGCGCACGCCGACGCGGTCCGCGCCCCACACGGAGATCAATGCTTCGAGCGTTTCGCGCAGAAAGCGCACGCGGTTTTCGAGCGGGCCGCCGTATGCATCCGTGCGCTGGTTGGTGCCGTCCTGGATGAACTGATCGACGAGATAGCCGTTCGCCGCGTGCAGTTCGACGCCGTCGAAGCCTGCGTCCTTCGCTCGCTGCGCGGCGGCGCGGAAGTCCTCGACGATAGCGGGAATCTCCTCGATGCCGAGCGCGCGATGCGGCGACGCCGGAACGAAGCCGTCCTTCGTCAGCGCGACGCCGTCGAACGGCACGACGGAAGGCGCGACCGGGTCACCGCCGCCCGTCATCTCGACGTGACTCTGACGGCCGCCATGAATCAGTTGCAGGAACACGAGTCCGCCTTTTGCGTGCACGGCTTCCGTAATGGACCGCCAGCCGTCCATCTGGCCGTCGTGATAGATACTCGCTGCGCCGAGATACGAGCGTGCCTGCACCGAGACGCTCGCGGCTTCGACGATTTCCAGCCCGCCTTCCGACGCGCGCTGTCCGTAGAAGTCGGCCATCATCGGGCTGGGGATGTCGTCGGGCTGGATGGTGCGCAGACGGGTCATCGGCGCGAGCACGACGCGATGTGAAAGTGCGTATGCACCGATCCGGATGGGTTTGAACAGGCTGGCCATGATCTTTCCTTGAATGAGGGGGCAGCGTCGGGGATTCGAAGCTCTCGCGATTGCGTTGAGGTGCAATGTATCCATTCCAGATCAGCGCGGGAACTGGCTGAACGGGATAGGGCTCATTCCGGATCGGGATGGGTGGAACGTCCGGCGTCGAGCGGAGCGCGCGACGGCGGTCGCTCCGGGATAGCGACGAACGCGGTGCGTAGACAGGAAGCGTTAATGCTGCCGGAAGAGGTCCTTGTTGACGGACAGGCGGAAAGAGTTCGCCGTTTCCGTCTGCGCTTCGGCCTGGGCTGGCGCTAGCGCGATCTGGGCCGCTGGCGCGGGCGGCACGGCCACGGCGGCTTCACGTATCACGGCAGTTGTCGGCGCGCTCCTTGCCGGCGGTCGCGGCGCGAGCGGCTCGCGCGGCGCGCGTTCGTCACGGGCAGCGACTTCGTCGCAAGACTTGAGCGAGCCGCAGGACGTGTTTTTGGCCACCTTCGGATTGGGCTGTCGATCCTTCTGCGCGGCTGGCGCAGTGCGGACTTGTGCCGTAGTCGTGGTGGCCGGCGTTTTCGCATTCGCGGTCGCGGTCGAAGCTAGCGCCGTCGTTTTCGGCGCCTCGCGGACGGGTGCTGCCGTAGTTGCTGTCGTGGCCGTGGTCGTTGTCGTTGTCGTTGCTTCGGCGCGTCTGGCAACGGCCTTCGGCAGCGCGGGCGATGGATTCGCATTCGGCCGTGCTACAGGCGGCTGAGCGGGCGCGTTCCGGGCAATCGTCGTGCTCGGGCTCGCGACATCGCTGGCAGGCGTGGCTAGCGCCGCTGTCTCGGGTACCGCAACAGAAACCGGCGGGTTATCGACCGGCGCGGGCGGCACCTGCGCAATGTCCACCGCAGGCTGGCTGGGCACCGCCGGAGCATGCTCTTGCTTCTCCACATGCGGCTTGTCCGCGCTCACGAAATGACGCAGCCGGCTTTGCACCGCTTCCCGCTGCGTCAGCGTCGCATACGTCCCGAACGCGATCACGAAGCCGAACAGAACGGTCGCCACACCTGCGCTGAGACTCCAGTCGGGCGTGCCACCTTCGCTGACGGAACCGAGTTGCTTTGGCCTCGATTGCACGCGCACGAGAGTCAGGGGACGGGTGACATCCGCTTTCCGCTTCGACCGTTTCGAGGGTTTTTCAGGCGCATGCGACACATCCGCCGCATCGTCCGCTTCGGGCGTAGCAGGGCTGGTCGAAGCGCGCTCATCGAGCGGCTGCTCCGGCGTGTCCTGCTGCGCCGCGTCGTCGTTCGCGATGTCGAGTGGCTCGCGCGACGTCAACGGCCGCTTGTCATCGATGCCCATATCCCGTCTCCCCGTCCCGCGCGAAGGCAGGCGCCGTGCGTTCTTCTGATTGACCGCCAGGTGATCGACGCCACCTCGGCGCGTTGCGCGATGCCGTCCGTTCTATAGGCGATATGTCGACGACGCGCTCACTCGATAATTTTTCCGTATCGGCGCGGATTCGTATGTGGGTATCTGCACAAACATCGCGCATAGAAAAAACGCTTGCATTCGTTTTATTGTTCAACAATAGTTTGTACATTGTTGAACAATTTAACCGACCACCCCGACGAGCGAGACCTAATGAAAGCCCACCTTTTCCCGAAGTCGGCCCTCTCGGGCCTGTCGCGCATGATCAAAATCGCCGCCGCGATCGCGCCGCTATTTGCCGCGACGCACGCGGATCTCGCCGCTGCGGCCGGCACTGTTACGCCCGAGCGTCTGCAGATCGGCGCGGACCTGACGTATCCGCCATACGACTTTCTCGACAACGGCGCGCCCGCCGGCTTCGATCCCGCTTTCATGGGCAAGCTCGCCACGCATCTGAAGCTCAAGCCGTCGTTTGTCGACACGCGTTTCGCGAATCTGATTCTCGGCGTCAATGCGAACCGCTTCGACGTGATTGCGTCGGCGCTGTACGTGACGCCCGAGCGCGCGAAGCAGATCGACTTTCTGCCGTATCTGAAGACGGGCGGATCGCTGCTCGCACTGAGCGGCACGGGTTTCGCGCCGAAGACGCCGGAAGACCTGTGCGGCAAGCGCGTGAGTTCGATCAAGGGCGCATCGTGGATTCCGAAGCTCAACGATGTATCCAGTAAGGTCTGCGCGCCGGCCGGTCGCGGCGCAATCGATGTGCGCGAGTTCGAGACTTCGCCGGAAGCGGCGCAAGCGGTGCTGTCGCATGCCGTCGATGCGCAATTCGAAGATTCCGCCGTCGCGCAGATGACGGCGGACAAACTCGGCGGCCGCGTGGCGATTACATCGACGGCGCAGCTGTATCCCGTGGTGATCGGTCTTGGCGTGAAGAAGGGCAACGACGCGTTGCTGTCGCAACTGAAGACGGCGTTGGCATCGATGAAAACGTCGGGCGAGTACGCGGCGCTGCTCAAGCAATACAACGTCGCCGAGCCGACCGGCAGCGATATCGCGCTCGCGCTGGGAAGCGCGCAGAAGTAACCCAGCGTCTTCGCATTGTCATTGCCACGCGCGCCTTGCATCGCGGCGAACGGGAAGGGGAACACCATGTTGTTCGATTGGCACTACGCGGCGTCGCTACTCGTCGACGCCGCATTCTGGAAGGCTGCATGGCTCGTCGTCGAACTGAGTGTGGCGACGTGGCTGATCGGTATCGTCGCCGGCTTCGCGCTGGCGCTCGGCAAGCAATCGACGATGATGCCGTTGCGCGCGGCTTGCGGCGCGTATATCTGGCTCTTTCGCAGCTTGCCGCTGCTGGTGCTGCTGATCTTCGTCTACAACCTGCCGCAAGTGTTGCCGTGGTCGGGCGGCGTGCTGTCCGATCCGTTTTGGGCCGGGCTGATCGCGCTGTCGATCAGCGAAAGCGCGTATATCGCGGAGATTCATCGTGGCGGGCTGCTTGGGCTTAACAAGGGACAACTCGAAGCGGGCCGCGCGCTTGGTATCGGCTTTGTCGGGCTGCAACGTCTGATCGTGCTGCCGCAGGCATTTCGCGTTGCGCTGCCTTCGTTGATCAACGAGTACATCACGATCGTCAAGCTGACTTCGCTGGTGTCGGTGATCTCGCTGGCGGAGATTCTGCTGGTGGGCGAGCGGCTCTACACGCAGAACTTCAAGGTGCTGGAGACGATGCTCGCCGTGTCGTTCTATTACGTGCTGATCGTCACGGTGTTCGGCCATCTGCTGAAGATGCTCGAAAAGCGGCTCGATGTGACGCGCCGCAAGCATGCGGTGATGATCGACGTTGCTGTGCAAGCGGATGCATCGGATAGCGCCGTGTCGACTGCCGCAGCACGCGGTGATGGGCGCGCGCTGGAAGCCGTCGGTATTCGCAAGCGCTATGGGCAGCATGAAGTGCTCAAGGGTATCGACCTGACCGTGAAAGCGGGCGAAGTCGTGTCGATCATCGGACCGTCCGGGTCGGGCAAGACGTCGCTGATCCGCACGCTGAACGGTCTCGAAACACTCGACGATGGCGTCGTGCGGCTGCATGGCAATGCGTTCCTGCACGCGGCGCATCGCGGCCATGGCAATGCGCGGCACAGCGATTACATGCGCGGCATTCTCGACATCGGCATGGTGTTCCAGAGCTTCAATCTGTTTCCGCACAAGACAGTGCTGCAAAACGTGACGCTCGCGCCGCGTTATCACAACCGTCTGAAGGGCAGCGAACTCGACGAATCCGGCATGCGCATTCTTGCAAAGGTTGGCATGGCAGCGCATGCGCACAAGTATCCGCACCAGTTGTCGGGCGGACAGCAGCAGCGTGTGGCGATTGCGCGTGCGCTTGCGATGCAGCCTTCCATCGTGCTGTTCGACGAGCCGACTTCGGCGCTCGACCCCGAACTCGTGCAGGAAGTGCTGAAAGTGATCGAGCAGCTGGCGCGCGACGGCATGACGATGATCATCGTCACGCACGAAATCAAATTCGCGTTCCGTATCTCCGATCGCGTGATTTTCATGGAAGGCGGTACGATACTCAGCGATGGTCCTCCACTGGAACTGGCGAAGCAGAAGACTTCGCGCATCGCCAGTTTTCTACAAGACGTTCATATCGCCTGAGCTAACGAATGACAACAGTACGCACGTCCGCCGAATCCAAGCCGGCCTCGCCCGCTGCCGAGGCCGATCAGTCCGTGACCGACCGTATCCTGACGACGATTCGCGACGAGATCATCGAAGGCAAGCTGCTGCCCGGCACGGCGCTGGTCGAAAACGATCTGACGCAACTGCACGATGTGTCGCGCAACACGTTGCGCGAAGCATTGCGGCTGTTGTGCCGTGAAGGGCTCGCCGTGCATTACCGGCATCGCGGCGTGATCGTGCGCACGCTTACGCGTCACGACGTGCGCGACATCTACCGTGTGCGGCGCACACTCGAACTGCAGGCGCTGGCGCGCGAAGCACCGATAGAAGACGACGATCTCGCGTTGATGCGCGAAGCGATCCGCTGCGCGCAGGAAGCTGTCGAACGCGAAGACTGGCGCGCCGTCGGCACGTATAGCCTGCTGTTTCACAGGCATATCGTGCGCCTGCTGGATAGCGCATTGTTCGACGCGTTCTTTACGACGATCCTCGCGCAGCTACGTCTGGTGTTTGCATCCGCACCCGACGAGAAGCGTTTTCAGAAGCCGTGGGTCATGAAGGATCAGAAGATTTTCGCGCTGATCGAACGCGGCAATCTGGACAAGGCGCAAGCGGCGCTTGCCGACTATCTGACCGAGTCCGAGCACGCAATGCTCGACTATCTGTAGACCATCTCGCGGCCGGCCGTATCGAATGGCGCCACGAGAGCGTGGACACGCCGGCCGCATCATCAAGGAGCGACTCATGTTGAACTACCCCGCCGCCTATCAATCGACCAAGGGCTCGGCGCTCGACGTCGACAAGGCTTTCTATCGACGCATTGCGGAAGAGCGCGATAGCCGCGAACTGATCGAATCGATCGTGGTTCCGATCCGTTCGGGGCAGGCGTGGACCGTGCCTGCGGGACACGTCTTCCGTATCGTGACGATAGAAGGGCCGCAGGTGGCGGACTTCAACATGTGGAATCTGCACAATCCACGCGAGCGGATGTGGGCGTCGCGCACGCGCCAGTTGCAGGCTGCGCACGTGAGCACGTTCGACCGCATCTGGTCGACACTGCCGTTCCTGCGCCCGATGGTGACGATCACCGACGACACGCTCGCGGACTATGGCATCGATGAACACGGCGGCCGCGTGCACGATCTGCTTGGCACACGCTGCGATCCGTACGTAAACCGCATGCTGACGGGCGAAGATTTCCACTTCCATTGCCATTCGAATCTCACGCGTGCGGTCGCGCCGTATGGTCTGACCGAGTACGACGTGCATGACGTGCTCAACGTGTTTCAATGCACGGGTCTCAATCTCGAAGACAAGTACTTCATGAAGGCATGCCCGGCGAAGAAGGGCGACTATCTGGAGTTCTTCGCGGAGATCGATTTGTTGTGCGCGCTATCCACTTGCCCCGGCGGCGATCTTTCGCTGCCGATGTGGGGACCGGATGCGCGAGACCCGCTCGAAGTGTGCCGACCGCTGGGCATCGAAATCTATCGGCTTGCGCCGGCAGTGCTCGAAGGCTGGTCGACACCGCCGGTCGCTGCGTACAAAGGACAGCATGGTTTGACGCTCGGCGAACACAGTTAAGCAGCCCGCCCGATGCTTCTTATCGGGGCAGCGGATTTTTGATTACCGTTGACAACGGAAAATTCGGCGCTTTAGACTCCATCCATTCCTCGCGGCCTGACAAAGATGTCCGCCGGAGGATCCGGCACAGAAGCCCCCTGACGAACAGTGCGTTCGTCAGGGGGCTTTTTTTTGTCCATTTTTTCGCGAAGTTCGAGACTACTTCTGGAGAATCCGCATGTTGCTAAAGCCGTCGGGCTGGATGCGTCTGGCCTTCATTGCAGGACTTGCAGTCACGTCGCTAGCAGCGAATGCCGCCGATCCCGTGAAAATCGGCCTGCTCGAAGACGCATCGGGCAATTTTGCGCTCGCGACCATCCCGAAGATTCACGCGACGGAACTCGCCGTCGATGAAATCAATGCGAAGGGCGGCATACTTGGCCGTCCGATCAAGCTCATCGCGTACGACACGCAGTCCGATAACACCAAGTTCCAGGAACTCGCACGCCGGCTGGTGCAAACGGACAAACCGGATGTCGTATTCGGCGCGTTTTCCAGCGCATCGCGTGAAGCGATCCGCCCGATCATGGATCGCGCGCATCAGCTCTACTGGTACGACAATCAATACGAAGGCGGTGTGTGCGACACCAATACCTTCGTCACAGGTGCCGTGCCCGAGCAGCAGTTCTCGACGCTGATCCCGTGGATGATGCAGAAGTTCGGCAAGAAGGTGTACACCATCGCCGCCGACTACAACTTCGGCCAGATCTCCGCCGAATGGGTGCGCAATATCGTCAAGGAAAATGGCGGCACGATGGTCGGCGAGGAATTCATTCCGCTGTCGGTGTCCCAATTCGGGCAGACCATTCAGAACATTCAGAAAGCCAAGCCCGATTTCGTTGTGACGCTGCTGGTCGGCGCGAATCAGGCGTCGTACTACGAGCAGCAGGCTTCCGCGCATCTGAATCTGCCGATGGCGAGTTCCGTGAATGTCGGCCAGGCGTATGAGCACAAGCGCTTCAAACCGCCTGCATTGAAGGACATGTACGTGACGGCGAATTATGTCGAGGAAGTCGACACGCCCGCGAGCAACGACTTCAAGAAACGCTTTCATGCGAAGTTCCCGAACGAGCCGTACATCAATCAGGAAGCAGCGAACGCGTACGACGCGATCTATCTGTACAAGGCCGCCGCAGAGAAAGCGAAATCCACCAACCAGGACGCCGTGCGCAAGGCGCTGGAGAGCGGCGGCATTTGCACGGAAGGCGCGCAGGGCAAGGTCTGTATCGACCCGAAGAGCCATCACGCGAGCCACACGATTTTCCTCGTGCACGTGAAGGACGATCACTCCGTCGAGATCCCGAAGGTCTGGGACGACGTGCAGCCGTACTGGCTCGGCAAGGTGGGCTGCGACCTGCCGAACAAGCCGGATCATCGTCAGTACACGCCGTCGAATCTGCCGAAGAAGTCGTGATCCGAACGGGCGCGCCCGGTCGTAGCGAAGCGCGCCCGTTCACTGAAAGTGGAGCAAGCATGGCCACCTTGTCGGTTCTTTACTCGCTGGTCTATCAGTTCGGCGACAGCTTCGCGTATCTCGTGCTGGCCGCCCTCGGCCTTGCAGTGATCTTCGGCATGATGGGCGTCATCAATCTCGCGCATGGCGAGTTCATCATGTGCGGTGCGTATGTGACGATCATCGCCGCGAAACATGGCGTGCCGCTGCCGTTCGCGATGCTGCTGGGCGCGTTTGCTGCTGCCGTTGCGGGCGTCGTGATCGAGCAACTGGTGATACGCCATCTCTACGACAGACTGTTCGATTCCGTCGTGGCGACATGGGCCATCAGCCTGATCGTCCAGCAGACGATGCTGCTCGTTGCCGGTCCGTCGCTCGAAGGCATCGGCACTCCGTTCGGGTCATTCTCGCTCGGCGACTATTCGTTTTCGACGTATCGCGCGGTATTGCCTGTGATCGCGCTGTGCATTCTGTTCGCGCTGTATCTGCTGTTCTTCAAGACGAATTACGGCGTCTGTGCACGCGCGACGATCCAGAACGCCAGCATCGCGCAATGTCTTGGTTTGCGCACGGACCGGCTCTATACGCTGACGTTCGCGCTGGGTGCGGGTCTCGCGGGACTCACAGGCGCACTCTACGCACCGACGATGACAGCCGTGCCGACGATGGGCAGCAACTTCATCGTGCAAGCGTTCGTTTCGGTGGTGGTGGGCGGCGCGAATGTGATTGCGGGAACGACGCCTGCTGCCGGCGTGCTTGCGATCATCCAGACGGCGCTCACGGCATCGTATGGTCAGCTGTTCGGGCAGATTGGCCTGCTTGTGACAGTGATCGTCGTGATCAGGCTGATGCCGCAAGGGCTCGGCAATCTGTTCACGCGCTTGCGCCGGGGGGAAGCATGAAGCAATTACAACCGGCATCGCGCGCGTTGCAGTGCGCGCCATGGATCGTGGCGCTGTGCCTGCCCCTCTTCGTCGATGCGACCACGAGCGGCAACCTTGCCTACTGTCTTCTATGGGCCTTCAGCGCTGTCGGGCTCGCGGCAATGTGGGGTTATGGCGGCATCCTGTCGTTCGGCCAGACGGCATTTTTCGGTCTTGCCGGCTATAGCTACGGCATCTTCACGCTGAACTTCGCGGATAACTGGTTCGATTCCTGGCTCGGTCTCGGCGCGGGTCTCGTAATCAGCGTGATCGTCGCGGCGCTGATCGGCTACATGATTTTCTTCGGGCGCATCAAGGGCGTGTTCATCGGCATCGTGACCTTGTCGGTGACACTTGTGCTCGAAACCTTCATGGCGCAGACGGCCGGGCCGCAATGGGCGATCGGCGAAGCGCGCCTGAACGGCTACAACGGCATGGGCGGCATGTCACCATTAACGATTCCCTGGCCGGGCGGACCGCTCACGCTGGAGAACACGAGTTTCTATTATCTGGTGCTGGTTCTGCTGATTGCCGTCTACGCGTTCATGCGCAGATTGCTCGATGGTCCGTTCGGTCTCACGCTGATCGCGATCCGCGAGAACCCGCAGCGCGCTGAAATGCTCGGTGTCGATATCCGGCGCCATCAACTGCTGGTTTTCGTGCTTGGATGTACGCTAGGCGGGTTGTCGGGCGCGCTCTACACGATCTGGGGCTCGTACATCACGCCATCGACGATGGGCCTCACCGCCGCGGCGATGCCTGTGATCTGGGTCGCGACGTCGGGCAGAACGAGCATTGGCGGCGCGATCATCGGCACGGCGTTGCTGGTGTGGCTGTCGCAGAGTCTTGCCGTGTATGGCAGTCAGTACGCGCTGATCCTGATGGGCGCGATCCTGCTCATCATCGTGCTCGCAGCGCCTGAAGGCTTGCTGCCGTTCGCGGCGAAACAGCTGCGGCGGTTCGAGCGCGAGCGCAATCATGGCCGCCCCTGTTTCGACGAAACGCTCAAGCAAGAGGAGGGCAAATCGTGACCGTGCTGCTCGAAACGCGCGCGCTCAAGAAGCACTTCGGCGGCGTGCATGTGATCAACGGTATCGACTTCCGCATCGATGCGGGCGAAATCCGCTGCGTGATTGGGCCGAACGGTGCGGGCAAGAGCACATTCTTCAAGCTCATTACGGGCGAGCATCGGCCTTCCGAAGGCAGCGTGCATTTTCTTGGCGAAGACATGAGCCATGTGCTGCCGCACGAACGCATCCGCATGGGCATGAGCATCAAGTTCCAGATACCGGGCGTGTTCCCTGATCTGAGCGTGCGGCAGCATCTGCAACTGTCGCTGCATCGCGCGAAGGACGACCGGCCTGGAAGTATCGACGAGCTTTTGCAGCGCTTTCTGCTGCAACGTGAAGAACATGTGCTTGCGCGCAATCTGTCGCACGGCAAGAAGCAATGGCTCGAGATCGCGATGGCCGTCTCGCTGCGACCGAAGTTGCTGTTTCTCGATGAGCCCGTTGCAGGCATGTCAGTAGAAGAAACGCACGCAACGGGCGAACTCATCAAGCGGCTGTCCACATCCGGCCTGACAATGATGGTAGTCGAGCACGACATGACCTTCGTCAAGCAGATCGCGACGCGCGTGACGGTGCTGCATGGCGGTCGACTGCTCGCCGATGGACCGCTGGATGAAATCCTCGCCCGCGACGATGTCGCGGAAGTCTATCTGGGGAAGAAGGCATGAGCGCGCTACTCGAAGTCAAGGATGTCGCATCGGGTTATGGCGGCGGACGTGTGCTCAATGGTGTGTCGTTCGGCATTGGACGCGGCGAAGTGCTGGCGTTGATCGGACGTAACGGTGTCGGCAAGACAACGCTGATGCGCACGCTCATTGGTCTCGTCAAACTCGACGCGGGCAGCATCGTGCTCGACGGTACGTCTATCGGCGATGAAAAGCCGTATTCGCGCGCACGCAAAGGCATCGGCTACGTGCCGCAAGGACGAGAAATCTTCGGTGCGCTGACCGTCGCGGAGAACCTTCAGGTCGGCGCGCAGGCAAACCGCGAGAAGGCCGCGCTGATGCGCGACAAGGTGGTCGGCTACTTCCCGATTCTCAAGACACGCTATCAACAGAAGGCGGGGACGATGAGCGGCGGCGAACAGCAGCAACTCGCGATTGCGCGTGCGCTCATCAGCTCGCCGCAGGTTCTGCTGCTCGATGAACCATCCGAAGGCATTCAGCCTTCCATCGTCGATCTGATCGGCGAGACGTTGATGCAGATTGCGCGTGAAACGGGCATCGGCGTGGTGCTGGTCGAACAGGACATGGGCATGGTCGAGCGCATCGCCACGCGCTGCTGCGTGATGGACAAAGGCCGTATCGTCGATACATTGAGCCCGGCGCAACTCGGGGATGAACAACTGATTCGCCAGTACCTGGCACTGTGACGGAGACAGAACATGAAATGGCTAGAAGAATCGATCATGATGAAACGCGGCGTCGGCGCGGACCGAGAGCCGGTGGAGCATCATCTGACCGAGGAATTGCAGAAGACTTTTCACTACACGATCGGGCCGTACTCACAGCCGGTTTTGCACATCAAGCCCGGCGATCGCGTAGTGGTGGAAACGCGCGATGCGTTCGAAGGCAAGATCAAGGAGGAAACCGATAAGCCTTCGCAGGTGTTGACGGTGCCGTTCCTGAATCCGCAGAACGGTCCGATCATGATCGAGGGCGCGGAGAAGGGCGACGTGATTGCGGTGCACATCGAAACGATGTCGCCGCGCGGTGACGATCCGCATGGCTTCTGCTGCATGATTCCGAACTTCGGCGGATTGACGGGCACCGATTACACGGCGCTGCTCAATGAACCGTTGCCGGAGATCGTGCGCAAGATCAAGATCGATGAAGAGAATGTGTACTGGAGCAAGCGCAATACGCTGCCGTACAAGCCGCATATCGGCACGCTGAGTCTTTCGCCCGAAATCGATTCGATCAATTCGCTCACGCCCGATTCGCATGGCGGTAACATGGACGTCCCCGACATGGGGCCGGGCAGCATCACGTATCTGCCCGTGCGTTCGCCAGGCGGAAGGCTCTTTATCGGCGACGCGCATGCGTGTCAGGGCGACGGTGAAGTGTGCGGTACGGCCGTCGAATATCAAAGCACGACCACGGTACGCGTCGATCTGATCAAGCACTGGAAGATCGACTGGCCGCGCCTGGAAAACGAGGACGCGCTGATGAGCATCGGCAGCGCGCGGCCGCTCGAAGACGCGACACGTATCGCGTATCGCGAACTGGTACTGTGGATGGCGGCCGAATACGGCTTCGACAAGTGGGACGCGTATATGATGCTGAGCCAGGTCGGTAAAGTGCGGCTCGGCAATTTTGTCGATCCAAAATACACGGTCGGCGCAATGGTCGCGAAGCGCTACCTGAAGTAAGACGATCTGCCGTGCGGGCACTGTCCCGCACGCAACCTCCCGGAGAGCGTGTCACGAAATGGCATTGTCGGATCCCATCAGAGTCGGTTTGCTTTGCTCCACCAGCGGCTCGACAGCGCTTCTGGAACAGTCCCAATGGCGCGGCGCGTGCCTTGCGATGGACGAAATCAACGCGCGCGGCGGCATCGACGGGCGCGAGCTGCTTGCCGTTCACTATGACCCTGGCTCCGATCCTGCCGTGTTTCGCGAACTGGCCGAGCGGCTGATCGTGAAAGACGGTGTGAACGTGATCTTTGGCGGCTATACGTCGACCAGCCGCAAGGCGATGCTGCCCGTCGTCGAGAAACACAACCGGCTGCTGATCTATTCGCAGCAATACGAGGGCTTCGAATACTCGGACAACATCATCTATAGCGGTGCGTCGCCGAACCAGAATGGCGTGCAACTCGCCGACTTCATGACGCAGACATTTGGTGCGCGCGTGTACTTTGTTGGCTCGCGTTACGTGTACCCGTACGAATGCAACCGCACGATGCAGGAACTGCTACTGCAGCATCCTGAAGGAGCGATACTCGGCGAGCGTTATTTGCCGCTCGATGCGGAGCGCGAGCAGTTTGCGCAGGTCGTCGCGGATATCAAGCGCAAGTCGCCTGACTGGATCTTCTGCACGGTGATCGGTGCGACGGTGCCGTACCTTTACGAAGCGTACGCGCATGCGGGCTTCGATCCGGCGCGCATGCCGATCGGCAGCCTCAATACGTCGGAGACCGAGATTCATGCGATGGAACGCGGCATCGCCGCGGGACATTACACGGCAGCGCCTTATTTTCAGAGCATCGATACGCCGGAGAACATCCGCGCAGTGCGGCAGCATCAGGCGCGCTTCGGTGTGGATACACCCACCGACATGAACTGGGAGGCCGCGTACTATCAGATGCACATGTACGCTGAAGCGTTTGCGCGCGCCGGCTCGGACGATATCGGCACGATCATGCCGCATCTGCTCGGCTCCGAATTTGCGGCCCCGCAAGGCCGTGTCCGCATCGATCCCGTCAATCATCACATGGCACTGTATCCGCGCATTGGCCGCGCGAATGCGGATGGCCAGTTCACGGTGCTGCGCGAATCGAAGTTCGCCGTTGGGCCGGACCCGTACATGACGCGACAGACGCTCGGGGACTGGGTCACGAAACTGAGCACACGGGACTACTGACGTGAGCGCGCCCATGAGCAGAGGCCAACGCAGCCTCACCGGTTCGATTCTGGAGCGTCATGCACGGGTGGTCGTGTTTCATCCCGACGACGACGACGGCCAGACGCTCACGAACCATCTCAGGCGCATGGGTTTTCATGTCGAGCGTTGCTGGCCGCCGCTCGATACGCTGCCCGACAGAACGGACCTGGTGTTTCGCGCGCTGCTGCCCGAGGAACGCGCGCCGAAAGATGAATGGTCCGGGCCGGATGCGCCGCCCGTGATCTGCGTCGTCGCCTATGAAAACCCGACCTTCATCGATCAGGCGATCAAGATGGGTTCGGACGGCATTGTGACGACGCCGATTCGCGCATCGGGTTTGCTGTCGACCGTGGTGATGGCGCTGTATCACTCGCGCCGCTCGCGGCAGCATCTGCAACGGATCGCGAAGCTGGAACAGAAGCTGCTCGACAGCCGCCACTTGCAGGAAGCAAAGGGCATTCTGATGACGATGCACAGCGTGAACGAGAACGAGGCTTACGACATGCTGCGCGCACAGGCGATGGAGAAGCGCGTATCGATCGACGACATCTGTCATTCGGTGATCCAGGCGGGCGAAGTGTTGCAGATCAGGCGCGCGATCACACCTGGCGATGTGCGAAGCGAGGACTGAGTTCAACCGTAGGTTCAAAAGGGGCGACCAACATGGACTTGCAACTGAAGGGACTGAAGGCAATCGTGACGGGCGGGACCAAGGGAATTGGTCTCGCCATTGCTCGCACGCTCGCGCAGGAAGGCGCCGACGTGGCCATCTGCGCACGCGACGAAGCGAGCGTGACGGCGACGGCCAGCGAGCTTGCAAAGCTCAGCGGCGCGCGCGCGACTGGCGCTGCGGTGGATGTATCGGACGGTCCCGCGCTCAAGGCGTGGGTGCAAGATGTCGCGCAGAACTGGGGCGGGCTGGACATCGTGGTGGCCAACGTCAGCGCGCTCGCCATCGGCAACGATCTCGAATCGTGGCGCAAAGAGTTCGAGACCGATCTGCTTGGCACCGTCAATCTCGTGGATGCGGCAATGCCTTCGCTGGAAGCGAGCAAGGCGGCATCGATCGTCGCGATATCGAGCGTGTCGGGGCGCGAGATCGATTTTGCCGCCGGCCCGTATGGCGTATTCAAGGCGGCGCTCGTTCACTACATGCAGGGACTCGCGAATCAGCTCGCTTCGAAAGGCATTCGTGCGAACACGGTTTCGCCGGGCAACGTGTATTTCGAAGGTGGCGTGTGGGACTGGATCGAGCATAACGATCCGGCGTTGTTCGCGCGGGCGCTTGCATTGAACCCGACGGGACGCATGGCGAAGCCGCAGGAAATCGCGAATGCCGTGGCGTTTATCGCGAGTCCTGCAGCAAGCTTTGTGAGCGGCGCGAACTTCGTGGTGGATGGTGCGCTCACGCGCGGCGTTCAGCTTTGATGATGACGAAACACGTTACCGTGGTCCCGTTTCCTCGATAAACCGTTCGAGCAGCCGCTTCAACTGCTTTGCGTTGCGGCTGCCGAGCGCTTCTTCGATGGCGGCATGATGCGCGTCTACGCCCGGCTGCAGGCGGGCGAGTAGCTTGATGCCACGGTCGGTGATGAAGATCAGCACCTTGCGGCTATCGTAGTCGTCGGCGGAACGCTGTACGAGACCACGGCTCACGAGCTTGTCGATGTTCTTCGTCAAGGCCGGCAGGTTGAGCAGCACCTGAGCGGCGAGTTCGCTCATCGGGTGGCCAGCTTCGTCCGAGACGGCGTGGAGAATCCGCCAGTGGTCTTCGTTCACGCCTTCTTCGGCTGTCAGTTGCGCGAGCCCGGCTTTCATTTGCCGGTGCGCGGACGCGATGAGAAAGGCGAGGTAGGAGGAGAGGTCTGTTTCCGGCATGGTAGATGCTTGATGGAACACGGATAGCAGAATCTTACGCAAATAAATTTTCTACGGAAAGTATCGGTGCAAGTGTCCCTTGGCGCCGGTGCGTGATGGTGCGCGCACGCCATCCGCCGGTGCATTCTGAATCGTTCGAAACCGCCGCGTCGACCGTTGATGAAGCAGCGCTCCCGTTTCTGCCGCGACAGGCAGGATTTGACAATCGCGTTGTGCGTGCCGCTCGGTGGCGCGGCCGGGCTCTGGGGGCCTTGCGCGCTCGCCGCGGCTCAGCTCGCCGTGGACGAACTGAATGCCGCATCGGGCATCACCGGCCGCCCGTGCCGTCTTCTAACCGTCAATGCGGCCGATGATGCACGAGAACTCGAATCCGCGCTGAGCGGTCTCATCGACGACGGTGCCATCGATGCGCTCGTCGGCATGCACACCAGTGCCGTCCGCCATGATCTGCTCAAAGCCGTCGGCGGCCATATTCCGTTTATCTACACGCCGCTCTATGAAGGCGGCGAGCGCACGCCCGGCGTATTCGCAATTGGCGAGACGACGCGCCGGCAACTGCAGCCTGCGATCCAGTGGCTCAGCATGCAACGCCATCCGAAGCGCTGGTTCTTCGTCGGCAACGATTACGTGTGGCCGCACGCGACGCATCGTCTCGCACATCGCTTTGTCACCGAAACGGGCGCGCAGGTGGTCGGCGACATGTATGTACCGTTCGGCACGGGGGATTACGGCGAGGTGCTCGACGCGATCCGCAAGCGGCGCGCGGACGCGATTCTGCTCTCGCTGATCGGTCAGGACACCATCGACTTCAATCGCGCATTCGGTGAAGCAGGACTTGCGTCGAGCGTCGTGCGCCTGTCGTGCGCGCTCGGCGAGAACGAACTGCTGGGCATCGGTGCTCGCAATACGGCCGACCTGTACGTGGCCTCGGGCTATTTTGCCTCGCTGCGCACGGATGCGAATCTTGCGTTCAAGGAACGCTATCGCGGACGATACGGCGCCCGGGCGCCGACGCTCGACACCTTCGGCCAGTCCACTTACGAAGGCATTCATTTTCTCGCCGCGCTATTCGACGATGCACAGCGCCGCGATCTGCCTCGCGAAGCAGGGCTCGCGCAACTCGGCATTGCGCCGCTTTCTTATCGAAGCGCTCGCGACGCCGCGTACGCAGGCGGACGCGTGAACCGCGTGCCGATTTATCTCGCGCGCGCGGATGGCCATCATTTCGAGGTGATCTCGCCGCTTTGATCGGCATGCTATTGACCGCACGTCTGGCTTTATCAATTTACTTTCCACGGAAAATAAATTGTTGACGTGGAAAATATGTGTCCATACCATGGTTCGAAGATCAGGACCCGGCACGCCGATACGTCCCGGTCATCTCCACGCGCCTGCATGAAGGCACGACAGCAGGCTGCAATCCGTCACGCATCCGTTCGAGTGAGGAAAGCCATGGCAGTGAAACGTCCCACGCCCGCCCAGCTTGACGAAGTCGCCACCAGTCTCGGCATGCATCTGTCCGAAGAACAGCTTGCCGCCTATCACACGCTGTTGCAGCCCAATTTCGATGCGTACGACGTCATCGACGCCATGCCCGACTACGTGCCGCGCGTGACTTATCCGCGCACGCCCGGTTATCGTCCCTCGGCGGAAGAAAACCGCTACGGCGCGTGGTATGTGAAGGCGGAAGTGAAGGGCGCACAGACGGGAAAGCTTGCAGGCAAGACGGTCGCGCTGAAGGACAACGTATGCCTCGCGGGTGTGCCGATGATGAACGGTGCGTCGACGCTCGAAGGCTATGTGCCCGATGTCGATGCAACCATCGTCACGCGTCTGCTCGATGCGGGCGCAACGATCGTCGGCAAGGCGACCTGCGAGTACTTCTGTTTTTCTGGAGGCTCGCATACGAGTGCACCTGCACCTGTTCACAATCCGCGCAAAATGGGCTATTCGGCAGGTGGATCGTCGTCGGGCAGTGCGGCGCTCGTGGCCGCAGGTGAAGTCGATCTTGCCATTGGCGGCGATCAGGGTGGATCGATCCGCATGCCCGCCTCGTATTGCGGCATCTATGGCATGAAGCCGACGCATGGACTCGTGCCCTACACGGGCGTGATGCCGATCGAACTGACGATCGACCATACGGGCCCGATGACGGCCAATGTCACCGACAACGCATTGATGCTCGAAGTACTCGCCGGACCCGACGGCCTGGATCCGCGACAGTATGCGGCTCAAACCGCGAAGCCCTATTCGGACCTGATGAAAGAAGGCGTGCGTGGACTGAGAATCGGCGTCGTCAAGGAAGGTTTTGGATGGCCCCAATCGCTGGAGCAATCGGATGCGAAGGTGCGCGCGGCGGCTAATCATTTTGCCGAACTGGGCGCGAAGGTCAGTGAGGTATCGATTCCGATGCATCGCATCGGCCCGTCGATCTGGTTGCCGATCGCCGCTGAAGGCGCGACGCAGCAGATGATGAAGGACAACGGTCACGGCTTCAACTGGAAGGGCCTCTACGTGACGGGCATGGTCGATTATCACGCCGGCTGGCACGAGCGCGCCGACGAACTCTCGGAAACGCTGAAGATCACGATGGTGCTGGGCGAGTACTTTATTCGCCACTATCGCGGTCATTTCTATGCGAAGGCGCAGAACCTGTCGCGTCAACTCACAGCCGCTTACGACGCCGCATTCGCCGACTACGATCTTCTGTTAATGCCCACGCTGCCGCTGACGGCGACGCCTTTGCCGCAGTCCGGCGCGAGTGTCGAGGAAATCGTTACACGCGCGTTTGAAATGCTGCCGAATACCTGTCCATTCGATTGCACCGGTCACCCCGCGATGAGCGTGCCATGCGGCACGGTGGATGGCTTGCCCGTGGGCATGATGCTGATCGGCAAACACTGGGACGAAGCGACTATTTATCGCGGCGCCTATGCGTTCGAACAGTCTGTCGACTGGATGAAGCTCTGACCTTTTTGCTCTTTCCCTGGTGTCTCTTTCGGCAGTCTCTTTTCGGAACCCCTCTATGGACCGACGTTCGTTTCTGAAATCGTCTGCGGCATCTGTTGCGGCTGGCGTGGCGGGCTCGTTTCCCTTTATCGCGGAAGCTGCCGACGAGATTCTCGTCGGCGGCATCACTGATCTATCGGGCGGACTCGACATCTATGGCAAGCCGATGGCGGACTGCCTGACGATCGCCGTTGAAGAATGGAATGCGCAGGGTGGCTTGCTCGGCAAGCAGATCAAGCTGCTCAATTACGATCCGCAATCGAGCATGCAACTCTATACGCAATTCGCGCAGCAGTCGGCGTTGAAGGACAAGGTTGCGGTGGTGCACGGCGGCATCACGTCTGCATCGCGTGAAGTCATGCGGCCCGTTCTGGACCGTTACCGCACACTCTATTTCTACAACACGCAATACGAAGGCGGCGTGTGCGATCGCAATACGTTCTGCACGGGTGTGACGCCGGGGCAGACGGTTGCCAAGCTGGTGCCTTACGCAATGAAGCAATGGGGCAAGAAAGTGTACGTGGTTGCCGCCGACTACAACTACGGCCAGATCACATCGCAGTGGGTGAAGAAGTTCGTGCAGGACAACGGCGGATCGGTGGTATCGATCGACTTCTTTCCGCTCGATGTCACCAATTTCGGCTCGACGATCTCGAAGATCGAGGCGGCGAAACCGGACATGCTCGTGTCGGCGCTAGTTGGTGGATCGCATATGTCGTTTTACCGGCAATGGGCGGCAGCGGGCTTGCACAAGAAGATTCCGCTGGCGTCCACCACGTTTGCAGGCGGCAATGAACAGATTGTTCTTTCGCCCGAAGAGTGCGACGGCTTTCTCGTCTCGTACAACTACTTCGAGAACCTGGATAACCCGGTGAACAAGGCATTCAAGGATCGCTTTCACAAACGCTTCGGCGCGAATTACCCGAACATTACCGAGCTGGCGATGGGAACCTATCAGGGTTTCAACCTCTGGGCGCAAGGTGTGAAGAAGGCGGGCACGCTGGATCGTATGAAGGTGATCGAGGCGCTGGAGTCGGGCATCAGCATCGACGCACCGAGCGGCAAGGTATCGGTCGATCCCGCTACACATCACTGCGTACTCAACGTGAGCATCGCGCAGGTGAAGAATCACAAGCTCGATATCGTGCAGACGTTCCAGAACCAGCCGCCTGTCGATACGAGCGCGGTGTGCAATCTCATCAAGAATCCGCGCGACAACCAGCAATACGTGATCAAGCTTTGAGACGCGCAGCGCGTGTCTTTACAACGAGGAACTGCGATGGATCTTGCTGCGATCGTCCTGATTCAGGTGCTGTACGCCATAGCGAGTCTTGTCGTGATTTCGTCTGGGCTTGCGGTCATCTTCGGCATGATGAAGGTCATCAATCTCGCGCACGGCGAATTCATGATGCTCGGCGCGTATGCAGCCATCGAGGCGATCCGCTTCGGCGTGAACCTGTGGGTGGCGATTCTCGTGGTTGCGCCGCTCGTCGTTGCGCTGATCGGCGTCGTGCTGGAGCGGATTTTCATTCGACGTCTGTATGGCCGCATGATCGATACGATGCTCGCAACGTGGGGATTGTCGCTGCTGCTGATCGGTATCGTGACGTCGATTGCGGGCAACACCACGGCGGGCATTTCCGCGCCGCTCGGCAACTTCGCGATCGGCGGTTATTCGGTCAGCAGTTACACGCTCGTGGTCATTGCGGTCGCGATAGTACTTGGCTTTGCGCTGCGCTGGGTGTTGCTGCACACGTCGCTAGGTTTGATCGCGCGCGGCACGATGCAGAATCCGCAAATGGCGGACGCGCTGGGCATCGCGCCTGGTCGCGTGTATTCGGCGACGTTTGCGATCGGTGCGGCGTTGTCCGGGCTCGCAGGCGCGTTACTCGCACCGATGACGGGCGTGGTGCCGACGATGGGCGGCGCATTCATCGCGAAGGCGTTTATCACTGTGATCGGCGGCGGGCCGGCCATCGTCGCGGGACTGGTCAGTTCGTCGATGCTGTTCGGCGCGATCAACCAGATCGCCACGTTCGCTTCGACACCCGTGTTCGGTGAAGTTGCGCTACTGGTCGGTGCGATCGTGATGCTGCGGTTGCTGCCGCGCGGTATCACCGGCCGCTTTTTCAAGGGAGCATTGTGATGACGCCACTCAAGGCGAACCGCACGATTCCCGTTGCCGACGCGCTCGCGCGTTTCTCGCGCTCATGGAAAAGTGCGGCACTGTCGCTGGCCGCGGGTATCGCGATGCTGCTCGTGTTGCCGCGCGTGCTGGACGACTTCGCGCTCGTGCAGGCAACCGTGTATGCGGTCATGGCGATACTCGCGCTGAGTCTCGGATTCGTGTGGGGATTCGGCGGGATTCTGTGTTTCGGGCAATCGGCGTTCTTCGGACTCGGCGCGTACACGTATGCGATTGCCGTGTCGAATATGGGCGACAGTACTGTGCCTTTTGTTCTCTCTATTGTGGTGCCTGCCGCGTTTTCGGCCGTGCTCGGCTATCTGATCTTCTATGGACGATTGTCGGATGTGTATATGGGCGTCATTACACTTACGGTGACGCTGATCCTTTTCAATGTGGTCAATTCCACGGCCGGGCCGGAATGGAAGATCGGCAATGCGCCACTGGGCGGGTTTAACGGTATTCCGAATATCGCGCCACTCAATACGCCGGGCAATATCGACGATGTGATCAGCCCGCGTGGCTTATTTGAGTTGTCGCTTGGCGCGTTGCTGATCGTCTATTTGCTATTGCGCGTGTTGCTCGCATTGAAAGTCGGGCGCGTCATCGTCGCGAGCAAAGAGAACGAACAACGTCTGCTATTGCTCGGTTACGACTCTCGCGTCTACAAGCTCTTCACGTTCGTGCTTGGTGCCGCCATCGCGGGGTTGTCGGGATGTCTCTTCGCAAACTGGGGTGCATTTACCAGCCCAACCGTGTTCGGCCTCGCGCAATCGGCGCAGATCATCATATGGGTGATTGTAGGCGGACTCGGCACGCTCGTCGGGCCTGTGATCGGCTGCGTGGCGATCCAGTGGCTCACGACGCAGATCGGCACGCAACAGACCATCAATTCCAATCTTGTGCTCGGCGCGATTCTCATCGTCTTCGTGCTGATGGTGCCGAAAGGCATCGTGCCGGGTATCGGCCAGCTCGGGCTGATGCTTTCGGGCGCATCCAGACGCAAACACCGCTTATCCGACGACGCACGTCGCGTCTCGCATGGCGACTCGGCCAATGCCTCTCGCAAGGAGGCCGCATGACGGCGCCGCTACTCGAAACACGCAAGCTGAATGTTCGTTTCGGCGGCGTTCATGCAACCCGTGATGTCGATTTCACGCTTGCCGAAGCGGAGTTGCGTTGCGTGATCGGTCCAAACGGCGCGGGCAAGAGTACGTTTTTCAAGCTTCTCACGGGGCAGGTCAAGCCGACATCGGGCGAGATCCTGTTTCGCGGCAAGGACATCACGTCGATGCAGCCGCATGAGCCTGCGCGTCTTGGCATCGGCATCAAGACGCAGGTGCCGAGCCTTTTTAACGGCCTCTCAGTGTGGGACAACGTGTGGCTGGCGGCGCGTCGCGTGAATACACCGATGCAGACCGAACGCGTGACGCGCGACGTGCTGGAGCGTGTCGGCATGCTTTCTCATCGCGATGCGATTACCGGCTTGCTTGCACACGGTGAACGTCAATGGGTGGAACTGGCGGTCGTTATCGCAGCGGATCCGCCGCTAATACTGCTCGATGAACCCGCTGCCGGTATGAGCGATACGGAAGTGGCTCGTACGGCTGAACTGATTCTGGAGATCAACCGGCGTCACGCGCTCGTCGTGGTGGAGCATGACATGAGTTTCATCAGGCGTATCGCGAAGAAGGTCACCGTGCTGCATCAAGGCGCGATCATTCGCGAGGATGCGCCCGAGCGCATCATGAGCGATCCCTTCATCCAGCAGATCTATCTCGGCAAGAAACCGCATTGAGGGGACGCGCGATGCTCGAAGCAAAAGGCTTGTGTGCGGGTTATGGCGCGATTCCCGTCCTGTATGACGTGGCGCTGTCGGTGCGAAGCGGTGAAGCGATCGGCATACTCGGGCACAACGGCATGGGCAAGACCACGTTGCTGCGCACGCTGATCGGCGCGTTGCCCGCGACGGCGGGCGCGATCCGCTTCGACGGCGATGACGTGACGACATTGCCACCGCACGCTCGTGCGAAACGCGGCATGGCCTACGTGCCGCAAGGGCGCGAGATTTTCCCGGCGTTATCCGCTTACGACAATTTGCGGCTCGGCCTCGTGAAGACAGGACGCAAACCAGAAGAGGCCATTGATGCGCTGCTGGAGGATTTCCCGCGTCTACAGCCTTTGCTCGATCGGGCGGGCGGCGCGCTCTCAGGCGGTGAACAGCAACTGCTTGCACTGGCGCGCGCACTCGCCGGAGAGCCGTCGATGCTGCTGCTCGACGAGCCGACGGAAGGCATTCAGCCGTCGATCATCGAAGAGATTGCCGAGACGCTCGTTTCACTGCGCGAAAAGCGCGGCCTGACGATCGTACTCGTTGAGCAGAACCTCGATTTCATCGCCGCGGTATCGCAGCGCGTGCTGGTGATCCGTCGCGGACAGATCGGCGATGAAATACCGCGCGAGCATCTGTCCGATCTCGACAAGGTCAGTGAATACACCGGGGTGCATGCCTGAGCGAAGCGCTGTTGCCGCCTTGCACACGCTACGCGAGCGCTGTCCACACCTGTTCGGATGAACAGCCGCACAACTGACGCATCATCACCGTGCCGCATTGCTCGCAACGGTAATGTTCGATTGCAGTCACGCCTTCGCATTCACCAATGCCGATGAGCGTCATGCCGTCCGTGCGGACGATTTCGGCGGGACGCCCCTGAAGACTTGTGCATACAGTGCAATTGTCCATTCAGTTTCCTCATAGCTGACTGCGGCGCTCGATCACAACAAAAAATCAAGCCCGCTGCGGTGGTCCAGATTGAAGATCCCGCGATGAGGCGAAGCGGCGCGCCTAGTATCGCCCAACATTTTTCGTGGCGCAGCATTTTTGTGTCTGTTAGCGACGGGAAAAATTGAGGACAAACCAGACTGGTGCATCGACACGCGATGCTGCCCAATTCAAGGGCAAAATGGATGCCCTCCTATGCCGGTGGTGTGAGTTTTTCTTTAAACAGGCATGCGGCAAAACGCCCGACTGCCTGTCCGATTGACACCTTGGCCATTCCTGACAAATGCCTTACACTACGCCGGAAGTCACTCGGAAAGCATGAGTGCGCTGTGTCGGTCGTGAAGTTTCGATAACTGGCCAAAGGAGACGTTATGCACTTCTATCACCACGGTGTAGCGATACAACCGTCCGTAGCAAGGAGCGGCAATACCTTCGTCGCGCGCGTTTCGATTCTTGAGGAGGATGGCGATGCGACGTCGCTCGGCAATCTCGGCCACTTTGCGAACCGCGAGTCCGCCTTCGCATTTGCGGTGCGCTGCGGCACAGCATTCGTCGACGATGAACCCATGCCGCTGCCGCCCTGCAACATCCGGCAAAGCTGATGTCCGCAAGACACACGCCGCTTCGCGTCGAACCGTTTGCGGAAAGCGAACGAAGCGGGATTCAGGCATCTGGAGCAGAGGAGCGCAGTCATGATTCAATCGGAAATCCATAAGTTTCCGTATACGCGGTCGGCGGGCATGCAGAGGACGTATGACGTCACGATCAATCTCGTGCGGCGCGACTCGGGTGTCTTTGCCTACAGGTCGTGGGTGCACTATGCGGGTGCTTTCAAAGGAAACGGTCTCGACTTCCCGCTGGTTTCGCGGACTACGGATCAGGCCGTCACGGAAGCGCGTGCGCGCGTTGAAAAACATATCGAGCATCTGCTCGGCGTGACGGAGTGATCTCACTGCGCGTGAATACGGCAAATCGATTACACGCGATGTAATTGGCCAGACGTTGCGCGGGATCTACTCTTCGGCTGTCGCGTCATCAATCGGATGACGCTTTCGACCAAGGAGAGGCCATGTCCCGCTATCCCACTCACACGCTCGAATCGGCACCGCTGCAATCGCAGCCCGTGTTGCGACAACTTCAGCAGACATTCGGGCTGATCCCGAACATCGCCGCAAAGATGGCGTTGTCGCCGGTGCTGACCAATGGGTTCATCGGATTGTTCGAGCGCGTGCACGCGAGCAGTCTGACCGAGCCGCAGATTCAGACACTACTCTTGACCAACGCAGTCGCGAACGCCAGCGAATGGCCTGTCGCGTTTCATAGCGCGCTCGCATTGAAGCAAGGCGTATCATCCGCCGATGTCGATGCGATCCGTTACGGTGGCGTGCCTTCGGATGCGCAACTCGCCGCGCTTTCCACGCTGGCGCGCACGCTGATCGAGAAACGTGGGCGTCTTGACGCGTCGGACCAGCAGCGTTTCGTCGAGGCCGGATTCAGCGCCGAGCAGTTGCTCGAAGTCATTGCAGTCGTTGCTGCGTCGACCATCACGAACTACACGAGCAGCGTGACGGAACCGGAACTCGAAGCGCAATTCGACGCATTCGCGTGGCGTGCAGGCAAAGTCTGAGTTCGCTATAGTGACTCGCCTCGATCAGAGGAAATCCGATGAACGTCAGAAGCCACGATCCGAAAGCGCCGTCGGGCGAACTGGGCAATCTGCTTCGATACTGGCGTGACGCGCGTGGCGTGAGCCAGCTCGATCTGTCGCTCGACGCAGGTATTTCGCAGCGGCAGATCAGCTTTATCGAAAGCGGGCGCAGCGTGCCGGGCCGCGAGACATTGTTGACGCTTGCCCAGGCGCTCGACGTGCCGCTGCGTGAACGCAATGCGCTGCTGCTCGCGGCCGGATACGCACCCATGTACTCGGAGGCGCCGTGGAATGCGCAGGAGATGCATGGCGTCATTCGTGCGCTGGAGCGGGTCGTTCGCCAGCACGAACCGTTTCCGGCCATCGTGATGGACCGGCACTGGAACGTGCTGATGACCAACGACGCCGCGCCGCGTTTTTTCAACTGCTTCTTCGATATGACATCGCGCCAGGGCCCGCGCAATATGTTGCATCTGATGTTCGATCCGCAAGGGATACGTCCTTACGTCGCCGATTGGGACAACGTCGCACGGAGCCTGTTGCAGCGGGTGCATCGTGAATCGGTGGGCAGGGTGATCGATGACGGCACCGCGCGTCTGATCGATGAACTGCTCGCCTATCCCGATGTGCCACGCGACTGGAAGACGGCGCATCTTCTGTCGGCTTCGCCGGCGATGCCTGTCATTCCAATCGGGTTCGTCAGTGGTGTCGATGTGCTTCGTTACTTCTCGATGGTCACGAGCGTGGGCGCGCCGCAAAACATCGCCGCGCAGGAACTGCGACTGGAGTGCATGTTTCCAATAGATGACGCGACGCAAGCGCGCCATCTCCAGTTGCTGGAAGCGAATGCATAGCGGGCAATCAGGGCATAGGAAGCGGATTGTCGATCAACATCTGGTTGAAGTAGTTGACGATGTCATGCTCGCCCGGCCCGGCGCTGTTTCGCAACTGCTTGGCAGCGTCGACCACGACTTCCGTGGTCGCATGCTCGAGCAGCGCAAATGTCTCTGCAATGAACGGTTCCAGTTGCATCGCGCGCGAATCGCCGCTCTTGTAGACGAGATCGGTATCGACCCACGGCGGCGCGATTTCCAGAACCCGCACGGACGTGTCGCGCAACGCGAAGCGCTGCGACAGCGAGTACGAGTGAATCGCGGCTTTCGTCGCCGAATACAGCGCGGTCATGGCCATCGGAATGTAAGCGACAACCGAACTGTTGTTGATGATATAAGCGTCGGGCTGTGTCTTCAGATGCTCGATGAACGCGCCGCTGATCCGTGCAGGGCCGAGCAGATTCGTATTCACGAGATGGACCGCTTGCGCGTCGTCGAACGGACCCGTTACATCATCAAACGGCATGATGCCTGCATTGTTGATGAGCACGTTCAATGACGGATACTTCTGAATCAGCTGTTCGGCCACGCTCTTGATTTGTGCAGCGTCGGTCACGTCGATTTCAACGGAATCCATGCCGGGATTGACCTTCGTCACTTCATCCAGCAATGCTTTCCGGCGGCCGCCGATGATTACCTTGTTTCCGTTCTTGTGAAATGCCTCGGCGAGTCCCCGGCCAATGCCGGAGGTTGCGCCCGTAATGAAGATGGTGTTGCCGGTGAGTTTCATCGCGAGTACTCCTCTGCTGGGTGACGGGTGTCCATTGCGCGTTACTGCTCGAAAACGTGACGATGCGCTTTGATGAATTCGCCGACGGTTTGAGGCGCTTGCCCCGTGATTTCGCGGATCACGCCGTCTTTGCCCGAGAAAATGCCGTTCTGGTAATCGATAGCGATTGCGAGAAAGTGCTGGATCATGAATTCCGGCAACTGGTATTGCTCGAGATGCGTGCGGTATTGTTCGAGCGTCGAGGGGCTGTAGGTGATCTTGCGGCCGAGCACTTCGCCGATTTCATCGGCAATCTGCTGCTGGTTGAGTTCGACGGGTCCAAACAGCGGATACGTCTTGCCGATATGCTCAGACGGATTCGCAAGAACGGCTGCGATCAGCCGGGCCTGATCCTCGCCTGCAATCGGTGCGTGACGTCCATCGCCATACGGCAACGTGATCTTGCCTTCCTGCACGATCTGATCGCGCACCCACGGAAAGACCATCCATTCCGAGAAGAACGTCGGGCGAATATGCACAGCCGGCACACCGGACCAGTCGACCACGCGTTCCGCAATCCAGTGATCGCGTGCGGCATGACTCTTCGAATCTTCGCGTGCCGAGATCTGCGACATCTCGACGACCACTTCGACGCCCGCACGACGTGCTGCATCCGCAAAGTATGCAGTGGCCTGAATGAAACCCGGGCGCACGGGATAGCAGAGATATGCACCCGTCACGCCGTCCATCGCGCGGATCACGTCGTCATGTTCGAGCAACTCGCCGACCACGATTTCGGCGCCCTGTTTGCGCAGCGCTTCACTGCGCTCATCTTCGCGGTGCACGAACGCTCGCACGGCGTGACCATCCTGCAGAAGATGACGAACGGTATGAGCACCCGTTTTACCCGTTGCGCCTGTAATGAGGTATTTGCGTTGTTGCATGATGAACTCTCCAATCTAACGGTGTGAGCACTCTTCGAGAGTGCAGGGGAACAACTCGATATCGCCGCGACTGTGAATTCACTTCGATATCTTATAAGTGCATATGCACATTTTTATGTGCATATGGACGTTGCAATTCAAACCTTGTCTGTCGTGCTACAGCGCTTTGAGGTGCTGCCGGACGTCCTGCAGGATCGACGCGGCCGCGTCAGGGTCTTCGACGATGCGCGCCATCGTGATGGCGCCGATCATCGCCGATAACGCAAAGACCGCTTCCGATCTTGCCGCTTCATGCCGTCGCCGTCCGCTGCGCTTCGCCAATACGTCGACGAGCCCGGCGAAACCGCGTGATGCTGCGGCGCGCGTCTGTTCATCCGCGCGAGCCAGCTCGCTGCCCATGGCGGCGAGCGGGCAACCGTCCTCGGGCGCGTCGCGGTGCGACGGTGATACGTACGCATCGACAATGGCCTTGAAACCGTCCTTGCCCTCGCATTCGTTCGCGGCGGTCTCAAGCCTGCCGATGATCGCCGTCAGTCCTTCTTCGCACGCTTGCGCCACCAGTTGATCTTTGGAGTCGAAATGCCGGTAAAAGCCGCCATGCGAGAGTCCCGCCTCCGACATCAGGTCGGCGAGTCCGGTTGCCTGGATCCCGTTGGCCCTGAATTCGCGGGCCGCCACCTCGACGATGCGCCGGCGTGTGTCGGCTGTTTCAACCCTGGACTTCCTCATGACTGTTGCGCTCCGTGACTGCATGTTTTGGATGATAGTCATCATCTAAAAAAGAGTCAACGGGGTCTTTGCTGCAACACTGCGTTTCAACTTTCGAACGGCGCGTGGTTGATCAGGTCGCAGACATTTGCGCATTCGAAGCCATGCACGTGCCGACGTCCGATATCGGCGAGACCTGTGCCGGGCGCCGTGTATGGCTTCTTCCTGACCACTTCAGCCAGGGCTTCGGTAAAGGCGGCCTTGAACCCGATGCGCGGATAAAGGGCGAGCGTGTCGTCGACGAGAGCGGGCGTGATCTCGTCCAGCCGCATTCCGAAGACGTCAACGTGGGCGCCCATATAGATCAGCGCGATTTCCGGCTGCTTGCGATCGGCGATGCCTGCGCTCGAATGCAGCGCGATCGCATCCCACACGAGTTCGGCTTTCGACTCGGGGTAGCCGTGCGCGAGCAGAATCCCGCTCGCAGCATCCGCGCCATCCACTTCGAAGCGCTGGTCGGCGGAGAATTCGTCGGTCAGACCCAGATCATGAAACAGGGCCGCCAGATACACGACCTCGCGGTCGTATTTCAAACCGCGTGTGCGACCGAGAAATTCGGCAAACCACCACGTGCGGTGGACGTGGTTTAGAAGCGCAGGTGAATGGACCCGTTCGACCACGGAACGGGCCTGACGGGTGAACCCGGAATCAGGCGCGGTGATTCCTCCGATGTTAACAAGGGTGCTCATGCGATCTCCGCAGACAGGGGATGAATTGAGCATCAGTGTAGAAATTCGCCGCGTGTCACAAATGACTGTTTTTGGACGATTTGTGCCAAAATGAAAATCACGGTTTGTGATGGGAGCTTGCTATGAAGGGATCGGGCAAAGCAGCGGGGTCGATTCCGGCCATGAAGCAAAGGCGTGTCGTCATTCTCGGCTTGCCGCCTGTCGACGCGCTCGACGTAATCGGCCCCGTGGAAGTTTTCGCCGCTGCGAATCTGGCGTGTGGGGAAAGGCCCGCTCCCTACTCGATCGAACTGGTTTGCGCGGGGCCCGATGTCACGCTGGAAAGCGAGTCAGGCATCGGACTCAAGGGCCACAGAACGCTTGAAACGGAGCGTCGCGCAAACAGGCCGATCGACACGCTGATCGTGACCACCGGCTTTGGATCGACGGAGCGTTTCGACAAGAGCGCGATAGCGTGGATACGAAAGCGTTCGCAAACAGCGCGCCGCGTGTGTTCGATCTGTGTCGGCGCGTTTGCGCTGGCCGAAGCGGGGCTGCTCAATGGCCGCAAGGCCACGACGCACTGGCGGATGACGCAGCGGCTTGCCGAGCGTTATCCCGACGTACAGGTCGACCCCGTTCCGATCTGGGTCAAGGACGGCAACCTGTACACGTCGGCGGGTGTGTCGGCGGGAATCGATCTCGCACTTGCGCTCGTCGGCGAAGACCAGGGCAACGACGTCGCGCTGGAGATCGCGAAGAACCTGGTGCTGTTCCTGCGACGTCCCGGCGGGCAGGCCCAATTCAGTGTCGCGCTTCAATCGCAGCGCACGTCGGGCTCGAGCATGGACGATCTGTGCCACTGGATCAACGAGCACCTGCATGCAAATCTGACGACGGAAATGCTGGCGGATAAAGCATCGACGAGCGTCAGAACCTTGATACGCATGTTCCAGCGCGAACTGAAAACAACGCCTGCAAGGTATGTCGAGGATGTCCGGCTCGAAGCCGTTCGCCGTGCGCTGGAACTCGGCGAAAGATCGATAGACGAAATAGCGCGCCGATGCGGCTACGGCAGCAGCGACGTGCTGAGAAAGGCTTTTACGCGGCGCATGGGCGTGAGCCCGCGAGAGTACGCGCAACGTTTCTCGCCGGATAGCGACGCCGCGCGATGATGTCGTGTCGCCGCCGCATGCCCGGCGGCGACACATGTACGCTTACTGAAGCAGCAGGCCGAGCGGAGCGAGCGGTCCGACGGGCATCAACTCGAAGGTCATCAGGCCTTCGGCCGTGAGCGGCAAAGCATCGACAGCGGCTTTTGCGTGATCGACCGATTCGACGTTCATCAGAAAAATGACGCCGGGTGTGCTCTCGTGAGCACGGAACCAGAACTGCTCGATGGTGCCGTCGAGATAGAGCTTGAGTGTATCGGGAACCTCTTTCGGCATGATGCGCTGGCGTTGTTCAGGCGTGAACGGCTGGCTGATCGAACCAATGGCAAACACTTTCATGAAGACCTCTCCGGTGAATGATCGTGGTGACGTACAACGGAGATGAGTCTAGTGTCGGAGGTTATTTGCCGGTACTGGCGCAAACGACAACTTTGGCATCGTTTACGCCATGCAATCCGATAGCGCGTCCCGTCACCGCGAAGCGACGTCGCGTTCGACAGCGCACGGCACGTTCGCTGCAAGAGGCCGTGCGTTGATCGCGGCGGTCAGCAACAACGCGGCCAGTTCACACAGTGCGGCAACCCATCCGAGGCTACGGACACTGGCATGCGCCATGGTAAGCGCACCGAGTGCAGCACCCATCGAGAAGCCGATGTACATGAACGATGCGTTGAGCGACAGCACGATCGACGCGACCTTCACGCCGGCGATATCGATCAGCCGTGCCTGCTGCGCCGGATAAAACGCCCAGTGAGCGACGCCCCACAGCGCGATAGCCGCGATCACCGGCACGAGCGCGCTGGCGGGAGACAGCAGACGCGCGCTGATCGACAGGGTGGCGAAGGCGAGGCCGGACAGCGCGATGGTGGGAACGATGACGGCGAGCGGCCCCAGGCGATCGTTTGCTGCACCGCCCGTGACGACGCCAATGGCAGCCGCCAGTCCCCACATGAACATCACCATGCCAATCTGTGCGCCCGCCAGTCCCGCGACGCCGGCGAGGAAGGGCGAGAGATAGGTGTAGACGGTGTAGGCGCCCATGGCCCAGAGCGTCGTCGTGAGCAGCGTCGCGAGCACGACCGGTTGGCGCGCCACCGCGATGCGCTCGCGCAGCGATGCAACGGGAACGCTGGCGCCGATATCGTGCGGCAGACCGATAAGCAGACCTGCTGTCGCAAGCGCCGCGAGGCCTGCGACACCCGCGAAAGTCATGCGCCAGCCGAGCGCATGGCCGATAACCGCGCCAAGCGGAACGCCGAGCGCAATCGCGACGGTAATGCCGCCGTTCACCACCGCGATGGCGCGCCCGCGACGGTTAGGCGGCACGATGACGCTCGCCAGCGCGTTCGCGCCAGGTACGTACAGACCGGCGGACAGCGCCAGCAATACCCGTGCGCCCATCAGCGCCCAGAAGGACGGTGCGGCAAAGGCGAGCAGATTGGAAAGCGCGAAAGCGACCATGCTGGCAAGCAGCAGCTTGCGCCGGTTCATGCCGCCGCTCAATGCCGTCAGAACGGGGGAGCTGAGGCCGTAGGCGAGCGCGAATACTGTCACCAGTTGCCCGGCTGTTTCGATCGATACGGAAAGGTCGCTCGCGAGTCCGGGCAGAAGCGGCGAGATCATGAAGCCTTCCGTGCCGATCGCGAAGGCGCCGAGCGCCAGCCAGTACACGGGGGCGGGAAGGGACGAGGATGTGTCTGCGGAATTCATGCGATGCCTCAAGCGGCGAGAGTCGAGCGTTGCCCGATTCTGGAGCGCTCGACACTGGACATCAATATTCCGGCGTTCCCAACACTTCGGACATGCGCGTCCGAAATCGCGGCAATGGCATGACGGGGCGCGCGGTCCGCAGATCGCGCATCAGCGCCCCGATCTGGCTCTCGCCAAGGCCGCAATCAGGCGACAGCGAGTGCGTTGCGTCCAGTCTCGAGATAGGCACGCATTTCCGCTTCCGGGACCATGCCGCCGCCCGTTGCCCAGATGATGTGTGTCGCGTTTCGCATGGCCGCTTCGTCCAGCTTCAGGCGAGTGCGATAACCCTGCTGCTCGTTCGATACACGCGCGAAGCCCGGCGCGCCCGCGAGCGCAGACGGCTCCAGCCGGATGCCCTCCGTTGCGTCCATCAGCGCGAGCAACGCGTAAATTTCCTCGTCTTCGACGGTGTAATAGCCGTCGATCATCCGCTGCATCGCGCGGCCCACGAAACCGGACGGACGCCCGACCGCGAGTCCGTCGGCCGCCGTCACATTGTCGATGCCGAAGTCCTGGACCGCGAGCTGTTCGTGCAGTCCCGTCATCACGCCCATCAACATGCAGGGCGAGTGGATCGGCTCCGCAAACACGCAATGCGCCGCATCGCCGAACGCGAGCTTCAGCCCGAACGCGACGCCGCCAGGTCCGCCGCCCACGCCGCACGGCAGATAGACGAAGAGCGGATGCGCTGCATCCACACGCACATTTGCCGCATCGAGTTGCTGCTTCAGGCGCTCGCCCGCCACCGCATAGCCGAGGAAGAGCGTCGTCGAGTTTTCATCGTCGACGAAGTGGCACATCGGATCGTTCGACGCGAGACGCCGCCCGCTTTCGATCGCTTCGCCATAGTCGCCCGCATACTCCACAACCGTCACGCCATGCGCGCGCAAACGGTCCTTCTTCCACTGGCGCGCGTCGGCGGACATGTGCACGGTCGTCGTGAAGCCGAGCGTCGCGCTCGCAATGCCGATCGACATGCCGAGATTGCCCGTCGATCCCACCGCGATGCTGTGCTCGCGAAAGAGCGCGCGGCATGCGTCGCCAGCGAGCACACGATAATCGTCGCCTTCCTTGAGCAACCCGTGGCGCATGGCGAGTTGCTCGGCTTGAAACAGCACTTCATAGATGCCGCCGCGCGCCTTGATCGAACCGGAGATCGGCAGATGGCTGTCCTGTTTCAGCAGCAGGCGGCGGGGCGCCTCGACGTCGTAACGCTGGCTCAATGCCTGCGCGAACGCGGGCACTTCCGTCAACGGCGACTCGATGATGCCGCCTGCCTCGCGCACATCGGCGAAGGCTTGCGCGAGCAGCGGCGCGAAGCGTTGCAGACGCGCGCTCGCATCGGCGACATGCGATGCGTCGAGTGGAATATCGTGCAGAGCGTCGGCCAGCGGCGCGATTGACGGATTGAACCACTCGACAGGCTCAAGCGCCATCAGCTCACGCAGGAGCGGGAAGTCTTGCAGCCACGTATCGAGCGGCTTGCCGTAAATGGAATCGATCATGTTCGGGTCAGACTGCGGAAGCGGAAGCAGAGGAAGACGACACGGCATCGAGCACGGGCGGATGCGTGACGATGGACTTCAGGTCGACGTCCGATGCGCGCAATGTCGCGGCATCGGGAATCGGGCGGCGCGTTTCGTCTGACGACGCGAACAGCGTTTCAAATGCGCGCGCCGCATCGAGCAGCGCGAGATCGCCACGGAACGCGCCGATCATCTGCAAGCCGAACGGCATGCCCCGATGATCGACACCGCACGGCAGCGACAGTGCCGGATTCGTCGCAAGCGTCACCACGTACGTGAGCGACAGCCAGCGATAGTAGTTCTCCAGTTCGACGCCATTCACCGACTTCAGATACGGCTGCGTCCACGGGAATGGCGAGACGGGCGTCGTCGGCGAAAGAATCACGTCGTAACGGTCGAACAGCGTCTGGAAACGGCGGAACAGGCGCGTCTGGTCGCTGTGCGCACGCACGCAATCCGCGAGACCGAGGCCGATACCCATTTCGTAGTTCGCGCGCGGATTTGGGCCGAGTGAATCGGGATTGGCCTCATACGCCTTTTGCAGGCCAGCGACGAAGGCTTCCGCACGCAGTACGTCGAAGCAGCGATGGGCGCCGTCGAAGTCCACTTCGACCGGTTCACATACGGCCACCTCGCGGCGCAGAAATTCAATCTTGCGGCGGAACACGGCGCGGATATCGTCGTCCACTTCGCACACGCCGAAATCTTCCGTGTAACCGATACGCAGTTTCGACAGGTTCGTGAGCGCGCGGCCTTCCATCGTCGGATTCATCGCGAACGGATAGCCGAGCGGGTCGCTGTTCGACTGGCCAACGCTTGCCGCGAGTTGCAGCCATGTGTCTTCGACGGTGCGTCCCATTGGCCCGACCACGGCAATCGGCGTCCAGCCGAGCGGTTTGCGATCGCTCGGCACGAGTCCCGGCGAGGTGCGCAATCCGACCACGCCGCACTTCGCCGCGGGAATGCGCAGCGAGCCGCCGGTGTCGGAGCCGCTGGCGAGCGGCACCATGTCGAGCGCGAGCGCCGCCGCCGAGCCACCCGACGAGCCGCCCGCATTCAGACGCGGATCGAACGGATTGCCCGTCGCGCCCCACACGGGGTTGAAGCTGTTCGCGCCCGCACCCATTTCCGGCACGTTGGTCTTGCCGACCACGATCGCACCGGCGCCGCGCAGACGACGCACCAGCGTGTTGTCGTGGGCGGGCACGTTCGCGCGATAGATCGGCGAGCCATACGTGGTCAGCAGGCCTTCCGTCTCTTCCAGATCCTTGATACCGATGGGCAAGCCGTGCAACGCACCGACGGCGTCACCGCGAGCGAGCGCGATATCGGCAGCACGGGCTTCGATGCGCGCGCGTTCGAAGCTCGTCGCGGTGATGGCGTTGACATACGGATTGAGTGCCTCGATCCGCGCGATGCAGGCTTCCAGCAATTCGACGGCGGAGATTTCGCGCGCCTGCAATAGCGCGCGCAATGCAACGGCACTGTGTCGTGTGAGTTCGTAACGGTCGTTCATCGGGCAGTCCTTTAAGCGGCAACGCAAGAGTCCGCTCAATGTAGACGACGCGAAAAACGATCGCTAGTGATGTTTATCGAACGGTCACATCACTTTTGCTCAACGCGCGCGGGCGGTGAAAGTTCGCCGCTCAGCCGTTCGACAAACGATTGCAGCAGAGGTGGCAACGCGCGTCGCGCGAGCGTCTGGATTTCGATGGTGCGCTCGCCGGTGGCGAGTTCCGGCACGGGCAAGGCGACGAGTTCGCCTGATGCCAGACGCGGGCGCACGAAGAGTTCGCCGCTGAACGTCACGGCATCGCTTACGAGCGTGAACCCGAGCAGCGTTTCGAGCGTCGCGCTGCGCAGCACGCTCTTGCACGCGACGCCTTCGCGGCTGCAATAGATATCGATCAGCTTGTGCAGTGTCGAATGCACACCCGGCAATGCGAGCGGATACGCAAGCAGTTCGCGAAACGAAACCTGCGTTGACTGCGCGAGCGGATGCGATGAGGCGACGATCGCGAACACGGGCGAAGGCGCGGAGAACACGACCTGAATGTCCTTCGCCGGACCGAAGCTGAACGTGAGGCCGATATCACATTCGGCTTCGCGTACGCGCTGCGTGACATCGGCGGCCGTGTCGACGACGACTTCGAACGATGCGGGCGCGACCGTGCGACGGAAGTCCGCCATCGCGCGCGGCAGGAAGGTCGCGGCGAATCCTTCTGTGCAGGCGATACGGATCGTGCGTTCCGCTTCGCCGCGAAGCGCATCGATTTCGAGTGAAATCTGTTCGGCGTCGAGTTGCGAGCGACGCGCATACGCGGCGAGCATTTCGCCCGCTTTGCTCGGCACCATGCCGCGCGATTGCCGCACGAATAGCTGCGCGCCGAGTTCGCCCTCGAGTCGCGCGATCTGCCGGCTCACGGCGGATGGCACGACGTTCAGCCGGTTGGCGGCATCGGCAATGGAACCGGTGTTGACGACTTCGAGGAAGTAACGGACAGCGGCTTCCTGAAGAATGCGGGCGCTCATGATGGATCGACGGGAGGACGCGAGGCCCTCCATCATAGCGCCTGTCCGGCTGGTAACGCGCTCAGGCGATCAGGCCTCCTCGGCGGCGCCAAGGCGTGCATGCGCCTCGGGCGACAGACGTATCGACAGACTGGTGACGAGCGCGAACGCTGTCGCCACGATCAGGAAGCCGAATACCGCATCGTAGTTGCCCGTGATCGACACCAGCAGACCAATGACGGCGGGCGCGACGAATCCTGCTACCTGTCCGCCGAAATTGACCATCCCTGCACCCGTGCCGATGAGCTTTTGCGGCAGGAATTTGGCCGGAAGCGCGAACACACCCGCGAACACGAACGACTTGAAGAAGTAGACGATCGATTGATACGCGATTACGCCCGTCACCGTTTGCGCGGTGTACATCTCGTAGAGAAAGAAGCCGGAGATCGCACAGCACACAGCCATCAGCCATTTTTCGCGGCCATCGAACCAGCGCGTGAGAATCCACCCGCCCAGCGCTGTCGATATGCTCGCCGCCACGAACGGCAGCGGCGTGAGCATGCCGACTGCCTTGAGGTCGAGATGACGTTCGGTCAGCAGATACGCAGGCATCCACGCATCGAGTCCCTTGTTGACGATGCCCATGCCGAACCAGGTGAGCAGAATCTTCCACATCAGCGGCATCTTCAGCAGCGCGCGTGTTGCCGCGCCATCGATGCGCGCGGAGCGGCCGGCCGAATCGCGCTTCTGATGCGTGTCCTTCACCGCGATCAGATAGAACAGCGCGAATACGAGACCCACCGCACCAGCGACGACGAAAGCATGACGCCAGCCGAAATAAAGGATGAGCGGCGCGATGGCAAGCGGTGCAATGAAGCTGCCGACATAGTTCGAGGACATCAGGAGCGCCGACATCTTCGGGCGGTCCGCACGTGCACACGATTCGGTAACGCCTTTCACCGCCGCGCCGGGATAGCCGCCTTCGCCGAGACCGAAGATGAAGCGGATCGCGATCAGCGATGCAAGCGACCAGGCGAGACCCGTCATCAACGTGAACACGGACCAGAACGCGACCGATACGACGATGACCTTCTTGCTGCCCCAGCGGTCCGCGATCCAGCCGCCTGGAATCTGCATGGCCGCGTAGCTGATATAGAACGTGCTCATGACGACGCCGAGCGCCGCAGAGCCGACATGGAACTCCTTGCCGATGGCAACGAGCGACAGCGCGATCGCCGAGCGATCGATGTACGAGAGGCAATAGCCGAGGTAGAGCAGCACGAATACCGCAAGGCTGGCACGCCTGCTTTTATTGGGGTCGAACATGTGGGCATCCGCCGATAGAGAGAAAACCGGGTCCGCGTCGGCAATGCCGGGCAGTCCCACCGCGACTAGTCAAAACGATCGTAAGTAGCCACAAACGGAGCGACAAGTGACATATTCAGATCGCTCCGTTCGCGAAAACTCACCTGAGCAGCGTGGTGAAGGGCGGTCTCGCGCAGTCACTGCGGCATAATGCGCCGACGAATTCAAATCGAACCACGGAGAAATCCATGCTGCTATCTGAACAAAACGTACTCGTGACGGGTGGCGCACGCGGGCTGGGTGCGGCGATCACGGAAGCGCTCGCACGCGAAGGCGCTGGCGTCGTCATTAACTATCGGCGCAGCGAAACACAGGCGAACGCGCTCGTCGAGCGGCTCGGGCCGCGCGTCGTCGCGGTCCAGGCCGATATCACCGATCCGGCGTCGGTCGCGCGTCTGTTTGACGAGGCTCGCGCGAAAAGTGGCCGGCCGGTGAATGCGGTCGTGAACAACGCACTCGCCGATTTCAGTTTCGACGGCGACGCGCGTCCGAAGCTCGGCGATATCGAATGGGCGCGTTTTCAGCAGCAGATCGAGGGTGCGCTCAAGGGCGCGCTGAACACGATTCAGGCCGCCTTGCCCGCGATGCGCGCCGCTGGCTTTGGCCGCATCGTGAATGTCGGCACCAATCTGTTTCAGAACCCTGTTGTGCCTTACCACGATTACACGGCAGCAAAAGCAGCCTTGCTTGCGCTAACGAGAACGGCTTCGAACGATCTCGGACCGGATGGCATTACGGTGAACATGGTCTCGGGCGGCCTGCTGCGCACCACCGATGCCAGCAGCGCGACGCCCGAAGCCGTGTTCGACATGGTCGCGGGATTCACACCGCTGCGCCGCGTCACCACACCCGCTGAATTCGCCGACGCAGTACTGTTTTTCCTCTCGCCGTGGGCACGCGCGGTGACGGGGCAGAACCTGGTTGTCGACGGAGGATTGGTGAAGGGCTGAAGTGCGTGCGCTTCGGGTGAAGGTAGAGGAAATGAAGCTATCCAGCCTCTACACGATTGCGGCCGGATTTCTTGGCGCGATATAGCGCGCGATCTGCGCGCTTCATCAACGTGTCGACATCGACCTCGGTTGCGTCGCGCGTGACCACGCCGATACTCACTGTGAACGGAATGGGCGCGAAGCGCCACACGTGCTCGAACTCTTCCCGTTCGTAACGCTGGCGCAGTTCATCCGCAATGCGATGCGCGAGACGGGCGTCGGCTCCGGGCAGGGCGGCGACAAATTCCTCACCGCCCCATCGGGCAAAGAGACACGGTTGATTCGTCATTGACGCGCCCACCTTTGCGAGCGCGCATAAGACTTCATCTCCGGCATCGTGTCCGTGCTGATCGTTGATGTCCTTGAAGAAATCAATGTCGAGAATAAACACGGAAAAAACTTCGGTACTGCCGAGCAGCGTCTCTATGTATTGCAGAAACTCGCGGCGATTCGGCAAACCTGTGAGTGCGTCAGTGGTGGCCTGTTTTTTCAGCAGATCCATCAGCCGCGCACGATCGGTGATATCGCGAACCACCGCCATGAATTCAATCCCGCCGTCCAGGCTGATCTTCGAGACGGCGATTTCGACCGGAATGATCGAGCCGTCGCGATGCTGCCCGTACACACTGTTGGTTTCATCCATACGTGGGGGCGTCGCGTGACGGAGTGTCGGCTGATACGAGTCCGCGAACTGCGTTACTTTCCGCGGATGCCCGGCGCGAAATTTTTCAGGCAAAAGCGTGACGATGGGCCGTCCGATTATCTCGGCCGATGAATAGCCAAAGAGATTCTCCGCTGCGCGATTGAACAATGTGATGTTGTGTTGCTCGTCCATGGTCACGATCGCGTCGTAAGCCAGGTCGACAAGGGCGCGATATCGCGAGACATTGACGTCCGGCTCCCGTGTCAGGCTCATCCTCGCGTTCATGTCGACGCCGGTCACAAGCACTGCGCTCACGCTTCCGCTCGCCTGTCTCACCGGTTTAAGCGTAAGGCGCCACCAGACGCTGCCTTCGCGGAAGTCGTGGGTGTGCTGCGGCGCCTGCGTCTGGCCGGATTCAAAGCACGCAAGCAAGGCCTCGCGAAACTGGCGCGGCGCGGAATCCGCCACCACTGCGTCGAATGGAAGTGGAAACGTCGGCGCATCGGCGACCGGCCCACGCGTCAACTGGAAGAACGGGTGATTGCACGCGGTGACGATGAGACGCCTGTTCTCATCGAGTCCGATCATGGCGACGGATATGTCGATGTCATTCATGACTGGGTTTCTGTTACTTGAGCCGATCAGGCAAGCTCAGTTCACAAAAGCGTGATCGAGTGCCGGCGAGGCGATTGATAGCCGTCGGACACGCGGAAAATATCAACCGTTTACTGACTTATCGGCGGTTTACGCCCAAAACTTTACGTGCGTTTCGTAAAGCCCTGTTTCGTGAAAGGAGGCGTAAGAATGTTCGGTAACGGTTACCGGATTTAGCGATGAGAATCGCATGTGCTTTCGCGTTCGCTTCCGCTCACGCGGTGACACGCCATCTGACGTCGATCCTCAACTATGAGTCGACTCACTCACAGCGCCCGCCCGCGGCGCCTTGGCCCGTGTGCGCACCACGTTATTGCCGATCGCACCTGCGGCCATCAGCAGCGCCGTGGCAAGGAATACGGAGCGCATGCCGACATGACCTCCGACGAAGCCACCCAGCAGCGGCCCGATCACCTGCCCCGCGTATTGTGACGACGTGGAATAGCCGAGCATGACGCCCGCCATGCGCGGCGGAACCGAATGGCGAATCACACTCGCGATGCACGGCAACAGGCCGCCGAGCGCAAGTCCCATCAGGAAGCGAAGCACGATCAGCTGCCAGCCCTGTGTAACGAATGCCTGAGGCACGAGCAGCACGGCGCACGCGGCGAGGCTCGCGATAATGACTTTCCAATGCCCGATACCGTCGGCCAGCTTGCCGAGCCGCGATGCGGACAGAATGCTGCCGAGCGCCGCGCCGGACATCACGACACCCGATATGAAGGCGACGCTGTGCGCAGGCACGAGTTGCGCGACATAAACGGTAATGATCGGTTCGATCGACATGTTGGCCAGCATCAGCAGCATGCCGGTGACCAGCATCGCGAACACGGGCCGCACGTCGGCAATCGCGCTCCAGCCGTCGTGCGCGGAAGAGCGGGCAGCGGCCGGCGGATCGCGCTTGATGAAAAAGACCGTGGCGAGGAAGGTCAGGAAGATCACGGCCGCCGCGGCATGAAACGTCGCGCGGATGCCGATCAGCGAAGGCAGTGTGCCGCCGATCAGCGGCCCCGCCACGTTGCCCGCCATGATGCCGGAGGAGAGCACGCCGAGCGCCCAGCCGCAACGTGCTTTCGGCGTTTGGGTGGCGACGAGGACCATCGAACCGGACGCGTAGCCGCCGAGCAGACCCGTGAGCAGCCTCAGGCCCACGAGTCCCCAGACGTTGTGCGCCGATCCCATCAGCGACATGACGATTGCCATGCCGAGGCTCGCGCGCACGAGCATGAGCTTGCGGCCGTAACGGTCGGCCAGCTTGCCCCAGAGCGGTGCCGTCAGTGCCGCCGTGAAGAACGTCGCGCCGAACGCGATGCCGGACCACTGGACGATCGCGGCGGGATCGCTGACACCGAGCTGCTCGACGTAGAGCGGCAAGATGGGCAGCAGCAAGGTCATCGCCACGATGGTCGTGAAGGAGCCGCAGACGCAGACGAACAGGTTGCGGCGCCAGTGCGCAAACGATTCCGTGTCAGGAGGTGTGGGATCGGTCTTTTTGACGGCTTGGTCCATGGTTCTTTCCATGCGCGGGGCGTAGCAGATGCGAGTGCATACGATCCTACGTCGAACCCGGTGCGCGTGGCAGTGGTCATGTCATACCGGTATCGGTAGTACCACGCTGCCGGCCGGCATGGATTGGATCAAGCTGGAACCTTCAATTCTATTCGCTTCAAACCGTACGGCAAGCCTTCCGTTGTTTTGAACCCAACACTTGTGTTCGTCGCCCGGCAGAGTTGCGTTGGATGTGCAACGATAGCCATGCAACTCGCACCTGTCTGAAGACTCTGGATAACCCAACGGGGGGGTACATGAGAGAAAACGCCGAGACGCTATTCGTCGCTTCCGAGGACATTGCAACAGCATTGAACCTGCTGGAGAGCATCGAGGTTGAGGTCGGGTTCGATAGCGACGATCCGGAAAGTATCGAGCAGGCCATTCTCGCCGTCGAGGAGGCGATCAATACCCGCCTGAGTGCCCATCGCGGCGATGCACGTATCGAATCAGCCATTCTTCGCGTCAAACTGGACTTCCGGTGCGCGATCCTCGAGCAGGCGTCGTCCAATGAAGACGATGACGAGTTCGTCAGTAGCATCAACACGTTGCACTGATATTTCCAGGCCTGTTTCACCCGATCGCCAGTTGGGATCGGGTGAATCATGCTTGCCGTTGCGGCAATACTCGTCGCGGGGCGGTGCGCGGCATAGGCCGCGCGCATTTCAACCGCTATCTCAGTCGATATAACGCAAGCCGAGCTTCGCCAGCGGCTCGCGCATGCCATACATGTCGAGGCCCAGAACGCCCGAAGCAAGCCGTTCGCGCTTTTGCGTTTCGTTCGATTCGCGGGCGCTGGCAATGTCGAGCGTCGCGTGCGCCTTCGCGGAAGGCACGACCACCACACCATCCTGATCCGCGACGATCACATCGCCGGGAGTGACGAGCGCGCCCGCGCAAATGACGGGGATGTTGACCGAGCCGAGTGTCGCCTTGACCGTGCCCTTGGCGGAGACCGCCTTGCTCCAGACCGGGAAGGCCATCTCCGCGAGCACGCTCACGTCGCGTACCCCGGCATCGATAATCAGCGCGCTGGCACCGCGCGCCTTGAAGCTGGTCGCGAGCAGATCGCCGAAATAACCATCCGTGCATTCGGCCGTGACGGCTGCCACGACGATATCGCCAGGCTGGATCTGTTCCGCGGCGACATGCAGCATCCAGTTGTCGCCCGGGTGCAGGAGGACCGTGACGGCCGTTCCGCATGCGTGTGCACCAGCGTAGATGGGACGCATATAAGGTTGCAGCAGTCCCGTGCGGTGCATCGCTTCATGAACGGTTGCGCTGCCGAGCGCGCCGAGTGCCTGTACGACGTGGCTATCCGCACGCGCGATGTTGCGATAAACGACTCCGAGTTCATACATCATGTTCACCTTCCCTGTGCCTGAAGCGCAGCATGCAGGCGCGGGTAGACGCGGCGCGCATTGCCTTCGTAGATCTTGTCGCGATGTTCCGGCTCGATATCGGCGGCTTCGACATAGCGTTTCGTGTCGTCGAAATAATGGCCTGTTTGTGGGTCCAGGCCGCGCACTGCACCAATCATCTCGCTTGCGAACAGGATGTTGTCGACGGGTATCACGCGTGTCAGCAGATCGATGCCGGGCTGGTGATAGACACAGGTGTCGAAAAAGATGTTGTCTAGCAGATGTTCCTGCAACGGCGGCTTCTTCATTTCCTGCGCGAGACCGCGGAAGCGTCCCCAGTGATACGGCACGGCGCCGCCGCCATGAGGAATGACGAAACGCAGGGACGGAAAGTCGCGGAAAAGATCGGACGTCAGGCACTGCATGAAAGCCGTCGTATCGGCATTCAGGTAATGCGCGCCGGTTGTGTGAAAGCACGCATTGCAACTCGTGCTGACGTGGATCATCGCAGGAATGTCGTATTCGACCATCTTCTCGTAGACCGGATACCACGCGCGATCCGAAAGCGGCGGGCTCGTCCAGTGACCGCCCGACGGATCGGGGTTCAGATTGATGGCCACGTTGCCGTATTGCTCGACGCATTTCACGAGTTCAGGAATGCATGTCGCGATATCGACACCCGGACTCTGCGGCAACATCGCAGCGGGAATGAAATGTTGCGGAAAGAGCTGACTCACGCGGTAACACAACTCGTTGCAGATCGCCGCCCATGTGCTCGACACCTCGAAGTCGCCGATGTGATGCGCCATGAAACTCGCGCGCGGACTGAAGACGGTGAGATCGAGGCCGCGCTCGCGCATCAGGCGCAACTGGTTGGTTTCGATCGACTCGCGCAGTTCGTCGTCGCTGATGCGCAGTTCCGATACCTTCGGCATTTCCACCGGATTGCCAATCGCGGCAATCTGACGGTTGCGCCAGGTTTCGAGCGTTTTAGGGGCGGTCGTATAGTGACCGTGTATGTCGATGATCAAGTGCGTGCTCCTGCGTGAAGTGCTGCGGCGTGCTTGCGCCAGTTCTAGAACAGATGGTCGATACCGACTGTGACCGCTGTCTGGCTCGACGCGCCAGCCGGGTTCAGCGTGCTGACAACGGCATGCCGGTACGACGTGTAATCGGCTTCTGCATAAACGGTGGTGCGCTTGGACAGCAGATAACCGAGCGACAGCACGGACATGCCGCGTCGCCCCGATTTATCCGTCGACACCTGGGTCTGGTAATACGCGCCGCGAAACACGAGGTACGGCGTCATCGTCCAGGCAATGCCGCCGAAGCCGTTATTGGTGACCATATGCGGCGCGCCCTGGTTCTGCTGATCTTCGGACATGAAACCGCCCGAAAAGCGCACCGGGCCGAGTTGATAGCTGGCGCCGACCATGTAATAGCTGTCGCCGACATAGGTCTTGCCGTTCAGCAGATTGCGATGGCCATACAGGCCACCGATGCCGATTGGCCCGCTCGTATAGTTGATGCCGACGGCGCGTGCGGCGCCGCTGCTGAAGTCGCCCGCGACACCGCCGAAGGAATTGTCGACCTCGACGAGCACGGGGCCGAAGGTGTTCTTGTACTTGACGTCGTTATTGTTGCGTGTGCCGTCGGAGGCAACCGTCAATGGAATGATCGGTGTGAAGTGAAAGCCGTACGGATCGTAGAAGCTGATGATGTCGTGCGCGATCGTGTATTGCCGGCCGAGATCGAGCGAACCGTATTGCTTGTGCCCGATACCGACGAACGATTGCCGGTTGAATATCAGGCCCGTCGTATTGTCGAACTGGCCGTTACCCAGATTGAAGCCGCTTTCGAGCAGAAAGTGCGCATTCCAGCCGCCGCCGAGATCTTCCCGTGCACGGAAATCGAGCTTGTTGGAACTGTAATAGCCGTTTGAATTCATTGTCGTTACCGATCCACCACCCGCCGCTGCATTGGTCTGATGCCGTATGCCGCCATCCACGGTGCCAAAGAGCTGCACGCTCGACTGCGCATGCGCGGGCATGGCGGCGAGAAAGCCGAGTGCCGTCGATACGCCAAGTCCCAGACCAATGCGGTTCGTCCACTTTCCTTTCACAACTGTCTCCTGTTTTATGATGTTTTGTCGTGCTGCTACATCTATTTAATTCGTATGTCTAATTATTATGTGTGGTGCTCAACTTAAATACTTTGCTTTGGGACGGAATGAAATTGTTTCCGTCCCGCGACATCAATTTCCGGCTGAACTGCCTCCCGACTGCTTCAGCGCGCCAATTGGCGTTTCTATTGGCTTGAATCCCGTTTTGAGCTCGTTACGCAGCGCCGTGCGATTCAGCGCCTTCTCCCAGTTCGCGACCACGATCGTCGCGACACTATTGCCGACGATGTTCGTGAACACGAAGGCACTCGACAGCGCTTTGTGAATGCCGAGAATCAGTGCGATCGATTCGACGGGAATCGTGTTCGATGCAGCCAGCGTCGCAGCGAGTACGGCAATCGCAGCGCCGGAGACGCCCGCTGCGCCCTTCGAAGTCAACAGCAATACTGCGAGCAGAACCAGCTGGTCGTGCCACGTCATTGGCGTGTTAGTGGCCTGCGCGAGAAACACGGCGGCAGCGGCGAAATAGAGGCATGTGCCGTCATGATTGAACGTGTACGCAGTTGGCAAGACGAGGCCCACGACCGACTTTTCGCAACCGAGCCGTTCAAGTTTGTCGATCAGTTGCGGGAACACCGTCTCCGACGAACTCGTGCCGATCACGAGCAGCAGTTCAGCGCCGATGTAGCGCATCAGTCGCAACAGGCTGAAGCCGTTCACCTTCGCAATCGGCCAGAGAATCAGCACGATGAAAAGGGCACACGTCAGATAGAACTCGAGAATCAGCTTGCCGAGCGAGATCAGCGTGCCGAAGCCGAACTTGCTCACCGTGAACGCGATCGCACCGAACGCCGCGAGCGGGGCGATCTTCATCGTCAGGCCGATGATCCAGAAGAGCGCGCTCGATACCGAATCGATCAGATCCATTGCCGGACGCGCACGCTCGCCGATTGCCGCGAGACCGAACGCAAACAGCACGGAAAAGAACAACACCTGCAACACATCGCCGCCCGCAAACGCACTGATTGCCGTATGCGGAATCACGTTCAGCAGGAACTCGCTCGTGGTGACGACATGATGGGCTTTTGCGACATACGCATCGACCGCCGACGAATGCACGGTGCTCATGTCCACGTTCATGCCGACGCCGGGCTTCAGCACGTTGATCACAACGAGTCCGATCACGAGTGCCAGCGACGTCACTACTTCGAAGTAGAACAGCGCCTTGATGGCGACGCGGCCCACTTTCTTGAAGTCGTTCACACCGGCAATGCCGCTGCACACGGTGCAGAAGATGATGGGCCCGATCAGCATCTGGATCACGCGGATAAACGCGTCGCCCACCGGCTGCAGGTTGATGCCGAGCTTCGGGAACCCGTAGCCGACAGCGACGCCGAGCGCCATGCCGGCGAGCACCTGGAAAGACAGATCGCGATAGAACGGCTGGCGTCCCCGGGGTTTGGATGCGGCCTTGCCGGGCAAGCTCATGATGTCTCCTTCTGGACAGCGGCGAATTCGTCTTCGCTTGGAATGGTTAATGCCGTGTCTGCCGCATTAGCGGGCGGCGTCGCCGAGCACGTCGATGCAGTCGGCAAAAATCTCGTCGACACTCAGCTTGCGCGGCAACAGTTGCTGGCGCTCGCAGAACGAGAGCGTTTCTTCGAGCGGACCGCGCAACGCATCGATACCGAACAGCAACGGATCGGGCTTGCCCGTGTCCTTTGCGTTCGCTGCGGACTGCTTCCCACGCCCCAACAGATCGTAGACGGCGCGCACGGCGTCGGGATGCTCGTCGACCAGCGACTTCTTCACGACGACCACATGATTGATCGGAACGTAGTGATGCACGTCGTACCATTCGCGATCCGCCGCCGCAGCGTTGTCGATCAGCGGCAGCAGGCCCGGTTCGTCCGGCAGGTCGTTGCCGAGAATCGCCGCGTCGAGTTCTCCTGCGCGCAGCATCGGCAATAGCTGCTGGCCCGGCGCTGCGCGACGCACGAAGGACGGCTCTTCGTATTCCTCCAGATGCGCGCCTTCGAACGTGACCCAGTCGATCCTGTCGATGGGTACGTCATACGTTTGCGCGAGGATCGCCCGCACCCACATGCCCGTGGTCTGCGAATAGGCGCGCACGCCAATGCGCTTGCCTTCGAGATCGCCGACCTTCAACGCTCCACGTTGCGCATTATAAATAATGCACTTTTGCTGGAAGCGCCCGGCGACGACTGCGGGCAGCAGCACGACCGGCTTGCCGTACGCTTTCGCCTGCAGATACGTGACGATCGCCAGTTCGCTGACGTCGAATGCCTGAGTGCGCGCCATCGGCGCGAAGGCGCGATGGATCGGCTCGATGTCCTCGAACACCAGTTCGACGGCGGGGTCGGTCAATTCGCCCGATTTCAGCGCGCGTGTGTGCGGATAGGTTTTCAGCGCGGTTTTCAGGCGCAGCGGTTGGGTAGCCATGTTGCTCACGTCTCCAGTTTTTCTGTTGCCCGGTGCTCACGAGGCCAGCACGGGATAGAGCGCGCGCGCCGTATCGCCGAAGATCGCGTTGCGTGCGTCGGCGGGCAGCGTCGCGAGACTTTCGCGCGCATCGGCGAGCAGTTGCGGCAGCGAGCCTTCGGCGGCCGGGAAGTTGGAGCCCCATGCAATGCGATCCGCGCCGAATGCGTCGAGCACGCGCGGGAAGAACGCCGCAGGCGTCGATGCGCCGCGCGATGCTTCGGCAATGGTGCGATTGGTCAGCTTCAGATACACGCCGCGATGCGCAGCGAGGCTGAAGAGCGGCGCGGCCGCTTCGTAGGGCGGGCCGCCAGCAAGCTCCGGGCGCGCCAGGTGATCGAGCAGCACGCGGATGTCCGGAAAGCGCGCGAGCATGTTCAGCAGCGCGGGAATGCCTTGCGCTGTCATCTGCAGACAGATCGACACATCATGCTTCTGCGCGTATTCCCAGACGGGGAACGAACGCTCGTCGTCCAGCCAGCCCGCCTGGCCCGGCATCGTGCTGCCCGTCGTGAAGAGGCGCAGGCCGCTCAGGCCCGCGTCCAGCCAGCGCTGCATCTGCGAGACGGCGTCGGCGGCCAGTACGTCGATCGAGAACACGCCGGCGAAGCGGTCCGGATGATTGCGCACCGCCTCGACCACATAACTATTGTCGTTGCCATATACCGTCGATGCCTGCACGACGACGGCGCGGCCAATGCCTGCGTCATCCATGGCAGCGAGTAGCCCTTCAAAGCTGACAGGCCGCTTCGCCGACCATTCCGATTGATGACCGCCGACAGGCGCGAGCGGATAACGCTGTTTATCCGGGGAAATTGCGTGGGTGTGTGTGTCGACAACGACAGACATGAACTGACTCCTGGCTGAAAACATCTTGATCGGATTGACATAACTGTAAGCGGAGTCGAAACGCATCCCGCAATATGAACTGCACCCTCTGACATAAATTTTGGTTAAGCTAGGGGTTTTCCACAGCGTATGCCGATCGCTTATGTCGACCCTTGAAGGTCTGGAGAAGGACGACGATCTGGCGCGTTTGCGGCGCCTGTTTCTGTTCGATGCCGTCTGCGAGACGGGCGGGATCGGTCTTGCGGCGGCGCGGGCCGGGCGCACCCAACCGGCTGTCAGTCTCGCCATCAGCAAGCTCGAAGCGAGCTTTGGCGGCGCGCTGTTCGAGCGCGGCTACGGCGGCAGTGAACTGACGGCAGAGGGCGTGCTCCTGCACAGGCGCGTGCGGCGCATGCTCGATCAGATGGAGCGTGCGGTGGCCGATCTGACCGGCGGGGACGGGCCGCGCGCGAACGTCGGTACGATTTGCCGCCATTTCACGGATTCGCAGGTGCGCTGCCATATCGCGATTGCGCATTGCGGATCGGCTGCCGAGGCCGCGCTACAACTCGGCATCTCGCAACCGGCCGTGCATCGCGCGGCGCGCCAGATCGAGCAGACGGTGGGCGCAACGCTTTACCGGCGGCGCGTACACAGCGTGTCGGCGAATGCGGCGGGCGTCGAGCTTGCGCGCTGCCTGAGTCTCGCGCTGTATGAAATCGCGCAGGCTCGCGAAGATCTGGCTCACGCGCGCGGACAGTTGACGGGCAAGATCTCGCTCGGCGTGCTGCCGATGCTGGCGCCGCGTCTGGTCGCGCGCGCGATCGAGCGGTTGCGGCGTGAGTATCCCAACGCCAAGGTGACCGTGGACGAGGGCTCGCATTCGCAACTGTTGCGGGAGCTGCGCTTTGGCAATATCGATGTGATCATCGGCGCGCTGCGTGAGCCGCGCCTGACGGGATCGGAGCAGGAGATCGAGCTGTTTGCGGACCCGTATGTGGTGGCGGTCAGAAAGGGGCATCGGCTCGCGGGTAAAGCGCGCATTGCCGCACGCGACCTTGCTTCGTTCGACTGGGTGGTACCGCAGCGCAACGTGCCGCGGCGCGCGGTGATCGATTCGATTCTCGCGCGCCTGCCCGGCAAGCCGCCGCTCGTTGTCGAGACCAGTTCGCTCGCGATGATGATGGCGATGCTGGTGGAAAGCGATTGCATCACGCTGTTATCGCGCTCGCAGATTCGTGAGGCGTATCCAGGCAGCGAAATGGTGGCGCTGGAACTCGAGACGCCGGAAGAAAGCCGCGTAGTCGGCTACACGCTCAGAACCGACTGGCTCGGCACGCCGATGCAGCAGGCGTTTATCGAGCAACTGAGCGCGGAGTGCAGGAACATGGAACACGCCTAACGATCCATGCCGGCACGAACATAGACTTCATGGCGACCGGGCGATGGGAAGGCCGCTCGCGAATCGATATCGTTGTTTCCACGCGGTGAGGCGCATGCAGCACGCCCCACGCACTACGCAGCTTGCGCCGCGTCGACGAATCGATATGTTCCCCTTGGAGACACGCATGCCTTCCACCCACATTACGCCTCTGGTCCGGGCGCAGTCGCCCGTCATGCCTCGCAACTGCACGCTCGATGCGCACGACTGGGAAATTCTCAGCCGCTACTGGCATCCCGTTGCATTCGCGCACGACGTGAAAGACAAGCCGCTCGGCGTCACGCTGCTCGACGAGAAACTCGTGATCTTTCGCGCGAACGGTCAGATCATCGCGGCACGCGATGTGTGTCCGCATCGCGGCGCGCCGCTCAGCCAGGGCTGGGTGATCAACGATCAGCTCGTATGCCCGTATCACGGGCTCGAATATGCGGCGAGCGGGAAATGCACGCATATTCCTTCGCAACCCGATGGCCCGATTCCCGAGCGTCTGTGCCTGACGAACTACGCCGCGCAGGAAGCGTATGGACTGGTGTGGGTGTCGCTTGGCGGCGGCGAAGAACCGTTGCCCGATTTTCCTGCGTGGAATACGGAAGGGTTTCAACAGATCCTGCCGCCGTCCATCGACATTCGCGCGTCGGCCGGCAGGCAGACGGAAGGCTTTATCGATGTCGCGCATTTTGCGTGGATCCATCACGACAGTTTCGCCGATCGCCGCAATCCCGTCGTGCCGCAGTACTCGGTTGAGCGTCGCGAGAATGGCTTGCGCGCGGAATACATCAGCACGGTCAGCAATTTTCCCAAGTCGATGCAGCATCGCGCGCCGGAAGGTTTCCCGTGGCGCCGCGTGTTCGAAGTGGATGTGCCGTTCTTTGCGCGTCTCACTGTGCACTTTCCCGAGCAGGGCCGTCTTGCGATTCTCAATGCGGCAAGCCCCGTCTCCGCAAAATTGACGCGTCTGTTCGTGCCGATTGCGCGCAACTTCGATCATGATCTGCCGCTCGAAGACGTCTACGAATTCAATCGCCAGGTATTCGAGGAAGACCGCGCGATCGTCGAGTTGCAGTGCCCGGAAGAGTTGCCGATCGACCGCGCGCTCGAAGCGCCGGTTCTTGCCGATCGCTCGTCGGGTGCGTATCGGCGCGCACTGGGCGAGATCGGACTCGGCCAGAAGTACGTTCGTTGAGCGCAACGCAGGAGAGACGCAATGAAGATCTGGGAATGCGTGATCTGCGGATTTCGCTACGACGAAGCTGAGGGTTTGCCGCATGAAGGCATCGCGCCCGGCACGCGCTGGGAAGATGTGCCCGAAGACTGGGTATGTCCGGACTGTGCGACGGGCAAGCATGATTTCGACATGCAGGTGGTGCCGGTATGAGCGCGCAAGAAACGTTGCAGACATCTTCCGATCCCGTGGTGATCATCGGCACGGGACTCGCGGGTTACACGGTAGCGCGAGAGTGGCGCAAGCTCGATGCGGATACGCCGCTCGTATTGATCAGCCGCGACGATGGTCGCTTTTATTCGAAGCCTGCGTTGTCGAATGCTCTGGCGTTGAAGAAAGCGCCCGCCCAGTTGGCGAGCTTCGATGCGCAAGCGATGGCAGCGCAACTGCGCGCGGATATCCTGACGCATCGTCATGTGCAGCGAATCGTGCCGGATGAACATTCGATCGTTCTCGACGATGGACAGGTGCTGCGCTATCGTGCGCTCGTGCTGGCAACAGGCGCGGATGCACGACGTGTGCCGATGGACGGCGACGGCGCGAACGATGTGCTCTCGGTGAACGATCTCGCCGACTACGAGCGCTTTCGCGAGCGGCTTCGCGATTGCCACTCGGTCGCGATGCTGGGCGCAGGGCTGATCGGCTGTGAGTTCGCCAATGATCTCGTCAGCGCGGGCCACGCAGTCAGTCTGATCGATCCCGCCGATGCGCCGCTTTCGCGACTGTTGCCGCCGGAAGCGGGAAAGGTTTTCGGCCTTGCATTGAAGGCTGCGCGCATTGATCTTCGGCTTGGTGTGAGTGTGTGCTCGGTTGCGCGTCACGAGCAGGGCTATCGGCTGTTGCTATCGGACGGGTCGCAGCTGGACGCCGATATCGTCGTGTCGGCAATCGGACTCGCTTCGCGAACGACGCTTGCTAGAGACGCCGGACTCGACGTCGCAGACGGCATCGTGACCGATGCATGGTGCCGCACCAGCGCGCCCGACATCTACGCGCTGGGCGATTGCGCGGCGATCGAAGGCCGTGTGCGGCCCTATGTATTGCCGATCATGCACGCGGCACGCGCATTGGCGCAGTGTTTGAGCGGCAATCTCACACGCGTGGATTTTCCTGTGATGCCCGTCGTCATCAAGACGCCTGCCGTGCCTGCCGTCGTCGTGACGCCCGATGGTCACGGTCACTGGAAGACCGAGACCGGTATCGGCGATGCGCCTCACGCGACGCGTGCGCTTTATGAAGACCCGCATACGGGCCGCGTGAGAGGTTTCGCATTGCTCGATGCGGCGACGACGGAGAAGGCCGCGCTGCTGAAAGCAATGGCGAGCGAAGCATAACGGCGCGTCATTCCGTGGGCCATAAACGGGGCGCCTGACGGGCGCACCCTTCAACAGGCAGCTTCTCGCTGACCGACTCCTGTTGCGGTCCGCCTGCTCGCGATGCACTTCCTGTCGTCGAGAGCTGGGTGAGGGCCGTTTATCGCCGCGAGCGCTTTGCTCGCGGCTTTTTGCGTTTCAACGCAGCGGTTGCGAGCTTTGCGGCGCAAGGCTCTTTGCAACGCCGGCAACGAGGCGACGCAACCACGCAGCGGCTGCGCTTCGATGCGTGCGGTCATGCCACAACTGGTAATAGGTCAGCGCTTGCGGTTCGCACGGAATCGGCTCGATACGCAGCGGAAGCAGGCTGCAAAAGTGCGTGGCGAGCGCGCGTGTCGTCGTGAACAAAAGGTTCGATCGCATCAGTACGTAGGGCGCCATGCCGAAGTAAGGCATTGTCGTCGTGACGGTTCTGGAGAGCCCGCCGCGCGCGAGTTCGCTGTCTATCGTGCCAAGTCCCGTTGCCTGATGCGTGGTCACGCCGAGATGATCCGCTTCCTGATACACGTCTCGCGTCAGCTTGCCGGGCTTGACGGGATGCTGCTCGCGCATCAGACAGACCAGATCGTCCTTGCACAAAGGCTGCAAATGAAGCTGCTCGGGCGGCTTGCTCCAGTTGCCGACAACCAGATCGAGCGTGCCGCTTTCCAGCGCGTGTTCGTAACCGCCATCCACATTCATCAGATGCTGGAACTCGATACGCGCGCCGGGCGCTTCGTGTTTAAACGCATCGACGATAGCGGGAAGAAAGAACACGTCCAGATAGTCCGGCGAGCCGATACGAAACGTGCGGCGTGTCGTGGCGGGATCGAATGTACTGGCGGGATTCAGCACGGCCGTAATGCCAGCAAGCGCCTGGCTGAGCGGCTCGACGAGCGTCATCGCGTGACTGGTCGGCACCATGCGGCTGCCGCTTCTGACCAGCAATGGGTCGCCCGTAATGGCGCGCAGCCTGCGCAACGCGACGCTGATGGTCGGCTGCGATTGACCGAGAAGAATGGCTGTGCGCGACACGCTCGATTCCGTAATGAGCGTATGAAGAATCTTCAGAAGATGTGAATCAATAACACGTTTGGACATGCAGACCGCCATCGTTGCTTTGCTTTAACGATGTATACGTGTCGATATTTCGCGCGTCAATCGAGCGGGCAGTGCGGTGCGCGTGCGAAGCCTTGTAATACGGGCCTTATAAGCGATTGGATATCGTGTATATGTTCGCACCTTCATGTCGCGGCGACGCTTATGAAGGTGCGATGCCCTATATCGGGGTTAGAACGAAAACGTCGTCTTCAACATCACCAGGCGCGGCTCGCCGACCGCAATGATCAGATTGCTGTTGCTCGACGGATAGTACGTTTTGTCGAACACGTTCTTCACATTGAGCTGGATACGCGTCGGAATTTTGCCGATCTTTGTTTCGTAAGCGGCGAACAGATCCGCGACCACGTAGCCCGGCAACGAGAAGCTGTTCGCGCTATCGCCGGGCCGCGCGCCGACCAGACGCGCACCGCCGCCGAAGCGCCATTGTCCCGGCAGATACGGCAGCGTCGTGTCGTACACGGCGAACAGACTGCCCATATGGCGCGCTGCATTGACGAGGAAGGTGTTGTCGTCGCGATCGACGGCATCCGTGTACGCATAGCTGCCGATCAGACTCAGATGCCGCGTCACGCGTCCTGCCACGTCGAGTTCGACGCCGCGCGAACGGGCGCTGCCGATCGTCGAAGTCAGATCGCCGACGGTAACGGCCACGTTGCGCTTGTCGATCTGATAGACGGCGAGCGTGCCGGTGATACCCGGATTCACATCGAACTTCAGACCCGCTTCGATCACGCGGCCGGTCTCCGGCGCGAGTGGCTCGGCGACTTCGGTGGCGACGTTCGGCACGAACGATTTGCTGAAGTTCGCATACGCGGACAATTGCGGCGTCAGCTTGTACACAAGCCCGAACTGCGGCAACCACACATGACCATGCGAGTTGTCCTGCACGACGAACGGACGCCCGACGCCCGACAACTGCTGCCAGTCTTCCCAGCGCAAACCGGCCGATGCGATCAGTCGGTCGGTCAGATGCACGGTGTCCTGCGCGATCAGCGAGTAACTGTGGACCTTGGACAGACTATCGCTTTGCGTGGCGCTCGCCGTTCCGCCGCTCGCGAGCGTGCCGTACACGGGATCGAACAGATCGAATCCCGTCACGCCTTTGCCGCGAATCGTGTCGCCGCGGAATTCGCGCTGACGTTCGTATTCGCCGCCGAAATACACCTCGTGCTGCATGCCCGCGAGCTTCAGATTTCCGAGCGCGCCGAAGGTGGCGACTTCGTCCGAATCGTTGCGGCCAAGATTTGCATCCGACGAACGCGTCATGATGCCCGTGGTGCTGTTGAACGCCGTCGCGCGCGTCAGATACTGGTTGTAGGTGTCGCGGCTCCAGCCATAGGTTGCGCGCAAACGCCATGTGTCGTTGAGCCGGTGCTCGACGCGCGCACGAAACGCTTCCTGCTCGCCGCTGCTTTGCGCCCACGGTTCTTCATAGCGCGTGTAGCGCAGCGCATCGTCGAGATGACCGTTGACGAGCACCGTGCCGCGATCGAAAGGCGTCGTGTAATCGGTGTATTGATAGCTCAGATCGATGCTGGTGTCGGCGTCGTGCCACGACAGCGACGGCGCGATCATCGCGTCGCGCTGACGGCCGAACGTGCGCCAGTATTGCGACGTGTTGTATTCGCCGTCGATACGAAACGCCAGCGTGCCGCCCGCGACCTGGCCGGGCGTGCCGATCGGTCCCGTGAGATCGAAGCTGGTGCCGCTGCCGCGACGGCTGGTCCAGGTGCCGGACACCGAACCGCTGAACGTGTCTTCCGGTTTGAGCGTGACGAGATTGATCACGCCGCCCGGTTCCTGGATACCGTACAGCAGCGACGCCGGCCCTTTCAACACCTCGACGCGATCGATATTGGCCAGATAGTTGTGCAGGAACGGCGAACGGATGCCGTCGACGAGAATCGAGCCGTCGTCGTTCGAGCCGAACCCGCGCTTGATGAACGCATCGCGCGTGCCGCCCAGCGTGTTGGTCTGCGTGACGCCGCTGATGTTGCCGAGCACGTCGTCGAGACTGCGCGCCTGCTGGTCCTGCATCACGGTGGAACTGACCACCTGCACGGACTGCGGAATGTCGATCAGCTTGCGTTCGCCATCGCCGGCAATCGAGCTGGAGCGCGGCTGGTAGCCGACAGTCGGATCGGCGATCGCCGCACTGTGAACGGCGACGGCGGGCAGCTCGCTGGCGCTGGGCGCCGGCTCGGCCGCGGCATCGGTGGTGTCGGTGCCCGTTGCGGCGTGGGCCGCGGCACTCATCAGCAAGGCGAAGGGCAAAACGAGGCCCAGCCGGCGCGGCAAGGCCGCGCAGGGAGTAGGTTTCCGAATACGCATTGATCAGGAATGGCGCCGGCTGCGTGTGAACGCGGTAAGGCTTTTTGAAGCGCGGCTTAATGGTTATGCAAGGGCGCCGATCCTATCGTGAATGAGAATGATTATCAACAAGTCTTTAAAAAAGCCACGCCTTTTTATTTTTTTAGGACCTGATCTGCAGCTTCCCACGATGGCAGGCATCATATGGCGGGGTTCCCTTCGACAACAGGAGATGTAATGAACGTAATCAGAACACTCAAGCTGGCTGGCGCTGCATTGACCGTTTTCGCCTCCGTCACCGTATGGGCGCAGGACAGCGGGACGGCGGCTTCCGCACCGCAAACGACATCGAAGAAAGCTGTTAGAAAGGCGGATCGCGCACTGAGCAGGAAAGTGCAGTCCGCGCTGTCGAAAGGCGGCATCGACACCTCGGGCATCAATGTGCTGGTGAAGCCGGGCGGCGCGGTCACGCTCGCGGGCGGCGTCACCGATCCGACGCAGGTCGACAAGGCGACGTCGATCGCGAAGGGTGTTTCTGGCGTCACGTCGGTCAAGAACGCGCTGACCATCCGCGAAGGCGGGCAGTAAACACGAAGGCTCTCACTTGCCGGGCGCAAGTGAGAGCCTGTCCGGGCATCGACCGGACGCTCTCAGGTTCAGGTTCTGCAAGGCCGCGACCCGTTCGCTCGGGTCGGGCCGTTTCGGCCCAGCCCGCTCACAACTCCTCGAACTGGATCGCACCGCCTTTCATCACGAGCGGAATGCGTTCTCCCTGACCCAGCAGACACGAGATATCGCGCAACGGATTGCCGTCGACAACGATCAGATCCGCCCATGCGCCCGACGCGATGCGTCCGAGCTTGTCCGGCAGGCCGAGTACTTCGGCCGCCGTCGTGGTCGCGCTGGCAAGCGTTGCCGCGTTGCCCAGCACTTCCGCGCGAATGCGGAATTCTTCGCTCTGCAAGCGCTGCGAAGGCCCCAGCAGATCGGAGCCGTAACCCATCTTCACGCCCGCATCGCGATAGATTTCGAGCGAGCGCAATCCCGCTTCGCGCACATCGGCGATCTTCGCCACGCTTTCTTCGCCCAGACCATACTGCGCGCCTTCGGAAGCCAGCGCTTCGTAGGTGATGAGCGTCGGCACGACGTACGCGCCCATTTCGGCCATCAGTTTCGCGGTCGGCGCATCGATCAGGTTGCCATGCTCGATCGTGCGCACGCCCCAACGCACGACGCGCGCAATCGCATCGGCCGTGTACGCATGCGCCATCACGTAGGTATGACGCGCCCGCGCTTCTTCGACGATTGCCCGTACTTCGTCTTCCGCATAGCCGTATGCGCCGACGGGATCGGTCGGCGATGCGACACCGCCCGACGCCATGATCTTCAGATGGTCCGCGCCCATCTGCAATTCTTCGCGCGCTGCGCGGCGCACTTCATCGACGCCATCGGCGACGCGCGCCAGCGCGCCGACCCGCACACAGCAGCCGCAAGGCGCGCTGTTGCCGAGGTAATCAGAACGCGCGCGCATGTCGCCGTGTCCGCCCGTCTGGCTAAGCGCGCGTCCCGCGACGAACAGGCGCGGTCCGACGGCCAGCCCGCTTTCGACTGCCTGTTTGTGCGGATAACCCGCGCCGCCCGCATCGCGCACGGTGGTGAAGCCACGCCGCAGCATGTCGCGCATGATCGGCACCGAGCGCAGCGTGACGAGCACGTTCGGCATATGCACTTGCTGAGAAAGATTCAGTTGCACGGCCACGACGTGCACATGCAAGTCGATCAAACCCGGCATCAGCGTTTTGCCGCGCAAATCGATTTCGCGCGCGGCGGTGCTTTTCAACGGCCTATCGGACACTTCCTTGATCAGACCGTTTTCGACGAGCACGTGATGTGCTTCGCGCACTTCGCCGCGCTCGACATCGAGCAATCCTGCGTTGGTGAAAAGAATGCTGTCCACGCGTTTCCCCAAAAGGTTCGTTCAATGATGCGATCCGCTGCTGGCCGTTTTCAGGCTTCGTCGAGCAGCGCTGGCAGGGCGTATTGCGCGAGCGACTGCGCGAGCGGGACGTGATCGTCGCGATACCAGGCGCGCGTATGCAACAGATTCAGCGACGCCAGCGTGCGTCCTTTCCAGCGCACGGGCACGTTCAGCACGCTCTCGCAACCAAGCGATGCAATCAGTTCGTGATCCGCGAACACGGCGCGCAGATCGTCCCGCGTCTTGCCGATAAACGCTTCGCCGCGCGTCAGCACGATGTCGGCCCAGTTTCCGCCCGACAGTGCCTTCTTCGCGGCCGTCGGATACTCGGCCGGTTTGTTGCTGTAGATACGCGCCGATTCGTTCGTCGCGTCGTCGTAACGCAGGATCGTGAAGAGCGTATGGCCGATGGTATCGGCGAGTACCTTGTCGAGCGCGTGATAGAGCGCCGACGGCTGGTCTTCTTCCGCATGCGCGTGAGCCAGCGCGACAAACGCTTCCAGTGCCGGTTCGTAGGGCGCGTTCATGCTGCTTCTCCCGCAGCGATATCTTCGAGCGAGCGTCCGCGTGTGGGCACGCCCATCACGACGACGGCGATCGCGCCGAGCAGCAACACGACCGTCGTCACACCGAACACGCCCGCGAATCCGAAGTTCGGATACAGGTAGCCGACGAGAATCGGCGACACGATTGCGCCGATGCGTCCAATCGCCGATGCCGTGCCCGCGCCCGTCGTGCGCACCGCTGTGGGAAAGACCTCTGCCGTGTATGCGTACACGCCGGCATACGTGCCGTTCATGAAGAACGACAGCCCGATGCCCGCGGCCATGATTTCCTCGTTCGTGCGGGCGAACGCCATGCCCAACGCGCACACGCAGCCGAGCAGCATGTAGGTGGCGATCGTTGCCTGCCGGCCGATGCGCTCGTTGAACCACGACGCGCTGAAATAACCCGGCACCTGCGCGACATACATCGCAACCGAATAGCCGAAGCTGCGCATGATGCTCATGCCGTGCTGCACGAGCAGGCCCGGAATCCACGTGAAGAACGCGTAGTAGCTGAAGGTGATGGACAGCCACATCAGCCACGTCATCGTCGTGATGCGCGCCTGACGGCCCATCCACAGTGCGCGAAAATTCGCGGCCAGCGTGCCGGTTTGCGCCAGCGGCGCGGCGCTCGGGCCGACGCGTTCCGGATCGGGCAGTGCAATGCCGCGCGCCGCGAAGCTCGCTTCGATGCTATCGAGAACGCGGTTCGCTTCATCCGTGCGTCCACGGCTTTCCAGCCAGCGCGGCGACTCAGGCAGCGAACGGCGCCACCACAGCAGCATCAGGATCGGCACTGCGGTAATGAGCAGCACGATGCGCCAGCCGTTGTTCGACGCAGGCACGATGAAGTAGCCGAGCAACGCGGCGGCGACGAAGCCGAACGAAAAGAACCCCGCCAGGGCGCCCGTAAAAATGCCGCGATACCGCTTGGCGACGAATTCGGCCAGGTACGGCGCGATGATCGCGCTCTCCGCGCCCGTTCCCATTCCGGCGATGATGCGCGAGGCCAGAAAGGTCGGCCACGAATCGGTCATCGCGCTGACGACGGACGCCGCGCAATAGATTAGCAGCGCCGTCATCATCACCTTGCGGCGGCCGATCAGATCGCCGAGCGTGCCCGCGAGCAGCGCGCCGAAGAAAAAGCCGATGAAGTTACCGCTGCCCAGCACGCCCGTCTGCACGCTGGACAGGCTCCAGTCGTGACGCAGTACGGGCAGGACGAAGGCGACGGCGGCGGCGTCCATCGCGTCGAATGCGTAGCCAAGACCGCCCATCAACAGCAGATGCCCGTGAAAGCGTCCAAACGGCAGACGCTCGATGCGTGCGGAAACATTTGACACGTTGCGCTCCTCGAGTCTCGATGAATCTCGACATTCAGAAGGTCCGGCGGCTCGGCTTGCGGCCCATGAACCTTGATGTGAGGCCGATTCTATGGCTTGTCGAACGTCATAAATATTTATATTCTTGATCCCGTACATTGATACGGTGAATGAACGGTCATGAGCTTCCGGTCACTCGATCTGAATCTGCTGAAGGTATTCGAAGCCCTGATGACGGAGGGCGCCGTGACGCGTGCCGCGAGCAAGCTGTCGCTCACGCAGCCCGCTGTCAGCAACGCGCTGAGCCGCTTGCGCGAAGCGTTCGACGATCCGCTTTTCATCCGCAACGGCGCGGGGGTCACGCCGACGCAACGGGCGATGGCACTGTGGGGCCCGGTCGGCGATTCGTTGAGCCGCATTCGCGCGGCGCTCGATGAAGAAACGTTTACTCCCGGCAGTGCCGAGGCCAGCTTCAGTCTGTCGATGTCGGACTACGTGGCGGGTATCGTGATGCCGCGCCTTATCGAGCGGTTTGGAGAAAGTGCGCCGCGTCTGCAATGGCACACGGTGCCGAACATCCTGCTCGACGCGCCTGCGCTGCTCGAAGGCAACCGCGTCGATTGCCTGATCGGCGTGTATGTGAACGAGACACTGCCGCCTGCGCACATCCGTTCGCGTTCTTTGTGGACGGTAGAGTACGCGTGCGTGATGCGGCGCGGCCATCCGCTCGCCGCGCCCGGCCGGATGACGAGCAAACGCTTTCTGAACGCACGTCATGTCGACATCAGCCTAGCGGGACAGACGCAGCCTTCGTTCGATATCTATCTTGCGTCGCGTGGCCTGAAGCGCAATGTGGTCGCGACGGTCAACCATTACACGGTGGCCTGCGAGATCATTCGCTCGAGCGATCTGATCGCCGTATTGCCGCGCGATCTGTGCGAGCGCGGTGCGATGGCGGGCGATCTCGTCAGCGTGCGCGCACCGCTCGAAGCACCGGAGCGTGTCATCAGCCTGTTCTGGCATCAACGCAACGAGACGGTGCCGGCGCACCGCTGGCTGCGCGACCAGTTGGTCGATATGTTCGCTTCGCCTTGAATGTGTCCCGATCCAGACTTTAGAAAATCTAAATCATCTGCGATCTGTGGGCCTCTATTCTTCGTTTTTTTGAGTTCCTATGCTCATCCGTAATCGACGGACAAGCGGACTGTCCGTTTTCTCAACGGTTGCTGTCTGGAACGGGGTTGCTCATGAAGAAGCCGCTGGTTTGTCTTGCACTCTTGCTCGCCGCATTGTCTGTGCACGCAAAGGAACTGACGGAGTTGAAGTTCGGCGTCGATCCGACTTACGCGCCGTTCGAATCGAAGGCACCTGACGGCAAGCTCGTCGGCTTCGAGATCGATCTTGGCAATGAGATCTGCCGGCGCCTGCACGCGAAATGCGTGTGGGTCGAAACGGCATTCGACGGCATCATTCCCGCGCTGCAGGGACGCAAGTTCGACGCGATCCTGTCCGCCTTGTCGATCACGCCGAAACGCGAAACACAGGTTGCATTCTCTACGACCCTGTTCAACACGCCGAGCGGCCTGATCGGACGCGCAGGCGCCAGCCTGCACCCGACCGTTGAATCGCTGAAGGGCAAGAACGTGGGCGTCGCGCAGGGCTCGACGCAAGAGGCCTACGCGAAGGCATATTGGGCGCCTGCCGGCATCAATGTCGTGTCGTACGCGAATCAGGAACTGGTCTACACGGATCTGCGCTCGGGACGCCTCGATGCGACGCTGACGGATATGATCTCCGGTAACGAGGGTTTTCTGAAGACGGCGCAAGGCAAGGGCTATGCATTCCTCGGCGCGCCCGTGAATGACCCCAAGACGCTGGGCAAGGGCGCAGCCATCGGTCTTCGCAAGGACGATGCGCAATTGCGCGAGATGATCAATCAGGCAATTGCCGATATGATCAAGGACGGAACCTATCAGAAGATCGAACGCCGCTACTTCGATTTCGACATACTGAACGGCTAAAGCGATTCGATCGCGCCTTATATGGAGACACCATGCTGCAAGAGATCGACGCGCGCCTCGAACGCGCGGTGACGCCGGAACTGATCGCAGACTTTCGCCGCGATGGCGCAGTGTGTATCCGCAATATTTTCACCGCCGATGAAATTGCACTGCTGCGCGAAGGTATCGAACGCAATCTTGCGCAGCCGAGTCCGCGCGCAAAGGTCGCGAGCCGTCCCGACGATCCCGGCTGGTTCTTCGAAGACTTCTGCAACTGGCAAGACAACGATGCGTATCGGCGCTTTATTTACGAGTCGGCGGCACCGGCTGCTGCGGGCGCATTGATCGGCGGTGAGAGCGTGCGGCTGTATCACGACCATCTGCTCGTCAAGGAGCCGAATACGCGGCAGCGCACGCCGTGGCATCAGGATCAGCCGTACTACAACATCGAAGGTTCGCAGAACGTCAGTATGTGGATTCCTGTCGATCCTGTTACGCGTGAATCGACGCTGGAGTTTGTGGCTGGTTCGCATCTTGGGCCATGGCTGATGCCGCGTACCTTTATGGACAATCAGGCGAAATGGTTTCCTGAAGGTAGTCTCGCGGATCTTCCGGATATCGAGGCCGATCGGGCGGCGTATCCGATTGTTGGATGGGCGCTCGAGCCGGGCGATATGGTGTGCTTCAATATGCTGACCTTGCATGCTTCAGGCGGTGTCAGCGGTAACACGCGGCGGCGTGCGTTTTCGGTTCGGTTCATCGGGGATGATGTTCGGCATGCGCCGCGTCGTTGGCGTACTTCACCTGATTTTCCTGGGCTTGATGCTCAGTTGCCTGACGGCGCGGTGATGGAGCATCCTTTGTTTCCTGTGGTGTGGCGAATGGGTTGAAGGTTGGTTTTGTCTTGCGACGCTGGTTTGGTTTGCTTTTGTTTTTGTCTTTGCTGGCATCCGCGAGTTGTTATCGGTTCTTCATGCGTTGCCCCTGTGCGGGGCGGCACCTACTTTTCTTTGCCGCGGCAAAGAAAAGTAGGCAAAAGAAAGCCGCTAACACCGCCAGCCCTTGTTTCCGCCTGAGGGCCCCCAACAGTTCTTATCCTTCACGCGGCAATCACTCCGTTCGAGGCCCGTTGCCAACGCCTCGAACCTGCGCCTCACCCACTTCAATCACCCGTGGCACCGCGTGCGGCAGCGAATGGTTAATGCCGCCCAGGTGGCAAACTGTGTGTAGGTCGTGGTGCTTCGCTCGCATTTCAGCGCGCCTTTTTACGCCTTTGCGCTCAGCATGCTGTCGTTGATTTGTTGTTGTTCCTTGCCGCGCATCACTAGCCACCGGTGGAAGCTGCGGCAATGTGGTCTGTCGAATGCGTTCGGTTTCCACGTCAGGAAATACGGCCACGGTAGTGACAGTCCCAGCGCAAACGGCATGACGAGCCGGCCTGCGGCCAGGTCGTCGCAGACCATCGAGCTTTGCGCGAGCACGAAGCCATAGCCGTCGATTGCCGCCTGTATCGCGACGCTCGATAGCGAAAACACCTGGCGGTTCTCGTTCAGTTCACTGCAATCGACATCGTTGGCAATGAACCACTCGCCCCACGACGGCGGCGACGCGAACTTGGGCCGCCAGTCCACCGATATCAATGGATAGCTCAAAAGCTCCGCGGGCGTCGAGAGCGGTGCGCCCGTCGCAAGCAGTCGCGGGCTGCAAACAGGTACGACGTAGTCGCGGAACAGTTCGACGGAATTGTCGACGTTCACTATACGCTCGCCATAGCTGATGCGAAAGTCGATGTCGTATCCATCCGGCGACGGCTCCGTGTGCGTGCCGTCGAGATATACGCTCAGACCCGCGTGCTGGCTTTGCCATTCGAGCATGCGCGGCGCAAGCCATTTCGATAGCAGCGACGGCAATGCGCTGACGCTGAGATTGCGCGTGTTCTTCGCACGCTCTATCTCCGCATGCGCGACACGCAGGCTTTCAAACGCAGCCGCGCAACTCTCGTGATACTGGCGCCCGATGGTCGTGAGGCGCAGCCGCTTGCCGTCCTTCTCCGTGAGATGCAGTCCGAGTGTGTCTTCGAGCAGCTTGATCTGCTGGCTGACTGCGCCCGCCGAAATGCCGAGGCGCTTCGCCGCCTCCGTCACGCCGCCACATCGGCCCACCGCTTCGAACACCTGCAGCGCGCGCAATGGAGGAAAGCTGTTCGTCGTCATTGTGTGAGTGAGGATAGGTTCGACGGTTTAGAAACTCTAAACGAACAGCCAGAGTTTGACATCTGTTCTTTTATGTTTTGGCTTTTTATTCTGTCCGGCAACGAAACTGGATAACGGAGGCCGCGCAATGTTTCTGAGGAATGCATGGTACGTCGCTGCGTGGGACGCGGAAGTGACGCACACACTCATGCCCGTGACGATCCTCGGCGAGCCTGTCGTGCTGTATCGGCGCGAAGATGGCGTGCCCGTCGCGCTCGAAGATGCATGTCCGCATCGCAAGCTGCCTCTGTCAATGGGAAGGCTGATCGGCGATCAGGTCGAATGCGGTTATCACGGCCTCACGTTCGACTGCGAAGGTGCATGCGTGCGCGCGCCCGGCAGCGCGCGCATTCCGCCCGGTGCGAAGGTGCGCAGCTATCCGCTGGCGGAGCGCTATGGCTTGCTGTGGATCTGGATGGGTGATGCCGAACACGCGGACGCCGACAATATCGTGCAGATCGACGAATGGGGCGATCCCAACTGGGGCGTGAATCGCGGCGATGCGATGACGGTGGATTGCCACTATCTGTACGTCACCGACAATCTGCTCGATCCGTCGCATGTTGCGTGGGTGCATCCGTCGTCGTTTGGCAATGCAGCGTGTGAGGCTGAGCCGCTGAAGACCGAGGTTGCTGCACGTGGTGTGACGGTTTCCCGCTGGATGCGGGATGTAGACGTGGCGCCGTTCTACGCGCAGTTCGTCAGCTTCGAAGGGCGATGCGACCGCAAGCAGCACTATGAAGTGCGCTTTCCGTCGCACGCGATCATCAAGGCCATTTTTACGCCGGCAGGAACGGGCGCCGATGATGCGCCGCTCCATCCCGACGTGTTCCTGATGAACTCGTACAACTTCATGACGCCCGTCGACGAGTCGCACACGCGTTACTACTGGTTCCAGACGCGTAACTTCGCACCGAATGACGAGCAGGTGTCGCGGCAATTCGATGAAGACGTGCGCCACGCGTTCGAAGAAGATCGCGTCGTGTTGACGGCTGTTCATCGCGGAATGCAAAACGCCCGCACGCCGAACATCGATCTGGCAATCGATGCAGGACCGCTGCGTTTCAGGCGCGCACTCGCGCAGATGATCGAACGCGAACAGCAGACTAACGTTGCACCCGCGCCTGTGTATGTGGTCAGCCGCCAGCGCGCGGAGCACTGACATGAATGTTGCCGCCGACACGACATTGCCGACTGTGCCGGATGCACCTTCGAGATTCAGGCGCTTTCGCGTAGTGCGGCGCACGCAGGAAAGCGCGTCAATTGTGTCGTTCGAACTCGTACCCGCCGATAACGCAGCGCTGCCGCCGTTCGTTGCAGGGCAGTTCGTGACGCTGCGCCTGCCGTTGCCATCCGGCGAGCGGTTGTTGCGTACGTACAGCCTGTCGGGCGATCCGGCCGATACCACGCGCTGGCGAATCTCCGTCAAGCGCGAGCCTGGCGGCGACGATGTGCCCGAGGGACGCGGCTCTTCCTGGTTGCACGCGTGCGTTCATGCCGGCGACGAACTGGAACTGGCGGGACCGTCGGGCGCATTCGTGTGCGGCAACGACATCGAACGGCCCGTTGTGCTGATGAGCGGCGGAGTCGGGTTGACGCCGCTCGTCAGCATGTTGCATCGCTTGCGTGCGATGGACGGCGGGCAAGAACGGCGGGTGCATTTCATTCACGCCTGTGAAAACGGCGCCGTGCATGCGTTCCGTGATGAGGTCCGTGCCATGGCTGCCGCGCATCCGCACGTCCAGGTGCACTTCTGTTACCGGCTTCCGTCGGTTGAAGATCGCGAGTTAAAGCATTTCGACAGTGAAGGGCTGATTTCAAAAGACACGTTGCAGAGCCTGTTGCCACTCGACGATTACGAAGTCTATTTATGCGGTCCACCCGCATTCATGCAGACAAACTGGCGGCTCCTGCGCAGCCTTGGCATTGCACGTGAACGCATTCATTACGAGTTCTTCGGGCCTGCGACGGTACTCGAGGAAGAGCCTGTGCCTGCAGCGTCAGGGAAGGCCGCAATCGTGCAAGCAGCGAAGCCAGACCGCGCCGCGTCACGTTCGACTGTCCGTTTTCATCCGCGAACCGAACCCGTCGCATGGGATCCCGCTTGCGCGTCGCTGCTCGATTTCGCGGAAAAGCACGGCTACGCGCCCGCATTCAGTTGCCGGACGGGCATCTGCAATACCTGCGTGACGGGTTTGATCGACGGCGACGTGGCGTACACGGAAGAACCGCTGGAGCCTCCATTGGAAGGCACCGTATTGTTGTGTTGCGCAAAGCCCGCAGGATGCGTTACGTTGGCGCTTTCCGAAGCAGCAGAAAACGTTTGATTCATCCAGAGGCTTTATGACGATCAGCTTTCCCGTCGAACCCGATTTCGACACGCAGCGCAATCAGTTTCTCTCCGCCGCGAAGTCGGCCGGTGCCACCGTGACGTCGTATGCCCATCCTCTGAAAGGACCGAAGGGCGAAGCGCTCGCGACCGACGTCGCGTGGCTCGGCAAGCCGGATGCTTCGCGCGTGCTGATGACGCTGTCGGGCACGCATGGCGTGGAAGGCTATTACGGCTCGACGTGTCAGTCAGCATGGCTGCGCGAACTTGGAACGCAGACGTTGCCGGACGATGTCGCCGTGTTGATGGTTCATCTGATTAATCCGTGGGGCACAGCGTGGGTCAGGCGCGTGAACGAAGACAACATCGACCTGAATCGCAACTTTATCGACTTCACGGCCGGGCCGCCTGCGAATCCGCGTTATGAAGAGCTACATGAAATCTACGCGTGTCGCGACATCGACGGCCCTCAACGTCAACATGCCGATGCGCTGCTGGCGAAGCAGATCGAGGCATTAGGCTGGTCGGGCGTGCAGTCGATTGTCGGCGCGGGCCAGTATCGTCATGCGGACGGGCTTTTCTACGGCGGGCAGCAGGCTACGTGGTCGAACCGCACGCTGCGCGACATCGCAGCACGTTTTCTCAAACCGGCTCAGGTCGCGATTGCGTTCGATCTGCACACGGGCGCAGGCGCATTCGGTCATCCGATGCTGATGTCGATCACGCAGTCCGCGTATCCGGCGCTCCCGGATGCGCAGCGTCTCTTTGGCCCGTGGCTCTATACGCTGATCACGCATGCCGATGCAGCCGCGAGCGAGACGGGCGTGGTCGCGCGTGCCACAGGCTACACGTCGCAAGCAATGCTGGACGCACTGCCCGATACGCATCTGATGCAACTGGTGATCGAATGCGGCACGTATCCCGAAGCGCCGATGCATACCGCCTTGCGTGACGACCACTGGCTGCATCTCTACGGCGATCCGTTCGATGTGCGTGGCCGCGCAATCAGCCGCGCGCTGTTCGAATCGTTCATGCCCGCCGACACCGACTGGCGCGAACTGGTGTGGACGCGCACGCGCCAGATCTGGACGCGTGCGCTGGCTGCGCTGCCCGGCATCACGCCCGGGCAGCGGTAAAGTCTCAGGCCAAAGCCCGGCTCGCGGCCGCAGCACGGCCGCGCAGCCAGTTGATGCTTGCGAACAGCAGCACAGCGAAAACGATCAGCATCGTCGCGACGGCGAGGATAGACGGATCGATCGAATCGCGGATGCCGCTCCACATCTGGCGCGGCACTGTGGTCTGATCCGGTCCGCCGATGAACAGGATCACGATCACTTCATCGAATGAGGTCGCGAACGCGAACACGCTGCCCGTCGCAACGGCGGGCGTGATCAGCGGCAAGGTGACGCGCCTGAATGCGACCCACGGCTTTGCGCCAAGACCCGATGCGGCACGCAGCAGGCTTTGATCGAACGACAGCAGCGATGCCGTCACGGTGATCACCACGAACGGCGTGCCGAGCGCCGCATGCGCCAGCACGACGCCCGGATACGAGTTAACAAGGCCCAGCGGCGCAAAGATCAGATAGAACCCGGCCGCAACGACGACGATGGGCACGATCATCGGGGAAATGATGATCGGCATGATGAGCGAGCGCAGCGGAAATTGCGTACGGCTCAAGCCGAGCGCGGCGAGCGTGCCCAGGCAGGTTGCGATCAGCGTCGATGCCGCGCCGATGCCCAGACTGTTCAGCAACGCGCGCTGCCAGTCGGAACTCGTGAGTGCCTGCTCGTACCAGCGCAGCGAAAAGCCTTGCAACGGGTACGAGAAGTACGAGCCTGAATTGAACGAGAGCGGAATGATCGCGAGAATCGGCGCGATCAGAAAGAACAGCACGATGGCTGTGTGCGCGCGTACCCAATGTCCCGCGATGCGCTCGGTCAGTACTTTCTTCCGTTGGTTTTGCATGTCGGTTCCTCGTCGTCGTGCACGTGTGACTCAACCGAAGCGCAAACGGTCGATGCCGACGATGCGGTTGAACAGAAAATAGAAGATCGCAGTGAAGATCACCAGATACGCCGAGAGCGCGCCTGCAAGTCCCCAGTTGAGCTGCGTATTCGTCTGCATCGCGATGAGCTGGCTGATCATCTCGTCACCGGCGCCGCCGAGCAGCGCGGGCGTGATGTAGTAACCAAGCGCGAGCACGAACACGAGGAAGCAGCCTGCACCGACACCTGGCAGCGTTTGCGGCACATACACGCGCACGAATGCCGTGAACGGATGGGCGCCGAGCGATTGCGCTGCGCGCACATAGATGGGCGACACGCTCTTCATCACCGAATAGATCGCGAGAATCATGTAAGGCAGCAGCACATGCGTCATGCCGATCAGCACACCCGTGCGATTGAAAATGAGCGGCAACGGATGCGAAGCGAGGCCGAGTCCCATCAGCAGACTGTTGATGACACCACCCGGTTGCAGCAGCACGTACCACGCCGTCGTGCGCACCAGCAGCGATGTCCAGAACGGCACGATCACGAGCAGCATCAGACGGTTGCTGCTTTTGTCGGGCAGATTGGCGAGCATCCACGCGACGGGATAGCCGAGCAGCAGGCAAAGCAGCGTGACCGTTGCGCTGATCGAGATCGTGCGCAAAAACGCTTGCCGGTAGACGGATGCATTGGCAGGCAGGGACTCGATTGAGCCTTGCGGCGTGACTTGCGCATCGACGGCGGCGAGCAGATAGTCCGGTGTCGGCGATGCGGCGGCGCGTTTCAGCAGGCGCCATGTTTCAGGGGAATTCCAGCGCTCGTCGAGATCGACGAGTGCGGGTTTCCATGCGGATGGCGCGTCGGCGGGAATGTTGCGCGCGGTGCGCATCAACAGACTGCGGAACTCCGGCTGCGCGAAGTTCAAACGGCGCGCAACCGTGCCCAGTTGTCCGCTTGCCTGTGCGGATTTCAGTCCGGCCGCGAGCAGGGCGAATGTATGCTCGTCCGGTACGCCGCGTCCATCCCACGCATTGAGGGCCCGCGTGAGCGCAGGCATGCTGTCAGGCACTTCGTGATTCTGCACGCTGCGGGCGAGCAGCAATGCGATCGGTGCGATGAACGTTGACAGCAGGAACAGGATCAACGGCAGCGCGAGCAGCAGCGCCTGAGTCGATGCGCGGCGGCGCGCCTTCTGGAAAGACGCGCGGCCGCCGGCTCTCGACGGAGAGCCCGAAGCCGTGGCTTGGGCCGATACGGGCATGCTTGGATTCACGTCGGGCTCTCTTTGCTCGGTTTAAACAATGCTTTACTGCGTCAGCCAGGTCTGGAAACGCTTGTTGATCTGGTCTGCGTTGTCGGCCCAGAAGTTCGCGTTGATCTGCAATGCACGCTTGAAGTTCTGCGGCGAAGTCGGCAGATCGCTCAGACGTTGCTTGTCGACGAGTGCGATTGCGTCCTTGCGCGGCGGCGCATAGGCGATGTACTTCGACAGATCCGCGTACGCCTTCGGCTGCGAGGCCGAGACGATGAACTTCGCCGCTGCGTCCGCGTGCTTCGCGCCGGTCGGGATGCCCCACCAGTCGAAGTCATAGACCTGCGCGTCCCAGACGGCCTTGAAGGGCTTGTTGTCCTTCTTCGCGGCATCGTCGATACGGCCGTTGTAGGCTTGTGTCATCACCACCGCACCGTCAGCCAGCAGCTGCGGCGCCTGCGCGCCCGATTCCCACCAGACGATGTTCTTCTTGATCGTATCGAGCTTCTTGAACGCGCGATCGACGCCAGCGGGCGTGGCGAGTACCTTGTAGACATCTTTCGGATCGACACCGTCGGCAATCAGTGCCCATTCCATCGACACCTTCGGCGACTTGCGCAGACCGCGCTTGCCCGGGAATTTCTGCAGATCGAAGAAGTCGGCGACGGTAGTCGGCGCTGTCTTCAGCTTGCTCGCATCGTAGGCAAAGACGGTCGACCACACCATGCTCGCAACCGCGCAATCGCTGATCGAACCGGGAATGAAATCGCTCGTCTTGCCGAGCGTCTTCTTGTCGAACTTCTGCAAGAGACCTTCGTCGCAGGCGGTGATGGCATCGTTGGTTTCGAGGTCGATCAGATCCCACGTCGTGTTCTTCGCCTGTTCCATTGCGGAGAGCTTGGCGAGGCCGCCGTCGTACGATTCCGTCGAGAAGCCCACGCCCGTTGCCTGCGTGAACGGCTCGAAATAAGCCTTCTTTGCAGCGGCTTCATAAGCGCCGCCGAAGGTCACGACGGAAAGCGTTTCTGCGGCCCACGTACTGGCAGTCGCGAAAGCAAATACGGAAAGGGCGGCAAGTTGTGCCTTGAGATGAGTGCGCATGTCAGTTGGCTCCTGCGGGTGCGGTTGTAATAATGGAAGGTGACAGGGACGGCGTTGAGTAATTGGCGGGCGCATTACGCTGCGCGCTGGCGGTTGCTGCGAGAATCTTGCAGTCGTCGTGGCGCCATGCCACTTCGACCATGTCGCCCGATGCAGGCAGCGCATGGCGCTGCGTATTCGGCACCTTGACGACGATGCTGTCGCGCGAGCCGAGCTTCAGATGCACGCGATGATGATCGCCGCAGTACACGAGTTCTTCGACACGCGCCTGCACGACGTTGCTATCCGCATCGATCTGCGTGCCTTCCGCGCTCGGGATATGCGCGCGCTCGGGGCGCAGCGCGAGCATCGCGTCATCGCCTTCACGCAAGCCGCTTTCGCAACGGCCACGGATGATGCTGCCGTCGGCGAGTGCAAGCGTGGCCTGATCGCCGCTCACGTTCACCACGCGGCCCGTCAGTCCATTGTTCTCGCCGACGAAGTTCGCAACGAACGCGTTTTGCGCATTCTCATAGAGTTCGCTGGGCGTCGCTGCCTGCTGGATGCGACCATCGGAAAACACGGCAACGCGGTCCGACATGGTCAGCGCTTCCGCCTGATCGTGCGTCACATAGACGATGGTCAGTGACAGTTCGCGATGCAGCCGCATGATTTCGTATTGCATCGTCTCGCGCAGACGCTTGTCGAGTGCGCCGAGCGGTTCGTCCATCAGCACGACACTCGGCTCGAACACCAGTGCGCGCGCCAGCGCGACACGCTGCTGCTGTCCACCGGAGAGTTGCGAAGGACGCCGGTTCGCCAGATGCGGCAACTCGATCATCTCGAGCGCGCGCTTCACACGCGTCTTCTGTTCGGCACGGCTCACGTGACGAACAGAAAGCGGAAACGCCACGTTCTCGGCAATCGTCAGATGCGGAAAGAGCGCGTAGTTCTGGAACACCATGCCGATGTCGCGCTGATGCGGCGGCTTGTCGTCGAGCCGTTTACCATCGAGACGAATCTCGCCTTGCGTGGGCGTTTCGAAACCGGCGAGCATCATCAGCGTCGTGGTCTTGCCTGACCCGGACGGTCCGAGCAGCGACAGGAATTCGCCCTTGCGCACGTCGAGGTTCAGATCGTCGACGACGTAATGCGCGCCGTCATACGATTTGCTCACGCCCGAAAATGATATGTAGGAAGGGTTTGACATCGTGCTTGCGTCCTGTCGGTGTTGCGTCGAAATCAGTGCGTGCCGATCTTCGCGGCGAGATAGCGCGCGAAGTCGTAATTGGGGCGTTCGAGATGACTCAGATTGCCGGGCTTCGCAAGCGGCGCATGCACGCCGCGAAACACGGCTTCTACGCCGCGCCGGTCTTCCGCGTTCACATCGTCGAGCAGCTTTTTGAGCGTCGCCATGTACTCGTGCGCTTGTGGATCGGCGATGAACTCAGGCGCGAGGCCGCCGCCGAAGCGGATATGGACGCGGCCCACGCCTTCCGGTTGCAGCACGAGATACCAGAAGTAGCCGGGCGTCAGCGTCACGAGATGCGTCGGATAGATCGCGAGCAACGCCGTCGTCTTGCGCCAGTGACCCGTGAGACGCGTGTTGTCGGGATGCGCATTGCCGATCGGCAAAGAAGCTTCCTTCGTGATCCAGTGATAGTTGAAGGCGGGAAGTCCCGGCGGACATTCCATTTCTTCGAGCCGCGAATGCGGGCCTACCGTCGCGCGATGCAGCATCGGCAGGTGATAGCTCTCCATGAAGTTTTCCGCGAGGATCTTCCAGTTCGTGTCCCACACGTGTTCTTCATAGAAAGTTTCGATGTAGTCCGTCATGCCGTATGCGCCGATCAGTTCGCTCAATTCGGCAAGCCGCTTGTGAACGGGCAGGGCATGCTCATCGAGCGTCACGTAGATCCAGCCTTGCCATTCCTCACACCGAATGGCAGGCAGACGATAGCTTTCCTTGCAGAAGCCTTCCTGACGATCCATCAGTGGCGCGCCCTTCAGCGCGCCATCGAGCGAGTAATTCCACGCGTGATACGGACACACGATGCGGCGCACATTGCCGCGCCCTTCGAGCAGCACCGACATGCGATGCAGGCACACATTCGACATCGCCTTTAGCTGCATCTGTTCGTCGCGCAACACGACGACAGGCTGATCGCCGATACGTGTAGTCAGATAGTCGCCGGCCTCTTTAAGCGTGCTCGCGCGGCCGACGCACTGCCATTCGCGCGCAAAGATGTCGCGCTCTTCCAGCGCAAGAAACTCGGGGGACGTGTAGACGCCGGGCGGCATTGCGTGCGCGTCGCTGAATGGCCGTTCGCAACCGGTCTGCAGTTCATCGACAAGCGCTTGCACTGTGATCGTCCTGGCCGGGTTTGCCATGCCGCCCTCCTTGTATCGAGCTTGCGAGAGCGCGCCTACGCTGGATTGCGCGGCATTGCGCTCGACATGGACATCAATCTATCAAGCCAAATTCCCAGCCAAAATATTGTTTTTGGATGCAAAACAAAGGTTTTACCTATACAGCCGACACACTGCCATGAGGTGCTTTTGACGCACGTTTTAAACCGTGTTCAAGAGTCCAGATGCAGCCGCCGGATATAGGTCTCGCAATACGACGCGAACCGTTGCACGACTTGCCGTGGCCGCATCGTGCGCGATTGCGCGATGCCGAGCGTGGTCGCGTTGACGTTGTCCTTGAAGCGCTTCACGACGAAGTCTTCGCCGTCGACGGTGCGGTTCGATTTGAGCGGAAAGTTGAGGATGCTGTAGCCGAGTCCATTGGCCACCATGCCGCGTACGACTTCCGGTTGCGACGAGCGGAATGCCGGTACGGGGCGGCTGCCGACGGTATCGAACAGCGCCGCGAAATACTCGCGGCTATGCGGCAAATCCAGCATCACATAAGGCTCGTGCAGCAGATCCGCCAGCGACACTTTGCGCGCGCGTGCAAGCCGGTGAGAGGTCGGCAGGATCACATACGGCGGTAATGACAGCAGCGGCGTGAAGACGATGTCCTCGCTCAGATCGAGGCTATAGGTCAAAGCTATGTCGAGCGAACCGTCGTGCAGGCCGCTTAACAGACCGTCCTGATGCGCTTCGACGGTTCGAAACGAAATGCCCGCATGCTCGCTGGCAAAGCGGCTGATGAGCCGCGGCATCAACGGCGGCGCAAGCGAGACGAGGCAGCCGAGCGCAATCGAACCCGTCATGCCGCCGTCCATTTCCTTGGCGGACGTCTGCAATTCTTCCGCAATCTTCAGCAGATTGCGCGCCTGTCCAAGCAGATCGCGGCCCGCCTGCGTCAGCGACAGTCCGCTTGCGTGATGACGGATGAAAAGCTGCACGCCGAACGATGATTCGAGGTCCGCGAGCGCCGTCGAAATGGATGGCTGGGAAATATGCAGACGCCGCGCGGCGGCCGTGAACGACAGCGCTTCCGCCGTGACGACGAAGTAACGCAACTGACGCAGCGAGTAACGCAGGGGATGGCTTTCCATCGGCAATGCTCCATATTCGGGCGTTCGTGAGCACCATTGTGAGGCGTTCAAAAATCGCTGCATAGGTAAATCCGATGCGATGCATTTTTTAAATATATTTTTCAGATTCGGAGGGCGCGCGTAGATTCTGGACCACGACAGCTGATTCACGGCGCAGCGCGCCGAGTGGTTTGCATTCATTGAATGCAAGGCCATGACGGCTCGGATCAAATCGCCTTTCAGAAGGACTTAGCCATGGCAATGAAAACAACGTCAATCGACACGCTCGTGGTCGGCGCCGGTCAGGCCGGCGTCGCGATGAGCGAACATCTGAGCAAAACCGGCGTGCCGCATATCGTGCTGGAACGCGCGCGCATCGCCGAGCGGTGGCGCACGGGCCGTTGGGATTCGCTCGTTGCCAATGGTCCCGCGTGGCACGACCGTTTCCCCAATCTCGAGTTTGCCGATGTCAATCCTGACGGCTTTGCGTCGAAGGATCAGGTAGCCGAGTACTTCGTCGAGTATGCGAAGAAGTTCGATGCACCGATCCGCACGGGCGTCGAAGTCAGGAAGGTGGTGCGCAATGCGGGCCGCCAGGGTTTCACCGTCGAGACGTCGGACGGCACGTACGAAGCGAACCGTGTGGTCGTTGCGACGGGACCGTTCCAGCGCCCTTTGATCCCCGCCGTGGCGCCGAAATCAGAGCGCCTCACGCAGATTCACTCCGCCGACTATCACAACCCTCAGCAATTACCCGAAGGCGGCGTGCTGGTCGTCGGAGCGGGTTCGTCGGGCGTACAGATCGCGGATGAATTGCAGCGCGCGGGCAGGCAGGTGTATCTGTCGGTTGGACCGCATGATCGTCCGCCGCGCGGATATCGCGGGCGTGACTTCTGCTGGTGGCTTGGCGTGCTCGGCGAATGGGATGCCGAAGTGATGCGCCCCGGCAAGGAACACGTGACGATTGCAGTCAGCGGCGCGCGCGGCGGACACACGGTGGATTTTCGCCGACTTGCGCATCAGGGCGTGACGCTCGTCGGCCTGACGAAAGCGTTCGATGACACGGTCGTCACGTTCGACTCCGATCTCGCGGAAAACATCGCGCGCGGTGACGAAAACTATCTGTCGCTGCTCGATGCAGCGGATGCCTACGCGGCCCGCAATGGTCTCGATCTGCCGGAAGAACCGGAAGCGCGTGTGATTCCCGCAGACCCCGATTGCGTGATCAACCCGATTCTCGAACTCGATCTGGCCAAGGCCGGCGTCACGTCGATCATCTGGGCAACGGGCTATGCCGTCGATTTCGGCTGGCTTCAAGTCGATGCCTTCGACGAGAAGGGCAAACCGAAACATCAACGTGGTGTGTCGAAAGAACCGGGCGTCTATTTCCTCGGGCTTCCGTGGCTGTCGCGGCGCGGCTCTGCATTCATCTGGGGCGTGTGGCACGACGCGAAGCATATTGCCGATCACATTGCTACACAGCGCAAATATCTCGCGTATTACGACGCGCCGGATAGCCACACTGAACAGCCGAAAGTCGACAGCGCGACAGACGTACACAAGGTCAGTGAACTCGATCTGAGCTGAAAACGCGCGCGAACCCATTCCATTTCATTCGTATCAAGGTGCATTGATGAGCCAACCGACGCATACCCGCATCCGCATGTTCAACACGAAGGACACGTATCCGAACCAGACGCTCGACAACGATCTCTGCCAGGCCGTGCGTGCCGGCAATACCGTCTATGTGCGCGGGCAGGTTGGGACCGATTTCGACGGGAAGCTCGTCGGTCTCGGCGATCCGCGCGCGCAGGCCGAGCAGGCGATGAAGAACGTCAAGCAGTTGCTGGAAGAAGCGGGCAGCGACATGTCGCACATCGTCAAGACGACGACCTTTCTGACGGACGTGCGGTATCGCGAACCGGTGTATCAGGAAGTCGGCAAATGGCTCAAGGGTGTGTTCCCGATTTCGACGGGTCTCGTCGTGGTGGCACTCGGACAGCCGACGTGGCTGATGGAAATCGACGTGATTGCCGTCATTCCGGATGGTTGGACGCCGGCTCAGGCCTGAGGAGCGGAGCATGACATTTTCTATCGTCGGACGATGTACTGAAACGGGGCAACTCGGCATTGCAATCAGTTCTTCTAGCATTGCAGTCGGCGCGCGTTGCCCATGGCTGCGCGCGGGCGTAGGTGCAGTGGCGACGCAAAATGTGACGCTGCCCGCGCTCGGTCCGCAGATTCTCGATCTGCTTGAGAACACGTTGCTCGAGCCGTCTGCGGCGCTTGATCGCGCGCTCAGTGCGAACGAGTGGAGCGAGTATCGACAGGTGACGGTGATCGATGCGCGCGGACGCACTGCGTTTTTCAGCGGCAAGGAAGCGTTGGGTACGTATCACGCGGTTGCGGGCGCGCAGTGCGTTGCGGCGGGGAACATGCTTTCGGGCGTTCATGTGATTGAGGCGATGGCGCCTGCATTCGAAAGCACGAAGGGCATGCTTGCCGATCGTCTGCTCGCGGCCATGCATGCGGCTATCGCGGCGGGCGGCGAAGCGGGCCCGGTGCATTCGGCAGCGCTGAAGGTCGTCAGCGATCTGAGCTGGCCGATCGTCGATCTGCGTGTCGATTGGGCTGACGACGATCCTATCGGCAAGCTCGATGGCCTGTGGCAAGCGTACAAGCCGCAAATGCAGGACTACGTGACCCGTGCGCTGAACCCGACAGCTGCGCCGAGCTATGGAGTGCCGGGCGATGAGTGACAGATCGAGCCGCGCGCTGCTCGAACGGCTGATTGCGTTTCCCACCGTGAGCCGCGACTCCAATCTGGAGATGATCGATTTCATTCGCCATTACCTCGGCGATCTGGGCGTTCGAAGTGAACTGTTCTACAACGCAGAGCGCACGAAGGCGAATCTGTTCGCGACGATCGGACCTGGTGTCGATGGCGGCATCGTGTTGTCGGGGCATACGGATGTCGTGCCTGTCGACGGACAACCATGGACAGTCGAGCCGTTCCGTCTGAGCGAGAAAGAAGGGCGTCTGTATGGGCGCGGTACGGCCGACATGAAAGGCTATATCGCATCGGTGCTGGCGGCAGTGCCTGCGTTTGTCGCGCGTGATCTGAAAGTGCCCGTGCATCTCGCGTTCTCGTATGACGAAGAAGTGGGATGTCTCGGCGTGCGGCCGATGCTCGCGGAGCTCGCGAAACGCGCGCACAAGCCCGCGGTTTGCCTGATCGGCGAGCCGACTGAATTGAAGCCGGTGCTCGGTCATAAAGGCAAGCTGGCAATGCGCTGCCAGGTGAAAGGCGCGCCGTGTCATTCTGCGTATGCGCCTTATGGCGTCAACGCGATTCAATATGCGGCGCGTCTGATCAATCATCTGGAAGTGATCGGCGAACAGCTCTCGTTGCCTGAGCATCACGATGAACGATTCGATCCGCCCTATTCGACGGTGCAGACGGGCGTGATCAAAGGTGGCCGCGCACTCAACATCGTGCCCGCCGAATGCGAGTTCGATTTCGAAGTACGTGCGTTGCCGGGCTACGACGCGACGCATGTCGTCAACGAACTGCAGGCTTACGCGCAACAACAACTGCTGCCGAAGATGCGTGCAGTGAATGCCGAGACCGATATACGCCTCGAATCGCTATCGGCGTATCCAGGACTTGCGACATCGCCCGAAAGCGACGCGGCGCAATTGCTCGCATCGTTGTGCGGTTCACGCGAATTCGGCACGGTAGCGTTCGGCACCGAAGGCGGACTCTTCAATCAGGCTGGCATTCCCGCCGTGGTCTGCGGACCGGGCAGCATGGATCAGGGACACAAGCCGGATGAATTCGTGACCATCGAGCAGCTCGAAGGCTGCGACGCGATGTTGTCGCGACTGGCGGATCACCTTTCAATGAAGTCCGGTGCGTGATTCGAATGCACGGACACAAGCAACGCGCGCGCTCGGGCAACGCCTGAGCCGCTGAATATCGCAGCATTGCTGCGCGAGACAGGAGACAGCAACGTGGCGACCACGAATGGCAAAGCTTCGCAATTGATCGAACAACACACGATCGGCTACGTGCCGCCTGAAGACCGGCACGGCAAGGTGCGCGATCTGTTCACGCTGTGGTTCGGCGGCAATATCGCGCCGTTGCCGATCGTGACGGGCGCGCTTGGCGTCCAGCTATTTCATTTGAACCTGTTGTGGGGCATTGTCGCGATCGTCGTGGGGCAGGCGGTAGGTGGCGTGCTGATGGCGCTGCACTCCGCGCAAGGCCCGCAGATGGGCATTCCGCAGATGATCCAGAGCCGCGCGCAATTCGGATCGTGGGGCGCGCTGCTCGTTACGGTGATTGCAGGCGTGATGTATGTGGGCTTCTTCGCTTCGAATATCGTGCTGGCGGGGAAATCGTTGCACGGCATTGAGTCGAGCGTGCCGGTTCCGGTGGGCATTGTGATTGGTGCGCTGGGATCGGGGCTGATTGGCATCATCGGGTATCGCTTCATTCACATCCTGAATCGTATCGGGACGTGGGTGCTGGGCATCGGTATCTTTGTTGGCTTCGGTTATATCCTCACGCATGTATCGACGGCGGACTTTCTGACGCGTGGCGGTTTCAATATTGCTGGATGGCTCGCGACGGTTTCGCTGTCTGCTCTCTGGCAGATCGCATTTGCGCCGTATGTGTCGGACTATTCGCGCTACCTGCCGGAGAACGTCAGTGTCGCGTCGACATTCTGGGCGACCTATCTGGGTTGCACGATTGGCTCGACGCTTGCCTTTGTATTTGGCGCAGTAGCCGTGCTGGCGGTGCCGCCGGGTGTCGATGCAATGGATGCTGTCAAGCTCGCGACAGGGCCGCTTGGTTTGCCGATGCTCGTGCTGTTTCTGCTTAGCGTGATTAGCCATAACGCGCTGAATCTTTATGGGGCGGTGCTTGCGACGATTACTTCAGTGCAGACTTTTGCGTATCGCTGGATTCCCACTGCCAAGACGCGTGCAGTGTTCTCGGTCGTCATTCTGGCAGCTTGCTGCTACGCGGCGATTGGTGCATCGACGAACTTCGTGGGCAATCTGGTTGATCTCGTGCTTGCGCTGCTCGTTGTGCTCGTGCCGTGGACGGCTATCAATCTGATCGATTTTTATGTCATCCATAAAGGGAAGTACGATATCGAGTCGATCTTTCACGCTGACGGCGGGGTCTATGGACGCTTTAATCCGCAAGCGCTGATTGCTTACGCTGTCGGGATTGCGGTGCAGATTCCGTTCATGAATACGCCGATGTATGCCGGTCCTGTGCCCAGCTATCTGGATGGGGCGGATCTTTCATGGGTGATCGGGCTTTTGCTGACTTCGCCCCTCTACTATTGGCTGGCGACGCGGAATTCGATGTATCGGCGGCGGTTGAATGCGGGGTTGAGGGCGACTGGGGTTCAATGAGGTTTGGTTTGGTTTGGTTTTGTCTTGTCTTGCGACGATAGTGTGGTTTGCTTTTGTTGTCGCTGGCGTCCGCGGTTTGTTTTGCCTGCTTCATGCGTCGCCCCTGTGCGGGGCGGCACTTACTTTCTTTGCCGCCGCAAAGAAAGTAAGCAAAGAAAGCGGGCTAACACCGCCCGTTCTTGACCACTGCCTGAGGGCCCCCAACGGTTCCTCTCCTTCACATGGCAACTTCTCAGTCACCGCCCGTTGCCAGTGCTTTGAACTGGCGCCTCACCCACTTCAAGCACCCGTAGCACAGTGAACGGTAGCGATTGGTTACGGCCGCCCAGGTGGCAAACTGTGTGTAGGTCGTAGTGCTTCACACCTCAGCGCCCCTACGACACCGATCGTGTTTTTCAGTCCGGAGTGAAGCGCGTACGGCGCGAAAGCCGACACACAGTTTGCCGCTATAGAACGGGAGCGATTTGATCGCGTATGTGGTGACGCGGGAGTGTGAAGCGGGTGAGGCGCTCAATAAGAGCGTTGGCAACGGGCGTCGAGAAGAGCGGCGCCGCATGAAGGAGAGGACCCGTCGGGGGCCCTCAGGCGGAAACAAGAACTAGCGGTGTTCAGCGGCTTTCTTTTGCCTACTTTTCTTTGCCGCGGCAAAGAAAAGTAGGTGCTGCCCCGCACAGGGGCGACGCTTGAAGGAGGCAAAACAAAACGCGGATGCCAGCAAAAGCGACAACAAAACCAAACCACACCAGCGTCGCAAGACAAGCCAAACCAACTGCCGCCCCGCCAAAGGGGCAACGCGAGACCAAACCAAAAACCGCCCGCGCTGCGCAAGCGCTTACCTGGTTCCAACAGTCTGCAACGGCACCCACTTCCCATTAACGACCTTATAAACAGTCACCCCGCCATACTTCAGATCACCATACTGGTCATAAGCAAGTTCATTCGTCGTCACGCCTTTCGCATTAGTCGCCTTCAACGCACTCAGATATTGCTTCGGATCGGTCGAATCCGCCTTCTTCATCGCAGCAAACACAGCCATCGCGCCGTCATACGCATACGGCGAATACAACTCGACATCCTTGTTGAAGCGCTTCTTGTATCGCTCGACATACGACTTGCCGCCAGGCATCTGTTCAAGCGGACTGCCACCCGACGACGCCAGCGCACCTTCCGCCGAAGCACCCGCAATCTTCAGCAGTTCATCCGAATGAATCATGTCCGGTCCGATCAAGGTCGCCTTCATCGCGAGCGAGCGCATCTGCTTGAGCATCGGCGCGGCTTGCGTATCGGCGCCGCCGTAGAAGATCGCATCGGCATCCGATGACTTGATGTGCGTGAGGATCGAGCGGAAATCGACCGCCTTGTCGTTGGTGAATTCCTGCGTGACGATGGTTGCGCCCGCAGCCTTGGCAGCCTTCGCGAATTCTTCGGCAACGCCCTGGCCGTAAGCAGTGCGGTCATCGACGATCGCGATCTTGCGCAGCTTCAGATCCTTCACCACGTAGGCGCCGAGCACGCTGCCTTGCTGTGAGTCGGAGGTGACGAGGCGGAATGTGGTCGGCAGATTCTGGCGCGTGAAGGCGGGCGCCGTCGCCGTCGCGAGTTCAGGAATGCCCGCGCGTGCGTAGATCGGTGCAGCGGGAATGCTGGTGCCCGAGTTGAAGTGTCCGAGCACGGCGACCACGCCGTCATCGACGAGCTTTTGTGCGACCGTCGTGCCCTGACGCGGGTCGGCCTGGTCGTCGGCGGCGTCGAGCACGAACTTGACAGGTTTCCCGCCGATCACAGGATTCGTCGCGTTGACGTCTTCGATCGCAAGCTGCACGCCGCTGCGGAAGTCCGCGCCATAGTGCGCCTGGCCGCCCGTCAGCGGCGCGGCGAAACCGATCTTCACTTCCTGCGCGTCCTGCGCGAGCGCCGAGGCGCCCCACAGTGCGAGTGCGGCCGCGCCGATGGCAAGTGCGCTGCGGCGGGGGTTAAGGCGTGTGCGGCTGACTGCGTCGATGCGTTGGGACATCTGGTCTTTCTCCTCACGTTTTAATAGGCGCAGGACGGTCCGCGCCGCGCGCGTATCGCGCGGCGTTCGTCCCGCAAGGGGTGCTACGGTTGAAGTCGTCTGGCGCTAGGCCATATGCGCGTAGCGGTAGCGGGTGGGCGGCACCCACGTTTCCTTGACGGTGCGCGGCGACACCCAGCGCAGCAGGTTCAGCGCGGAGCCCGCCTTGTCGTTCGTGCCGCTGCGACGCGCACCGCCAAACGGCTGCTGGCCGACGACGGCGCCCGTCGGCTTGTCGTTCACATAGAAGTTGCCCGCCGCGAAGCGCAGCGCGCGGCTGGCCTCGACGATGGCTGCGCGGTCCTGTGCGAACACGGCGCCCGTCAACGCATACGGACTCGTTTCATCGACGAGTTTCAGCACGTCGGCCCATGCTTCGTCGCGATACACATAGACGGACAGCACGGGTCCGAAGATTTCTTCGCGCATCGTCACGTAGTGCGGATCGTCGACCTGAATCACGGTAGGCTCGATGAAATAGCCGATGCGATCGTCGCAACGGCCGCCTGCGATCACGTGTGCATCGTTCGAGTCGAGCGCGCGGCCAATGTGTCCCGCGATGCGGTCGAATGCGTTGCGGTCGATCACCGCGCCCATGAAGGTGGAAAAGTCGCTCACGTCGCCCATCGCGATGCTCGCAATCTGGTCGAGCAACTGTTCCTTGACGGCAGGCCACAGCGACGCAGGGATATAGGCACGCGACGCCGCACTGCACTTTTGCCCTTGATACTCGAACGCGCCGCGCAACAGCGCGGTGGCGAGCGCAGGGACATCTGCCGACGGATGCGCGAGCACGAAGTCCTTGCCGCCTGTTTCCCCGACCAGCCGCGGATAGTTGCGATACGTGGCGAGCCGCTCCGACGCCGCGCGCCACAGGCCGTCGAACACACCCGTCGAGCCGGTGAAGTGCAGGCCCGCGAACTGATCCGACGCGAGCACAACGGAAGACACCGTCGATGCATCGCCCGGCAGGAAGTTGATCACGCCTGGCGGCAGACCGGCTTCCTCCAGCAATTGCAGCACGTAGTAGTTGCTGAGTGCGGCCGTCGCCGCCGGCTTCCAGAGCACGCTATTGCCCATCAGCGCGGGCGCGCACGCGAGGTTGCCGCCGATTGCCGTGAAGTTGAACGGCGTCACTGCATAGACGAAGCCTTCGAGCGGCCGGTAGTCGAGCGCATTGCGCACACCGTCCGGCGAAACGGGCTGCATCTCCTGCACGCTGCGCGCAAACGCGACGTTCCAGCGCAGGAAGTCGATCAACTCGCATGCCGAGTCGATTTCCGCCTGATACACGGTCTTGCTCTGGCCGAGCATGGTCGCGGCGTTCAGCTTCGCGCGCCATGGGCCGCTCAGGAGATCGGCGGCCTTCAGGAACACAGCGGCGCGGTCTTCGAACGACCAGTGCGCCCAGTCGCGCTGCGCATCCGACGCGGCACGGATCGCGGCGGCGACGTCGTCCGCGCTGGCCTGATGCACCTGCGCCAGCACCCGCCGATGCTCGTGCGGGCTGACGAGCGGCCGCGCCTGACCGCCCTCGATGCGCCTGCCGCCGGCGACGACAGGCACGTGTACAGACTGAGCCGACTGCTCCGCGAGCGCGGCGGCAAGCGCCGCCCGTTCTGGCGAGTCGGGCGAATAGGCTAATATCGGTTCATTTTTCGGCGCTGCGACGACTGCCATGCTGACCTCTGGTTAAGATAAAACGTATACCTAGCGACCCAGATTGGATCCAATTTATAAATATTGGATCCAATCCTAGCAGCCCACAATTCTGACGACAACCTTTTTCGTCGGCCGGCGCGCGACCGGCCTTTTTGACTTATGACCACAGAGCAGGCCAAGGCGGACACGCGTTCGCTGCCCCAGACCATCCGCGACCAGTTGCGCGACGACATCCTGCGCGGCGTGTTGCCGCCCGGCGCGCAGTTGCGCCAGGAGAACCTTGCCGAGCGGTTCGGCGCGAGCCGGATTCCCGTGCGAGAGGCATTGCGGCAACTGGAGGCGGAGGGTCTCGTCAGCTATCAGGTGAATCGCGGCGCGGTAGTGATTGCGATGTCGACCACGGAGATCTGCGAGTTGCTCGACATTCGCGCTGCGCTGGAGACGTACGCGGCGAAGCTCGCGGTGCCGAACATGGTCGCTGCGGATATCGACGCGATGAAGCGCATCCTTGCTTCGTATGACGATGCGACGTCACCCGCCGAGTGGGCGGAATGCAACCGGCAGTTCCATCTTGCGCTGTGCGCGCCGGCGAATAATGCGCGGTTGCGGAAGATGATCGAGGAGTACTGTTTGAGTACGACGAACCGGTATCCGCATCTGAGGATGTCGCTTGATACGGAGAAGGGCGATGTGCAGCGCGATCACTATGAGATTGTGGATGCGTGCAAGCGGCGTGATGTCGAGGAGGTTGTTGCTCTGATCGAGCGGCATATTCTCGATACCAAGCGGGAGGTGATGGCCGCTGCGCGGCATGCAGGGGGGTAAAGGTTCGGTTTTTGGTTTGTCTGCGCGATGCTGGAGTGGTCTGCTCTCGTTGTCGCTGGCATCCGCGTTTTGTCTTGCCTGCTTCAAGCGTCGCCCCTGTGCGGGGCGGCACCTACTTTTCTTTGCCGCGGCAAAGAAAAGTAGGGGCGGTCTCAAGATGCAAGCGCAACACTTCCGGTTAGGATATGTTGCATGGGAAAGAACTATAAACAGCTGAGCGCCGAAGAGCGCGGTGTGATCTTTGCAATGAAGTTTGAGGACAAGAGCACAC
>NZ_JAAGPI010000016.1 GCF_017104715.1 Burkholderia sp. Ac-20365
TAGTGCTAGCAGGACTGTCGAACTGCGTACGGTATGTAATGGAATACAGTGACTTAGTGTCAGACGAGCACAGCACGAACTCGTGATGCAATGATGAGCGCAAACCACGATAGCAAATAGTGCGTAAGATGCATTGAGGTTAGCTGTTAGAAGTCACATGCGTGATACATTATCGTGAATACGTAATGTTATAACATTACTTTTTTTTTTTTTTCTTTTTTTTTTTTTTTTTTAATGCTCCC
>NZ_JAAGPI010000017.1 GCF_017104715.1 Burkholderia sp. Ac-20365
TGTTTCGCCGACGCCCAGCGGGCTATGCACGCTGCTCGCGACGATCAGCGTGCCCGGCGCCAGATCGGGCGCGAGACCGCCGGCCGTGCCGAAGCTGATGATGCCCGAGCAGCCGCGCGCAATCGCGGCGTTCAGCGCGCGTTCGAGCAGATCGGCGCGCGCCGCGAACACTGCTTCGACGCCGTTGCCGCGCGCGATACGCGCTTCGAACGCCATGCCCGTCACGGCGATGACGGGCAGTTTCGCGTTCATCAGATCAGGGCGGGCCGCCATCACAGGCCGAACGCGACGCGCTTTTCGCCGGAGCGCTTCAGGTTGCGATAGCGCGCGAGCGCCCACAGCGGGAAGAACTTGCGATAGCCGTGGTAGCGCAGATAGAACACGCGCGGGAAGCCCGTCGCCGAAAAGCGCGCTTCGTCCCACAGGCCGTGATCGCGCTGCTCGCTCTGCAGGTATTCGATACCGCGCGCGACCGCCGGATGATCGACATAGCCGACCGCCATCAGCCCGAGCAGCGCCCACGCCGTCTGCGACGGAATGCTCGGCGCCTTTTCGTAGCCGCGATAGTCGAGCTTGTAGCTGGTGCCGTCTTCGCCCCAGCCGCCGTCGGCGTTCTGGATCGACACGAGCCACTGCGCGGCGCGCTTCACGCGCGCGTCGTCATGCGAGATGCCCGCTGCGTTCAGCGCGCACAGCGCCGTCCACGTGCCATAGATGAAGTTCATGCCCCAGCGGCCGTACCAGCTGCCGTCGTCTTCCTGCTCTTTCAGCAGATAGTCGTAAGCGCGGCGCGCCGGCTCGCTGGTCGCGGGCATTTCGCCGAGTTGCGCGAGCATCGACAGGCAGCGGCCGGAGACGTCGGCCGTCGGCGGATCGAGCAGGGCGCCGTGATCGGAGAACGGGATGTTGTTCAGGTAATACTGCGTGTTTTCCGGCTCGAACGCGCCCCAGCCGCCGTCGCTGCTCTGCATGCCGACCACCCATTCGCGGGCGCGCGAAATCGCGTTCGCGTCGACATCCGATTTCGTCAGCCCTGCCGAGCGATGCATGGCCGCCGCGACCACCGCCGTATCGTCGACGTCGGGGTAATGCGCGTTGTTGTACTGGAACGCCCAGCCGCCCGGACGCACGTCGGGACGGCGCGAAATCCAGTCGCCGCGCACGTCCAGAATCTGCAGCGGACGCAGCCATGCGAGACCGCGCTCAGCCGCCTCTTCCGCACGCGCATCGCCCGTTTCGAGCAGCGCGTGCGCCGCGAGCGACGTATCCCACACGGGCGAAAGGCACGGCTGGCAATACGCTTCGTCTTCGTGGATAACGAGCAGTTTCTCGATCGATTTGCGTGCGATCGCGCGATTCGGGTGATCGGCGGGATAGCCGAGCACGTCGTACATCATCACGGAGTTCGCCATCGCCGGGAAAATCGCGCCGAGGCCGTCTTCGCCGTTCAGACGTTCATCCACAAAACTGACGGCAGCCTTGATCGCGCGCTCGCGCGAGGCCTTCGGGAACAGACCGTCTGTCACGCGCAGCACGCCGTCCACCGCGCGGAAGAACGCGAACCAAGCCTTGCTCTGATGGCCCGCGCGCGGACGTGGCCCCGTCGTGACGGGCGCGCCACGGAACAGTTCGTCGATCCGCACGCGGCGCGGATTGCGCGCCACGGGCCGTTTCGCGTTCAGCACCAGCAGCGGCACGATCACGGTACGCGCCCAGTACGACACCTTCGACAGATGGAACGGGAACCACTTCGGCAGCAGCATGATTTCGACGGGCATCATCGGCACTGCGTACCACGTGACGACGCCGAACAGCGCGAGCAGGATGCGCGTGAACACGTTCGCAGCTTCCGCGCCGCCGTTCGCGAGAATGCACTCGCGCGCGCGGACCATGTGTTCGGCGTCTTCCGCGTCGCCGATCATCTTCAGCGCGAAGTACGCCTTCACGCTCGCGCTGACGTCCATCGCGCCGTCGGTGAAGAGCGGCCAGCCGCCGTCGGCCATCTGGATACGGCGCAGATAGCGCGCGATCTTCTGTTCCAGCTCGACGTTCGGCGTTTCGCCGAGGTAGTGGACGAGCAGCACGTATTCGGCGGGAATCGTCGCGTCGGCTTCGAGTTCGTAGACCCAGTGGCCGTCGTCCTTTTGTGCGGCGAGGATCGCGTCCGTCGCGCGCGTGACGGCGGCGTCGAGCGCGTCGACGGGTGCGGCGCCCGTCGCCAGCGCGGCGGCCACGGGAGCGTGATCGTCGATCAGCGTTTGAGGCAGTGCGTCGCCCAGCGTCTGGGTCGTGAATAAATCGTTCATCGGCGTTCCATCGGTTCGTTCAATAGCGTATCCGCGGCCTTCTGGCCGGAGCGGATCGCGCCTTCGATGCCCGGCGGCAGACCGGTTGCCGTCCAGTCGCCCGCGAGCATCAGGTTATTCCAGCGAGTGCGCGCGGCCGGGCGGCGCATCTCGTCGTCGGGCTGCGCGGCGAAGGTCGCGTGCGGCTCGACGGTTACTTGCCACTTCAGCGGCAGATCGGCCGACAAGCCCGTCACTTGTGCAACATCGGCCCACAGCTTGCGCGCGAGGTCTTCGCGCGGGGTATCGGTGAGTTTTCCAGCGTCATAGACCGTCACCGACAGACGTCCATCCGACGCGATCAGCCAGCTTGCGCTCGCGTTGACGAGACCCATCAGCGGCGGATGGCCAAGCGGCGGCTCGACGGCGAAATGGGCCGTCACCACGGCTGAAAAACGGCGCGGCGCCGCCACACCGGGCACTAGCGCCTGCGCGACGTCGGGCGTCACGGCAAGCACGACGGCCTCGTTCACACCGATTTCGATGCGCTCGTCACCGTCGAGGCGCAGCGCGGCGACACGGCTTTGCGCGCCTTCTTCGGTGAACTCCAGTGCATCGACCCGCGCACCGAGCCGGATCGCCGCGCCGCCATGCTGCAACAGCCGAAGCGCCGGTTCGACGAAGGCAGAACCCAAACCGTTGCGCGCGATCAGCGGCCGGCTGGACGGCCCGCCCGCGGCAAAGGTGTCGCGCAGCGCCGCGCTGACCAGTTCCGCCGTCGCATTGCGCGGCTCCGTGTTCGTCATGGCCAGCAGCAGCGGACGCAGCATGCGATCCCACAGCGGTCCGTTGCTGCGCATCGTCTGCGCGACGGTGCGGCCGGGTTTGGCCAGCAGCAGCGGCACGACGAACAGGTAGTCGGTCCATTGCGTGTCGGGCGCGCGCGCGGCAGCTTCGAAAATCCACGCCGGAAAACGTCCCGCCGACATGCGGACCGTCCAGCGCTGGTTCGTTGCGAGATCGACGAACGGGTATTCGGGTTGCGTCGGCCCGACGAGTTCGTCGGCGGAACCGATCGCGCGCACGTAGTTCAACGTGGCCTGCTGGCCCGACAGCACCAGATGATTACCGCTGTCGACCGTCGCAGCGAGCGCCCGGTCATAGTACGTGCGGCAGCGGCCGCCTGCCTGCTCTGCTGCTTCGTACAACACGACCTGCGCGCCGCGCCGTTGCAGTTGCACGGCGGCGGCCAGACCGGCCAGCCCTGCGCCGATCACGTGAACCAGCTTTCGCATCAAAAGAAAGCGTAGCGCGCCACGATTGCCAGCATCCGCAGCTTCGGCTTGCTGACTTTCGTGCGCGGAATGTCGAAGCCGCGTTCCAGCGTGCGCTCGAGCAGCAAGCGGTACACGCCCGACATGATGCGCGGCGCCTTGACGTGCGCGCGCGGCTGCGCGTCCATGATCGCGTCGGAAGCGGCGAAATGCTGCTTCGCGCGCTCGGCGAGCGTCGCGCACACGCGCGGCAGCGACGGATCGTCGGCGATCGTGAGCGGATTCGTCGCCGCGATGCCTTCCCGTGCGAGCAGCTCGTACGGCAGATAGCAGCGGTTGATGCCCGCGTCTTCGTCGATGTCGCGCAGGATATTCGTCAGTTGCAGCGCGCGGCCCAGATGGTGCGACAGCTCGATACCGGGCTGTTCCTGCATCCCGAAAATCCTCACCGATAGCCGTCCGGCAGCGCTCGCGACGCGATCGCAGTACAGATCGAGCGTGGCTTCGTCGGGCGCGCAGATGTCGGCGGCGGCGTCCATTGCCATGCCGTCGATCATCGCGTGGAAGTCTTCGCGCTGCAGATGAAACGTGTGGATGTGCCGGGTCAGCTCGAGCAGCGACGCGCGCGGCGAGCCTGCGTAGCACGCATCGATGTCCGCGCGCCAGCGCTCGAGACCCGCGGCGCGCTCGGCGCGCGGCAGGTCGCTGTCGGCGATATCGTCGACGGCGCGGCAGAACGCGTACACCTGATACATCGCATCGCGTTGCGCAGGCGGCAAGATGCGCATCGCGAGATAAAACGAGCTGCCGGAACTCGCGGCAGCTGCGTCAGTTTGTGTGTCGTCCACGACGAGATTGGAAACGGCCAAGACGATCTCCGCTGAGACACCCCGACGGGGCGATCAAGAAGTCATGCCTACCCGCAGGGGGCAAGCCGCCCGCGCGCGCGGACACGCGCGAAACACCGGCCGGAAAGACCGGAAAACGGGCAAAAGTATACCAACCTTTCATAGGCGACGCAGGAACGGCGGTCGCCCGGGTGTGGACCGCCACTGCGGCGTACGCGAGCAGAAGCCCGATGCCGGATAAACAAAAAGACACAGATTTCTTATTCGACGATTGTCGAAAATCGATCACCTCTTATCTCAAATTAAGACTCATCCGAAATACATCTAAACAGATTCAGATTATCTTTTGACACATGGCGAGGCGGTGCGCAACACGCGAGAGCCTCGGAAGCCGCTTGCAGCAAGCCAATGAGCAAATTCTCTGAATGACGCTCAATTGAAATGCATTTGATCCGATTATCGAATGATGAATATTAATTCAATCGCGATCGATATTAAATATCAATAAATCCGATTATTTATCTGAATCTGTTTTAAGGAAGAGAAATGAAACTGCATCTGCTGTGTGCCGCGCCCGTTCTTGCCGCTTTCGGCTTCTCGGCGTCGGGTTTCGCGTCGCAGGAAGACGAAGCGATGATCCGCCGGATGGAAAACACGTGGATCCAGGCGAGCATGCAGCAGGATCGGGACACGTTGCAGGCGCTACTCGACGATTCGTATCGCGGCGTGATGCCGTCAGGCGCCACGCGGTCGAAGCGCGACGTTCTCAGCACGCCGCCTGCGCCGGCTGGATCCAGGCAGATACTGCGCGATCTCGAAATTCGCGTGTATGGCGACCGCGCTGTCGCGATCGGCGAAAGTCAGTTCATGGCGCCGGACGGTCAGCAAGCGGTGTTCGCGTTCAAGGACGACTTCGCCCGCCGCGACGGCCAGTGGCGCGTCGTCGGATCGTGGATGACCCGCCGGTAAAGTGATGAGCCACAGCGGGCGCACGCCCGCCCGTCTTCAGATAAACGCGACCGACCGGTTGCGTCCTTGCCGTTTCGCGCTGTACAGCGCGGCGTCCGCCTCGTTGATCAGCGCCTCGTAGGCGGGCACACCCGCCCGCGCGGCCGCGCCGCCGACACTCGCCGTTACGGGCACATCGACGCCTTGCACGTCGACAGCCCTGTCGCCGATCGTATTGCGGATCTTCTCCGCGACCAGCATCGCATCTTCGAGCGGCGTGCACGGCAACAGCAGCGCGAACTCCTCGCCACCGAAACGCCCGAACGTATCCTGCGCGCGCACCACGTGCGACACGCGCTGCGCCATCTCGCGCAACACGGTATCGCCAACCACGTGGCCGAACTGGTCGTTGATCTTCTTGAAGTGGTCGAGATCGAACAGCAGGATCGACAGCTCGCCGCCGTAGCGCTGCCAGCGCGTGTATTCCTCGCGCAGCCGCGCTTCGAAATAGCGGCGGTTCGCGATGCCCGTCAGCCCGTCGCGGTCCGCGTATTCCTGCAGCTTCGCGACGGCTTCTTCGCGCTCGCGCTGCATGATGCTCACGTGCGTCACGTCCGACACCGTCACGCACACGGCCTCGACCTCGCGGTCGCGCATGATCGGCATGAACGTGCAGTCCTGCTGCATGAAGTCGACGCCGCCTGTGATCGGCCGGTCGTGATCGAACTTGAACAGATACGGGCGCTGTTCCCACGAACTGAACGCAAAGCTGCCCAGCTGGAACACGCTTTCGAGCTTGCGCGTGAGCCACACGCGCGGCAATTCCGGAAAGCTTGCGAAAATCGACTTGCCGACTACCTTTTCGGCTGCAAGACCGCTGTGATCGTGCATGAAGCGGTTCCACATCAGCACGTTCATCTGACGGTCGAGCACGAAAATGCCAAAACCGACCCGTTCGACAACCAGGTCGCTCAGCGAAGGAAGCGGGACATTCATATACTGGAAAGGAGCGCGTCCAGCGCCATGCTCAGATGACGGATCGAGTCTTCCGCCATCAGCATCACGAGGTGAGCGCGGAAACTCTGATCCTCTAAAGCAAAATTCACTTCGACCAGCAGCGCGACTTCCCACGCGAGCACGTTCGGCTGGAACACATCGTCGAGCGACATCGCCGAGCCGAGCAGGCCCGGCGCCGAAAACACCGGCGTGCGGCCAAGCTGGTCGAGAATGCACGACACGCATGCGCCTGTCAGGATATTCGCGACGTCGAACACCAGTTCTTCCTGCGTCGTCGCTTCGTAAGCGGACTTCGCATACGGGTCGCTCACCAGCGAGCACAACTGCTCGATGCTGCCGCTGCGGCAGATCACCAGCGCCTCGCCCTTGATATCCGAGCGGAATCCCTGTCGCACGGCACTGACGGGCTCGTTGATGCCCGTCATTTCGCGCAGCGCCTGCGCCGCCTCGCGCACGGCCACCACGCGCACGCGCGGCACGGACAATTCGATAAACGCATCGAGGAGGACCGCAAGGCGCGTCGCGGCCTGGCCCATCGCCAGATTGGCGACCTCCTGCAGCGCGTCGCGCTGATCTTCGTTGAGGACTGGTTCAGACATACAACCCGTACTCCTTGAGGATGGGAAGCACCGCCTCGGTAGTCACGGGCTTGGCGATGAAAGCGATCGCGCCCAGCGCGCGCACGCGTTCCCTTGCCATCGGCTGGACATCGGCGGACACGACGATCACGAAGGTATTCAGGTCCTCGTGCTGCAGGGCCTCCAGAACCTGATAGCCCGTCATGTCGGGCATCGTCAGGTCGAGAAACATCACCGACGCAAGTCCCTTGCGATAATGCTCGAGCGCTTCGCGTCCGTTGGACGCATAGGTAATGTCGACGTCCCAGCCGTCCGGCAATGCTTTCGTGAGCACCTTGCGGGCAAGCAGCGAATCATCGGCGATCACAATGGGCAAAGACATGGCGGCAGACTGGAAACGGAGTGGGCTCTTACGTGTTAACGGCGGTACCTGAACGAACTTTAGCGGCCGCTCGCGCAGTCGCGTCACCAGCAACAAGGCGGGAATCGGGAGCGGTCGGCAGAAGCGTTGCTGACGCGAGGCGGCACGGCGACAGGCGCACCCGTCCCCAGGTGCTGTGCGTGCGGCGCGCGGGCGCTGAAGCGCGCGCGCAATGGACAACGGCTATGACCGGCATGTTCGAAGCCTACCCCGTAGATAGTGCTGCGGTGGCAAGACGGTGTTCATGGCTCCGTGGTGCCCCGCTGGTCTCCGCGAGGGTCTGCCCAGACTTGCATCGCGTGCAAAGCCCGGTCCCTCGCGCGGAATTCGCCCGATCATGGCGGGCTGATTATTTATCTGAACGCAATTTTCGAAGCAAATCGGCGGAAAGGCAACTCGCCAGAATGCTTTCGTCGAAGGAATTTAACTCGTTTGAGTCAGAATTGAGTCAAAACGTAAGCATTCGTCAGATAAATGATCGTCTTTATACTTTTGTGTACGTTTGCGCTTCCGGATTCGTCGCTGATTCGCGGACTCGTATGACTAAAGCGTCCGGGCCGCGCCCGTGCAGCGGCGGCGACCGCTTTGTTGCATTGCGCGCGAACGGATGGTCCACTGAACCTATGATGAATACTCACTCGTCTCTCACCGGCCGCGCGCGCGGCTTGCGCCATGACAGCTGACCGGCACGATTCCGCCGACGCGAACCTCCCCGAAGAACGAGCCGCCGGCGCGCGGCCGGACGAAACGCTATTCCCCGCCGTACCCGAGCAAAATTTTGCCGTGCGCCGCATGACGCTGATCGCGCTGCTGGTGGCGGCGGTGGTCGTGCCGTGCGTGTTCGTTGCGGCGATGGCGTTCAGTGATCTGCGCACGCGCGAAGCCGACGCCACCGATGTCACGCTGCGCACCGTGCGCGTCGCCGAAGAGCACGCGCTGAAAGTGTTCGACATGAACGAAGCGCTCGACGCGCGCGTCGTCGATCTCGTTCAAGGACTCGACGACGACGGCATCCGCGAGCGCGAAGCCGCGATCCACGAAAAATTGCAGACGATGGGCGGCGGCTATCCGCAGGTCGCGGCTGTGTCGATCTTCGGTCACGACGGCATGCTGCTCGCCAGCAGCCGTTTTTATCCTGCGCCCGCCGTGTCGATCAGCCAGCGGGAGGATTTCGTCGGTATTCGCGACGGCCAGGCGCTTGGGCATGTGTCGAAGGTGATGGTCGGGCACGTCGCCGGCGAGGTCGTATTCAATACGGGCGTCGCGCGGCGCGGCGACGATGGCGGGTTCGCGGGCATGGTTTCGGTGGCGTTGCGGCCCAGCTATTTCGCGGCGTTCTATCGCGAGCTTCTGGGCGGCAACGACTCGCCGATGACGATGGCTCTCACGCGCTCCGACGCTGCCGTGCTCGCGCGTTATCCCGTCGGACTGCCTTCGAAGTCGCAGGAACCCGCGCGCCGCGACGCGTACACCGATGCGCTTGCAGAAGGCAGGCGCGCAGGTGTCGTGCGGGTGCGCGCGGCGCCTGACAACGAACGCCTGATCGTCGCGTTTCGCCGCGTCGGTTCGTATCCCGTGTATGTGGCCGTCGGCTATCGGACGTCGGCGATCTGGGCCGCGTGGTATCGCCATCTGAGCGTGCTCATCCTGTCGACGTTCGTGCCGTCCATCGTGTTGTGGTGCGTGATCTGGCTGTCGCTCAAACGGCTCGGCGTGGAAGAAGAGGCGTGGGAGCGCTGGCAGGCGGAAGCGTCGATGCGTCGTTCGATCGAATCCGCGTACCGGCAGTCGCGCAAGATGGAAGCGCTCGGCAATCTGGTGGGCAGCGTCGCGCACGACTTCAACAACCTGCTGATGATCGTCTCCGCCAATGTGCAGATCGTGCGAAGGCGCGGCGCAGTGGCGTTCGATCGCGAGCTGTCCGCCGTCGAGCGCGCGCTCAAGAGCGGGCAGTCGCTGACGCGGCAGTTGCTCGGCGTCGCGCGCAAACAGCCGCTGCGCAACGAAACGCTCGATGTCGAACGCTGGTTGCCAGGCTGTCGCGATCTGCTGCGCGCGTCGCTCGGTGCGAAGGTCGCGCTGGTGATGGATGTGGGCACGGGCGTGTGGCCGATGCAGGTCGATGTCGCCGAACTCGAACTCGCGCTGATCAACGTTGCCGTCAATGCGCGCGATGCGATGCCGAATGGCGGCCGCTACACGGTGCGCGCGAACAACGTGAGCTTTCGCCACGGAGACGGCTTCCCGATCACCGGCGATTTCGTGCAGCTGTCGCTGGAAGATACCGGCGTCGGCATGCCGCCCGACGTGCTGTCGCGCGCGTTCGAACCGCTGTTCACGACCAAGCCGAAAGGCATGGGCACGGGTCTCGGCTTGCCGCAGGTGTTCGCGTTCTGCGAGCGCTCGGGCGGGCTGGCGGCGATCGATAGCGCCATCGGCGCGGGTACGTCGGTGCGGCTCTATCTGCCGCGCGCCACGCAGGCGCCGGAAGTGGAGCGGCCCGCCGAACCCGTCGCGGAAGAAGCGGGCGCGCCGCACGGCCTGCGCATTCTGCTCGTCGAAGACAACGACGAAGTCGCGGCCGGTACGGAAGCGCTGCTACAGATGATGGGTCACGAAGTCACCTGCGTGTTCAACGCCGACGCCGCGATGGAACGCTTCGACGCCGCGCACGCACAGCAGAAGGAAACGGGCGAGCCGCTGCCATTCGATCTCGTGATTTCCGATATCCATATGCCGGGCACGCTGAACGGCATCGATCTCGCGGAACGTGTGCAGGCTTTCGAGACGAAGCTTCCGGTGATTCTCGTCACGGGTTACGCGGAAGAACTGGAGCGCGCCCGTCACGTCGATGCACGCGTACTGTCGAAACCGTTCGATATCGCGCTGCTCGACAAATACCTGCAGACGCTGCAGCGCGATCTTGCCCATACGCCGACCCATCCGGCTGGCTGAGCGCCTTTTGCCGGGGATTACCAGGCATTTGTAAAAGCGCGCCATGCAGCTGGCGCGCAAGTCCTTCCGATGGCGTTGGCCTGATCCCGCTGGCGCCGGCCTTCCGAATCCGGCATGAACGTTGCGGCTTTCCGTTACCGAGGATGCTGCGGTGCGCCGCCGCATCCCCCTGGAAAGCCGACGGGAGGCAGACATGCGACACACTGTGATTGGTCTTTTCGCCAACTACGCGCAGGCCGAGAGCGCGCGGAACATGCTCGTGCAAACCGGGTTCGCCTCGACCGACATCGAGTTGCAGGCGAATCCCGAAACACCCGCCGACGCTGCCGCCGCCCAGTCGCCCGGCGTCATCGCCAACATCGAACGGTTTTTGTCGAGTCTGTTCGCCACGTCGGGCCCGACTGCGTCCGAAGCCGAGCGCTACACGGATGCCGTGCGGCGCGGTGCCGTGCTGGTGGCCGTGAATGCCGCGAGCGAATCCCATGCGGAACTCGCGCGCAATTCGCTCAGCAAGCTCGGCGCAATCGAAGTGAGCGAACGGGCACCCGACGCCGATCCGCTTGCGCCTGACGCAGGCCGCGAGCACTCGGTGTTCGACGAACTCGGCATCGGCACGCGAGGCGCCCGTCCATCGAATGACGCGCAGCTTGCCGCGGAAGAGGCGCGTACGCGCACACGGATGGACGCGCTGCACGGCGTGCCGCCTGTCGACGAGCTCTCCGCTGAAGCGCTGGCCGCCGCAAGCGCGCCGGGCGCCGGCGCGGTCATGCGGCCCGATATGCCGCCGACGGAACCGCAGCCGCCCGCGGCCCAGTATCCCGACTATGGCGTCCCCACCGGCGCAAACCGACCGGCGGCGCGCGAGGGCGATTCGCCTTCGGCGGCGGCGATTGCGTCAGCAGGTATCGCGGGCTCGGGCGCCGTGATGACACCCGACACCGCCGCGCCCGCGCGCGCGATGCCGCAACAGGTGCCGGACGAGTTTCTCGAATATGAAGAGGATTTCCGCGAGCATTACGACGCGGAGTACGCGCACGAAGGCCTGCGCTATGACGAGTACGTGCCTGCCTATCACTACGGTGCGACGATGGCGCGCGAAATCCGTTACCAGGACAAATCGTGGGATGAGGTGGAGCCCGAGGTCCGTGAGGATTGGGAGCGCGACAAGACAGTGGGGAGTTGGGAGCGTTTCAAGTCCGCCGTGCAGCACGGGTGGGATCGCGTGACGGGACATCCGCATCGCCATCGCTAATCGGATCGCGGCGCCCTGCGTTGGGCGCCGCGTTACTGGCGAGAGGTGGGTTCAGCCGGCGTGCCGTTTCACCCAGTCGACGTATCGATCGACGAACTTCTGCAGGAACTTGCGCGTGTCATCGCTGGCGATGTTGCCGTTTTCGTCGATCTGTCCAGCCGTGTGCTTGATGAACATCTCAGGCTGACCGAGTGTCGGCACATCGAGATAGGCGAGCACGTTGCGCAGATGCTGTTGCGCGAGCGCCGTACCCGTCGCGCCCGGCGACGTGCCGACCACGGCGCCCGGCTTGCCACCCCACACACTATGGCCCCAAGGGCGCGAACCCCAGTCGAGCGCGTTTTTCAGCACACCCGGCATTGAGCGGTTGTACTCGGGTGTGACGAACAGCAGCCCGTTGGCAGCCTGGATCCGTTGCTTAAAGTTGCGCGCAACTTCCGGGAAATCGTCGTCGTAGTCCTGGCTATAAAGCGGGAGAGAACCGATATCGAGAAATTCGAAAGAAAAGTCTGAAGGCGCGAGCGAGGTCAACGCCTTGGCAAGCTGCCGATTAGTCGAGTCGCGGCGCAAGCTGCCGACGACCACTGCAATGTGATAGGCCATGTCTTCCTTCCTCGGTTGGCGCGAAACGCGCAAAAGGGGTGCGACCTGTCAATCATAGCGATCGGAGGGCATCGCAACACGGCCCGCTTTGTGTATCGACGTGACGTTTCTGTGACCGCCGGTGGATAACTCGAGGGGCCAAAAAGTTATCCACAGATTTTCTGGATAACCCTGTGGATAGGTCGAATCTTTGCCTTATCAATCAAGCGCGTTATCGGTCTGTCGCCTTACGCAACAAACGGCATCGAACCTCGCTCGCGGATACAGTTCTGCGACGAACTTGTGGACAAACGGATTTATGGATTGTTGAAAGTTGCTGTTGCCGAGAAAAATCTGAGTTCGGGCGAGTTTCGCTGGGAATTGAAGGGGAGGGATTGGGTAGGGCCCGCCATAGAGGCCCTTCCCCCACCGGTTAGCGTTCCGACGGCGGGACGTCGCGATACCGCGCGAAGAACGCACTATGCGAGACCTCGTCTACGCCGACGGGGTGTCGTTCGGACGAAGCCGGGTGTTTCTCCCGCATTGCGGCGGGACGAACCGGCCGATGCTGGAAATTTCCGCCGCAGTTTGGGCACACGTTACGCAGCGCAGTCAACGCGCAGACTTCGCAAAACGTACATTCGTAACTGCAGATCATTGCATCGCTTGCGTTGGGCGGAAGTGCCTTGCCGCAGCCTTCACACGACGGTCTCAATTCGAGCATCTTCAATCTCCGGAGCAAAAAGGTCTGGGCGTCTTCGCCGCTGTGGGAGAGCGGAGCTTGCAGTGTAAAGAGACGGGAAAAGGCAATTGCGTCAGTAAGGCATCAATTCCTGCCATGCCGTATGCATCGGTCGATGTTCGCGACATCGTGATTTGCTTATGCGAAATTATCGGTTCGCGTGGAATAGCCGCCAGCTTATCGTTGAGCGCAATCGGTCCCTGTTGCGACCGTCGCCGCTACATCGAATCCTGCCATGTCTCAACATTCCACATTCACGCGCCGCACCTTTCTTGCGGGGGCCGGCGCACTACTGGCGTCTGCCGCCTGGCCTACTTTCGCGCAATCCCCGGCGAAGGAAATTCGCATCGGGTATCAAAAGGCAGCGAGTACGCTCGTATTGCTGAAAGCCCACGGCACGCTCGAAAAGCGCTTCGCGCCGCAGGGCATCAGTGTGAAATGGACGGAGTTTCCGGCGGGTCCGCAGTTGCTTGAAGGACTGAACGTCGGTTCAATCGACTTTGGCTACGTCGGCGAGGCGCCACCCGTGATTGCGCAGGCGGCTGGCGCGAACTTCGTGTACACCGCGTATGAGATCCCGACGCCGCAGGCCGAAGGCATTCTGGTCCATCGCGACGCGCCGATTCAGTCGGTTGCCGACCTGAAAGGCAAGCGCGTCGCGCTGAACAAGGGTTCCGACGTGCACTGGTTTCTGGTCGCGGCCCTTCAGAAAGCGGGAGTGAAGTACACCGATATCCAGCCTGTTTTCCTGCCGCCCGCAGACGCGCGGGCCGCGTTCGAGCGAGGCGCCATCGATGCATGGGCCGTCTGGGATCCGTTTCTCGAAGCAGCAAAGCGGCAATCGAATGCGAGGCTCCTGACCGACGGTGCGGGCATTGTTAGCCATCACCAGTTCTTTCTCAGCGCGCGCCCGTTTGCGCAACAAAACGCTGAACTGATCGATGCCGTTATCGCCGAAGTCGGCAAGGAAGGCGCCTGGGTCCGCGAGCACTACGGCGAAGCAGCCGCACAGCTGGCGCCAATTCAGGGACTCGACGCCAGTGTGGTCGAGGCGAGCTTGCGGCACTATGCGCACGTCTACAAGCCCATCGATGCCGGCGTGCTCGCAGAGCAGCAGAGAATCGCAGACACATTCACTGAGTTGCGCATCATTCCGTCCAAAATCGTGACGAAGGAAGCCGTTCTCGGGGCAAAAGCGTAAGCGGTCGTCCGTTGCACGCGCGGTGCGGGTAAGTGTCGTACCGCGCCCGTCACATCACTTCGCCAGTTCGGGGAACAAAGCCTCGACGTTTTCTGGCGGCCGACCGATCACTGCACGGCCATTGCGAACCACGATCGGACGTTGGAGCAGAATCGGATTCGCCACGATCGCTTCGTATAACTGATCGTCACTCATCGATGGATCGTCCAGGTGCAGTTCCTTGTAGACCGATTCCGAGTCTCGCATCATCTCGCGAAGGGGACAGCCAAGCATCCGGTGCAATTCCTTCAACTGCGCCACAGACAACGGCGTGCGGAGGTATTCGACCACCTCGACAGGCTCGTTCTTCGGGTTGTACACATCAGCGATGAGCTCGCAAGCGCCACGGGATTTCGAGCAGCGCGGGTTGTGGTAGATGGTGATCATGCGCGTCACGCGGGAGTGGAAGACGGGTTGGAGATTTTAGCGGGTGCGCGGAGGGTGTGTCGTGGTGCCAGTCGCGGATGAGTTCGACTCGGTGTTGGTATGACTGCCTCGGGTCGTGTCCGGATCGATCCATCGAAGACGGGGCCCTTTCCATGGGCGCCGGGTGCGTTCGTGATCTAGCGCGCAAGTTGATGCCTTGAAGGCATGAGCCCGGTCAAACATTCTCTGTTCAGGCGACGAGCGCTCTGTCGGTACATCACTCTCTGATCGACTTTATGCGCATAAACGCGAGGACCAACTGCTACGAAATAGGTCATTGCTTTCGCGTGTTAGCGCAGCAGACCTGTCCGTTTGGTCGTCATCTTTATGCGCATAAACCGAGCGGATGTTGTTCGGTCCGGCGATCACACATTCACAGCCCTCACCCTACGTCACCCGCGAACGTCGAGTAAGGCACCGCTTTCGCGTTTGGTGTTCGCCCTCGGATCCGCGGTTTCCTGCTCACGCATCTGCAAAGCATCGTCCATTTTCTATGCGCACGACACAGTGCGCCCGACCTTTATGCGCATAAAGCCACGTCAAACGGCCTATAACCGTTGCATGTAACCAAAAATGTTTGAATTACAAAATCATCCAGGTAAAATTCAGCGGCGAGCAAAAAGAGGAGGTGAACATTGGCAGCAGAAATCATCGCAGTTACACAGCAGAAGGGCGGGGTCGGTAAAAGCACGATTGCGATGCACCTCGGCGCAGCCTTCCATGAAAGAGGCAAGCGCGTTCTCGTCGTCGACGCCGACGGTCAAAACACCCTCATCCACTGGGCCAGCGCCTCCTCGGACAGCGACTCCGGCATTCCCTTTCCTGTTGTGAACCTCTCGGAAGCGGGCGCGCAGATCCATCGCGAGATCAAGAAGTTCGTCGCGGACTACGACCTGATCGTCGTCGATTGCCCTCCGTCGATCACGGAAAAGGTCTCAGGCGTCGTCCTCCTCGCCGCAACGGTTGCCGTCATTCCAACGTCTTCTTCGCCCGCCGACTATTGGTCGAGTGTCGGTCTCGTCAAGCTGGTTCAACAAGCACAGGTCATGAATGAAGACCTTCGTGCCGTTTTTCTCCTCAACAAGACGGAGGAGAAACGGATGCTGACCCGCGAGCTCAAGCGCGCGCTCGAGGAACTCGGTTTCCCGCTTTTGCGCACCCAGATCCCGACGCGCGAGGCATACAAACAGGCCATGGCATTAGGTCAAACCGTATTGCAGATGAACGACCGAGGCGCCAAGCTCGCCAGCCTCGAAATTCGCGCGTGCGCCGATGAGATCGCGGCTCTGCTTCCCTGAATTTATGCGCATAAAGGTACTTGAATGAAACCGTCCCAATTCGCCAAAGGCTTCCAGGCACGTCCCGATTCGACCAGCAGCGAAAAGCGCACGGCGCTCGACCGGCTCAATGCGATCGACGGACTCGTGCAGAACGCTCCGAAGAACGCGAACATCGCCGCATTCAAGAGTCCTGTTGTATCTCCCGCATCGTCTGGCGAAGCGGAAGTTACCGATGCCGCAAACGAATCGATCGAATACCGCGCCTGGCGCGCCGAACACGCCTATCGCCCTGGACAGATCGTTGAACTTCCATTGAAGGCGATCAAGCCGAGTCCGTTCAACCCACGATACTTCTACGTGAAGTCGTCGATTGCCGAGCTTGCAGTCAATCTCGCGAAGCAAGGACAGCAACAAGCCATCCACGTCATTCCCGATTACGACAACCCGGGAAGCTACTTCGTCAGCGATGGCGGACGACGCGTCCGCGCGCTGAAAGAAGCAAACAAGGAAACGGTAAAGGCGATCGTCATCGATCTGCCCATCGGCATTCAGAGCTACAAGCTCGGATACGACCTCAACGTTCAGCGCGATTCACAGACGGTGTTCGATAACGCCGTCGTGTGGCGCCGGTTTCTGGACGAGAAGCACTTTCAGAGTCAGAAGGAACTCGCAGAGCATCTAGGTCTGGACGAATCGACGATCGCCGTCGCGCTGTCGATCGCGAAACTGCCGGAAACGGTGATGCAGGAGATGGTGGCGCGGCCCGATCGGTTCGGCTCGAACATGGCGTATCAGGTTGGCCGATATCACTCAGCCCGCGGCACGGACTCGACGCTGCGTCTGATCAACAAGATCCTGTCTGACGATCTGAGCACGCGTCAGGTCGCGGACATCGTGAAGGGAAGAGCGACGGCGCAAGAAAGCGCGAAGCCGGCGGGACGTCAGCGTTACGCGCAGCGGCTCGACATCAAGCTCGGCGGCGTCGCTGTCGGCGATCTGAAGTCGTACGGCGACGACCGGCTCGAACTGAAATTGCGTGGATTATCGCGTGACAAGCGCGACGAGATCCTTCGGCAAATCGAACAGATGCTGGCCGAACAGTCGTAACCTGGGAAGGAAAAAAAAGCGCGCCGGACACGGCGCGCTTCATCAGAATCAGGCAGCTCGCGATTGGCTCAGTGTGAACGCGAGTAGATCGCCGTCCGTCGGCTCGCCCCATGTCTTGCGAGCGAGCCAGTCGAAGAAAGCCGTTTCCGTCAGCTTCGACTCCAGCCCACGTCGACGCCAATCGTCGCGCAGGTGAGCGCCGAGGCCCGGTAGCTCATCTTCCTCGAACGAATGCCGGGCAACTTCGCGCTCACCATCGCCCTGCTCTTCGTACAGCGCCTGCGCTTCCTTGCGCCGATGCGCCATGTACTCGCCGAGCAACCGCGCTTTCAGATCGTCTGCAGGCACGCCTGCGGAGCCTTTGCCGGCCGGTGCCGAAGGCAACGCATCGACGGGCGGTGCATAGCCCTTCTTCAACGCGTCCTTGAACAGCGCTGGCGCGCTGCGCACAGGAGGCAGCGTCGTGCTGCGCATCCGCTGCTCGGTCATTTGCAGCGCCGCGCGAATCCGGTTTTCCTCACTATCCGCGTACAGCGTCTGAGCTTCCTTGAGCGGAATGCCGATCTTCACCATCCGGTCGACGAGCGTGCTGTCGAAAACATTGGGATGCTCATCGAGCGCTAGCATAGGCTGCTTGCGCTCGGTCACGCGGAACTGGATTTCGGCCACCCGACGACCTTCGCGATGTTCAATCAGTTCAACGAAGATATTGGTGACGGCATTTACTTCCGCGATTGCCGGACGCAGGTAGTCGCGCTTGAAGTATTTGTACTCGCGCTTGGCTTCATCGCCGGCTTCGGTGTCGGGTGTGCCCGACAGGATGGGTCGCCACCATTCCCACGCCTCACGCATCGTCAGATGGCTCGGGTTGGTCAGGTAACGCACGCAGATTTCGTAGAGCGCGAGTCCCGCACTGCTGCGCAACTGGCTTTGGAACTGCAGACTCAGGCGTGCGTATTGCACGGGGTCCAGCAGTTTCTTCTTGATCTTTGGCGCGAACGAGAATTCGACCCAGACGCGGCGCGTCGCCGGATCTTCGAGAATTTCCGCATCGGCGATCAGCGTCGAGATACCCCACTTGCGGCCGGGCTTCTGACTGGATGTTCCCTGACTCCATTCGACCTGCACGGAAACCATGCGGCGCAAATGCTCCTTGACGAGGGCGGTGTCGTTCGAATCGAACGCGGAGTTGGCGACGATGTCCGAGAGCAGCGCGCGATACGTGTCGCCCGATTCGTCCGCCTGCTGCGCGACGGCTAGCAAGACGTTGAACAGTTTGCGGGTGAGCAGCGTGATTTTGCCGCTCTTGGGCTGAATGGCGATCGCCTCGACGGCTTTGCGCAATTCGGCGGAGCTTGGGCTCACCACATCGGTTTTTTTCGCGCGCTTCGTAGCCATGCGTCGAGTCGGGAAGAGATTTCGCGAAAGCATACCGGCTGTGGTGATGCACGTCTATAGCACCTCTCTCACCTACCTGGGGTGAAATCGGTTTACGTCACCTGACTCACCAGCGACGGGTCCCGAAAAGCCTCACCTTGGATCGCCCGACGCCTGTTCTGGCATCGTTGATACTCGTGGGCCAGGTGTAAACCGTGTCGACTCGCGTCCTTTTCAACCCGGCCGATCGACTCCCGAAAGTACTCACCACTACGAACGTCGCAAATATACGACTCGATTTCTTGATTAGCGTCAGCTGGACGCAAGGGCGCGCGGTGCTCGCCTGCACGGGAGAGCCGCCCGCCGTTTCGCGGCACTTCTATTTCTTTCGCTTTAACAGGGAGGAGCATGGATCCGGCCTAGTATGTGGCCGGACAGACATTGGACAGCCTTCTAGTGCCCGAGCGCGTCCGCACGCACCGCGGATCCATTCGTTCGCAAACTCGATGTCGCGCTCCCGATACAGGAAGCTTGCAGACGGCCAGCGACGCGCCACCTCTCGCGACCGGCGTGCGTAAACGCGACTCGAGCAATGGTCCCGAATATTCTCACCTTCACCGGGACGCAATCCACTACAGGCCAGCGTTCCTCGCCTGAACCACGAGTCGGCGGCGCCGATTCGCTCCTGAAAATCCTCACCTTTAGCCGCCATCGTCGGAAATCAGCGACGAGCCGACCTCCGGCGTACTGGCTCCCGGATATGCTCACCTTGACGAGGAAATGACAAAAATCCATTTAAATTCAATTACTTAAAATATAGCAATGTTGACCATTTTTCATGCGATGCGCTGAACACTCCCCGAAAATTCTCACCATTAGCCAACAGCGCGGGAAACCTATGCTCAAAAACTGGGCGTCCAAAACTCCCGAAAATTCTCACCTGCACCAAAATGTTCGGGACCAACGCCGCTCGACAATACCCGCATCAGCACTGCTTATCCGCGACGACGGTCAGTTTACCTATCCCGAATTTCCTCACCTTTGCGTTCAAACGGGTCTTTTACTCCCCCTGAAAACGCTCACCTTTTGATTTTTCCGGGTGCATTCTGGCGCAAGAAATGCGTGTCTTTTTCGGGTCCTGAATTCGCTCACCTTTGGATTTTATGCGCTGTAAAAGCGAATTTCGGCTCCCTTTGGACCTCGCAAACTCCCGTAAAACCTCACCTTTTCGTCTAGTCAGGCGAAATCTCACACGAAAACGGCTTCTTAACCCCGAAAAACCTCACCTTCGAATCCATTTTTCTCCTGTGAGCGCTCACCGAACACGTTTCGAGCTCGTGAAATCGTTCAAAAACGCGCGCCAGGCAGCCTCCTGAATCCCCTCACCGCGTTCCGTTATCGCAAAAACAGGCGAATCAGCGTTTACGGGGCACAGATCAGCCGCGGTTCCCGAAAACCTTCACCTATCCTCGCAACTGGCCATCAGGGTGTTCCCGAAGCCACTCACGATCTTTCCTGAGATAGCTCACCACTATCCCCGAACCCCATCACTGCGCTATCCTGCCGAAGCTCACCATGATTCCCGTAAAGCTTCACCCGATTGCCTGTCGAGCCTTATCCAGTAAGGCTTTTGCCTGGCGTTAACGTAGTTAACTAAGGTTCAAAGGTGTTTACTTTTATTACTCTCTAGAACCGCCCCGCGAGTCTTCCGAAAAACGAAGAATCGACACCCAAACCCTCACGCACTTCCGTGAAACAGTGCCAAACCAATCTGCAAACACGGAAATCCATTCGTTAACAATAACTTAGTGGCCACTCTTCGTTTTGTTTCACGAATCAGGTGGCACTGTTCAAGCGAACACGCGTAATCGAAGCCTTACCAGCTACCTTGTGGCGAGAAAGACGCACAGAAACCAAAAAACGTATCAAACACTACGTAAATTGTTATTATTCGTCGAATTCATGCAGCGCAGAGAGAACCATGAACCTCGACGAAGAACGCCAGGCCATCCGAAAAGAACTCGACACGTTGCGCGCAAACGGCGCCCGCCGACAGGAATTATCCCTCCACGCCTGCAAGCGTCTTTTCTTCGATCTTGGTATCCGGCCATCCATGGCCGCTGTCAGAGACCTGACACAAACAGGTAGCGCAAGCGATATCCCGAAAGACATCGACAGCTTTTGGGAGCGCATTCGATCTGCGTCGCGCGTGCGCGTCGGCGCTGGTGTCATTCCTAAAGCGCTAGAAGAGAAAGCAGGCGAATTGCTCGGCGCGTTGTTTGAAGACGCATTGATTCATGCCAAAGCGTCGCTCGATGAAGAGCGCCACGAACTTCAGACGTTACGCGCTGCAGCTGAACGCGATTCGCATGAAGGCAAGATTCGAAAAGAAGTGTCTGAAGAGGCTATTCAACGCAGCGAGTCACGCGCAGACGCTGCCTGGGAACGCGTTCGCGTTCTTGAAACTCAACTTGCCGCAGCCAATACCAGCGGATCGGCACATCAGGAAGGATTGAAATCTTCGGTGCGCCGGCTTGAAGCCGAAAACGAGTCGCTTCATAAGCGTCTCGACACCGAGCAGTCGACGAATGCAGGTCTGCGGGACCGCCTCGATGCACTGCATGGTGAGATGCGCCAAAACGCGGAGCACTACGCTCAACAGATCAAGGATGCGGTCGCGGAAGCCGAGCGCCGCGTGAAGCCCATGCTCGTCGAACTTGATTCGTTGCGTGCAATGGCGGCGACGTATCAGGCCGGCGTACGCGATGCGAACAGGAAGGAATTCGACTTCATCCAGCAACTGGCTGCCGCCAAAGCCCGCGGGGACAGGCTCGAAGCGCAAATGCGCGAGCAGTCGGACGAACTCGATCTCCTGACTCGCCAGATGGCTGCGCTGCGTGCCCAGCAAGGCATCGATCCCGGCATCGCGCAATTGCTGTGTCAGCTTGCTAGCAATGGAAAATTAAGCGGCGAAGAACTGGAGTCGATCGGCACGGCGGTCGATGGACATGTCGCGCTGCCAGCGCGCTGCCCAAAATGCGTCGAAGGTGAGCCGGAGCTTTCGCAGGTCGATCACCACTACGAATTGCTTTGCCCCGAGTGCGAGCATTCGTCGGGAACGGGCGCTTCCCGGTTGGCGGCCGTGACGCGCTTCATGTCCACGGGGAAAACGTCAGCATTGACCTGATCTCAATCAGGCGCGTTTCCGCGAACGCGTTCGAGGTGAGCGTTTGCAGGAGCCCAAAGGTGAAGGTTTACGGGGGACTTCTAGCCGTCGTCCCGCATCTGACTGGGGTCTTCGAGAGAAGTCGGCGCTTCTTCGCGCTGCATCTGCGCATCGATCTGTTCCTGATCGTTCCAGTTCTTCCATGCGCGATGCAGCCGATTTGCGGAAACGGCCTGTGCGAATCCAAGCCATTGCCCGACGACGTCTGGTTCCACCCCGCTTTCGAACAGATCGGCCGCGAATGAATTGCGCAACGTGTGCGGACTCGCGCGCGCGTCGCGCGCCTGGCTGATTCCGGCCGCTTCGATGAGCGCATCGACGGCGCGAAGCATTGTCGCTTTGTGCATCGGACGTCCGGATGGCGAAGCGGGAAAAACCAGTTCGCCCGGCAATCCGGCTTCCCTACGTTCGTCGAGCCACGCGTCGAGCACGGAGACCGCGAACGGCGCGAGGCGCGTTCTGCGTGTGAACAACGGGTTGGACGCCTCGATTACGACCCACGGCGAACTGGTCATCACGCAACTAACCGAAAGCGTGCGAGCCTCGCCCGTCTTGATTCCGCCACCCAGGAACACAGCGATCAATGCGCGGTCGCGACGCTCGCGCCAGCGCTGCGCGGAAGTCATGTCAGTCACGGGCGAAAACAGATAAGCGATCAACGCGGAACGTTCTCCAATGGAAAGAAATCCCGTCGGCTCGTTGTCGCGTGCATTGCGCCATTCTGCTTCGCCATCCTGAGCAATGAACCGGGCGGGATTGGTCGACGCAAGTTCGATCTCACGCACATGATCGAGCACACGTTCGATCAGTCGCAAATACCGCGCGCGTTGCGGTTTCCGGATAGACAAGCCTCCGACGAATTCTGCAATCGACGGCATGTCGACCGTGACGAGATTCTTATGTCGTGCCTGCAGCCACTCAAGAAACAGTCCCCACTGGGCGCGATACACGTCGGCCGACGAGTTCCGAAAGTTTTGGCCGGCCAGCCATGCGTCGAACGCGGCACGGGGATCGACCAGCCAGTCCTGACGTTCGCGATCGAACAGATCATCGCTGGAGGTGGATGTTCCAGCGGAGCCAACGGGATCGATGGAGACCATAAACTATGCTTCCGTTAGTTGCGTCAAAATCATTGTAGCCGGTACAAGACCGGACGTCTGTCAGGCGGCTCGGCGCGCGAGGTTTGGTCAGCCGCGCAGACTTTACGCGCATAAACTCTCGCCGCCTGAGCCCGACCCTCAACGGGTCCCCGGTTGCTCAACCACCCCACGCTCTGCCGACTGCCCGGTCTCGGGCCACAACCATAGTGTCGATTGCAGTCGACTTCGATTTCGCCGCCTCGTCATAGGCAGCAACAGCGAACGCGAAGACAGCCGGCAGCGCATTCGAGCGGCCGAAATCGACGCAGTCATCTGTTTCGGGAAACTGGAAATCGTCGGGCCGTTGGAACAGCCCGAGCATGAAGGGATCGTGACGGCTGGCGAACCCGAGATCCGCAAGCGCTTCTGCTTCGATCGCATGCAGAAGCCGCCATGTCAGCGGCACCTGCTGCACGATATACCGGCGCGCGATGTGCCGGACGATGTGTTCGAGGTCACGCGCTGCGGACTTGAAGCGCAGCGCAGCCAGATCCTGTTCGTTGTTCAACTCATTCATTCTTCGGCTCCGTCGGACTGCGTATACTGTACAAACATACAGTATTGACTGCAACCGGGGAGTACGCCAAAGAATAGCGATTCAGGCTACCCGTGAATGACAACAAGCAACGCTTTCGCCTCGCCTTTGCCGCCGTTGCGTATCGCGTGCGGCTCGTCGGCGACGTAACGCGCGGTGTCGGCGGCTTTCAGGCGCTTCGTCGTCCCTGCCGCGTCGATATCGATCGTGCCGTGCAAAACCGTCAGGTGCTCGCGCGTCCCGGGCTCGTGCGCGCTCGACACCAGCGCACCACCGGGTTGCAGCGTCAGTTCATACCACTCGAACTTGCCGGCCAGTTCAATCGGTCCCCAAACGCGCAACTGATATTTCGCTTCGTGGCCGCTCAGCGTCGGAATCTCGTGCGGCCCGGACACCGCAATCGGATCCGGCGCCTTCTGCGGCGCGAACAGCGAATCGAGGCTCACACCCAACGCGTTCGTCAGCCGCCATGCAACCGCAATCGTCGGATTCGCCTTGTCCCGCTCGATTTCCGACAACATCGATTTCGACACGCCCGCTGCGCGCGACAGATCGTCGAGCGTCATTTTGCGTTCACTGCGCAACCGCTGAATCTGCTCGCCGACGCGCGGCGGCGCCGATATCGACTGCGCGGCCGTCGTCGCCGTAGTCGACGAACTCCTGCGCGTTCCCGAACTTGCCATTTCCAGACCTATCGTTTAGAGTTGTTCGACATATCGAACTTTAGTTCGAAAAAACGAAAATTTCCGATAAAACCGAAGCCGACTATAACAGGCCGGCGCGCCGCATGGTGCGCTGCAGAGCCGGCCATTCAAGGAGCCGTTTCATGCGTGACCCCTTCCTCGCGCATCTGCGCAGCACGCTCGACCAGATTCGCGCCGATGGTTTTCACAAGACCGAACGTGTGATTGCGAGCCAGCAATCGTCCGATATTCGTCTGCAGAGCGGCGCCGAGGTGTTGAACTTCTGCGCGAACAACTATCTCGGTCTCGCGAACGATGCGCGCCTGATCGCCGCAGCAAAAGACGGGCTCGACAAGGATGGCTTCGGCATGGCGTCGGTGCGTTTCATCTGCGGCACGCAAACCGTGCACAAGGAACTCGAACGCGCGCTGTCGGCTTTCCTGAAAACCGACGACTGCATTCTCTACTCGAGCTGCTTCGACGCGAACGGCGGCCTGTTCGAAACGCTGCTCGACGACAACGACGCGATCATCAGCGACGAACTGAATCACGCGAGCATCATCGACGGCGTGCGTCTGTCGAAAGCCAAGCGTTTCCGCTACAAGAACAACGACCTCGCCGATCTCGAAGCAAAGCTGCGCGAAGCCGATGCCGCGGGTGCGCGCTTCAAGCTGATCGCAACCGACGGCGTGTTTTCGATGGATGGCATCATCGCCGACCTCGCGGGCATCTGCGATCTCGCTGACCGCTACGGCGCGCTCGTCATGGTCGACGATTCGCACGCGGTGGGTTTCATCGGCGAACACGGACGCGGCACGCCTGAGCATTGCGGTGTGCTCGATCGCGTCGACATCATCACGGGCACATTGGGCAAGGCGCTCGGTGGTGCATCCGGCGGCTATGTCGCGGCGCGCCAGGAAATTGTCGATCTGTTGCGTCAGCGCTCGCGTCCCTATCTGTTTTCGAACACGCTCACGCCGAGCATCGCTGCTGCATCGCTGGAAGTACTCGAACTGCTCGCCAGCGACGAAGGCAAGCAATTGCGCGAACGCGTGCGCGCAAACGGTGCGCATTTCCGTCAGGCAATGAGCGCGCACGGCTTCACGCTCGTGCCCGGCGAACATCCGATCATTCCCGTGATGCTCGGCGATGCGCAACTCGCGTCGAACATGGCCGACGCGCTGCTGAAGGAAGGCGTGTACGTGATCGGCTTTTCGTATCCCGTTGTGCCGAAGGGCCGCGCGCGCATTCGCACGCAGATGAGCGCCGCGCACACGGCAGAACAGATCGATCGTGCCGTCGATGCGTTCGCGCGCGTCGGCCGTTCGCTTGGCGTGATCTGAAACGGGGCATCAACAGCAATGAAAGCACTGGCAAAACTCGAACGCGCACCGGGCCTCACGTTGACCCGCGTGAAGAAACCCGAAGTGGGTCATAACGACGTGATGATCCGCATCACGCGCACGGCCATTTGCGGCACTGATATTCATATCTGGAAGTGGGACGATTGGGCCCAAAAAACGATTCCTGTGCCGATGCACGTCGGCCATGAATACGTCGGCGAAATCGTCGAAATGGGCCAGGAAGTGCGCGGCTTTTCGATCGGCGATCGCGTGTCGGGCGAAGGGCATATCACATGCGGCTTCTGTCGCAACTGTCGCGCGGGACGTCGCCATCTGTGCCGCAATACCGTTGGCGTCGGCGTGAATCGTGAAGGCGCGTTTGCGGAATATCTCGTGATTCCCGCGTTCAACGCGTTCAAGATTCCGCCTGAAATCTCCGACGATCTCGCGGCGATCTTCGATCCGTTCGGCAACGCGACGCACACGGCATTGTCATTCAATCTGGTCGGCGAAGACGTGTTGATCACAGGCGCGGGCCCGATCGGCATCATGGCCGTGGCGATTGCGAAACACGTCGGTGCGCGTAATGTCGTGATCACCGATGTCAACGATTACCGTCTCGAGCTCGCGCGCAAGATGGGCGCGACGCGCGCGGTGAACGTGTCGCGTGAATCGCTGCGCGACGTGATGAGCGAACTGCACATGACGGAAGGCTTCGACGTGGGCCTCGAAATGTCGGGTGTGCCGAGCGCGTTCACGTCGATGCTCGAAGCGATGAACCACGGCGGCAAGGTTGCGCTGCTCGGCATTCCGCCTGCGCAAACGGCGATCGACTGGAATCAGGTCATCTTCAAAGGCCTCGAAATCAAGGGCATTTATGGCCGCGAGATGTTCGAGACCTGGTACAAGATGGTCGCGATGCTGCAAAGCGGACTGGATCTCTCGCCGATTCTCACGCACCGCTTCGCCGTCGACGATTACGAAAAAGCGTTTGCGACGATGCTGTCGGGTGAAAGCGGCAAAGTGGTTCTCGACTGGACCGCTTAACAGCACCGCTTAACAGAGCCGCTTAACAGAGCCGCAAAAACTCAACCCTCAGGAGGTCGCGCGGCCTCCGTCTGAATGATGACGTGGATGTCGTCGCCCACCGCGGGATACCATGTCGTCAGACCAAACTTCGAACGGCTGAACTGTCCGTCCGCCGAAAAGCCCAGCGTATAGGCTTTCGTCAGCGGATCGAGTCCGTAGCCGTTGAACGTCACATCGAGCGTCACGGGTTGCGTGACGCCGCGTATCGTCAGATCGCCGGTCAGCTTGCCGCGCGCCTCGCCCGTGCGCTCGAAACGCGTGCTGACAAAACGGATCTGCGGATTGCGCTCCACATCGAGCATGTCCGACCCCTTCACCATCTTGTCGAGCAGTGGAACATTCGTGTCGATACTCGCCGCGTCGATCGTCACCGCGACCTGACTCTTGTCGAGCCCACCTTCCTTCCAGTCGATCTCACCCGCCACGCGATCGAAGCGAATCATGAAGCGCGAAAACTTCAGGTGATCGACGTTGAATGTGACACTCGTGTGATGCGGGTCGAGCTTGTACTGACCGGCAGGCACGCGCGCTTCCGTCTGCGTGACTGTGTGCGTGACGACCTGCAGCGGTGTGCACGCGCCCAGCGCCGTCACCACGGACAACGCAACGACGGACACAAGCGCAGCACGGCGAAAATCGATGCCCATGACACTCATCCTTTTGAACGATTCCACAACACGATAATGCATGCCGCGCCAAAGCGACAGGCAATGCGAAGCGAGCCAACGTATAACGAATACTTGACGAAGGAGAATGATCGTTCTACCCTTCGCGCATGGCTACATCTGATGACACAGCGGGTAGCGCGCGCGAGCGTCTGCTCGACGCAGCGGAAGCGTTGATTTACGCGGGCGGCATTCACGCAACGGGCGTGGATGCGATCGTCCGGCAGTCGGGCACGGCGCGCAAAAGCTTCTACACGCACTTCGAATCGAAAGATGCGCTGGTGGCGGCCGCGCTCGAGCGGCGCGACGAGCGCTGGATGAAATGGTTTATCGAAGGAACATTACGTCGCGGCAAGCAGCCACGTGCGCGTCTGCTCGCGATGTTCGACGTATTGCGCGAATGGTTCGTGTCGGACGATTTTCACGGCTGCGCGTTTCTGAATGCCGCGGGCGAGATCGCTTCGCCTGACGATCCGATCCGCGTCGTTGCGCGAGAACACAAGGAACGACTGCTCGAATTCGTGCGCGCGCAATGCGACGAATATGCAGCATCGACGGGCAGCGACAGCCGGCGCGCGGCGCGTCTGTCACGGCAGTGGCTGATCCTGATCGATGGCGCGATTGGCGTCGCACTCGTGAGCGGCGATGCCGACGCCGCGCTCGACGCACGCGCCGCAGCCGGGCATCTGCTCGACTCCACCCATGCAAGCACCCGCTCGCCGAACGCGCGAGCATCCACCTGACGCAGTTCAACGAGGAACCATCATGGCCGAAATCGAAAGACGTCCTCCCGTCCCGCCGTTCACGCGCGAGACGGCCATCCAGAAAGTGCGCGCTGCTGAAGATGCCTGGAACACGCGCGAACCGGAGCGCGTATCGCTCGCTTACACGCCGGATAGTAAATGGCGCAATCGTGCGGATTTCCCTCAGGGACGTGCGGAGATCGTCGCGTTCCTGCAGCGCAAGTGGGCGAGGGAACTCGACTACCGTTTGATCAAGGAACTGTGGGCGTTCACCGATAACCGCATCGCCGTGCGCTTCGCGTATGAATGGCACGACGATTCGGGCAACTGGTTCCGTTCGTATGGCAACGAGAACTGGGAGTTCGACGAGAACGGATTGATGGCGTATCGCCACGCAAGCATCAACGACAAGCCGATCCGCGAAGAAGAGCGCCTGTATCGCTGGCCGCTGGGTCGCCGTCCGGACGATCATCCGGGATTGTCGGATCTGGGCCTGTAATACGCAGTCGTTGCAACGGTGAACGCGCGCGCGGCGCGTTCACGAAGCTGCAACCGTTCATTCGCTATCGTTGCCGTCTTTATGCGTGGTGTCGTTCCGAGCGCACACTCCATCTCAACCGCAGGCTTGTGGGGTACAGTGCGCGACTGGAGAGCAATTCGATACTAATCCCGACATTCAGACGCCGGCGCGCGACCGGTTGCGGAGAACACATGCCGTTTGGAAAGATCAAGAACAAGATTCGTCGAGCATGCGTGGCAGCAGCGGTAGCGGGCATCGGACTGATGGGCGCGTCGGGCGCACAGGCGGCCGACTGGTGTAGCGGCGGCGTATGGGTCGATGCGATGCTCGGCTCGTATCACATCGATCCCGACCCGGGCACCGATTTCGAGCAGTTCAATCCTGGTCTTGGCGTCGAGTGCTGGCTCAACGGGCAGTGGGCTTTGACGGCAGGCGGCTTTCGCAACTCATTGCGTCGTCCGTCGTACTATGGCGGTGGCGTGTGGGCACCCGAGTTCGTGCACTGGGGCTTCATCCGCCTCGCGGTGATGGGCGGCATCATTTCCGGCTACAACTACGGCAACTGGGGCCTCGGCCACAATCACTCGGTCGGGCCTGTCGCTGCGCCTATCGTGATGGTCGATTACAAGCGCGTCGGCGCGAACTTCATTCTGATTCCGCCCATTCCTTCCGATAACCTGCCGTTCACGATCGGGTTTCAGGTGAAGGTGAAGTTCTAACGCTGTCCGGATCGAGAGTCGCTTCGAAAAGCGGCTTCCACGCAAGAATGTGCAGGCTGATCAGCTTTCCGATTTGATCGACGTCCTGTTCGCCGGCCAGATCGATCATCTGATAGTGCTCTTTCACCGATTCCTCCTGGCGCTTCAGGCCCTCAGGAGAATCGATCCCATACAGGCGCATGTCGTCGCGTAACTGCATCACCATTTTCGTCAGCAAAGGATTGCCGACCTGCCCGACTAGCGCTTCGTGAAACGCGCGATCGGTGGCGATGTATGCGGGGACGTCGGCCGCTTCGACCGCTTGTGCCACTTCATCCGCGAGTGCAACGAGAGGGGCGCGGTCTTTCAGACCTTGACGGGCGAGTGTCTCGAGTGCGAAGCGCTCGAGCAGTTCGCGCATGGTGAAGAGGTTATCCAGCGCTTCGAGAGAAAGCGGCTCGACGCGAAACCCGCGGTTTCGCATTGCTACGAGCAGACCGTTACGCGTCAATTCCAGCAATGCTTCTCGTACGGGCGTGGTCGATATGCCCAGTTCGGTTGCGAGGCCCGGCACCGAGTAGACAGTGCCAGCAGGTATGCGCCCCGATACGATCTCTGAGCGCACCCGCTCGAGAACCTGCTCGCGGAGATTGCCTGCACCCTGCAATACGTCCATCTCAACCTCAGTGTCGACCGATTTGCGCTCGAGTGTACTGGAGAACTACGCAGTAATGCGTCACGCGCTTCTGTGTTTCAGCCAGTAACGCGCTACTGAAACTAAACTAAAAATCGAAAGCACTCGCTACTTGGCATTCAGCGTTATGGGAGCCGGCGAGCGCACATCAACTGCTGCACGCGTGCTACAGCGGGTATTGCGGAACCTAATACTGGCTTGCGAGGAAGCGTTTCCACACGCTGCGGCGGCGCACCATCAAAACGAGCACGAAAGATAAGTATTTACCCTTATTGTAGGCTTTAAGAACCGCACTAGAATTCACTCACTTCCTAGTAACGCGCTACTACAACTACTACACAATCATCTATAGAAAGCGCGCGCGTTGCAGTCTTTGCAACAGCGAACAGGAAGAGCGGTTCAGCGTATGGCACAAACGATCAAGCGAACAAACCAAAGCCACGCGACGCGCAACCGTCTGACAAATCCACAAAAGCTGAACGTAATCCGAATTGAACGGGGAGGTTACCGATCCCAATGGCGCGGACGGCACGCACCGGGCGCCTGCGGCTATGCGATGAGGGAAAAATGCGAGTCTTGATGGTTGAGAATGATCTGGATGTTGGCCAGAAACTGTTTTGTGCACTTAAAAGCGCGGACTACAACGTCGACTGGGTTCGCGATGGAAAGTCCGGCAGCACGGCAATCGCCTCCGCCTATTACGCGTTCGTGCTGCTCAATCCGGGTGTCGCGGGCGTTTGCGGGATGGATCTGCTGAGGTCGTCGCGCGCCGCGGGCAGCCGGGTTCCCGTGCTGTTGCTCACCGAGCGCGATGATCCCGACACGCGTGTGCGTGGTCTCGACATCGGCGCCGATGATTGTCTGCTCAAACCAATCGATATCCGCGAACTGCTGGCGCGCATTCGAGCCGTGCTGCGCAGGGCCGCGGGTTACGCGACTTCGCGCATTGGCGACGAAGCGCTCAGTCTCGATCTGCACAATCGCACGATCTGCCGTAACGGTGCCGTGTCTGCACTGTCCGCGCGTGAATTCGCGCTGATGCATGCGTTTATCGAACGGCGCGGCAGCATACTCTCGCGCGGCCAGCTCGAAGAACGTATTTACGGGTGGGGCAGAGAAGTCGAAAGCAATGCGATCGACGTGCTGATTCACGCAATGAGAAAGCGCTTCGGCCGCAACCTGATCCGCAACGTCCGTGGCATGGGATGGACCGTTCCGCGTGACGAATCGTCTTCAGATGAGCGTCGAAGCGCGCAATGGGTCGCGCGAAAGACATCGCGCGAAACTGGCGACGCGCTGGCTTACTAATCCACAAACGCGCGCCATGTACAAACGGTGAGGCTTTTCGGGAGTCTCGCTTCCGGTGATCGTGAACGTGGATTCGCACATCACCTGAAGCGAAAAAACCCCTGAAAACAAGGCATAAAAATTTCGACGGCCAGCATTCGGTACATGTCAGACCGGCCATCGATGCATCAAAGGTGAGCCTTTTCGGGTGCTGGATCGCAAGCAGTGCCGGCTCCCGAAACTCCTCACCTTCACCGCCCAACCGTGCAAATTCTTCGAGCACGACAATCACCGCAAGCATGCCGGTGCCGTTCATAATCGCAGGCAACGCGAGCCATCGCATGCGGCTAAAGGCGGTTATGAACGATTCAAAACTGGACTGGAGCGACGTGCGCATCTTCCTCGCGGTCGCCCGCTGCGGCACGCTGGGCGCGGCTGCGCGCGAAGTCGGGCAGACCCAGCCGACCATGGGCCGGCGTCTGCGTGCGCTCGAAGAAGCGGTCGGCCACGCGCTCTTTCAGCGCACGGCCGAAGGCTTCGTGCTCACCGATGAAGGCCATGCCGTGCTGATGTACGCCGAGCGCATGGAAGAAGAAGCGCACGCGTTCATGCGCTCGCTTGCGGGCAACGAACAGCAGCTGACGGGCGGTCTGCGCGTATCGTCGTCGGACTGGTACGGCATTCATGTGCTGACGCCCGTGTTCGCTTCGTTCCTCGCGCGTCATCCGCAGATGTCGATCGAACTGATCACCGACTCGCGCCGCTACAACCTCGCGCGTCGCGAAGCCGATCTGGTGTTCCGCATCACGCCGTTCGACGAACCGGACGTTATCCAGCGCAAGCTGATGCACATGGATTACGCGCTCTACGGACGTATCGATCTCGTCGCGCCCACGCGCGGTGATGGCGCGGGCCAGTCTTTGATCACCATGGACTCGGCATTCGGCGAACTGCCCGACGTTGCCTGGATCAGGCAGATGCTGCCAAACGCGCATGTCGCTTACGCAAGCAACAACCGCGGCGTGCAGGCGCGCATGTGCGCGGAAGGCGGCGGCTTTGCGGTGTTGCCGTGTCCGCTCGGCGACAACACGCCGGGCTTGCGGCGCATCGATCTGGGCGAAGCGCCGCCTGGCCGCGACGTATGGCTTGGCTATCATCGCGACCTGAAGCGCCTTGCGCGCCTGCGCGCAGTGCTCGATGTCGTGATCGAGCGGCTCGCCAACGTGTGAGCCGTCACACCATCATCATTCGATTTCAACGACGATCTTGCCGCGAGCGGTGCGCTCCGTGATCGCATCGTACGCACGTTCCGCCGAGGCGAGATCGAAGCGGCGCGGATCGAGATGCGGCGTGAGCTTGCCTTGCTCAACCAGGCGTGTCGCTTCGGCCATCATCTCGCCGTGATGCGCGCGATGCTTGCCGGTGAGTAGCGGATGCAGCGTGAACACACCGGAATACGTCGCTTCGCGGAATGACAGCGGCGCAAGCGCATGCGTGCCCCAGCCGAGCGCGCTCACCACATGGCCAAAGTGCTTGACGGCCGCAAACGATGCATCGAGCGTGGCGCCGCCAACGGTATCGGCGACGAGATCGAAGCCTTCGCCGGCCGTCAGTTCGAAGACATATTGCTCGACCGTACGCGCCGCGTAGTCGATCGGCGTCGCGCCGAAGCGCGCAACGATATCCTGATCGCGGGCGCTGGCCGTCGCGTAGACCTGTGCGCCGAGCGCGCGCGCCAGTTGCACCGACACATGCCCGACACCGCCCGCACCGCCTTGCACGAGCACGGTTTGACCGGCCTGCAAATGCGCGCGGTCGACGATCCCCGCATACGACGTGATGAACGCGAGCGGCAGCGCGGCGGCTTCGCGCATCGACAGATTGGATGGCTTGTGTGCGAGCAGTTGTGCATCGACGGCCGCGTATTGCGCCAGCGAACCCTGAATGCCGCCGACGCCGCCCGTCATCCCATAGACCTCATCGCCGACCTTGAAGCCCGACACATCCGCGCCGAGCGCGACGATCACGCCCGCCAGATCGATACCGAGCACGAGCGGCAACGGATGACGTGCATGCGCGGCGGCGCCTGCACGAATCTTGGTGTCGAGCGGATTGAGGCCGCTTGCGTGAATCCGCACGAGCACTTCGCCGCGCGCGGGTTCGGGAATCGGCATCGTCGTCGGAACGAGAGGGCCTTTGTACTGGCTGAGAACGAGGGCTTGCATGGACATGATGTGCTCCGGCAGAAGAGGAATGCTGTTGACGAAACACATGATGGGCGAATGCAGAACCCTGGTAAATCAACGATTTAGCACGACGTCCAAACACAAATGCATGGGTTCGGACAGGCACGGGCGAGCGCCGCGCTTTACCTGGGTCTGCGAACAGAAGCTCGTTGCGAACGGGACGTGCAGCATAAAGGTGAGAAGATTCGGGAGTGAGCAACAACCCGTTGGTATGCGCACCGTAGCTGTCCGCAAACCCTTGATACATAAGGGTTCGCTTGAGTCGTTAAGGATGCGTTTGAAGGCGCTGCCGGATCAATGGTGAGGCTTTGCGGGACCCAGGAAAAGTGACGCCGGTGCGCGCAACACGACTCACCTTTACCGCGCGCGGGCTTACATCAGACAAGACCGCTAATGTGCCTGCCGTCGCGATGCGACAGCACATCGGCGAGGCGTTCCATCGAAACGGGTTTCGTGAGGTGATAGTCGAAGCCTGCCGCGAGCGCGCGCGACTTGTCCGACTCGGACGAGTAGCCCGTCAGTGCGATCAGAAACATGTGCGCGAGCGCCGCGTTCGCGCGGATGGCACGCGCCACTTCGAAGCCGTCCATCTCCGGCATGCCGATATCGATGATGCCGATTTCGGGCGCTTCCTTCTCCGCGATCTTCAATGCATCGTGGCCGCTGCGGGCGACGATCACCTGATGGCCTTCGAGTTCGAGCAGCAGATGCAGCGCGTCGAGCGCATCGGCGTTGTCGTCGACCAGCAGGATACGGCTCGGCGCAGCGCTCGCGATCACCGTCGTCTCGTGCGCGACGCGCGGATCGCGGTCGAGTATCGGCAGCCGCAGCGTGACGCGCGTGCCGCGTCCAATGCCCTGACTGTCGAGCGCGATCGTGCCGTCGTGCAGTTCGACGAGCCGCTTCACGACCGCGAGCCCGATACCCAGTCCGCCCTCCGAGCGCCGCATGCTCGACGGCGACTGCGCGAACAGCTCGAACACGTGGTCGAGCGCTTCGCGGCTCATGCCAACACCGTTGTCCTCGATGACGATCGACACCATGCCGTCATGCGCGTCCGCGCCGGTCTGCACGCCCAGTCGCAGCGTGCCGCCCGCAGGCGTGTACTTCGCCGCGTTCGACAGCAGGTTGCCAACCACCTGGCTCAGGCGCACATGATCGGCGCGCACATGAACCGGCTGATCCAATCCGTCGATCACCAGCCGATGCTTGCGCGCGTCGATGTGATGCTTGAGCGCGGTGATCGCGTCATAGACGATCTCGTTCAGCGACGTGCGGCTGTATTTGATCGCAAGCTTGCCGTGCCGCAGGCGCGCAGCATCGAGCAGATCGTCGACGAGCGTGCGCAGCTGGCGCATCTGCCGCTGCGCGATGGCGAGGACATCGGTGGCTTGCTCTTCGCCGGCGCATAGCAGCCTGAGTGCGGCGATGGAGCTGTCGATGGGCGCCATCGGGTTGCGCAGTTCGTGACCGAGCATCGCGATGAACTCGTCGCGCCGATGTGCCGCGTCTTCGAGCGCGCGCCTTGCCTGTTGTGCGGCGGCGGCTTCCGCTTCGGCCGCCTGTTGTGCATCGAGCAACGTGAGCGCCGCGCCGGCGAGCACGGCGAGATTGCCGAGCAGGCGCACATCTTCGCTATCGAAGCGATGCGCGTCGTGCGACGCGACCCAGATCGCGCCAAGCTGCTTCGACTCGGGGCAGCGGATCGGAATGGGTGTGATGATGCCTTCCGTGATCACCGCGCCGGCATCGCGCAAGCTCTTGAAGAAGGTGTGCGGCTCGACGAAGAGTTGCGCGGCGCCGAGTTCGAGTGTCATGCCGCAAGGACACTCGGCCCACGCGGTGGTCCTGCCTTCGAACGCCGCGCACGCGCCCGCTACCGCGCGCCAGCGAAACACCGCTTCGCCTTCGCTAGTAGTTTCCAGCAGGCTGATGCCGGCACTGCCTGCGCGGCATGCGGCGAGCGCGGCATCGGCGATGGCTTGCAGCAACGTGTCGCGGCGTCCTGTCTGCGCGCCGGCAACCGTGACGAGCGTGCGGACTTCGGCGGCGTGGTCGGGCGCGCGCGCGGGCCGGTCCTTCAGATCGTCAGTGCGCAGTACGCCCGCCCTGCGGGCGTTTTCGATGCCGTCGCTCATGATGCTCGGTGGAGAAGGGTTCGCCGCGCGTTGTCGCGCGTGCCAACGGCAGACGGGCCGTTATCGAAGGAGTATAGGTGTTACGTTGGAGGCATTGCGTCGTTATTCGCGGTATTGACGTGGGTATGTTCCCTGCGTTCCCGTCATGCTCAGTCTCATGGAGGCAAAGCGATGAACCAGCAACAGAGCTACGAAGGCGGATGTGCCTGCGGCGCCGTACGTTTTCGCGCGAGCGGCTCGCCCACCCGTGTGGGCATGTGTCACTGCATGACATGCCGGCGGGTGCATGGGTCGGCTTTCGGCTCATACGCGATCTATCACCGCGATGCCGTCACGCTGACCGGTAACACGAGCGAATGGCAGAGTTCGGAGCATGGCCGGCGGCATTTCTGCCCGCAATGCGGGTCGGTTGCGTTCATGGTGTACACCAACCGCGATGAAATTGCCGTACCGATAGGCGCATTCGACGACACCGGACTGTTCGAACCCGCATATGAACTCTGGTGCAAGCGCAAGGAACCGTGGCTGCCACGCGGCGTGCGGCCGGAGTACGACGAGGAACGCCAGCACTAGCTGGAGCGGTACATCGGCGGAGATACGCAGCGCGGGCGGGAATCGATCTGCCCGCGCTGCTTCTTCCTTCTTCACACGCGCATCGATAACGCTATTGATGCTGCTTCTTCGGAATCTTCGCGCCTGACTTGCGCGCCTGATTCAGCGCGATCGCGACCGCCTGTTTCTGCGGTTTGCCCGCCTTCTTTTCTGTCTTGATGTTGTGGCCGATGGTTTCCTTCGATGTGCCTCGTTTCAGTGGCATGTCGCTCTCCTTTGCTTGCTCCAACGCGCCTTGCCTGCGCTGCATCACCAGCGCACGACCCGGCATGCGCTTAGACGAGCATCTGCCGTTCCCGGCACGTTCGCCATAGGTCCTGAATCGCACCAGACGCTCGCGCGTGAAGCGTTGGCCGAAAAGCGGTACGTCGCTTGCTGAAAGAACGGACAGGGACGCTGAAAGCTGGACCGTCCGCGTGCATGCCGTTTCCATCGCATGCAGTGCAACAGCGGCAATTTTTGCCGCGCTGGTAACAACGCATGAATCGAATCGTCGCGCATTCGCCCGCGCACACAGCGCGATTACGGATGCGTCATTTCAACCGGTATGCCGGCATAAGCGCCGAACCCGGCATCCACAGTACGGGAGTGCAAGATGACAAGGCCACGGATGATTTTCCCGAAAGCGCGCAACGCTGTGGCCGCGAAGCCCGAGTCGAAGGACGACTATCAGATCTACGCAACCTACCGTCGCACGACGGACGGTTCGTATATGGGCCAGCTGAAGGTCGTGCGCAAGACGGACGGCCGGCTGCTGTTTCCGTTCACGGGCGCACCCGACATCGGTCCGTTCATCGACGGCGACCTCGCGCGCGAGGCGGCGCAACGCCATGGCGAAACGGTCGTGCAATCGGACCTGGACAATCCGGAGCCCTGACGCGTATGCCGTTGCCGCGCGCGTGGCAGTTCACGGGCAGCCGCGCGCCCCCGCTGCCTATAATCACGCGACAATTCCCGCGCGGCCTGCGCGAGAGGACAACGGAGACACGCGATGAAGCGAAACAGCGCATTGGTGATCGGCGTCGGCGCCGAACTCGGTCTGGGCGCGGCGCTGTGCAGGAAAATTGCCGCCAACGGATATCACGTGTACGTCGCAGGGCGCACGCAGGCGAAGCTGGATGCCGTGACGAACGACATCGCGAGCCACGGCGGATCGGCCGAATCATTTGCAATGGACGGCGCGTCGGAAGCGGATGTGGTGCGCCTGTTCGATAAGGCGATGTCCCCGCCCGACGGTGTCGACGTCCCTTCGCTCGTGATCTACAACGTGGGCAACAACCTGCACGTTCCGTTTGTCGATCTCACGGAAGCGCAGATGCTGGATTTCCTGCGCTCTGGGCCGGTCGGCGGTTTTCTGGTGGGACGCGAAGCGGCGCGACGTCTCGCGCCGCTCGGGCGCGGCACGGTGATCTTCACGGGCGCATCGGCAAGCTTGCGCGGCAAGCCCGGCTTCGCGCATTTCGCCGCGGCAAAAGCGGGGCTGCGGATGGTCGCGCAAAGTATGGCGCGCGAGTTCGGGCCGCTCGGGCTGCATGTCGCGCATGTGGTGATCGACGGCGGTATCGACGGGGAGCGTCTGCATAGCCGGCGTCCGCAAGCGGCCGCCGAGCGCGGCGAGAACGGCTTGCTGAATGTCGATGCCATCGCCGAAGCGTACTGGCAGCTTCATTTACAGCATCCGTCCGCGTGGACGCACGAAATAGATCTGCGGCCGTTCAAGGAGCCGTTCTGATCGCGCTCGCCATTTAGTCCGCGCGATTGGACCGATATCAGCCCGTTCCCATGCGGCTCTGATCGACGAAGGTTTCGGTTGCGTCGTCGATCTTGCGGCCCTTGCGTCCCGTCGGGCCGTGCACGTACAGCACCTTCACGTTGCTTTCTTCGGGCCGTTGCGCGGGCGGCGGCGTCATCTCGTAGCGCACTTCGCGCGCGTGGTCGCTCAATTGCAGATTCGGATTGAACACCGAATTGAAGCGCCACAGCATGCGCACGAAGTTCGTCTGTCCACGCATCAGCAGTGAAGCGGCTTCGCCAGCCGCGCGATACAGCGCGCCCCAGCCGAGATGCTTGCGGTTGAGCACCTGCTGCGTGCGCACCAGTTCCGCGTAGAACTCGGGCAAGGGGAGTTTGGTCGGCAGCACGGCGTGCTGGATGTCGTAGAGCCGGTAGTCGAGGCTCGTCAGCTGCCGCTGCTCGCGCAACCATATTTCCGTGCCCGGATACGGCGTATTCACGCTGATGTTCACGATCTCGGGAATCTCCAGGCACCATTGCCGGATCGTCTCGAAGCGTGCGTGATCCCAGTCCGGATCGGCGATCAGATTGACGGCCACCGTGATGCCGAGCGAGCGCGCAAACGCGAGCGCCTCGAAGTTCTTGTCGACATCGATGCGTTTGCGAAACGCCTTCAGCCCTTCGGCGTCGACGGCTTCGAGTCCGATGAACATGTATTGCAGGCCGAGCTTGCGCCAATACTCGAACACTTCCTTGTTGCGCAGGAGCACGTCGCCGCGCGTTTCGAGGTAATACTTCTTGTGGATGCCGCGCCGCTCCACTTCGCGCCCGATCGCCATGCCGTGATCGGCATGCACGAAGGCGACATCGTCGACGATAAACACGCCCGGCTCGCGGATCGACGCCAGCTCTTCGGCGACCACTTCGGGGCTGCGCGAACGATAGCTGCGCCCATAGAACGTCCACGCGCTGCAGAACGTGCAGTCCCACGGGCAGCCGCGCGCGAATTCGATCGACGCGCACGGATCGAGCACGCCGATAAAGTACTTGCGGCGATGCCGCAGCAGATCGCGCGCGGGACGTATCTGATCGAGGCTTTCGACAAAGCCCGGCGGCGGCCCTTCGCCTTCGCGCGTGATGACGCCGGGAATCCGCAGCAGCTCGTCCTTGCGCGCCACGGCGGCGAGCAGTTCGACTACTTTGGCTTCGCCTTCGCCTTTGAGCACGCAATCGATCGCGCCTTGCGCGTGACGCAGCATATCGCGTGCCGTAAACGACGCGCTGTGTCCACCGACGAATACGAAGCAGCCCGGCAACTGCGCCTTGATCGCCTTCGACAGATCGATGATCTCGGGAATGTTGGCAAGATAGTTGCCGGAGAAACAGACGACGTCGGGCCGCCATGTCCCGACGAGTTTGTGCAGCGCGTGATGGGATTCGACCTGCAGGTCGATCAGGCGGATATCGTGGCCGGCTTCGCGTATCACGGCGGCGACCGTTTCGAGTCCGAGCGGTTCGAGGCGCAGATACACGCGGGTGTACATCAGGCCACTGGGGTGAACAGCGAGCACCTTCATGAGATCTCCTTGCGTCGGAAAGGGCGCGCGCGTGCTGGACGTGCCGCGCCGGGCTTTCGTGACTGGTATCCCTGGTACGGGTCGACTGCTGAGCCTGTGCGTCCTGCCGGACCTCACCGCAGTGGGCTCTACCTGATTCTACTTGTCATCGGATGGGTCTGCCTGGTGGCGGGCGTGAGCGGGTAAGGTGAGGGTTTTCGGGAGCTGGCGCGCGGCTTGCGCGCAGGTCAATCCGGCTTGCCGTTATGGTCGCCAAGCGGCCGCTCTGGCCAGTCCACCCAGCGATCCGCGCGTGTAAGTTCATGCGCTTCGTTGACGGGATACCGGACACGGTTATCGTCGCGTGGACGTTCGCCGATCACCATCAGCCGGACTTCCTCCTTCGTATTGTTGATGAAGGTATGACAGATGCCCGTGCCTGCCGGAAACGCGACCGAGTCGCCTTCACCGATGCGATGAAGCGTGCCGTCGATCCACACGTCGGGCGTGCCTTCGAGCACGAACACGAACTCCTGCTCGGTGCTCTCGGCATGGGGATACGACGTCCTTCGGCCGGGCGGAACCCTCACATGGTGAATACCGATGCGCGTGATGCCGAGCGCGGCGGAAAGCGGTGAGTCGAGCGCCATGGGTTCGGTATCGCCGCGATAGACATGCGGCTTCGGATCTTCGAGTTCAGTCCAGTGCTTGATGAAATCCGGACGGCTCATGACGGTTCTCCATTGGATTGAACATCGACGATACTCATTGCCCGCGATCCCGCCACTCTTCCCACCACCCTCGCACGCGCAACGCCATGCGCTTCCACGGTGGATCGGCGAACAGGATCAGCGCACCGAGCGCAAGGCATCCGCAGACCAGAAACGTCCCGCGATAACCAAGACCCGCGACCAGCACGCCCGACAACACGCCCGACAGAATCGAGCCGACCCGCGACGCGTTGAAGAACAGCGCCGTCGCCGCGCCCGGCGAGCGCGGCATCAGATCCTGCATATACGTCATGCCAAGACACGACGTGACGGCCACGACGAACGCGTTGAACGCCTGCATCGGAATCAGCACATCGATCGTGCCCGCCGCCGCGACGGCAATGAAATACACGACATGCACGGCCGCGCACGCCGCAAGCCATCGCAGCTTGTTGAGCGTCGAGCCGCGCGCGCCGAGCGCGAGCATCATCGGGATTTCGAGGAATGCGCCGAGGCCGAGCATGATCGACACATCGAGCCGCGTGCCTTTCAGGCCATGCACGACATAAAGCGGCAACACGATCATCGTTGCGTTCGCGGCGAGGCCGATCAATGTCAGCGCGACGACGGAGCGCCAGATTTGCCGCTGCGTGCCGGGCGCATGAGGCGGCGAGGGCGGAGGCGGTTCGGCAGGTTCGGTCACCGTCGTCACTTCGAGCGATGACGCCGGGTCGCCCGCATAGTGCGTGGGCGTGCTGTGCGGATCGCCCGCGGGCGACTCGCGCATGCGCCACACGATCACGCCGCACGCAGCAAAGCATGCGGCCGCGAACAGAAAGAGCCCATAAAAGCCCGCGCCCGCCAGCACGAGTGCGCCGACCGACGGCCCGAACACCCAAGCCATCGACAGCACCGTGCGCAGTGTTGCCAGTGCAAACGAGCGTTCGGCTTCGTCGTGCACGGGCAGCGCCGAGCGGCCGAACGAAAACACCAGCGACATTGCCGAGCCGCCCGCGCCGAGAAACGCAACGCCGATCGCGAGCAGCGTCGGATAGTTGCGCACGAAACAAAGCAGCAGAAAGCCAAGGGACGCCGCGATCAACGCTGCAAGCAGCAAGCCGCGATGATGCCCATGCTTGTCGGACCATTTGCCCGCCCACGCGCTTGCGACCACGCCGCTTGCCGCGATCAGCGTCATGAAGAGACCGAGTTTCAGCGGCGTCATGCCAGCCTGCTCGACGCCGAATAACGACAGATACGGCGCGGTGAACGACATCGCGATGCCCAGCATCAGCGTCGCGCCGGCAAGCGGCATGAAAGAATGAATGCGCGTGAGACTGGCGAAGCGGGAGTTCATCGAGGGCGCGTGTTCGAACTGTGGGATGCGTGCACGAGCGGGGAATGGCGCACGGAAAAGGCATTGTCGGCCGCAATGCACATCGCGCGCAACGCTGGTTTCGTCATGTTGTGCAAAGAATGCGCGGCGCATTCGAAAAAGCGGCAGAAGCCCGCACGGCATCAAGGGCAAGCGCATTGCAACGAAGTGAAGCGCTTAGACTGATTGGCTCGTTACGCTGACGCGCTCTGACAAATGACGCAACTCAAAGACGCAATCGAATCCTACATATTGGCGAAAGACGGTAATCGTCCGCATCTCTTGATGAATGCGTTCGCGCACGATGCGTCGCTCGCTATGACGGTGAAGACAGATTCGATCACTTTTCCGCAGGAAACGCAGGGCCGCGATGCGATTGCAGCGGTGCTCGTAAGCGACTTCGCACTGAAGTACGAGAACGTGTACACGTTTTGCGTCGGCGCGATCCCTGCCGATGACCAGCACGCGTTCTCATGCGACTGGCTCGTCTGCATGACAGAGAAGTCGACAGGCGCAGCGCGCACCGGTTATGGACGATACGATTGGACGGGGGACATGCAAACGTCGCGGGTGACGCGGCTGCACATCACGATCGAAGAGATGGCGACGCTACCCGCAGCGCAGGCCGATAGCGTGTTGCATTGGGTGAGCCGCTTGCCGTATCCGTGGTGCGCGCGCGAAGCGCTGAAAGAAGACGCACCGGACATCGAAACGATCCGGCGCATCGTTACTCAACTGACGCGCTAGCGCACCAGCTGATCGCCTTCGAGTGCGGCAGGCGCGCCATAGGTCCACGCATGGTTCTGCGTACCATGGCCGATCGGAAAGCCTGCGTAAATCGGCACGTCGTACGGCTTCAGCAGATCGACGAGCATGTCATGCAGCGTGAAGTCCGCGTTTTGCGGCAACGGACAGCGGACGAATTCGCCGAGCACGAATGCACGCGCGCCGTCGAACACGCCCGCTTCGCGCAACTGCATGATGCTGCGGTCGATCCGGTAGGCAAGCTCGGTCACGTCTTCGAGCAGCACGATGGCGCCGTCGCAACTCGCCTGCCACTGCGTGCCGGCGAGGCTCGCCATCACGGTGATGTTGCCACCGGCAACATGTCCTTCGACGCGGCGCGCATCCGAACCATATAGACGTTGCAACGGCACGGGCGCGGCGCGCTCTTCGCGCAACTCGGCGAGCACGCTTGCGCGCGATGCGTCGTCGTGTTTCGTCGCGAGTCCGTTCAAGGTTGGACCGTGAATGACGCGCACGTTCGGCTTGCCATGCAGCGCACCGAATAGTGCAGTCGCATCCGAAAATCCGACGAGCGTTTTCGCGCACGGCACGGTTTCGGGCACGGCATGCAGCGTATAAATGCTGCCGTAGCCGCCGCGCGCGACCCACACGATATCGACGGCGGGATCGGTCAACGCGCGATGCAGATCCGCAGCACGGTCTTCATGCTTGCCCGCGTGATAGCGGAAGCGGTCGCGCACATGCGCGCCGACCTGCACGCGCAGGCCCCAGCTTTCGAGCAATGCAACGCTGCGCTCGACATGCTCCATATCGGGCACGCCTGCCGGCGCGACGACGGCAACGGTCTTGCCTTCCAGTGTCATGCGCCCGCCTTCTTCGCGAGCAGTGCAGCGGTTTCGGGCGCGCCCATGCGGCTTGCGGCGTCGGCGGCTGACACACCGTTCGCGTCGCGCGCGTTCGGATCGGCGCCATGCGCGAGCAGCAATTCGACCATTTCCGTGCGATTGAACATTGCGGCGACCATCAGCGCGGTGCGTCCATCGGGCGATGCGCCTTCGACGTCCGCGCCATTGGCGAGCAGCGTCTGCACGACATCCTTGAAGCCCTTGAAAGCCGCGCCCGCGAGCGGTGTCTGTCCGTTGTCGTTGCGCAGGTTCGGGTCCGCGCCGCGTTCCAGCAGCACGCGCACGGCGTCCGCATGGCCGTGATACGCGGCGAGCATGACGAGGCTGTCGCCTTTCTCGTTGCGCAGATTCGGCGGCGCGCCTTTCTCGATGACGGCGGCCAGCATGTTCGCTTCGCCGCGCCGGGCAGCGTCGAAAATTTCGCGCGCCACTTCGAGCAGCTCAGGATCGATGTCCTCGGGGCTGCGCTTGTCGTCTGTCATGAAGCCTCTCCACTGTCGGGCAACGTTCGCCATGTGTGGCGCGTCGGGTACAGCAGAGGATACAGGCAATGCATGTTTGCTGCTGCGCTTGCCCGGCTCGCGCATCGCGCGCGAAGCGATGCGCGGCGAGCCGGTGTTCGTGCGCGTGCCTGACGATGAGACAACGGTGAGGCTTTTCGGGAGCGTGTGTCGCGTCGCCGTTACGCCTGTTTGCGCAGCGTCGGCTGCGCGTCGCCATTGGCGATGATGCGGTCGAGTTGCGCGCTCGCATCCGTTAGCGCGCTGAGCGGCGCGCGCTGCAATTGCGCGTCGTAAGTACTGACGATGTACGAGAACAGTTCGAGATGCGCTTCGTCGAAGCGCCATTCGTCGCTCACGCGGCCGCGCTCGAACGTAACGGCGAGCGCGTGATCGGCGGTGCGCAGCTGCTCGTAAGTCATCTCACCGTAGCCGAGGTCGCACAGGAAGCCGGTCAGCAGCATCGTCTGCGTGAGTGTCTGCACGGCGCTCATGCTGCCTGCGCCGCGGCGCAGCGCGTCGAGCGCGATGTGGACGGGCAGGATCAGTTCGACGGCCATGCTGCGCGGGATCGGCAGCAGCAATGCCTTTGCTTGCCGCGCGCGCGCTGCCTGGTTGCCGCCGGGAAACGGAAGGGTCTTGGCCATGTCGCCTGAGAAGAAAATTGGGAATGCTCTAGCGATATCGGCGCGTGGCGGAAAAGGTTAAGGGCTGATTTCCCTAAACCGCAAACGTTTGTCGAACCTCATGTTTCCGATTTTTTCATCGCGCGCTGAATGGCCGCTTCAGAGATGCTTGAAATAGAAGGTCGTGCCGCAAAACGATCCATCCGGCATCAACGCATAATCTGGCACGTTGCCTACGCGCTGCCAGCCCGCGCGCTCGTACACGCGCTCGGCGTCGCCGCCCGTCACGGTGTCGAGCACGAGCACGGTTTTGCCTTCGTCACGGGCGACGTCGTCGGCGGCCGCCATCAGCCGATGCGCGACGCCGCGCCGGCGTGCGCGGCGATGCACGAGCATCTTCGCGACATCGGCGCGATGCGGCTGGTTGTCGGGCTGCGCAAGCACGAGCTGAACCGTGCCGGCGATGCGGCCGTCGGCATCTTGCGCGACCAGCAGCGCGCGTTCGCCTTCTTCGACGCCTTCCGCCACCTTCTGCCAGAACGCAACCGCCTTGTCGCGCGGAAGCGGCCACATGAAGCTGACCGACGCACCGCCCGCCACGCAATCGATCAAAACATCCGCCAGTGCTTCGATGCACTGCGCGGCCTCGCGCGCGCTGACGCGCCGCACGCGTATCGCTTCGTCTGTCATGCGCTTCTCCTGACGGGCGTAAAAGGCAGCGTCGACAGCGCGACCAGGTAGCGCGCCGGCTTGCGGGTCGGGTTGTGGAACACGGTTGGGGCATCGAGGCGCATCGCCACGCAATCGCCCACTTCGAGCCGCCAATGCTGGTCGCCCGCGCTGATTTCCATGGCGCCTTCGATCAGCCAGATCTGCTGATGGATTTCGGCATCGCGCGCGCCTGTCTCGTACGCCACGCGCTGCCCGGCAGGAAAGTGAACCTCCACTAACTGGATCGGCGACGGCAGCGCTGGCGACAGCGCACGCCGCACGTAACCCGACGCGGGATCCGTCCAGACGGCCTGCTCGGCGGCGCGCGCGAGCGGCGACGACGCAACGGCTGCGGCCGGCGCTTCGAACAGCGACGCGAGCGCGACGCCCAGCGCCGTGGCCAGTTTGTCGAGCACGGCCGCCGTCGGGCTGCTCTGCCCGCGCTCGATCAGCGAGATGTTCGAGCGACTCACGCCGCTGCGTTCGGCGAGCGCCTCGAGCGACAGGCCATGGTAGTCGCGCAGTTCGCGCACGCGGCGCGCAATCAGGGTATTGATGTCCATGGACGTTAGCATACTGGATCAAAATTCCAGTATGTTGGATAGCGTGCGCTTTCGCTACAGTCGAATGTGAGTGCGCAAACTGCTTCGTGCACAATGCCCGGACGTCCCGGTTTCGTCGGGACTTTCCTGAACAACTGCGATTCCAGCGATGAGCCGACGTCCCGCCGTCTCGAGTCAGTCGTCAAGCCGATCGATCGGTCGAACCGTCGGCCTTGCCGCGCTCGTGCTGGCGGGTCTTATCGTTGTGTTGCTGTGCGCGGCGCTGCTCGGCGGCTGGCTGCTGCTGCGCGGCAGTCTCGCGCAGCTCGACGGCACGCAGCACGCGCCGTCGCTGTCGTCGGCGGTGACGATCGAGCGCGATGCGCTCGGCGTGCCGACCATCCACGCGGCAACCCGCGACGACGTCGCGTACGCAACGGGCTTTCTGCACGCGCAAGACCGCTTCCTTCAGATGGACCTGCTCAGGCGCGTCGCGGCGGGCGAGATGTCGGCGCTGGTCGGGCCGAATGCGCTCGAACTCGACCGGCGCAACCGCCTGCATCGTTTCCGCGCGCGCGCGCATGCGATCCTCGAAGCGCTGCCCGCCGATCAGCGCGAACGGCTCGAGCGTTACACGGCGGGTGTCAATGCCGGGCTGGCGGCGCTGTCGTCGCGGCCGTTCGAATACTGGATGCTGCGTACGCAGCCACAGCCGTGGCGAGCCGAAGATTCGCTGCTGGTCGTCTACGCGATGTACTTCGATCTGCAATCGTCGGAGACGCGCCGCATTCTCACGCGCGCTGTGCTGCGCGACCGTGTGAGCGACGACCTGTACGCGTTTTTGCTGCCTGCCGCGAGCCATTGGGACGCGCCGTTCGACAGCGCATCGACGCCGCACGTCGCACCGGCGCGTATTCCTTCCACACGTCCCGACTGGCTGGCAGCGCCGAAACCCGCGAGCATCGCAAGCGAGCCTATCGACGATGCGGGCGACTCGGCCGTCGGCAGCAACGGCTGGGTCGTCGACGGCGCACACAGCGCGCATGGCGGCGCGATTCTCGCGAGCGACATGCACCTCGGGCTGTCGCTGCCGAACATCTGGTACCGCGTGTCGCTGATGTGGCCCGCGGGCGACGATCTGCCGATGCACACGCTGACGGGCGTGACGCTGCCCGGCACGCCGACCGTGACGGTGGGCAGCAATGGCAAGATTGCGTGGGGCTTCACGAACAGCTACGGCCGCTACATCGACCTGATCGAACTGCATCGCAAGGCCGCCGATCCGCTGCAATACCGCATGCCCGACGGCACGTGGGCGCGCGCGACGGTTTATCACGAGCGTATCGATGTGAAGGGCGGCGCGAGTGTCGACTTGCCGGTCGTTGAGACGCGCTGGGGACCGGAGCTGACGATCGGCGCGCGTGCGTATGCGTTGCGCTGGGTCGCGCACGATCCCGAGGCGGTGAACCTCAATCTGCAAAAACTCGAAGACGCGAAGACGATCGACGAAGCGCTGCGCGTCGCGCAAACCAGTGGCATCCCGACGCAGAATTTCATGGTTGCCGATTCGCGCGGCAAGATTGGCTGGACGCTCGCGGGTCCGCTGCCGCAGCGCAATCCGGGCGACACGCAAAGCGGACCCGACAGCGACACACCCTACGATTCGTCGACATACAAAGGCTGGCAGCGCTATTTGTCGCCCGCGTCGTATCCGAAGCGCGTCGATCCGCCGCTCGGCCGCCTGTGGACGGCGAACAACCGCGTGATCATGTCGGGCGAAGCCGCGTTGATCGGCGATTCAGGGGCGGATCTCGGCGCGCGCGCCTCGCAGATTCGCGACGATCTGCTCGCCGCGCCGAGTCCCGACGAACACGCAATGCTGTCGATCCAGACCGACGACCGGGCGCAATGGATCGAAGTGTGGCGGCGCGTCGCGCTCGACGCGCTCGATGCCGGTGCGCTGGAAGGGCATCCGCAGCGCGCGGCGTTCCGGCAGCAACTCGTCGCATGGAATGGGCGCGCGGATACCGATGCGGTCGGCTATCGGCTTACGCGCGGCTTCTTTTTCTCGCTGTACGACGCGTGGTTCGGCAGGCTCGATGTCGACCTCGCGGGCGCGGTGCCGGGCGGCGGCATCGGTAATCTGACGCTCAGTCTGCGTGTGGCGAACTCGCGCTACGAAGCGGTGATGGAGACGCTCGCCGAGCATCACGCGTGGGTGCCGGATGGCTTCGCGGACTGGCGCGCATTCGTGCTCGACCGCATTGATCGCACGATTGCGCAGTTGCCCGCCGGCATGCCGGTCGAGGACGCGCGCTGGGGCGAGCGCAACCGCGCGGCCATCGAGCATCCGTTTGCGCGTATCGTGCCGGCCTGGCTGCCTTGGGTGCACGGCTGGCTCAGCGCGCCGCACGACGCGCTGCCGGGCGACATGAATATGCCGCGCGTGCAGACGCCGAACTTCGGTGCGTCGGAGCGGATGGTCGTATCGCCGGGACGCGAGCAGAGCGGCATCTTCGAAATGCCGGGCGGACAGTCGGGGCATCCGATGTCGCCGTATTTTCTTGCCGGTCACGAAGCGTGGGTGCGCGGCGAGAAGACGTCGTTTCTGCCGGGCGTGCCGGTGCATCGGCTGGTACTCAGCCGGACGGGACAATGAATTCTGGAGTGAGTGTATGGAGAAGGAACGCAGTAGCGATTTGCTCGCGGTGCGGGATTTGTTGCGGGAATTCGTTCGCGAGCGCGACTGGTCGCGGTTTCATTCGCCTAAGAATCTCGCGACGGCGTTGAGTGTCGAGGCGAGCGAACTGCTCGAGCCGTTTCAGTGGCTGCAGTCGGGGGAGAAGAGCGAGCTCGATGACGACAAGCTGGTGGCGGTTCGTCATGAGATGGCTGATGTGCTTGCTTATCTTGTGATGCTTGCCGATCGGCTTGATGTCGATTTGTATGCGGCTGTGCTGGAGAAGATTGAGCTGAATTGCGTGAAGTATCCGGCGCATAAGGTGCGCGGCGATTCGCGCAAGTACTCGGAGTACGGTGAGTGATGGTTTTTGTTTGCCGGGGACCTGGCTGGGTTTTAGGTGAGGGTTTTCGGGGGTGTTTTGGTTTTTTGGTTTTGGTTTTGGTTTTGGTTTTGGTTTCGCTTTCGCTTTCGCTGGCATCCGCGATTTGCCTTCGTGCTTCACGCGTTGCCCCTGTGCGGGGCGGCACTTACTTTCTTTGCCGCCGCAAAGAAAGTAAGCAAAGAAAGCGGGCTAACACCGCCCGCTCTTGACCACCGCCTGAGGGCCCCCAACAGTTCCTCCGCCTCAATCGGCTTTCTGCCTTTCAATGCCCGTTGCCAGCGCTTCGAACAGGCGCCTCACCGACTTCAAGCACCCGTAGCGCAGCAAACGGCAGCGAATGGTTACGGCCGCCCAGGTGGCAAACTGTGTGTAGGTCGTAGTGCTTCACACCTCAGCGCTCTTACGACACCGACCGTGTTTTTTCAGTCCGGAGTGAGTGCGTGTACGCCGCGAAACCCTACACACAGTTTGCCGCTATAGAACGGGAGCGATTTGATCGCATATGTGGTGACGCGGGAGTGTGAAGCGGGTGAGGCGCTCAATAAGAGCGTTGGCAACGGGCAGTGAAAAGCAGGTTGTCGTGTGAAGCGGAAGACCCGTTGGGGGCCCTCAGGCAGGAACAAGAATTAGCGGTGTTCAGCGGCTTTCTTTTGCCTACTTTTCTTTGCCGCGGCAAAGAAAAGTAGGTGCCGCCCCGCACAGGGGCGACGCGTGAAGCAGGCAAGACAAACCGCGGATGCCAGAACAAAAGCAAAACCGCGGATGCCAGAACAAACACAAAACCGCGAATCCCAGAACAAAAACAAAAAAACCGCCCGAAGGCGGCTCACAGCACGAAGTGCTTATTGCTTCACACCTTCAGCCTGAATATGCAACACGGTCTTCGTATTGAACCCATACGCCTTACCCCAATCAATCCCAAAGTCCGCGCGATCGAACGTCGCGCTCGACTCCGTGCCACACACTTCACGCTTGAGCATCGGGTTGATAAAGCACTTGAACGAATCGATCTTCAGGTTCAGCGGCTTCGTCACGCCATGCAGCGTCAGCGTACCGATCACCTCAACCGGCGTGTCGCCGTCAAAGCGGATCTGCGTGCCCTTATAGGTCGCCGTCGGATACTTCGCAGCATCGAAGAACTCCGGCGTTTGCAGATGCTTGTCGAGCTTGTCGTTACCCGTATCGATCGACGTCGTATCGATCGTCACGTCCACCGTGCCCGTCTTCGCTGCGCGATCGAGCGTGACAACGCCGCTCGACTTCTTGAACTTGCCGCGCCACACCGAAATGCCGCCGAAGTGATCGGCTTCGAAGCTCGGGTACGTGTGGTTCGGATCCAGCTGATACGTATCGGCTGCCATTGCATTGAACGACATACCAGCGATCAGCGCGCCCGCTGCGATCAACAGTTGTTTCTTCACGTTATTCTCCTGAATTGATGAGTGTGCCCCGCGCGCTCAATGCTTTGCGGCGACGATGTGAAACTTGATGACGACGTCGTCGGCAACCACCGACGTGTCTTTCCATTCGCCCGTGCCAACGTCGTAAGCCGTCCGCCTGATCGGCAACGAGCCGTCGAAGGTCTGCGTCGCGCCCTGCTGCGTGATCGCAACCGGCACGGTGACAACCTGCGATTTGCCCTTGATGGTCAGCTTGCCCGTGACCTTGTACTGGTTGCCGCCCGCCGGTGCGATCGCCGTCGAAACGAACGTGGCTTGCGGGAAGCTCGCGCTGTCGAACCATTCCTTGCCGCGCACCTGCTTGTTGTATTCGTCGTCGCCGAGATCGTAGCTGCCCGTGTCGATCGACAGGTTCGCGCTGCCTGCCGTCGGCTTCGCGGGATCGAACGTCAGCTGCGCGCTGAACTTCTTGAACGTGCCGTCGACAGGCACGTTCATCTGCTTCGACGTCGCGACGACCGTGCTCTTGCCAGCATCGACCTGCGCGAAGGCCGGCAGCGCGGCGGCGAACAGAACGGCGGCAGCGCCCGCGAGCACACGGCGGTAAGTGATGTTCTTCATGTTCATTCGATGACTCAGCTTAAGTCCAACATAAGTTCAACGTGAAAGCGCCCTGAAAACCGCGCTCATTTGAGGAAGGGAATCATGCGTGCAAGCAATCCGTCGCGTTCGATGAACTGATGCTTGAGCGCCGCCAGCACATGCATCGCGACGAGCACAAGCAGCGTGTAATTCAACGCGATATGCGTGATGCGCAAGATTGCCTTCAGCGCGTGGTCCGGGCCGATGAAGGTAGGCAGCGGCAACACGCCGAGGTACACAACCTGCACGCCCGCGGCCGAGCTGAAGAAGTAGCCGGTCAGCGGAATCGCAAGCATCAGCACGTAAAGCAGGCCATGCGTTGCGTGCGCCGCGGCCTTTTGCCATGCGGGCATCGCGGCGGGCATCGACGGCGCTGCATGCGTTGCGCGCCAGATCACGCGCAGCACGGCGAGCGCAAACACGGTGACGCCGATCCATTTATGCCACGACACGTATTTGAGCTTCGTCGGCGTGAAGCCCGGAATGTCCGTCATGATCCAGCCGAGATAGAAGCCGCAGATCATCAGCAGCGCAACCAGCCAGTGCAATGCGATGGCTGTGCGGCTATAGCGCAGCGGCTTGCTGGCGCTTTGAAATGAAGCGTGGGACGTCATAGGCAATCGATGAACTTCGCGTAATCAATTCGCTATAGAGTGCGACGCAATGACGCCGCCTCTGATTGAACGCGAATAGTAGTGGGCGAATATGCCTATGAATAGCTATATCGGGAAGAACAGATTGTTGCGGTGGTGCAGGAAATCCACTTAACAATTACGCCGATTAGTCACATCGGGCTGCACGATAAGCCTTTTCCGCTTCCTGACGTTTGAAGTAGCCCTGCAAGGTTGTTTCAGGCTCACCGTTATTGCCTAAGAACCTCGGCACAACCGCGTTCGTCCGATCCTGCTGCGGTGGCCTGAACGACTCGACATAGATATGCATGAGTTCCCTGCAACGTCGGTCGAAGTCCGAGGTGTCTTTGGGTGACGCAGCGCTGGATGAATAGAAGTTCTTCTGAAGCGGGCTGCGATAGGTGGTGACGGGCGCGTCGGCACGCTCGGCGGCCCGCGCAATTATGTCGTACGTCAGCGTGACGATGCAAAGCGGTATGAGCAAAACCCGGGCGTCCATGATTGTGGAGAGTAGCCAGCGATGGAGCCGAGTATAGGCACCGAATGGTGCCTTTCGACACTGAGAAAAATCAACGAATCGACACGCTCAGTCAGAACGCGAAGCCCAGAAAGCGCGCTGAACCTGCATGATTTCTTCTTCGACTTCGGCGACAGGCCCGATCAGTTCGACGCGCTTCTGACAATGATCGAACACGTATCGCGACGATACGCTCATGGTCGGGTTCTCCGCGTGATTGCCGGTTGCTTGCAACAGACGCTCTTCCGTCATCCCGAACACCACGCGGCCGATGTTCGCCCAATACGCCGTGCCGGCACACATACAGCATGGTTCGACGGTCGTATAGAGCGTGCAACTCCACAGATACTGCGGCGTGAAGTTGAGCGCCGCGATACGCGCAAGCACCGATTCCGCATGATTGACGGTATCGACGTTGCCTTGCTCGATCAGCACGGTCTCCTGATCCGGGCCGACGAGTATCGCGCCAAACGGATGATGGCCCATCAGCGTTGCGCGTTCCGCGACGACGCTCGCACGGCGCAGATGGCGCACGATCTGTTCGCGCGTCGGCGCAAGCCCCTGTTCGGGGAAGTCCGACGCGCTGTGTTGTGATGAAGTGGTCAGGCTCAAACGGTGTCTCCTCCGTATATGGTCGCGTTCGCGCTTACTTCGGCAGCGATCCGTCGACGCCCTGCACGAACCAGTTCAGGCGCAGCAGATCCGCATCCGACAGGGACTTGCCCGCCGCCACCTTGATCACGCCGCCCTGATCCTTGATCGGCCCGGCAAACGGATCGAACTTGCCCGCGATGATGTCATCACGCTTTTGCGCCAGCGCTTTCTGCGCAGTCGGCGACACGGCTTGCGTGTTGATGCTCGCGAGATCGATTGCCTTTTCCTTGAGACCCCACCACGTCGGCGCATTAGTCCACTTGCCCGACTGCACCTGATCGATCAGATGCGAATAGTAGACGCCCCAATAGCTCACGCATGCGCCCAGTTGCGCGTTCGGGCCGAACTGCTTCATGTCCGAGTCCCAGCCGAATGCGTGCACCTTCTTCTGCTCGGCCGTTTGCATCGTGGCCGTCGAATCGGTGTTCTGGATCAGCACGTCGGCGCCCTGGCCGATCAGCGTTTCGGCAGCCTGCTTTTCCTTGCCCGGATCGAACCATGTGTTGATCCATACCACCTTCACCTTCGCATTCGGATTGACCGAGCGCGCGCCCATCGTGAACGCGTTGATGTTGCGCACCACTTCCGGCACGGGCACCGACGCGACGAAGCCGAGTGTGTTCGACTTCGTCGTGTAGCCGCCGACCAGCCCGGCGAGATACGCGCTCTGATACGTGCGCACGTCATACGTGGCGAAGTTCGCGGCCTTCTTGTAGCCCGTCGCGTGCTCGAAGACGGTGTCGGGATAATCCTTCGCGGTCTTCAGTTCGAAGTCCTGGAAGCCAAAGCTCGAGCCGACGATGATCTTGTTGCCCTTGCTCGCGAGATCGCGGAACACGCGTTCCGAATCCGCCGATTCCGGCACGTTCTCGACGCGCGTGACCTTGATCTTGTCGCCATACTTCGCTTCGATCGCTTTCACGCCTTGCTCGTGCGCGTAGGTCCAGCCGGCATCGCCGGGATTGCCGAGATAGACGAACGCGACGCCCATCGGCTCAGCGGCGGTTGCGGCGGTGCTGAGGACCGCGGCGGCGCCGAACGTGGCGAGGAGCGCGGCCGGGGCGCGCAGCGAGCGCAAGACTGCGCGGGCCATTCTTGTTTTCATGAAATCTCCGGAGACGGGAAAAGTGTCAGCGAAGATGTTCGTAAGCCAATATCGAGGTCGAAATTGAAATCCGTTATGCGCTCCATAACGGAATTGATATGACGGATGCCGCGCGGACCATTTAAGGCAGGTTCAGTTGCCACGACACGCCATAGCGGTCGCTGACCCACGCGAAGCGGCGGCTGAAGCCGTAGTTGTCGAGCGGCATCAGTTGCGCGCCGCCTTCGGACAGCGCTGCGCACAGCCGCTCCTGCTGCGCTTGCGAATCGCAATCGACGAATAGCGAGAACGCCGGTGTGAACGCGAAGTCGTGCTTCGCGATGCTGTCGGTGCACATCACCGTCTGTCCCGCGATCTCGAACGTGCCTTTCATCACCGAACCTTCCTGCCCCGGCGAATCCGACGCGTAATGGACGATTTCGACGATCTTGCCGTCGTCGAACAGCGACACGTAGAACTTCATCGCGTCTTCGGCGTTGTGGTCCTGGAACAGCAGGAACGGGCGGACGGTGGTCATCGCGGGTCTCCGTGGCCTTGGTGAACGGTGAGCTTGCCGGTAGTCGGTAGGCTCACGAATGGGCTTGAGGTGAGACGTTTCGGGAGCCGCGCAACGGTGAGTTGCCTTGCAACCCGCACGGCACTGTAGCTAAAGGTGAGGTTATTCGGGAGCTTTCGCGTCGGTCAAGAACACGGCTAGCCGGTGACGATCAGCAGCACGCCCGTAACGGTCAGCGCGCCGCACCAGAGCCAGTCGAAATTGATCCAGCCACGGCGCAGCAGACCAAGCCCGAGATACTGATAGGCGGCGAGGGCGATCGCGCCAACCGTCGCGAGCGTGACGACGGTATGCACGACCGTTACCTGGCCGACCGATTCGAGCGAACTGCCGACAGGCATACCCGCGCCGCACAGCGGCAGCAGCGCGGGCAGCAACATCAGGCCCGCGCCGTGCATCGTCGCCATCGCCGCCGACCACAGCGCGAGCCCGACGAAGCCCGCCGTCATGCCGACGCGCACATGCTGCCGGTGTCCATAGAAATGGTGATACGCGGCCCACGCGATCAGCAGAATGCCCATGTAGAGCCGCAGATGCTCCGTGTGCGTGAAAAGCCCGAGCGCCACAGCCGACGTCGTCACGAACATCACGGCGACGGCGTGCCCGAGCGCGAGCGGCGGCAGCGCCATCAGCAAGGCCTTGCGGCTGCGATGCTGAAGCCCGAGCGCGGCTGCGAACAGCCAGCCCATAGCGGGATTCACGCCATGAAAAATCCCGCTGCCGATCACCGTCGCCCACACGCCGTTCATTGCTCGCTCACGCTCATGTTCACGGATAGCAATACGAATCCGACGACGCGTCGCCGCCTTCGAGCCGTATCTGATGCGGCCGGTGCGACTTCGGCCAGTCGACGAAGAAGTCGCTCGCCACGTTGAGGCCGCCGTTCTTGTCCGCGTCGAGCTTCACCATCCAGCCGCTGAGGCCATCCGTATAGAACTGCTCGTCGATCGCACCGTATAGCGAGTTGGTGAAGTACACGCGGCTCCCGTCGCGGCTCACCTCGACCATCTGCGGGCCGCCGTTCAGCGGCCGGCCGCCTGCCGCCGCGTGCGTCGCGCGCGAAACAATCCCGCCGATGCGCACCGTGCCCGTCAGTTCCGGCTTCATCGGATCGGAGACGTCGTATTGCCGGAGATCGCCCGTACCCCAGCATGAGACGTACAGAAAGCGGTCGTCGAGCGACAGCGCGATATCCGTGACGAGTGGCGGCACCGCGCCGAAGCCTTTGAGCATCGGCGGGAGTAGCGAGGCGTCGGCGGGCTCGGCGGGAATCTCGATCACTTTGCGCGCGGCCCACTGATCGCCGTCGCGATACCACGTCCAGATCGACGCCGACAGATCCTTCAGGCTGATCACCGAGTTGACGAAGCCATACGCTTTAGTCGGATCGTGTGCGGGACGCAATTCGAACACGAGCTGGTTCTCCGCGCCGAAGTCGACGACCTGTTTGTGCTTGCGCGTGTTCATGTCCCAGAAGTGCAGCCTGTGCCCATACTGCCCGCCGAGCAGCACTTCCGGCACGAGGCCGTTTTCGAAGGTCGCTGGCAGGCCCCATTCGCTCGTCACGACGGTGTCGTAGCCGAGGTGCCACCAGCCGTCATACGCGAGTTCCTGCGGGCCGCGATCGATTTCCCACTGGCCGCGGATATCGAACGTTTCGTGGTCCATCAGGAAGATGCCGCCGGGCGCTTCGCCTTGCGCGTTCGCGAGCGACACCACATAGATGCCCGCCGGCCCGCAGTGCACGGTATGTGGACGCGTATAGCCCGCCTTGTCCGCGACTTCAGCAGGTTCGAGCACGCGCACGATCTTCGGTTTCCGCTTGTCCGGCTTCGTATCGAGAATGTGGATGCGCGACGAACGCAGCCCCGGCACGACGAGATAGCGGCGCTCCGTATGCGGATGCGGCGCGTTCGGGCACAGACACGAACTGCACGCGTTCCAGCCGAAGTGATGCAGTTCGTCGCCCGCGTTGGGCATCGGCACACGGCCGACGATGCGCCCGTATTCCGCCGAGCCCGGATCGACATCGACGACGGCGAGTTCGTCGGGCGTTTCGCGCGACGGATCGAAGCTCGCCACATACGCGACGGTTTCCTTTGGCGCGCTGCCGGCCATGCGCGCGGAAGGGTAGAAGGTCGGATCGGGTTTCCAGGTCGCCATATCTCACTCTCCGGAGGATGTTGCGATGCGGCACGCGGGTCGCTCGCGCCATGGATAAAAACGGCGCGAACGTTGGAGCTTTTCACTGTAGGCAATTTCGCGGCGGCTTGCGGGACTGTTCGCGCGAACGATGTGATCGCATCGGTCTGGACGTCGTAGCGTCGGCAGATATGCGTAATCGCTACGCAGATTAGAATGAGGCGATTCCTCGTTATCTGCCGCGCTTCAAACCCGCAAAGCCACACTCCGATCATGCGTTCATGGCGTCTCGACCGTCCCGTCTCGCAAGGGCAGCTGGATCTCAGCCGCGCGACGGGGCTCGTCTCGTCGATCGGCAGCGACGATTCGAATGCGCTTGCCGCCGAAGTGCTGAAGCTGCTCGGCGACATCGCCGCGATTTCGCAGTGCACGATCTTCGCGTATGAGTTCGGCAACCGGCCGCGCACGGTATCGGTGGCGGATCATCGCGGCGGGCGTTTTCTGCGCGACGTCGCCGACACGTATGCGCGCCATTTCTATGCGCTCGACGGCAACCAGAAGATCGTTTCTTCGGCGCGCAACGACAAGCCCGGCTCGACGCTCGTGCTGCATCAGCAGACCAGCGATGACATCCTCAACGAAGCGTATCGCGCCGCGTGCTATCAGCAGCCGAACGTATCGGACCGCGTGTCGCTGCTCGTGCAGCCGACAGCCGATATCTGGCTCTCCGTGAACCTGTATCGCGACCAGCGCTTCGGCAACTACCATCCACGCGAGATCGCGTTGATCGAAGCGATGGCGCCGCTGATCGCGCACGCGGCGAAACATCACTACGCGATCTGCGGCCAGCGCGATCTGGCCATTTCGCATTTGATGCTCGCGCGCGTGCGCGGTCTCTGTCCCGAACTGTCGAAGCGCGAACTCGACGTGCTGACGGGCGTGCTCGAAGGGCGCAGCGCGCAGGAAATCGGCGACACGATGGGCATCAAGGCGACGAGCGTCGTCACGTATCAGAAGCGCGCGTTCCGGCGGCTCGGCATTTCGAGCCAGCGGCAACTGTTTGCGCTGTGCATCGGGCCGGGCAAGGTCTGACGCTTCACCGTTTCCTCTGAGCGATCCGCGTTTTCCCCAGGCCTGTGAGGGCTTCGGTTTGTACCCAAAATGAGGACAGGCGGCGCGCGGCCGCGCTCCATACTCCGACGCATCAGAAAGCGACAACATCGGAGACAACGGTATGGACACCTCCTCGCGAGCCGGTGCGCTGCATGCGGCGCCCGACACCACCGCACTGCACGCGCACGAACAGCCTGTGATCGCCAAGGTATCGCGGCATCTGCTGTGGTTCCTGTTCGTGCTGTTCTTCTTCTCGTTCCTCGACCGCATCAACATCGGCTTCGCCGGCCTGACGATGATGAAAGACCTCGGCCTTTCGAGCACGCAGTTCGGTCTTGCGACCACGCTTTTCTACGTCGCTTACATCGCGTTCGGCATTCCGGGCAACGTCGTGCTGGCGCGCATCGGTGCGCGCAGGTGGATCGGCACGATCATGATTGCGTGGGGACTCGCGTCGACGGCGACGATGTTTGCAACCAGTCCCGGCACGCTGTACGTATTGCGCATTCTGGTCGGCGTGACGGAAGCAGGCTTTTTGCCGGGCATTCTGCTGTATCTGACGTACTGGTTTCCGGGCGCGTATCGGGCGCGCGCAAATGCGCTGTTCATGATCGCGATGCCTGTGACAGCGGCGGTTGGCTCGGCGCTGTCGGGTTTTATTCTTGGACTCGACGGCACGCTTGGTTTGAAGGGCTGGCAATGGCTGTTTCTGCTCGAAGGCTTGCCGTCGGCGATTCTCGGTCTCGTCGTGTATGGGTATCTCGACGACAGTCCGAAGCACGCGCGCTGGCTCGATGACGAAGAAAAGCGTGCGCTTGCGGCGACGCTTGCCGCGGAGCATAAGGAACGCGTGCAGACGGGCGCTTCGAAAAGCATCGTCAGCGAACTGTTGTCGCCGACTGTCGTGAAGTTCGCCATTGCATACTTTTGCCTCGTGAATACGCTGGCGATGGTCGCCGTCTGGACACCGCTGATCGTGAAGAGCTTCAGCGCCGATGCGAGCAACCGCACGATCGGCCTGCTCGCCGCGATTCCGCAGATTTGCACGATCATCGCGATGATCTGGTGGGGACGCCGCTCGGACCGCAAACAGGAACGCAGATGGCATCTGATGCTGCCAATGCTGTTCTCTGCCGCCGGCTGGCTGTGCACTGCGTATTCGGCGAATCCGGCGTTGCGCATGCTCGGCGTGTGCCTCGCGTCGGCCGGTTCGTACACGGCGATGTCGATCTTCTGGACCACGCCCGATCACGCACTGAGCTTCCGCGCACGCGCTATCGGCATTGCGGTGATCAACGCGACGGGCAATATCAGTTCGGCGTTGAATCCGCTGATCGTCGGCTGGCTGAAGGACGCGACCCATAGTTTCTCGGCGGGACTGGTGTATTCGGCGGTGCTGCTGGTGGTGGGCGTCATCATCGTGACGTTGCTGCCGATCGAAAAACGCGAGACGCCGAACACGCGGCTTGCCTGAAGCAATCGAAGGAGCATTGGATGAACAAGCAATTCAAACCGTATCCGTTCACTGCGAAAAAATACGCAGCACGCGTGCCGCAACTTAAGGCTGGCGTGGACGCGCAGCGCCATGCGGTGACGATCGTCGGCGGCGGTCCCGTTGGTCTCGCCGTCGCGCTCGGTCTCGCGAATCACGGCGTGCGCAGCGTGCTGATCGAAGCGGACGATTCCGTCTGTTACGGCAGCCGCGCAATCTGTATCTCGCGACGGAGCCTGGAAATCATCGAACGGCTCGGCGCTGTCGATGGTTTTCTGAAAACGGGCTTGCCGTGGACGGGCGGGCGCAGCTTCTACCGCGAGACGGAAGTGCTGCACTTCACGATGCCGCAGGACGAAAACCAGAAGCTGCCGCCGATGGTGAACCTCGCGCAATATCACATCGAACAGTTTCTGCTCGATGCCGCGGAGAAGCGTGCCGATCTGATCGATATCCGCTGGCAGACGCGCGTGAAGTCGATCGATTCACGCGACGACGGCGCGACGCTGCAATTGACCACATCCGATGGCGACTATGCGCTCGAAACCGATTGGGTCGTCGCCGCCGATGGAGGGCGCAGCACGATCCGCGAAGCGCTTGGCCTGCAGTTGCAGGGCACGAGTTATGAAGGGCGCTATGTGATCGTCGATATCGAACTGCAAAGCGATCGTCCGACTGAACGGCTTGCGTATTTCGATCCTTCGTCGAATCCGGGTTCGACGGTGCTCGTGCACAAGCAGCCGGACAACGTGTGGCGTATCGACTATCAACTGCGTGATGGCGAAGATGCCGAGCAGGCGGTGAAGCCTGAAAACGTGATGCCGCGCGTGCAAAGCCTGCTCGACATGATGGGCGAAAAGGGCGAATGGTCGCCGATCTGGATCACGATCTACAAGGCCAATGCGTTGACGCTCGAACGGTATCGTCATCAGCGTGTGATGTTTGCTGGCGATGCCGCGCACCTTGTGCCGATCTTCGGCGTGCGCGGCGCAAATTCGGGTATCGACGATGCGGACAATATCGCGTGGAAGCTGGCATTTGTGGCGAAGGGGCTGGCATCGGCTTCGCTGCTCGACAGCTATTCGGATGAGCGTGTCGCTGCGACGCACGAGAACCTGAGCTACGGCACGAAGAGCACCGAGTTCATGGCGCCGCCTTCGTTTGCATTCGATCTGATGCGCAAGGCTGTGTTGAGTCTTGCTGTGAAGCATCCGGGTGTGCGCTCGCTGATCAATCCGCGGCAGACATCGGCGATTACTTATACGCAATCGCCGCTTAACGTTGCCGACGGCGATGCGTTTAATGCGGGGCCGGTGCCGGGCGCTGTGCTCGCCGAGTATCCGTTGACGATCGCCGAAGGCGGCCATGCGCGCGAAGCGCATCTCACCGATCTCGTCGGTGCTCGCTTTACTGCGCTGTGTTTTAGCGAAGAGGGCGATGTGCCCGCTGAATTCACCGCGCTTGCGCAGACGCTGCGTGAGCGTGGCGTACCGTTCAAGGTCGTGCCGCTGAGCGCGCGGTTGAACCCGCGAGCGCAGGGCGTGCACGCGTGGGATCACACGGGGCGCATCTTCGAGCGTTACGACGCGCAGCCCGGTACGCTGTATCTCGTGCGTCCGGATGGCCATGTGCTCGGGCGCTGGCGCGATGCGCGTGCAGCCGATGTCGAAGCTGCGATCACACGTGCGCTTGCCTGATGAACCGATCGAACGAATGGAGAACGCAATGACTGATGCAGAACTCGATACCGTCTACACGCGCCTGTGCAAGACGATGACGCAAGTCGGCGAGGCAAACGCGCCGATGTTTCTGGCGCGCTTTGCGCTGCTGGCGATCGAGAAAATTGGTGATGCCGATGTGTCGTCGAAGCTGATCGATGCGGCTAGTGATGGAGTAGATAAGAGTTGAGGTTCTCTACCGCTGCGCGATCGACCACTCATGCGCAGCGAACCGCGTCTCGAACCGCGACAGGAACGATTGTCCAAGCAGGCCGTCGATACCAGCCCCGAAGCTGCGTGCACCTTTGTCATCAACGGTCACAGGCACATTCGATGCCGCGACGCCTGTCAGGCTGACGTTATCTGCCTGCGTGAGCCTGACGTCTCTCGCGCCGTTTGCCGTTTGAACATGAATGGTCTGAGCGTGATCGAAGGCGACGTGGGCGCGTTGCGCGAAGGTGGAAGTCAAGGACACATACGACGCGCCGGTGTCCACGATGAAGGTGCCTTCCGTTCCATTGATCCTGGCGCGAACCTGAATCGTATCGCCGGTGCGACGCGGGAATGTCGCGTGTCCTGATGCATAGCTCGACGGGCAACTTTGCTTCGACGCGTATCGCTCGATCATCGATTTCGCTTGTGCGTTGTCCGCGCGATCCGGGCTCGCGGACATCCACATGCGGATCATGCCGATCGCGTCGCAATATCGGCCTTTTCGGGCGTGAATATCGGCGGCGCGGATGAACAGGTTGCTGGTAATGATCGCGTGGTCCGCTTCCAGATTGATGACCTGCATATAGTCGCTCAACGCAGCATCGTAGCGTTCTGCGTCTTCATTTGCGCGCCCGCGGTCGAAGTAGTACTGCGGATCGAGCGGATTGGCGGCCACCAGTCTGTCCAGCACCGAGACGGCTTCCGCAAAATTGCCGGTGGCAAGCAGGTTGTCCGCTGCGGCACTCAGGAAGCCATCGGCTTTGCCGCAGTGATCGACGAACTGCAGGAGAGTCCGGCTGACGTCCGCGTGATAACCCAACGCGTCGAGATTGCCGCTGAGCACGCCCATCGCGTCGCGGTTGCAAACTTCTGCGCTCAACTGGATGAGTGAGCGATAGATTTCCGGCTTTTTCAGATCCGATCCGGCGACGCCCGACAGATGATATGTGTCGACGGCGGGCTTGATTTCCGCTGGAACGGACAATGTTGGCAAACGTGCGTCACAACCTGTCAATGTGCCCAGCGTCAACAAGGCGATCACGTGCACCGAAAGCGATTTTTTCATTATTGCGGATTGCAGAGAATGCGAAATCCGCCGAATCTAATCGAAGGCGCGCGTCAACGCTGTCAATCTTTGTCAACGCTCTCCGATGCCTTGTCCACGTCCTCGTCTAGTTCACGGATCAAGGCGTCAACCGCGACATAAAGATCATCGACAACCTTCGCTCCAACCTGATCTTCCAGCGCGCGATACTCCGCTTCCAGCATCGGCGCCATCTTCTCCACGATCTCGGCGCTCTGCGCGGTCAGCGACACGCGCACCCGCCGCTGATCGTCCTCGAAGCGTTCCTTCGTCACGTGTCCGAGATCTTCCATGCGCGCGAGCACGCCAGCGAGGCTCGGACTCGAAATCGTGCACAGCGCGCAGATCTGGCGCGGTTCCAGCGGCCCGTTTTCGTGCAGCGCGCGGATGATGCGCCATTGCTGCTCGGTCAGCCCCCGCGCGGTGAGCAGCGGGCGGAAACGCGCCATCATGAGTTCGCGCGCTCGCAGCAGCAGCATCGGCAGATTGCGATGCATCGCGAGCGGCGTGGCAGTGCGGGTTCGGGTCGTCGCCATGGTATCCAGCAGGAAAATACGATTCGCTAGGATATAAGTAAATCGACGTCCGCGACAGTCGCGCACTACGGCTTTTCTTTAGGTCACCTGGTATTTTCGAAGGCTTCGACGGATTTTTGACGCTGGCTAAAATTGGAGAAAGCAGCGCGCCAACCGCGAAAAACCGCGAACTGTCGCGCGCAACCGACGAAAACGCCCAGGACAAACCCTCGGACGTATTTCCCCGACCGCTTGGTCGGTTTATTCTACGCAACTCAGCAGATTTTTTGAGGGCACTGTGTACGTCCATCACCAGTTCTTCAACGATGCCGATGACCACGCGGCCGCGCTGCGGGGCTGGGATCAGCGGTACGACCAGATCGGCTCGGGCGCGTTTCGCAGCGCGGTGAAACAGGTCGAGCTGGATGGTGTGCAGGTGTTCCATGAATCGGCGAATCTGCGCGTCGTGCAGCGCGGGCAGTTGCCGGACAATCATATGACGTTTGGCATTCCGCTCGCGGGCGCCGGCGCATTTTCGTTCGGCGGCGTGCGTATCGATCGCGGCGGCTTCGTGATGGCGCAAGGCGGCATGCCGTTCGAGTTTCACTCGCCCGACGAGATGGCGCTGATCGGTGTCGTCGTCGATTCGGACATGCTGCAATGCATCGCCGATTGCGCGGGCGTCGATCTCGACGACAACCTGTTCCGGCGCACTGTGCTCGATATTCCGAACGCGGCTTGTACGCGCGCGGGCCTGCAGCTCGCGACGCTGATCGAACGCGTGATGGCGCAGCCCGATGCCTTCGACGACGTGCACGCGCAACGCGCGGTGCGCAATCAGGTCAGCGAGGCACTCGTCGATCTGCTCGCGTATCACGTGCCTGCATCGTCGAACCGGCTGACCTATGCATGTCAGGCCGATATCGTGCGACGCATTCACGACTTCGTCGTCAACCATCCCGAAGAGCCTATCGATATCGAAAGCCTCTGCAAGCAGCTGCGCGTCAGCCGTCGCACGGTGCAGAACAGTTTTCAGGCGGTCGTGCAGACCAATCCGCTTGCGTATGTGCGTTCGTTGCGGCTCGCGCAAGTGCGGCGTCTGCTGCTCGATACGCGACAGGCGGATCTCTCCGTCAGCGATGCCGCCGCGCAATGGGGCTTCGTGCATCTCGGGCATTTCGCCAATGCGTACAAGGCGCAGTTCGGCGAGCTGCCTTCGCACACGGCGCGCAGGTCGGCGCGTGTCGTCTTGGCGCGTTAAGCGTCGAGCGTCGTTTCGAACTTCAATCCGTTAATGCAAAAAAGAATCCGCGCTCGCAAGAACGCGGATTCAAAGGCACGCTTGAGCGGAGACTACAAGCGGCTTGATCGTCAACAGACTTTGACGAGGAGAGATCGGCTCACTGCGCTTAACCGTGGTTGTGCGCGGGATTGCGGCACACGCTGGCCTGTACGTTCGAGTCGTTCCAAGCCGAACCGAGGATGATGCTGCAGAAGTTCAGGCGCTTGTATTCCGGGTCTTTCAGCGCGAGCACGTCGGCCTTCACGTTGCCGAACGTCGTCAGCGGCTTGTGTTTCGTGCCGTTCGCGAACGCATCGATGATGTTTTCCTTGAAGTTCTCGCCGCGCGGATGCGCTGCAACGACCAGCTTGCGGTCTTCCGTCGAGAACTCGTTGTAAGCGAGACCCAGCACGTCCATTTCGACGCCGGCCGTGACCAGCGCGACCACGGGCTTCTTGTATTGCGGAATGCCCGGCGTCGTATGCAGCGCGATCGAATCCCACACCATTTCGATGTCGTTCTCACCGATCCCATAACCAAGCAGAAAATCGCGCGCAGCATTCGCGCCGTCGACTTCGAAGCGATCATGCGCGCTGCTGTACTTTTCCATCAGGCCCATGTCATGGAACATCGCGCCGATGTACAGCAATTCCGGGTCGTACTTCAACTGCTTGCGTTGTCCCGTCAGCGCGCCGAACAGGAACACGCGACGCGAGTGGTGATAGAGCAGATCGGTTTCGGTGTCGCGCACGAGTTGCGTCGCTTCGCGTGCCATCTTGCTGTCGGGGATCTTGATGCCTGCAATGATTTCGCTCATTTCGGTTCTCCAGAACGTGATCGGTAGTGGCCGTTCGCTGTGTCGAATTGAGCGATCGGCGTGTGATCAAAGTGTAGGGAGAGCCCTTCTGCGGGGCAAAAGCATTGATACACGCGATCCTGCCAACCGGGCGCGGTTTTCTGCCAACGTCGGTGGGACGTGCTCGAGGTGAGGGTTTTCGGGAGCTTTAGAGCGGACGATCGTTGCCGGTTCAACTATCAGGTGCGGTTGCGCGCGCGCACCGTTCGCGTGTACGAGGCGATCATCGTCGCGAGTTCTTGCGCGGCGGGTGTGAGCGGCGCGGCGGCGCGTTGCAGCACGCAGACGTCTTGCGGGGCGACGCGTTCGCGCACGTCGATTGTCGTCAGCACGCGCGCGAACGGCCCGCGCTTCGTCACGACGGCTGCTTCCAGCGACAGGCAATCCGTCTCACTCACCAGATGCAGCGACTCGAACAGCCCTTCGACCGTCGACACGATGCGCGGCGGCTCGAGACCGTAGTGCGCGAACAGATCATTGAGCCGATGCGCTTGCGGATCGTCGGTGAGATTCGGCGAGCGGGTCGCGATCCACGAACAGTCGGCGAGCTCGGCCAGCGACTTCGCATGCGCCATCGGATGGCCGCGCCTGCACACGACGACAGGATCCGACGGATACAGCTTCGTGACGGACAGATCGGTCGTATCCGTGTGCTTCGAGACGAGCGCGACGGCGAAATCGAGTGTGCCTTCGCGTATCCACTGAATCATCATCCGCGACGTGCCGGTACGCATATGCGCGGCCACGCGCGGAAAGCGCTCGCGAAACTCGGTTAGCACGGGTGCGCCGGCGTCGATCAGCGGCTCGGTTGTCAGGCCGAACGTGACCTGTCCCGTGTATTCGCCGCGCAGTTGCTGCGCTTCGTGTTCGGCGCGCGCGCATTCACCGAGGATCGTCGCCGAGCGTTGCAGCATGCGCTGGCCGATCGCCGTCAGCGCGATGCCGCGATTAGTGCGAGTAAAAAGCGTTGCGCCGAGCATCGATTCGAGATTCTGCAACTGCTGCGTGATGCCGCTCTGCGCGATGCCGAGCGCGCGCGACGCCGCGCGGATGCTGCCGTGCTCGGCGACAGCCGTGAAAACACGAAGTTGGGAAATGGTCAGGGCCATCGGCGGCAGCGTGCGAACTGGCGATCATCAAAAGTGATCATGATAGACAGATTTGCACTTTTTTGTGTCACTGCGGCGTCGTAGGATCGGCTCGGAAACCACCCCATCACAGCCGACTACAGGCCGTTCGCCATGAAGATTTCGTTGATACTTCTCCTTGCCGCACTGGGTTTAGCGGGCCAAAGCGCGTTCGCACGCGATAACGACACGGTTCGTCTCGGCATCGACCCGACCTATCCGCCGATGGATGCGAAAGCGCCCGACGGCAGTCTCAAAGGCTTCGATGTCGATCTCGGCAACGAAATCTGCAAGCGCATTCACGCCCGTTGCGAATGGGTCGAGCTGGAGTTCTCCGGCATGATCCCGGCGCTGCAGGCACGCAAGATCGACGCGATCATGTCGTCGATGGCAATTACCGCGAAGCGCGAACAGCAGATTCTTTTCTCGTCGAAGCTGTTCCAGTTCAAGTCGCGGCTGGTCGCGAAGCAGGGCACGGCGCTGAACGGCAGCGCGCCCGCGACGCTTGCCGGCAAGCAGATTGGCGTGCAGACGGGCACACAGTTCGAGTCGTTCGCGCAGTCGCACTGGGCGCCCGCGGGCGTGCACGTGGTCGCCTACAAGGGTCAGGACGAAGTCTTCAGCGATCTGATCAACGGGCGCCTGGACGGCGCGCTGCTCGGCACCGTCGAAGCCGACTATGGCTTCCTTCGCACGCCGCAAGGCAAGGGCTTTGCGTTTGTCGGCGAGCCGCTCGATATGGGCGATCGCGGTGTTGGCATCGGCCTGCGCAAGGACGAAACGGCGTTGCAGACGTCGATCAACACGGCAATCGCGTCGATGCGCAAAGACGGCACTTACGCGCAGATCGCGCACAAATATTTCGACTTCGATCCGTACGGCAACTGATCGAGTTTTATTTCGACCGACATTCAGAAAAGTCACATGAACAGGCAATCGATTCCGCTTCTCTCGCCCGCCGTCGGCACGTCACGCGAGGTCGTCGCGTTCCATTTCGGCCCGAAAAACAGCGGGCAAAAGATCTACATCCAGTCTTCGCTGCACGCCGACGAAACGCCCGCGATGCTGACGACGGTGCTGCTCAAGCGCCGCCTCGTCGAACTTGAAGCGCAAGGCTTGCTGAAGGCCGAAATCGTGCTCGTGCCGGTCGCGAATCCTGTTGGTCTTGGCCAGCATGTGCTCGGCCAGTTCATCGGCCGCTTTGAGACGGGCAGTGGCAAGAACTTCAACCGGCATTTCATGCAGTTCACGACCTTGCTGGATCGCGCGAAAGACCGGCTTGGCCCCGACGCGCAGCAGAACCGCAACCTGATTCGCGAACTGGTGCGCGAGCAGCTGGATGCGCAAAAGCCGCTGACCGAATACGAGTCGCTGCAACTCGCGTTGCTGAAGCTGTCTTATGACGCCGACGTCGTGATCGACCTGCATTGCTCGCTCGAAGCCGTGATGCACGTCTACACGAGCGAAGCGGGTTGGCCGGAGATCGAGCCGCTCGCGCGCTATCTGCGCTCGGAAGCGTCGTTGCTCGCGACGGACTCGGGCGGTCAGGCGTTCGACGAAGCGCACAGCCTGTTGTGGTGGCATTTGCAGCAACAGATGCCTGCGGGCAAGCCGGTGGCCACTGGCACTGTCGCTGTGACGATCGAATGCCGTGGACAGCGCGACGTTTCGTACGTAGTCGCGCAGCAGGACGCCGATGCGCTCGTCGACTATCTGACGCATCGCAAGGCAATCGAAGGGAAGGCCAAGCCGCTGCCGGAACTGCCGACGCCTGCTACGCCGCTCGCGGGCAGCGAGCAGTTCTATGCGCCGGTTAGCGGCATCCTCGTGCATCGAGTGAAGATCGGCGACTGGATTCGTGCTGGCGACGCGTTGTTCGATATCGTCGATCCGCTGACGGACGAAACTACGACCATCACGAGCAATACGGAAGGCGTGCTCTACATGCGGCGCGCAATTCGCTTCGTGACGGCGGGTGCACCGCTTGGGCGAGTGACGGGAACCAAGGCGTTCCGTACCGGCGTGTTGCTCGGCGCGTGACGCGCCGTGAGTTGGAGATGGGGCAGGCCGAGAGTTTAGGCGCATAAACTTTGGGCCTGGGCGGCGCGCATCGACACGTCTCGACAACGGCCGCCGGCGCGAGTTTATGCGCATCAACTCGCCCGACTGCCGTGCCTTCCTACGGCGCAATGCGGCGCGATCCGATGATTGCGCCGCTCTTACATCACTTCATCAAGCCACGTTGAACCGCGCAGCCGGCTTCGTGTGCGACAGATTCGGTCCAAGCGCCGCACGCGCGGATTCGAACGTCTGCCAGTCGGCGTAATCGGGCAGCGACGGAATCGTCGCGAGCTCGCCCTGATCGAACCCGACCAGCGACGCATCCACCATCTGCTCCGCCGACATCACGATGCCGCGTTCTTCGACCATCGCGATCGGCACGCCCGCAACGTCCCAGAACTCGGTGCGCGTTGCGCCCGGCAACACGGCTTGCACCTTGATGCCCTTGCTCGCCAGTTCGTGATGCAGCGATTGGGTGAACGCGAGCACGAAAGCCTTCGTGCCGCCGTAGACACCGTTCAGGATTTCCGGCGCGATCGCCACGATCGACGCGATGTTGATGATATTGCCGGCGCCGCGCGCGACGAAACCGGGCACGATCGCATACGTGAGACGCGTCAGCGCGACCACGTTCAGCTTGATCATCGATTCCATCTTGTTGACGTCCGACTCCACCAGCGGCGAGGCAGCGCCAACGCCCGCGTTGTTCACCAGCATCGTGATGCTAGCGTCGGTGCGCAATACGTTCTCGACGCGGCGGACATCGGCGTCGTCATTCAGATCGGCGGCGACGATTTCCACCGAGCGGCCCGTTTCGTTCGAAATACGTGTTGCCAGTTGTTCGAGGCGCGCACGGTTGCGGGCGACGAGGATCAGATCGTAGCCGCGTCGCGCGAGACGGTCCGCATAGATTGCGCCGATGCCCGACGATGCGCCCGTCACGACGGCCGTGCCGAGATTCGCTGCGATGTTGGAAGAGTTCGACATGTTCAATGCTCCAGGTATTTAGAGGGCACAGGCGACGCCGCGTCGTCTGCATGTACGCCAGATTAGGTGCATACTCACATGACCTCAACGTCATAGATCCCACTTTTTCGGACATCGCTGGAGCCAAGCTATGCTGCGCGTCGGAATCGTTCTGTATCCCGGTTTTCAGGTGATGAATCTCGGCATGACGAGCGTGCTGGAATTCGCTAACCGCGAAATGAGCGAGCCGCTGTACGACTTCGTGCTGCTCTCCGAGCAAGGCGGCCCCGTGGCATGCTCGTCCGGTTTCGAGGTGTCGACGCAGCCGTTCGACGACAGCCGCTTCGACACGATTCTCGTCGTCGGCGACAACGATCTGCAGCCGTCGCGGCCATCGCTGATCGAATTTTTGAAGCGCGCGGCGCCACAGGCGCGACGGGTTGCCGCTGCCTGCACGGGCGCGTTTCATCTGGCCGAAGCTGGCCTGCTCGACGAAAAACGTGCGACCACGCACTGGTACTACGCCGCCGACATGCGCAAACGTTATCCGGCCGTGAAAGTGGAAGAGGACCGCATCTTTATCATCGATAACGACGTGTGGACCTCGGCGGGCATGACGGCGTGTATCGATCTCGCGCTGGCATTCGTCGAGAAAGATGCGGGCGTGGAACTCGCGAGACATGTCGCGCGCAAGCTCGTCGTGTATCACCGGCGCGCGGGCGGTCAATCGCAGTTCTCAGCGTTGCTCGAACTCGCGCCGAAATCCGATCGGATCCAGACGGCGCTCTCGTACGCGAGGCGCAATCTGAGCACGCCGCTTTCGGTCGAACAGCTCGCCGATGCCGCGCATCTGAGCCCACGGCAATTCACGCGCGCATTCAGAGAAGAGACGGGACAGACACCCGCGAAGGCAGTTGAACGTTTGCGCGTCGAAGCAGCGCGCCTGATGCTCGAAACGGGACGGCATGGCGTCGACGTGGTCGCGCGCGATGTCGGCTTCGGCGATCCCGAGCGCATGCGGCGAGCGTTTCTGCGTGCATTTGGCCAGCCGCCTCAGGCGATCCAGCGCATGGCGCGCGGCATCGAATGACGCGATTTAACGCTTTGGTAAGCGTGTGTAATTTACCGCTATGCGCCTGATAGAACGCTCTTTAAAGGGCTTCAGCCAGCGTGCCAATAACGTTTTAAATATTCATTAAAGATTTTCTGTGAGTGGTCCGTAATAAGACGGGTCTGGGACGCCGCCGCAACGCAAGCACCTCGCGTGTGACGGGCAAATATTCCCGATACACGCGGCGTCATGGTCAGGCGCCCTCCAGAACCCCGAAGGAAATCTCACAGATGAAAAGGCTGTTGGTCACGCTTGCTGCGGGCGTCGCGCTGTCTGCGCCCGTTGCACACGCTCACGAAATCTATGGTCAGGTCGGCACGGAAGGCCTCGGTATCGGCTTCTCCGAACCCCTCGGCACGCGCGACAACATCCGCGCCGAATTCAACGGCTTTGCGCTCTCGCACGATTTCAGCGCGGGCGGACTGAACTACGACGGCAGGGCCAAGATCTATCACGGCGGCCTGTATCTCGACTTCTTCCCGGCGCCCGCGACGGTGCCGTTCCGCATCACCGCGGGCATGATCATCGGCGGCGACAATGTGTCGGGCGATGCGACCAGCCCGAGCGGCACGGTCAACATCAACGGCACCAACTACGCGACGAACGGCGAGACCGTGCACGCGAAGGCGAAGTATCCGACGGTGCGTCCCTATATCGGCATTGGCTTTGGCCATACGCCTGTCGCGCAGAAGGGCTTCTCCGCGTTTTTCGACGCTGGCGTGACCTATGGACGTCCGCACGTGACGCTCGACGTCCCCGCGGACATCGTCGCGGAAGCCGGCCAGGCGAACGTCGATCAGGAACGCCAGGACCTTCAGGACAAGGCAGACAAATGGCGCTGGTACCCGATCGTCAAGGTCGGTGTGACGTACCGCTTCTGATCGCCGCGCGGCGCACAAAATGCAACGGCTCGCCATCGATGATGGCGAGCCGTTTTTCTTTGCACGCGAACGCAACTGGCGGCGGCGAGCCCGCCACGTTGCGCGTCGTCTGGCGCGGGCTCAGCCAGACTCAGATATTCAGCTTCGACACTTTGGTGCCCGCGAGCGACACGTCGGCCATCAGGCCGGAGTTCGTCATCACGATCGCTTCGACGGGCGCGGTTGCCGTTGTCGTATCGAGCGCGCCGTTTGCGCCCACCTTCAACAGCGCGACCGATGCATCGGCGCCCGCCGACCAGCCTTTGGAATTCTGGAATTTGTCGAGCGCGTCCTGCGTCATGAAGAGGAAGATGATCGCCTTCGACTGGGCGCCCAGCTGCAGGCCAAACGAGCCGGAAATCGTGCTGTAGTAACCGGCTGTGCTGCCGCCTACGCGCAGCGCGCCTTCGCCATATTGCCCGCCCACCACGAAGCCGACCTGAAGCACAGAAGGAAACACGAGCACGCCACGCGCTTTGGCGATCAGTTCGCGCGAGCCCTGCACGGTGGTGTAGAGCTTCGAGAGCGTGCCGTCGACGCTGGAATCGATTGATTGCCGCTTCGACATGTCGGTTGCGGCCGACTCGCCGCTGCTCTTGGTGGTGGTGCAGCCTGATATCAGCAGACCGCCGTATGCGAGTGCAGCAACACTTGCTGTCACGAAGTGTCTTCTTTGCATTGTCGTTCTCCGTCTGTGAAGCATGGAAGGTGAAATGCACGTTTGCACGCGTGGACCCGCGCAAGCGCAACAGCGACGCTTTCTCCACCAATATCAGAAACGAGTTGTGGTGCGCAAATTGTTTTGTGGTGCATTTGGGGGATGAGAGTGTGTTGCTGTGTGAAATGGTAGGTGTGATTGTTTATGGGTTTGTTTTGGTTTTGGTTTTGGTTTTGGTTTTCGCTTTCGCTGGCATCCGCGTTTTGTTACTGGTGCTTCAAGCGTTGCCCCTGTGCGGGGCGGCACTTACTTTCTTTGCCGCCGCAAAGAAAGTAAGCAAAGAAAGCGGGCTAACACCGCCCGTTCTTGACCGCTGCCTGAGGGCCCCCAACAGTTCCTCCACTTCACACGGCGTTCTGCCATTCACTGCCCGTTGCCAGCGCTCCGAACGGACGCCTCACCCGCTTCAATCACCCGTAGCGCAGCGAACGGCAGCGAATGGTTGCAGCCGCCCAGGTGGCAAACTGTGTGTAGCTCGTAGTACTCCACGCCTCAGCGCTCTTACGACACCGATCGTGTTTTTCAGTCCGGAGTGAAGCGCATACGTCGCGAAAGCCTACACACAGTTTGCAGCTATAGAACGTGCGCGATGCGATCGCGCATGTGGCGACGCGGGAGTGTGGAGCGGGTGATGAGCCAATTCGGAGCGTTGGCAGCGGGCATCAAGAAGAACGATGCCGCGTGAAGGATAAGAACCTGTGGGGGCCCTCAGGCAAAGACAAGAGCTTGCGGTGTTCAGCGGCTTTCTTTTGCCTACTTTTCTTTGCCGCGGCAAAGAAAAGTAGGTGCCGCCCCGCACAGGGGCAACGCGTGAAGCACCAGCAACGAAACGCGGATGCCAGCGAAACCCCAAGCAAACCTAACCGGGCGTCGCCAACAATCACCCCACGCTACGAACGCTAACCTTCGAAACAACCCCAGGCAACGCCTCACTAGCCGGCACGGCCTCATCAATCGACGTCCTCCCGCCATCGCGGAAAAACGCCTGCTCTGCAGCCTTATTCAACACGAGCACACTGATCCGCCGATTAGTCGGCTCATCAGCAACATTCGCATTAAGAGGCAAAACATCCGCGAGACCTCGCACCTGCAACAGCTTGTCTTCGCGCATGCCGCCCGCGACCAGCGCGCGCCGCGCCGCGTTCGCGCGTTCCGACGACAGCTCCCAGTTCGAGTACCCCGCCGGCCCATTCGCGTAAGTAGCAGCATCCGTGTGACCCGCAATCGAAATGCGATTGTCGACGTCATTCAGCGCCGCGCCGATCTGCGTGAGGATCGTCGCCGCGTAGTCCTGCAGCTTCGAGCTGCCCGTCGCGAACATCGGGCGCTTCAACGAATCGACGATCTCGATACGCAAGCCTTCGTTCGTAATCGAAATGCGGATTTGATCCTTGAACGCCTTCAACGCAGGCGTTTGCTCGATCAGCGCGGAAAGCTTCGACTTCAACTGTTCGAGACGCGCGGTATCGTTCGGCACCATCGCTGCCTGCGTGAGCGTCGGTTTCGCGGGCTCCTGCTGAGCCTTCCTGCCGTCGCCGGGGCGCGTGTCGGACATGTCGCGCCCGCCGCCCTGAATCACGTTCGGACGCGCCGCAGCCGTCCCTTCGTTGCCGCCGAGCAGGCTCGACAGCGGCGTATTGAAGTAATCCTCGATGCCCTGCTTCTCGAACTTCGAGGTCGAACCGAGCAGCCACATCAGCAGGAAGAAGGCCATCATCGCGGTCACGAAGTCCGCGTAGGCGATTTTCCATGCGCCGCCGTGATGCCCGCCGTGTCCATCGCCCTTCTTCGAGCGGCGCACGATCACGGGCGCGGCTTTCTCGCTCGCCTCTTCGCCGCGAGGTCGTCTTTCGGCCATGCCGTTCTCCCTTTACGCGAGCGTCAGGCCGACTTCGGCATCTTGGTGGCGCGCACGGCGTCGTCGAGCTCCTGGAAGCTCGGACGGTCTGCCGTGAACAGCACCTTGCGGCCGAATTCGATCGCGACGGGCGGCGCGTAGCCCGACAGCGACGCGAGCAGCACGGCCTTTACGCACTGAAACGGCTTCGCTTCCGCGCGGCCCTTCGCGTTGAGCAGATCGGCAACGGGGCCGATGAAACCGTACGCGAGCAGGATGCCGAGGAACGTGCCGACCAGCGCGCCCGCGATCATTTCGCCGAGCACCGCGGGCGGCGCGCCGACCGAGCCCATCGTGTGCACGACGCCCATCACGGCCGCGACGATGCCGAATGCCGGCAGACCATCGGCCATCTTCTGGATCGCGTTTGCGGGCACCGACGATTCGGCGTGGTGCGTTTCCAGTTCTTCATCCATCAGATCCTGCATTTCGAGCACGTTGACATTGCCCGTCGCCATCATCCGCAGATAATCGACGATGAAATCGAGCAGATGATGGTCTTTCAAAACATGCGAATACTTCTGGAAAAGCGCGCTTTCTTCCGGTGCATTCACATCGGCTTCGAGCGCCATCATGCCTTCCTTACGGGCTTTTTGAAGCAGCTCGTAAAGCAGCGCAATCAGTTCGAGATAAACCTCTTTCGAATAACTGCCGCCCTTGAAGCATCCGGGCAAAGCCTTAATGGTTTTCTTCAACACCGAAACGGGATTGCTGACAACGAACGCACCCATCGCCGCGCCGAAAATGCACAGCAGCTCGAACGGCTGCACCAGCGCGGGCAGATGGCCGCCCACGCCCAGAAAGCTCCCGATCACAGAGCCGAGAACCAGCACCCAACCAATAGCGACAAACATGGACCCTCTCCAATTTTGAGCACCTGCGGTACGCGTGACCCGGCAGGTTTTACTGCATCAAAAATGCGTACCGTTTTGTTAATTCCGTGAAGGTGGTAACGGCTGGATAGGCGTTTCGCTGAAGTGCGGGCAAAGCCGAATGGGGAAAATATTTTCGACGATTTGATTTATATCGATGCGTCGGTCGTTTTTACTGGCATCGTTCTTACCGATCGCTGATTTAAAACCGATAATCGGCTCGCGGTCGGCAACATGCGTGGGATCTTTAGTGCGTGGGAAAAATAAAAGCGCGGAATAAACCGCCGCGCCATTCAGAGAAAGTCGTCACACGCAAACTCCGGTTTCGAAAATGTCCGCACCTTCGGCAGCTCACGAGTGAGTCGATTAGGCCGCTAATCGACTCAAATCACGAGGCGATTAGCGGCCTAATCGACTCTGAGTCGGATATACTGACAATCGACTCAGAACATGAGTCGATTGAAGCCCGCAAACGCCTCAACGTTGATCCGCCGCCATGCCACCAACTTCATCGCTCATCTGGAAAGCCCCTTTATGGCCCGGCATGCGCTACGACGCAGTTCGCGTCGGCGGTGAACTGGCACGCGCGCACCGGGCACAGGGGATCGTGGAGGGCAAGCTGGCGGGTCTGGGCTTCGAACAGCGCCTCGAACTCGCTGCCGAGGCCTGGAGCCAGGACGCAGTGGCGACGGCAGCCATCGAGGGCGAACGTATCGACCTCACCGCCGTGCGCTCGTCCGTGGCGCGGCGACTCGGTGTTGGGGATCAGGGTGGACCGAACGCGCCCCGGAGCGTCGAAGGCCTGCTGGACATCATGGACGATGCGGTACTGCAGCGTGAGGCGCCGCTCACGCACGATCGCTTGTGTGCATGGCAGGCTGCTCTCTTTCCTACCGGCTACTCCGGCATGACGAAAATTCTGGTCGGGGCGTACCGCGAGCATGCCGAGCCGATGCAAATCGTCAGCGGTAGGGTCGGACGCGAGAAGGTTCACTATGAGACGCCCGCGTCAGCGCAAGTGCCGGCCGAAATGCAGAAGTTTCTGGACTGGTTCAACGCAGCGACGGAACACGACAATCTGGTCAAAGCCGCACTCGCTCATTTGTGGTTTGAGACGATCCATCCCTTTGAGGACGGCAACGGCCGCGTCGGCCGGGTCCTTATCGACCTTTTGCTGGCGCGCGACAGCGGTGAGGTCAGCCGTCTGATTCGCACCTCGCAGCGCCTGCTGGACAAGCGACGCGACTACTACGAGCAGTTGGAGCGTGCCCAGCACGGCGGACTGGACGTGACTGAATGGGTTCTGTGGTTCGTGGAGCAGGTGCGGGTGTCGTGCGAAGAAGCGTCCCGGGTCGTGGACGCGTCGCTCGAAAAAGCCATGTTCTGGATGAACCATAAGGACAAGGCACTCACGCTTCGGCAGCGCAAGGTCGTCAACCTTCTGCTCGATGCCGGTCCTAACGGTTTCGAAGGGGGCATGAGCACGCGAAAGTACGAGAGCGTAGGTGAGACGTCGCGGGCCACGGCGTCGCGTGAACTTATCGAACTCGAGGATATGGGGCTACTGAGCAGGGTGGGCGCCGGTCGCTCGACACGGTACTACCTGAACATCGCGGGCTGGGGGCCGGCGGACACGGGCGAGGTCGAAACGCCCTGATTTGCCGCTGTTACGCGGACTGCCGGCAATCTTCAACACGAAGCAAATCGACTTGCTCGTCGAACGCGCGTGATCTCACTGCGGCGCAGCCGTCGCATCCGAAGCGGGCGAAGCTGCAACAGCCGGCGTATCGTCGAACATCGCAGCGGCCGCTGCTGCCGCCGCCGCCTCATCGTGCGCGGTGGTTGCCGCGGACACAGGCGCCGCCGAGGCAACAGGCGTAGCCGCCGTAACAGCATGCGGCTGCAGCGTCGAAGGCGCCGGCATGATCACAGGCGCCGCACTGCCGCCCGGCGTCGTCGACATCGGCGCGACAACCAGCGACGGCGCGGGAGCGGGCATAGGCAGCGGCGTGGCCTCGACCGAATTGCCCGGTACCGGCACGCTGCGCACCACATTCGCCAGATAGTGGCTGATCAGATTGAAGAAGCCGTCGTAGAACTTGCCCGACTGGATCGTCTCGCTGGAAATCTTCACCATGGCGTCGCTGTTCTGGCGGATCGGCAGCGACAGCGAGCCGAGCACGCTCAGCCCGACGCTCGCCGACGTATCGCTCTTCTTCAGCGCGTAGCCGCTTTGCACCGCGTTCACGTAGACGATGCTGCTGTTGGTCGCATCATCGCCCGCCGTGCAGACGATGTGGAATTCGACGGTGAAGTGCGAGTCGCTGGCGGGCTGGAAATTCTTGCTGGCGTCGACGGTATCGGGGCGCACCAGCGTCGTCATGTAGCCCTGGCTCAGCAGCGCGCGGCGCGCGCCTTCACAGGCTTCCGTGCTCGTGACCTGAAACGTGCGCGTGTAAGGGCTCGTGCCGCTGCTGAAGAAATCCTCCTGCAGCTTTGCCTTGGGCGGCGTCGAGCACGCGCCGAGCGCGGCAAGCACGGGCAGGGACAATGCGAGAGCGAGACGGGACGGGCGGCTGAACATGATGAAGAAGCAGACAACGGGCATCGGACGGCATGCATTGTAGTGCGGTTTGATGGCAAGCCGTTATTACATCGGCTGACAGCCCGATGCGCCGACGCGACGCCCGAAACAGGGCGCGGACGCTCGCCCATGTCGTGCAAGGCACGAGCGCCGTCGCCGTATCTCTTACGAAGTATTTCGAAGTCTGGCCATGTCAGCTCACCCAGCTTTGCGCCGTGCGCGGCAGCTCGACCGTAAAGATGGTGCCGATAATGTCGTCCGATTTGCCCGTCACTTTGCCGCCATGCATGTGCACGATCTTGTGCACGATATGCAGCCCGAGGCCCAGCCCTTCGCGCGTGCGTTCGCCGGGGCCGAACGCTTCGAACAGATGCGGCAGCACGCCAGCGGGAATCGCGCCGCGATTGCTGACCGTCAGGCGGAGCCATTTCGAGTCGTCGGCGTCGATATCGACGGTAATCGGGCTGTTCTGCTCGCCGTGGTGCAACGCGTTGCTGATCAGATTCGAAATGGCCTGCCACAGCAGATCGGTGTCCCACGTGCCCGTCGTATTGCCGCGCGACGTAAACGCGATCTGGCCCGCGCGTTCGTGCGTCGCGAATTCTTCGATCACGCCGCGACACAATGTCGCAAGTTCGCTCGCGCGCGGTTGCAACTGCATGCGGCCGCCTTGCAGGCGCGCGAGATTCAGCAGTTGATGCACCATCCGAGACATGCGCTGCGAACTGTTGCGAATGCGTCCAGCGACGGTCGCGGACTGCTCATCGGGCGCCGAGCGCACCAGATATTCCGCCGACGCCAGCACCGTGCCGAGCGGCGTGCGCAGATCGTGGCCGAGCACGGCCATCAGCATTTCATTTGCTTCGAGCAGTTGCTGCGTGGCGAGCAACTGGTCGGCGAGCTGGCGCTTGTGCTGCTCCAGTTGCACGAACACGTCGACTTTCGATTGCAAAATGCGCGGATCGAACGGCTTGTGCAGGAAGTCGACGGCACCCGCTTCGTAGCCGCGGAAGGTCCGCGACACGTCTTCCGCCGTGGCCGTCAGAAAGATGATCGGCACGTGCGACGTGCGCGGGCTGCCGCGCATCAGCGACGCCAGCTCGAAGCCGTTCATGCCGGGCATGTTGACGTCGAGAATCGCGAGCGCGGCTTCGTGCTTGAGCAGCAGGTCGAGCGCGGCCGTGCCGGAATTCGCGACCAGCAGCTCGATGCCCGGCCGCGCCAGCAGCGCCTCCAGCGCCGTGATGTTATGGGCGATGTCGTCGACGATCAGAATGTTGACGGATGAATTCCTCATGTCATTGTTCTAGTGTGAGGCGGCAAACCGGCAAGACGCCGGGCCATCTGGGTTGGAGAAAGCACTTCGTCGGCGGCGCCGCGCTCGATGGCCGCGCGCGGCATCGTCGCCGACACAGCCGTTTGCGGATCCTGCACCCACGCGACGCCGCCCATCGCGCGGATCACTTCGAGGCCGTGTGCGCCGTCGTCGTTGGCGCCAGACAGCAATATGCCCACCAGCCGCTCGCGATACACGTGCGCAGCGGATTCGAACAGCACGTCGATGGACGGACGCGAGTAGCGCACCGTCGAATCGATCGACAGCGCGACGGTGCGGTCGTCGTCGATCAACATGTGATAGCCAGGCGGCGCGAGATGCACGCGGCCCGGCAGCACCGGCTCGCCCGCGTCCGGCTCGACGACGGGAATCGCGCAGCGATAGCCGAGCGTTTCGGCCAGCCGGCTCGGCGAATCGGCGGGCAGGTGGGAGACGATCAGCACCGCGACCTGGAACGAAGCGGGCAGCGCGGGCAACAGCACGTTCAATGCATCGATTCCGCCCGCCGACGCGCCGATCGCCACCGCCTCAAACGCGCGCGCGTCTCCCGGCGCGGCAGCGCCCGGTGAGGAAGGTCGGCGAGGTGTGTTCATACGCGTCGATCGATCGTTCGATGGTTAAAGCCTGCGCAGTCTAGCGCTTCTGGTAAATGCGCTCGCGTTCGCGGAATTCTTCGAATGCATCGTACTGCGTCGAAAAACGCAGGCTCTCTTTACTGCCGAGTCCGAGAAAGCCGCGCCGCACCAGCGTGTCCTTGAAGAGTCCCAGCGCGCGGTCCTGCAGGCCGCGATCGAAATAGATCAGGACATTGCGGCACGACACGAGATGCGCTTCCAGAAAGACCTCGTCGGTCGACAGGCTGTGATCGGCGAACACGACGCGCTCTTTCAGCGGCCCCGAAAAGCGCGCGCCACTATAAGCCGCATGATAGTAGTCGGCGAGCGAGCGCTTGCCGCCTGCCGCCAGATAGTTGCGCGTGAAGCCCGCGATGCGGTCGAGCGCGTAAATGCCCGCCTCGGCGCGCGCGAGTGCGTCGGGGTTGATATCGGTGGCGTAGAAGAGCGTGCGCTCGGTGAGGCCCGCTTCGTCGAACAGGATTTTCAGCGACCAGAGTTCTTCGCCTGTGCTGCAGCCGGCCACCCAGACCTTGATCGACGGATACGTTTGCAACACGGGCAGCACGTGATTGCGCAGCGCGAGGAAGTACGCAGGGTCGCGAAACATGTCGCTGACCTGCACCGTCAGGTAGTGAAAAAGCCGTACGAAATCCGCTTCGCTGCGCATGATCCTGTCCTGCAGCTGCGACAGTGTCGTCACGCCGAATTCCTCGAGCGCCTGCACGAGACGCCGCCGCAGCGACGACATCGAGTAATGGCGGAAGTCGTGCTGGTACTTCAGGTAGATCGCTTCCAGCAGCAGCTTCAGCTCGATGTCGAAATCGTGCATGCGTTGCGGCGAATCATCGTACGAGATACGGCTCATGGCAGACGGTTCCTCGCGGCTAGCGCTGCCGCAGCCACACGCGGCACAGCGAGATCAGCTTGTCGACGTCGATCGGCTTCGAGATGTAGTCGTCCGCGCCTGCTTCGAGGCAGCGCATGCGGTCTTGCGCCATCGCCTTCGCCGTCAGCGCGATGATGGGCAGATGCGCGAAGCGCGCGTCGCGGCGAATGTGTCCGATCGCGGTCAGGCCGTCCATCTCCGGCATCATGATGTCCATCAGCACGAGATCGACTTCGCGCCCGCTGTTCAGCGCTTCAAGTGCTTCGCGGCCGTTGCGCGCAATTTCGAGCTTCGCGCCGAGCGGCTCGATCACGTGCGACAACGCGAAGATATTGCGCACGTCATCTTCCGCGAGCAGGATGGTGCGACCTTCGAACTGGTTGTCGCGCTGGCGCACGGTGCGCAGCATGCGTTGCTGTTCCGGCGCGAGCGACGACTCGACGCTATGCAGGAACAGCGTCACTTCATCGAGCAGACGTTCCGGCGATTTCGCGCCCTTGATGATGATCGATTTCGAGTAGCGGCGCAGCCGGTGCTCTTCATCGCCCGACAGCATGCGGCCCGTGTAGACGATCACGGGCATCGCCTGGTGCGTGACGTCGGCGGCGAGTTGTTCGAGCAGATCGTAGCCGGTGCCGTCGGGCAGCGCGAGATCGGTCACGACGCAGTCGAAGAGCGTCGTCGACAGTTGCTCCAGCGCGCCCGCCAGCGTCGCGACGGCGACGATTTCCGTTGTCTCGCCTTGCAGCAGCGCGCGGATGCTCTCGCGCATCGCCGCGTCGTCTTCGATCACCAGCACGCGTTTCATACGTTGCTGCAGGCGGCTTTCCAGTCGACGAATCGCGGCTTCGAGCGTGGTGCGCGCCGTGGGCTTCAGCGTGTAGCCGACGGCGCCCAGATGCAGCGCCTTCTCCGCGTGATCGGTTGCCGACACGATATGAATCGGAATGTGACGCGTCGCAGGATCGTTCTTCAGCCATTCGAGCACCGTCAGCCCCGAACGGTCAGGCAGACCGACGTCGAGCAGCACGGCAGTCGGTTGCATGTCGCGCACGAGCGTGAGGCCCGTGGTCCCGTCGGCGGCATGGACGAAATCGAAGTCGAGTTCGTGCGTCAGGTCGCGCAGAATCTCGGCAAAAACGCGGTCGTCTTCGATAGCGAGGATCAGGCGGTTCTCGTGGCGGCGATTGTCGCGGTCATCGCCGATCGACGTCGACGCAGACGCGGCTACCGGTTCGACGACGGGCGGTGCAGCGGGCGCACTGCGCACAGGCAGCGTCAGCGGCTCGGCGGTTTGCGCCGTGCGCGCCTGCGTATTGGCCGGCCCTTGCAGCGGCAGCCAAAGCGTGAAGACGCTGCCTTTGCCCGGCTCGCTCGCAACGCTTACGCGGCCGCCCAGCAGCCGCGCGAATTCGCGCGAGATCGACAGGCCGAGGCCACTGCCGCCGTAGTGGCGGCTGGTCGAGCCGTCCGCCTGCTGGAACGCTTCAAAGATCAGTTCGAGCTTCTCGGCGGCGATGCCGATGCCCGTATCGCGCACATCGAAGCGCAGCGTGTTCGCGTCGCCGGCCGCGACCGTCAATGCAACTTCGCCGTGCTCGGTGAACTTCAAGGCATTCGACAGCAGGTTGCGCAGAATCTGCGCGACACGCTGGCCGTCGGTGGTGATCGTGTCGGGTACGCCGGGCGTGCGTTCCACCGTGAACTGCAAATGCTTCGCAGCCGCCATCGGCTCGAACAGTTCGCGCAGTGCCAGCAGCATCGAATCGACCGGCACCGTTTCGCTGTCGATCGTGATCTGCCCGGCTTCCACTTTCGACAGATCGAGGATGTCGTTGATCAGCACCAGCAGGTCGCTGTTCGACGCATGAATCGTTTCCGCGTAGCGCACCTGTTCTTCCGTCAGATTGCCCGTGCGGTTCTCCTGCAACAGACGCGCGAGAATCAGCGAGCTGTTCAGCGGCGTGCGCAATTCGTGCGACATGTTCGCAAGGAACTCGGACTTGTAGCGGCTCGACTGTTCCAGCCGCGCAGCGTTTGCTGCGAGTTCGTCCTGCGCTTCGAGCAGATCGGCCTTCTGACGCTCGAGGCGCTTCGCGTAGTCTTCGAGCTGAACGTTGGTCTGTTCGAGTTCCGCCTGTTGCGCCTCGAGCCGCGATTGCGATTCGACCAGCGCGCGGCCGCGTTCTTCGAGACCTTCATTCGATACGCGCAACTCTTCCTGCTGCACCTGAAGCTCTTCATTCAACTGCTGCGTTTCGGCAAGCGCATCCTGCAGACGTTCGCGGTACAGCGCGGCTTCGATGAAATCGCCCATGCTGTTCGCGATCAGATTCAGGAACTCGTGATCGCGCGGGCCGACGTTGTGCATGAAGCCGAGTTCGACCACGCCGTTCACGATGCCGTCGTTTTCGATGGGCAGCACGACGAGATTGCGCGGCGAACTCATGCCCGTGCCGGAGACGACTTTCACGTAATCGTCCGGGACGTCGTGCAAAACAAGCGTGCGGCGCGACGCGGCCGCCTGGCCGATCAGGCTTTCGGCTTCACGGAACGTGCGCGTCGCCTGTTCGCTTTCCTGGCTGAAGCCATACGTCGCAATGCGCTTGAGGCTGCTGGTTGCGCGGTCGCGCACGTACATCGCTGCGACCACGACTTCGAGGTACTCGGCGAGGAAATCGAGTATTGCGCGGCCGACCAGAGGCGGGCTCGACTGGCCGACAACTTTCTCCGCCAGCAGGCGCTGCCCGGAGCGCAGCCAGACCTGCTGCTGCAATACATCCGTGTGTTCAGCCTGGCGAGCGAGCACGCCGTCATACGACCCGGACAGATTCATCAGATCGCGCCGCCCGCGATACGCGATAAAGCCGCTGACCGACAGGCTGATGATCAGAAACACACCGACGAGCACGAACGTGACGCTGCGCGCGTCGCTGGAACGCTGTTGACGCAGCGCTTCTTCGACCGAGAGAAATTGCCCGAACAGTCGCCGTGTTTCGTCGAATTCGATCTTGCCGCGCCCGCTTTTCACCTGTTCCGTGTAATCCATGTTGCGGCGGCGCAGATCGATCATCTCCTGCGCGAACTGGTCCCAGCGTTGCTGCACGCCGCGAATGCGCTTCAACTGCTCGACTTGCGACGGATTGTCGGAGGTCAGTTGCGTCAGCGTGTTGATCTCGGTTTCGAAACGCGGCTGGCCAAGCTGATACGGCGCGAGGAAAGTCTCGTCGCCCGTAATCAGGAAGCCGCGCAACGCAGACTCGCGATCGACGGCAAGGCGTAGCATTTCGTTCGCGTTGCCGATCACGCGCTCCGAATGCTCGACCCAGCTCATCGTATTGACGAGGTACGCGATCAGCGCGACGAACAGCGCCATCGTGATGACGCCGAGCGCGAGCGGCAGCGCAATATTGCGGCGAATGATGCGACGAAAACTGATCTGATCGACAGCGGCAATAGCGGTCATTTTTGCTGCGCTGCCGCCTGGCTCGTGTGATGGATTCGGCATTTTTGACTGAAGAAAACGTTGGCGTCTGTAGTTGTAGCCGGAATGTGCGACTGCACGGCGATGCCCCGATTGCCGTGTCGCAATTCGTTGTATGGACAAGCGTTGGCAGTATCACATAGTGCCAGGCGTTCGTGTAATTGGACGCTGAGGCGGCAGTGCGCTGGAGGAAAGTGAGCGCTTATAGAAGGGGTGTGTGAAGCGGAGAGAAAAGCGCGCAAAACGTATGACGCGACCGCGCGCGTGAACGACTGCGCGCGGCCGGATTCGAAAGACGCCTACGAAGGATGCCTACAAAGTACGCCTACTGGCTGGCACCTTGCCCAATGCCCGCTTTCTTCTGCGCGTCCTGCAAATCCTGCGGGTAATTCTGGTCATTCGCGCGGCCAGGCTGATAGCCCGCATCTTCGAGTTTCTTCAGCTCGGCGTTCTTCTTCGCGCGCGCTTCCTTGCGCGCCTGCTTGCGCTGCGCCTTGGTCGGCTTGGCGGCGGATGCGGCGGCGCCCGCGGCATCCGTGCCTGTCGACGCGTCGTTTTGCGCGAATGCAGGCGCAACCGCGCCGATGCCCAGTGCAGCCGAGGCGAAGAGGATGATCAGTTTTCTGGTGATAGGCATGGCTGTTCTCCCGTCGTAAAGGTTATGCGTTCGATTCCGCTCGCGCGGCTGGGGACGAACCCGGCTCATGCATGCGCATGGGCCGGTCAATCCAATGTACTCGACACGCACAACTCGCGCCTGGCAGGGTTGTAGAATCGCGCGGCCTGTCCGCGTTTGCACAGACATAAACCGATACGAGAAAGGAGGCATAGATGTCCGTTGCTGCAACCGTCTATCGCGGCGATATCGTCGAGAACACGCATATCGCGCATGTGGCCGTCGTCGATACGGATGGCGCGCTGCTGTATTCGTGCGGCGACCCGTCGCGCTTCACGCTGGTGAGATCGGCGGCGAAGCCGGCTCAGGCGCTTGCCGTGGTCGAAACGGGCGCGCTGGAGCGCTTCGGTTTCGACGACGCCGACCTCGCATTGATGTGCGCGTCGCATAGCAGCGAAGCGCGGCACATCGAACGCGCGCGCAGCATGCTCGCGAAATCGCAGGCCACGGAAGACGATTTGCGTTGCGGCGGGCATCCGCCCATTTCCGATGCCGTCGATCGCGAATGGATCAAACGCGACTTCATTCCGGGCGCCGTGTGCAGCAACTGCTCGGGAAAACACGCGGGCATGCTGGCCGGTGCACGTGCGCTCGGCGTGGCGCTCGCCGATTACCATTTGCCCGGGCATCCGTTGCAAGTGCTCGTGAAGCGCACTGTCGCCGAAGCGTGCGATCTGTCTGAAGAGCAGGTGCAATGGGCTATCGACGGCTGCAATCTGCCGACGCCCGCTTTTCCGCTCGACCGTCTCGCGCGTCTGTACATGAAGCTCGCGCGCGCTGCCGACGGACATGTATCGACGGACAACAGGCGCGACGCGGCGCTCGCGCATATCTATCGCGCGATGACCTCTTATCCGGAACTGGTCGCGGGTGAAGGGCGCTTCTGCACCACGCTGATGGACGCGTTTAAAGGCGCGCTGGTGGCCAAGGTCGGCGCCGACGCGAGCTATGCGATCGGCGTGCGTGCATCGGCGCAAACGGCGAAGCTCGGCGCGAAGGGGGCGCTGGGCATCGCGGTGAAAGTGGAAGACGGCAACTCGACGATCCTCTACGCGATCGTCGCTGAACTGCTGGCGAAGCTGGATATCGGCGATGAAGCAGCGCATCGCGCGCTCGATGGTTTCCGTTTGCGAACCATGCGCAATACGGCAGGCCTTCACACGGGCCGCGTCGAAGTGGCGCTGCCGCTTGTCAAAGCGGGTTGAGCGCGCTTAGCTCGACGACTGGCTGTCGCCGTCGCTGTTGTTATCGGGCGGGTCGAACATCGCCTGACATTTCGGCGACAGCTTGTCGTAGTGTTGCTTCATGCACGCTTCGATCTTCTCCTTGTTGGGGATATGGATCGCGCAAAACTTGATCGCGTCGTGCTTGCAGGCCTTGGTCTGTTCATCGCGCGTGGCGGCCGTTCCGACGTTCGCCGCCGCCATGCATCCGACAAGCAGAAGTAGCGGTTTGAGCTTCATAGCCGTGGTCCATGTCGAGGTGAATGCGCGGGTTTGCCGGACTGCTTTCGGGCACATTGGAGTAAAGCAGCCCGTCCACTGACGTTCAAGCAAAAAACGAACCCAACGCGGCGCAGCGCACGCATCGCGTCATCACGCAAGCGCGATAATGGCCATGTGTGGTGCTTCGCCAAAGCGGAAGGCGGCGCGTGCGCCCCATGCTATGCTTGCACAGCCCGCAACGGGAACGGTACAGCTATCCGCATTGGCACGGCCACAACAAATACATCATGGACTACCGGCATCTTCAGAAACGCAAAAGCCTGCATGCGCGGATCGTGCAGGAACTCGGTATCGAAATCGTCAGTGGCCGGCTGAAGCCAGGCGAGCGCCTGCCCGCCGAAGCAACCCTCTGTGAAAGCTACGGCGTGAGCCGTCCGGTGCTGCGCGAAGCGACGCGCGTGCTGGTCGCCAAAGGGCTGGTCGTTTCGAAGCCGCGCGTGGGCAGCGTCGTGCGGCCGCGCGAAGAGTGGCACATGCTCGATCCTGATGTGCTGTACTGGACGCTGAATAGCATCCCTGAAGGCGAGTTCTTCCTGTCGCTGATGACGGTGCGCCGCATCATCGAACCGGCTGCGGCCGCGCTCGCGGCAACGGCAGCCACCGACGAAGACCTCGAACGCATCGGCTCCGCGTACGACCGCATGGAGCATGCGCAAAGCGCCGGCGATCTGCTCGAGCCGGATCTGGAGTTTCACCGCGCGATCATGGCTGCGACGCACAACGACATGCTCGCGTATATCGGCAACATGATGTCGCTGGCGCTGTCGGAGTCGATCAAGCTGACGAGCCGCCACCCGGATACGCACGCACTATCGCTGCCGCGCCACAAGGCGATCCTCACCGCTATCCAGAACCGCGATGCGCTGGCCGCGCGTCAGGCAAGTCTCGTGCAGCTCGAAAATGCACGCGCCGACGCCGATACGATTCTCGGCATCGCTGCGCACAGCCTGAGCTGATTCGCCATGCGCCGCGTGGCGGCGCATTCAGTGCGTTTTTGCTGGTTCAGTGCTTCAGTGTGAATGCGCAGGCACTTCCGCCCCGCGACAACCCACCAGAAAGTCGAAATCGCAGCCCTGATCGGCCTGCATCACGTGGTCGATATAGAGGTTGCGATAGCCGCTCGCATCGGCGGGATTGGGTTGCTGCGACTCTTTCCATTCGGCGAGACGCGCAGTCATTTCCTTCTCGTCGATATCGACATGCAGTCGGCCTGCGTCGCAATCCAGTTCGATCCAGTCGCCGTTGCGCACGACAGCAAGCGGACCACCGGCGCGCGCTTCGGGCGCGACGTGCAGCACCACCGTGCCATAGGCCGTGCCGCTCATGCGAGCATCCGACACACGCACCATGTCCGTCACGCCCTGCGCGAGCAGCTTCGGCGGCAGGCCCATGTTGCCGACTTCGGCCATGCCGGGATAACCCTTCGGCCCGCAGTTCTTCATCACGAGCACCGAATCAGCCGTGACGTCGAGTTCGGGATCGGCGATACGCTTTTTGTAGTCGTCGAAGTTCTCGAACACCACCGCGCGCCCGCGATGCTTCAGCAATGCAGGCGTCGCCGCCGACGGCTTGAGCACCGCGCCATTCGGCGCGAGATTGCCGCGCAGCACGCACAGGCCGCCATCTTCGCGCAACGGATTGTCCAGCGGACGGATCACTTCGTCGTTGTAGATCGGCGCTTCGATGCAGTTCTCCCACAGCGACTTGCCGTTCGCGGTGAGCGCATCGGGATGCGGCAGCAAACCCGCTTCGCCGAGTCTGCGCAGCACGGCGGGCAAGCCGCCCGCGTAGTAAAACTCTTCCATCAGGAAACGCCCTGAAGGCTGCAGATCGACGAGCGTCGGCGTGCCGCGTCCGATGCGCGTCCAGTCGTCCAGTTCCAGATTCACGCCGATACGCCCCGCAATCGCCTTCAGGTGAATCGCCGCATTGGTCGATCCGCCGATTGCCGCATTCGCACGAATTGCGTTTTCGAACGCTTCGCGCGTGAGCAGCTTCGAAAGCCGCACATCCTGCAACGCCATCTCGACGATGCGCATGCCGGACAGATGCGCGAGCACATAGCGGCGCGCATCGACAGCGGGAATTGCCGCGTTGTGCGGCAGCGTGACGCCGAGCGCTTCGGCCATGCACGCCATCGTCGATGCCGTGCCCATCGTGTTGCAGGTGCCCGCCGAGCGCGACATGCCCGCTTCCGCCGACATGAACTCGTGAATCGAGATCTTGCCCGCCTTCACCTGTTCGCTGAGTTGCCACACGACCGTACCCGAGCCGATGTCGCGCCCTTCATGCTTGCCGTTGAGCATCGGCCCGCCGCTCACGACGATCGCGGGCACGTCGCAACTCGCGGCGCCCATCAGCAGCGCGGGCGTGGTCTTGTCGCAGCCGGCGAGCAGCACGACGGCATCGATGGGATTGCCGCGAATCGACTCTTCGACGTCCATGCTCGCGAGATTGCGCGTGAACATCGCAGTCGGCCGCAGGTTCGATTCGCCATTCGAGAACACCGGGAATTCGACGGGAAAGCCACCCGCTTCATAGACGCCGCGCTTTACATGTTCGGCGAGCTTGCGGAAGTGCGCATTGCAAGGCGTGAGTTCGGACCACGTATTGCAGATGCCGATGATCGGCTTGCCGTCGAATTCGTGGTCAGGGATGCCCTGATTCTTCATCCAGCTGCGGTACATGAAGCCGTTCTTGTCGGCGGTGCCGAACCAGGCGGCGGAGCGCAGTTTGCGGGGTTGGTCGCTCATGATGTCTCGTTCAGTTTTGTTTAAATATAGTAAGACTATATGCGTGACTTGCACCGATGTCCAATGGGGTTTACAGGCAAACTTTTACAAAGTCCATCTTCCGTCGAATGTCTTAAATAGCGGGTACGTTGTACGCTGTAATACTGCGAACACACAGCCGATGCACATAAATAGAATGACTTTTAGGCCGTGTGCATGGGGGAAAGTACTAATCACAACCGGTCGTCGTCACGCATATAGTTTGGCTAATTCGTCGGCGGCGGAATCGAAAGAGCGGTTGGCAACGTGGTGAAAGTGAGGAGTCTCAAATAGTGGCAACGTCGGGCAAACGTGACTTCGCTTCACATACTGAGCAGATCGATTCCGTGTCGAACGCCGCTTGCATCGATTCATGCGAACACGTGCGCGCGTTGAATGCGCTTGCGTTACGCTGAGGCCGCTAACAATCCGTTAGCTCCTCGAAGCTCACTATATGAACAACAGACTCTCTATCGGCATCGTCGGCGTCGGCAAGATTGCGCGCGACCAGCATCTTCCCGCTATCGCCGCGCTCGACGGCTTCGAGCTTGTCGCGTGCGCAAGCCGCAATGCGAGCGTCGACGGTGTGCGCAACTACAAGACCATCGAAGAGATGCTTGCGGCCGAACCGCAACTCGATGCGATCTCGCTGTGTGCGACGCCGCAAGTGCGCTTCGATCAGGCGCGCGTTGCGCTCGAGGCAGGCAAGCACGTGATGCTCGAAAAGCCGCCTGGCGCGAGCGTGCATGAAGTGGACGTGTTGCGTTCGATGGCGAAAAGCGCGGGCCGCACGCTGTTCGCGACATGGCATTCGCGCTATGCGCCTGCTGTCGAGACGGCGCGTGAATGGCTCGCGTCGCGCACGCTGCAGGAAGTGCAGGTGCGCTGGAAAGAAGACGTGCGCCGCTGGCATCCGGGTCAGGCGTGGATCTGGACGCCGGGCGGACTCGGTGTGTTCGATCCGGGTATCAACGCGCTGTCGATCATCACGCACATGCTGCCGCGCGAAGTGATCCTGCGCGAAGCGACGCTGTCCGTGCCTGCCAACGTGCAGACGCCGATTGCCGCCGACCTCGATTTCATCGACGAAGCGGGCGTGCCCGTGCGCGCCGAATTCGACTGGCGTCATGGTCCCGTCGAGCAATGGGAAATCGTCGTGAAGACGACCGACGGCGAGCTGCATCTGAGCGAAGGCGGCAAGAAGCTGGCAATCGCCGGCAAGCCGGTCGAGATCGGACCCGAGCGCGAATATCCGTCGCTGTATGAACGGTTTCACTGGCTGATCACGCATGGCGAGCACGACGTGGACGTGCGCCCGCTGCGGCTGGTGGCCGATGCTTTCCTGCTTGGCCGTCGTCACGAGGTCGAGCCGTTTCACGACTAGCGCCTGAGAGATGCGCGGGCCTGGTCGTCCCTTTTGACCTGTATTGCGCTGATTCGAACAACCACAAGCAACGACCTGATCCAAGGAGACAAGCATGACCCGTAAGCTTCGACGCCTCACTTTGTCCGCGATGGCCGCCGCGCTGCTCGCCGCGCCGTTCGCCATGCAGATGACCGCGCACGCGGACGCGCCGCTGAAAATCGGCGTGCTCGTGAAGATGCCCGAACAGGCATGGTTCATCAACGAGCAGAAGGCGGCGACGGCTTTGGGCCAGAAGGAAGGCTTCTCGGTCGTGAACATCGGCGCGCCTGATGGCGAGAAAGTGCTGGCAGCCATCGACAACCTGGGCGCACAAGGTGCGCAAGGCTTCGTGATCTGCCCGCCGGACGTGCGTCTCGGACCGGCAATCCAGGCGCGTGCCAAGCGCTACAACATGAAGTTCGTCACCGTCGACGATCAGCTCGTCGACTCGACGGGCAAGCCGCTCGCGGGCGTGCCGCACCTTGGCATGTCGGCGTTCAAGATCGGCAATCAGGTCGGCACGGCGATCACCGACGAAATGAAGAAGCGCGGCTGGAAGCCGGAAGAAGTGGGCGCGATCCGCATCACCGACTACGAACTGCCGACGGCCAAGCTGCGCACCGACGGCGCGACGGAATCGCTGATCGCGAACGGCTTCAAGAAGGACAACATCTTCGACGCACCGCAAAAGACCACCGACGACGAAGGCGGCTTCAACGCAGCATCGCCCGTGCTGTCGAAGCATCCGAACATCAAGAAGTGGGTGATCTTCGCGCTGAACGAAGAGACCGTGCTGGGCGGCGTGCGCGCCACCGAGCAACTGCACATTCCCGGTTCGGACGTGATCGGCGTCGGCATCAACGGCGCGGGCGAAGCGTTCGCCGAGTTCCAGAAGAAGGAACCGACGGGCTTCTACGGCACGATCGCCGTCAGCTCGACGAACCACGGCAAGCAGAGCACGCAGAACCTCGTCGACTGGATCAAGTCGGGCAAGCAGCCGCCTGCTGACACGCAGACCACGGGCAAGCTGATGACGCGCGAAAACTGGAAGGACGTGCGTACGGAACTCGGAATCTGACGTAGCAGAACGGATGCAAAACACGATGAACGCGAATGACGCCGCCAGCGCCACTAATGCTACTTACGTCGCACCTTCGGGCCAGCCGCTGACGGCCTCCGCCACGCATCTCGAACTCGACGGCATCACCGTCGCGTTCCCGGGCGTGGTGGCGCTCGACAACGTGTCGTTCGAAGTGCGCGGCGGCGAAGTGCACGGCCTGATGGGCGAGAACGGCGCAGGCAAATCGACGCTGCTGAAAGTGTTGTCGGGTGTGAACCAGACGCAGGCGGGCGCATTGCGCCTTGCCGGCGTCGAACACAAGTTCACGACGACCAAGGCCGCGATCGAGGCGGGCATCGCGATCATCTATCAGGAACTGCATCTGGTGCCTGAGCTGACGGTGGCAGAAAACCTGATGCTCGGGCAGTTGCCGAACCGTTTCGGCGTGCTCGACGAGAAGTCGCTCGTCAAGCGCGCGATGACGGAACTGGAGCGTCTCGGCGAATCGATCGATCCGCACATGCAGGTAAAAAACCTGTCGATCGGTCAGCGCCAGATGATCGAAATCGGCAAGGCGTTGATGCGCGACGCGCGCGTGATCGCCTTCGACGAACCGACCAGTTCTTTGTCCGCACGCGAAACGGAACGGCTCTTCAAGATCATCAATGCACTGCGCGCTCAGGGGCGCGCGGTGATTTACGTCACGCACCGGATGGACGAGGTCTACGAACTGTGCGACCGCGTCACGGTGTTTCGTGACGGCCGCCGCATCGAGACGTTCGATTCGGTGGCGGATCTGGATCGCGATCGCCTCATCAGTTGCATGGTGGGCCGCTCGATCCGCGATGTGTATGGATATCGTCCGCGCGAAGCGGGCGACGTGCAGCTTGAAGCGAAGCAGTTGATGGGGCCGGGGCTGTCCGCTCCGGTCTCCTTCACTGCGCGCAAGGGCGAGATTGTCGGCTTCTTCGGGCTGGTGGGCGCGGGGCGTTCCGAGCTGATGAAGCTGCTCTACGGCGCGACGCAGCCCACGGAAGGCCATGTCGAACTGAACGGTAAGCGCGTGTCGTTCTCGACGCCGCGTGACGCGGTGCGCGCGGGTATCGCGCTGTGCCCGGAAGATCGCAAGCAGGAAGGCATCGTTGCGATTGCTTCTGTGGCGGACAACCTGAACATCAGCGCGCGGCGGCATTTCAGCCCATTGAGCTTTCTGCTGAACGGCAAGCGCGAACGCGACCTGACGCGCGAATACATCGACAAGCTGTCGATCAAGACGCGCAACACCGAAACCGTGATCGGCACGTTATCCGGCGGCAACCAGCAGAAGGTGATTCTCTCGCGCTGGCTGGCCGAGCGCATCGACGTGTTTCTGCTCGATGAACCCACGCGCGGCATCGACGTCGGCGCGCGCGCGGAAATTTACGAACTGCTGTACGACCTCGCGGAAGCGGGACGCACGGTGATCGTCGTATCGAGCGATCTGGCGGAAGTGATCGGCATTGCGGACCGCGTGCTGGTGATGAAGGAAGGGCGCATCGTCGGCGATCTGCCGAAGGCGCAGGCCACGCCCGATCAACTGATCAAACTTGCTTTGCCGCAGTAAGCAGCGCGTGCAACAGCGCACTACGTAGACCACGGAACTGGAAGACCATGCAAACACCGAGCACACGTCCGGCGACCGAGCCGGCAGCCACTCACGCCGCATCGCCCGGCGCGGCCGCGCACGCGGCGCGTACGTGGGACCTGATCAACAAGTCGGGCATCGTGATGGTGTTCGTCATTCTGTTCGCGGTGCTGTCGTTCGCGGTGCCCGACTTTCTGACGACACGCAACATGCAGGGCCTGTTGCTTTCCGTCACGCTGATCGGCTCGATCTCCGTGACGATGATGTTCGTGCTGGCGCTCGGCGAGGTGGATCTTTCGGTGGCGTCGATCGTCGCGTTTTCGGGCGTCGTGGCGTCGACGCTGATTACGGCGACGCATAGTGTGTTGCTCGGTGTGGCGGCGGGCGTGCTCGCGGGCGGCGCGGTTGGACTCGTGAACGGCGTGCTGATCGCGCGCTACAAGATCAATTCGCTGATCGTCACCCTCGCGATGATGGAAGTGGTGCGCGGTCTTGCGTTCATTACGTCGAACGGCGATGCGGTGATGATCTCGGAAGAAAGCTTCTTCGATCTCGGCGGCGGCTCGTTCCTTGGCATCTCGTATCCGATCTGGAGCAATATCGTCGGTTTCGTGCTGTTTGGTTTCCTGCTGCGCAAGACGGTGTTTGGCAAGAACGTGCTGGCTGTTGGTGGGAACAGTGAAGCGGCGCTGCTGGCGGGGTTGCCTGTTACGCGTATCAAGATCACCGTGTTCGTGCTGCAAGGACTGGTGACGGGGTTTGCGGGCGTGATGCTCGCGTCACGGATGAGTCTCGGCGATCCGAAGACTTCTGTGGGCCTTGAACTGGGCGTGATTTCAGCTTGCGTGCTGGGTGGCGTGTCGCTGACGGGTGGCGTTGCGACGATTTCGGGCGTGCTGGTTGGTGTGTTGATTATGGGCTCGGTGCAGGATGCGATGAGCCTGTTGAATGTGCCGACGTTTTATCAGTATCTGATTCGCGGTGGGATTCTGCTGCTGGCCGTGCTGTTCGATCAGTTTCGGCGTAGCAAGCGGCGGGTTTGATCCAGCCGCTTGCCTGACGATGTTGCGCTGGCTAAGGTCAGCGCAACATGAACGACATGGCAGACAAACAGTTGAGCGTGCGGACAGCATGTTCGACGGACGGTGTCGAGAAGCGCAATGTCACGCCGTCCACGCGTTCGAGCGACGGCATCTGCGCGAACAGATCGGCAAGCGCAGTAGTTTGCACGCGCAATTCGATCTCGACGGGTTGGGGTTGCTTGCGTTGTACGCCGCCCAATATCTCCGACTTTCCAACGACGTTTCGCGCCGCTTCCCTGATCGCAGCACACGCGCGCTCCGGCGTCTGCGTCGAACCGCTTCCAAAACCCATCGCGTTCTTCGTCACGACAAACGTCGCTTCGGGAAACGTCGAACGGGTTTCTTCAGCGAATACATCGTCGCCCGAGAGCAGCACGACATTCGCGCCATACTCGCGCGCCAGCGCCCCATAAATTCCCGCTTCACCGACATCGCGCCCGTTCATCGTCACGCGAGTAAAGGCAGTGCTGTTGATCGTATGCGCGAGAATGCCGCGGCTTTGCGCCATCGCGTGATAGCCGATCATGAACACGAGCTGTGGGCCATATTCGAGGCCCGCCATCATGCCGAGCGTGCGCGGCTTGCCGAGTATCACGTTGGCGCGCGCATCAAGCATGTCGGGCAGCAGATTGCGAAAACCGCCGTGCGAGTCGTTGACCCAAACATCGGTTGCGCCGCCCGCGAATGCGCCTTCGATCGCCGCGTTCGCTTCGAGCGTCATCCAGCGGCGCGCGCGTTCGTATTCGCCATTGCCCGCGCGCACCTGCTCGGAATTGACGACGCCTGCGACGCCTTCGATATCGACGGAAATCAGTACTTTCATGCTGTGCGCCGTTTCAACAGTTGTTCGAGATCGGGTGCTGCTTCGTGCAGCGAGAGACGTGTGTGACCGTCGCGGCCTGCGACGGAGGCGGCCGACCACAGTGCGTCGATGATCGCCTGCTCAACGCTGTCCGCGCATGCCTGAAATAGCGGATCGAGACGCGAATCGTTGAGCAGCGGCGGTGTGGTGATGAAGTCGCCTTCGTGCGGAACGGTGTGCGCAGTTGAGAACGCTAGCGCGATATCGCCGCTGCCATGTCCATAAACCGAACCCGTTCGCGCGAGACCGGCGGCGGCGCGTAACGAGAGTCGCTTGAGCTGGCGTGCATCGAGCGGCGCATCGGTGGCGACGATCATGATGATTGAGCCTTGTTCGGGCTTCGATGACGTTGAGTGCCTACGTGCCGACAGTTCGCGTCCGAGTGGCTCGCCGTCGATGGTCAGCATCGGCAGACGCCCGAAGTTCGCAAGCACGAGCGCGCCGACAGCGAACGTCGTGCCTGCTACGTTAATTGCACGTGAAGCCGAACCGATTCCACCTTTCAGATCGAAACTCGACATTCCGCGTCCGGCGCCGACTGATCCGCGCTCGAACTCTGACGCTGCAGCATCCAGCGCCTGATCGTAGTGTGTGCTCTCAATGACCAAGGCCTGAATATCGTTCAGGTAGCCATCGTTGCACTCGAACACGAGCGGATTGACAGTCGACCATTCGCGTCCGATCTGCGGATTGGCCGCAAACGCAGCGCGAATCTGCGCCTGTGCAACAGCAGCGACACCGAACGTGTTGGTCAACGCAATCGGTGTTTCAAGCACGCCGAGTTCTTCGACCTGAACCAGTCCGATGCTCTTGCCAAAGCCATTGATCACACTCGCAGCAGCAGGCACCTTGTGACGAAACGGATCATCACCATGCGGACGAATCACCGTCACGCCCGTCTGTATCGGACCGGCATCGAGCGTGCAATGTCCAACCGTCACACCCGACACATCCGCAATCGTGCCGCGCGGACCTGAGGGCAACACACCGACATGCGGCATCGAAAGCCTGTTCATGGCCGGTCCAGCTTCGGATCAAGCGCATCGCGCAAGCCATCGCCGAGCAGGTTGAACGCAAGCACGGTCAGAAAGATCGCGAGGCTCGGAAACAGCGCGATATGCGGCGCCGTTACCATATCCGCACGCGCTTCGTTGAGCATCGCGCCCCACTCGGGCGTCGGCGGCTGTGCGCCGAGACCGAGGAACGACAGGCTTGCCGCAGTGATAATCGACGTGCCGATACGCATCGTCAGATACACGACCACCGACGAAATCGTGCCCGGCAGAATGTGCCGCATGATGATGGTCCAGTCCGACGCGCCGATGCTGCGCGCCGCTTCGATATACGTCAGTTGCTTGAGCATCAGCGTGTTGCCGCGCACGAGCCGCGCGAATGCCGGAATGCTGAATACGGCGACGGCCGCAATCACATTGATCATGCCGTTGCCGAGAATCGCGACGATACCGATGGCAAGCAGAATGCCGGGGAACGCGAACAGCACGTCGGCGACGCGCATCGTGACGCGGTCCCACCATCCTTCGTAATAGCCGGCGAGCAAGCCGAAAAACGTGCCGATGATCGCGCCAATCGCCACTGAAAAAAAGCCCGCCGCAAGCGAAATGCGCGTGCCCGCAACGATACGGCTGAAAATATCGCGGCCCAGTGAATCGACGCCGAACCAGTGCGCCACCGATGGCCCTGCATTCAACGCGTCATAGTCGAAATAGTTCTCGGGGTCGTACGGAACGAGATGCGGACCCGCAATCGACACGACGATCAGCAGCAGCACAAACAGGCCCGCCGCGAGGGCGACATGCTGCTTGCGGAACTTGCGCCAGAACTCGCTCCATGGCGTGCGGATCGCGCGTTCCTCGTGAGTGGCCGGGACGGCGCGGGTGTTGTCGGCGGTCGTGCTCATGCGGCCCTCACTTGAAGCGGATGGTCGGATTGATGACGGCATACAGCACGTCGACGACCAGATTGATGACGATGAATTCCAGCGAGAACAACAGCACTTCCGCCTGAATCACGGGGTAATCGCGCATTGCGACGGCATCGACCAGCAGGCGTCCCATGCCCGGCCAGTTGAACACCACTTCGACGACGATCGAGCCGCCGAGCAGAAAGCCGAACTGCAAGCCCATCATCGTGACGACGGGAATCATTGCGTTGCGCAGGCAGTGCTTGATGACGACCCATTGTTCGGCGACGCCTTTCGCGCGAGCGGTGCGCACGAAGTCTTCGTTCAGCACTTCGACGAACGATGCCCGCGTGAAGCGCGCCATCACAGCCGCGACGGCCGCGCCGAGCGTGATCGACGGCAGCACATAGCTGCGCCACGAACCATCGCCGACGATAGGCAGCCAGCCGAGCTTCACCGAGAATATTTCCATCAGCAACATGCCGAACGCGAACGCGGGAAACGAAATACCCGACACGGCGAGCGTCATGCCGAGCCGGTCGGGCCATTTGTTGCGCCACACGGCCGACACGATCCCGATCGTCATCCCAAAGATGACCGCCCACACCATGCTGACGAGCGTGAGCAGCAGCGTCGGCATGAAGCGCTCGCCGATCTCCGCTGACACGGGCCGCTTGCTGCGCGTCGAGATACCGAAGTCGCCATGCGCGACGCGCACGAAGAAGTTCACGAACTGCTGCGGCATCGACTTGTCGAGGCCGAGATCGGCGCGCACCAGTGCGACGGTCGCTTCGTCGGCTTCGGGGCCGGCGGCGAGCCGCGCAGGGTCGCCCGGCAGCATGTGCACGAACAGGAACACGAGGCCGGCGACGATCACGAGCGTCGGCAGCAGGCCCAGCAGACGTTTGACGAGAAAATTCAGCATGAGAGCAATCCGCTATTCGAAAGCATGTGCGGCATGAAGCGAAATGCGCTGGCCTGTGCGCATGAAAGCACGAACGTCGCGGCCAGCGCTGCGCGGACGGTTTACTTCACCGCGATTTCATCGAAGTTGAACGAGCCGTCCGGCGCGACATACGCACCCGAGAGCCGCTTGCTGCGCGCGTACACGACCTTCTCCTTGACGAGGAAGATCCACGGCGCGTCGGCCCAGATGCGCTTTTGCGCGTCGCCGTAGAGCGCGGCCTTCTGCGTGCGGTCGGTGGTTTCGAGCGCCTTCGTCAGATCGCTGTCGACGGTGTCGTTCTTGTAGTACGCGGTATTCACGAGCTTCGGCGGATACGACGACGACGCGAGCAGCGGCGTGATGCCCCAATCCGCTTCACCCGTCGACGACGACCAGCCGATGTAATACATGCGCACCGGCGCTGTTGCCGGGTCTTGCGCGCTTTCGACCTTCGCGACGCGCTGTCCCGCCTCGAGCGCTTCGACGCTCGCCTTCACGCCCACTTGCGCAAGCTGCTGCTGCACGAACTGGATCGTCTTTTGTGCAGTGGAGTTGTTGTACGCCGACCAGAGCGTCGTCTCGAAGCCGTTGGGATAGCCCGCTTCCTTCAGCAGTTCACGCGCCTTCGCCGGGTCATACGGCCAGGGACCAAGCTTCGTTGCGTAGTCGACGCCTTCAGGCAAAACACCGTCGGCGGGCACCGCGTAACCCGAGAACGCGACCTTCGCGAGCGCTTCCTTGTTGATCGCGTAGTTCAACGCTTCACGCACCTTCGGGTTATCGAACGGTTTCTTGGTCGTGTTCAGGCTGACGTAGCGGTTGATGATCGACGGCGTCGCGATGATGTCGACCTTCGCATCCGATTGCAGCGCGGCAGCCTGTTCGAACGGAATGCGGAACGCGAAATCGGCCTCACCCGTGCGCATCAGCGCGGCGCGCGTGTTGTTGTCGACCACCGGCTTCCAGTCGATCTCATCGACCTTCGGATAACCCTTCTTCCAGTAACCGTCGAACTTCTTCACGGTCAGGTCACCTGCCGGATCCCATTTCACGAGTTCGAACGGACCTGTGCCGACCGGATGGAATGCGAGGTCCTTGCTACCGTACTTCTTGATCGCAGCCGGCGAGATCATCACCGCCGACGGATGCGCGAGCACGTTGACGAATGCCGAGAACGGCGCCTTCAACGTGACCTTCACCGTGTACGGATCGACCACTTCCGTCTTCTCGATGCGGCTGAACATGTTGTAGCGCTTGAGCTTGTTCGCCGGATCCGTCACGCGGTCGAACGTTGCCTTCACGGCCGCTGCGTTGAAGTCGGTGCCGTCCTGGAACTTCACGCCCTGGCGCAGCTTGAACGTGTAGACGCGCGCATCGGGGCTCGCCTCGTAGCTCGTCGCGAGCACGTTGACCAGCTTCATGTCCTTGTCGAAGCCGAACAGACCTTGATAGAACGACTTCGATACGGCTTGCGAGAGCGTGTCGTTGGCGTCGTACGGATCTAGCGTCGTGAAGGTCGAGTCGACGGCCATCACGGCTGTCGTGGCCGCATGCGCGGCGCCCGACGCGAGCATCGCAAAGACCAGCGCGCCGCTCGTCACGAGCGAGCGCAGGCGCAACGGTTTGGAAAGGAGAAGCGTTGTCATCGTTTCAAAACTCCACTGAGCGAGGGTGCTGCCTGTTGTTATGCCGCTGGTCTGCGCGGCTTCCGGATTGCTGCGATGAACCTGTGACTAATAAGCGCCGCCGATACGATGCGCGGCCACGAAGTGATCCGGCCCGACGGCCACGAGCGGCGCGACGACGGGCTCGTTGTCGAGCGAGCGGATCGGGCTCGGTAATTCGTCGACGGCGAGCATGCGTTTGGCGTGGCGGCGCGCGGGATCGGCGACAGGCACGGCGCCCATCAGCTTTTTCGTGTACGGATGCTGCGGCGATTCGAACACCGCGCGGCGCGGCCCGATCTCGACGATCTGCCCGAGATACATCACCGCGACGCGATGACTGATGCGCTCGACCACGGCCATGTCGTGCGAGATGAACAGATACGCGACGCCCAATTCGCGCTGCAAATCCAGCATCAGATTGACGATCTGCGCCTGCACGGAAACATCGAGCGCCGACACGGATTCGTCGGCGATCACGACCTTCGGATTGAGCGCCAGCGCGCGCGCAATCGCGATGCGTTGACGCTGGCCGCCGGAGAACTCATGCGGATAGCGGCGCGCGGCATCGGCGGGCAGTCCGACCTTGTCGAGCAGCCACGCGACACGTTCTTGCGCTGCCTTGCCGCTCGCGACGTTGTGCACGAGCAGCGGCTCCATGATCGAGAAACCGACCGTCAGACGCGGATTGAGCGACGCGAACGGATCCTGAAAGATGAACTGGATATCGCGTCGCAAGGCTTGCAGCGAGGGACCGCTCAATGCGCTGATGTCCTTGCCATTGAACTCGATGCTGCCGCTCTGGCTTTCGACGAGACGCAGCAGCGAGCGCCCCGTGGTCGATTTGCCGCAACCGGATTCGCCGACCAGCGCGAGCGTTTCACCAGCGCGCAGATCGAAGCTGACACGCTCGACGGCATGCACGCGGCCGGTGAGCTTGCCGAACAGGCCGGTGCGAACGGGGAAACGCGTGACGAGATCGCGTACGCGGAGAATCGGTTGTGCTTGCGTGTCAGATGTGTCCTGCGCCGAGTTGCCTCCAACAGGTACCTGCTGCGCGTGTTCGCCATCCAGCGAAAGCAATGAAAACTTCGCAGGCGTATCCGTGCCCTGCATCGAACCGAGCTTTGGCACAGCCGCGAGCAACGCTTTCGTATAAGCATGCGCGGGCGCTGCGAACAGTTTCGCCGACTCGCCTTCTTCCACCTTGTCGCCGCGATACATCACGAGCACGCGGTCCGCGACTTCCGCGACGACGCCCATGTCGTGCGTGATGAAGATCACGCCCATGTTCATTTCGTCCTGCAAGCCGCGTATCAGTTGCAGGATCTGCGCCTGGATCGTCACGTCGAGCGCGGTGGTCGGCTCGTCGGCAATCAGCAACGACGGCTTGCATGACAGCGCCATCGCGATCATCACGCGCTGCCGCATGCCGCCCGACAGTTGATGCGGATAGCGCGCGGCCACACGGCGTGCTTCCGGAATGCGCACGAGATCGAGCAGACGCAGCGTTTCCGCATGTGCTTCGCTGCGGCTCTTGTTCTGATGCAGCGCGATCGCTTCGCCGATCTGGTCGCCGACCGTGAAGACCGGATTGAGCGACGTCATCGGTTCCTGAAAAATCATCGCAATGTCGGCGCCGCGGATCGAACGCATCGTGCCTTGCGAAGCTTGTGCGATATCGAGCACGCTGCCGTTGCGCCGACGAAACGCAATCGAGCCGTTTGCGATGCGCCCGCCGCCATGTTCGACGAGACGCATCAGTGCGAGCGACGTCACCGATTTACCCGACCCCGACTCGCCGACGATCGCGAGCGTCTCACCGCGATCGACGGTCAGCGACAGGTCGCGCACGGCATTGAACGTGGTCTCGCCGCGACGGAAAGCGACCGTGAGCCGGTCGATATCGACGACGCGTTGTGACGGCAGATTGTCGAGCGCGCGTGGCTGGTTCGGCGTGTTCGGCACGATGATTTCTCCGGGCTTCAGAAGCAGATGGATTGCGTGAGCGTGACGGCGGCTAGCGGTAGATCGCCGTGACGGGCGCTTCGCCGACGCGCGCATAGCCGCGATACATGCCCTCGGTGTTGAAGGGCAGCACGACGTTGCCGTGCGAATCGACGGCGATCAGGCCGCCGCGACCGTCGATGCGGGGCAGGCGGTTCATCACGACGTCGTTCGCCGCATCTTCGAGCGACGCGCCGCGATAGGCCATCTGCGCGGCGACGTCGTAGGCGGCGACCATGCGCATGAACATTTCACCGGAACCGGTCGTCGAGACGGCGCAGGTTGCGTCGTCGGCATAGCAGCCCGCGCCGATCAGCGGTGCGTCGCCGACGCGGCCCAACTGCTTGTTGGTGATGCCGCCCGTCGATGTCGCAGCCGCGACGTGGCCGTACAGATCGACGGCGACCGCGCCGACCGTGCCGAATTTCTTGTTCGGATCGATCGGTTCGTGAGGCAAGGAGTCTTTCTCCGCGGAGCGCCCGGCTTCGGCGGCAAGCGACGCGCCGTCGTGGTCGAGCATCGCCCGGTCCTGCTCTCGCGCGAGCTGCCACTGGCGATAACGCGCATCCGTATGGAAGTACGACGGATCGACGAATTCGAGGCCTTGTGTCTGTGCGAACGCTTCCGCACCTTCGGCTGTGAACATCACGTGCTCGCTGTATTCGAGCACGTGGCGCGCGGCGACGATGGGATTGCGTACGCGCTTCACGCAAGACACGGCACCGGCTTCGAGCGTGCGGCCGTCCATGATCGACGCATCGAGTTCGTGCGTGCCCGCCGACGTGAAAACCGCGCCATGCCCGGCGTTGAACAGCGGACAGTCTTCGAGCAGACGCACGGCTTGCGTGACGGCGTCGAGCGCGCTGCCGCCGTCGGCGAGCACGCGCTGCGCGGCGACCAGCACGGCGCGCAGTTCGGCGTGATAGCGGGCTTCCGCATCGGGGGCCATCGACGCGCGCACGATCGTGCCCGCGCCTCCGTGAATCGCGATTACCGCGTTGGAAGTCATTGCTTCTTCTTTGCCTTGTTGAGAGTGGGCCGCGTGGCGGATTTCGAATGAGACGTCAGCGTTGATGTGTCGGTGAGCCACGGCAACACGAACTCGGTCATGTTGGCGGCGGCCTGCGCGGAGCGCTTCTTGCGGAACGCAACGGCATCGCACAGCGCTTCGATCACCGCGAGCACGGTCGCTTCCGATGTCGCGGCAAGACGCCGTTCAGCGCGGATAAAAAGCGAGCGCGTGGCGAGCGTCGCGAGCGGCGAGGTCGGGCCGTCTGTCAACGCGAGCACTTCCGCGCCGAGACCGGCGGCGCGGCGCGCGAGTTCAATCGTGTCGTCGACGTAGCGCGGGAAGGCGATCGCGATCACCAGATCGCCCTTGCCCGCATTGAAGAGCCGACGCGCAGCATGCGTCGGCCCGCCGATCAGCGCGAGCGACTGCACGTTGTCGTGATACGGCAGCAGGTTGTGCTCCATCAGGCTCGCGAGAAACGCGCTCGCACCCGAGCCGATGATGAATACGCGACGCGCCGCGATGATGGCTTCGACAGCGGCCTCGGCTGCGGTGTTGTCGATCGCGCCGCGGGTCGTGCCGAGGTTGGTGGCGGCCTGTTCTAGCGACGCGCTGAACAGTTCGTCGCCGTTGGTCTGCGATTCCTGCGCTGAACGCAGACGCTCGACGGGCGCGAGTGTCGCTTCGAAGCCGCGCACGAGCGCTTCACGAAACGCCGGAAAACCGTCGAAGCCAAGCGCACGGGCAAAGCGGTTCGCCGTGGCGACCGACGCGCCGACCGCCGTCGCCAGCTCGTCGATGCGCATGGTGGCGGCGCGAAACTGGTTGGCCAGCACGAACTCGCCCATGCGCCGGTGAACGGGCGTGAGGATCGGCATGGCCGCCGTGATGCGGGCGGCGATGGCGGGCTCGGCGGCAGCGGGCGGGTTGGGGCGCGGCATGGTTGTCGGAGCGATTCCGTCAGGTTGGATCTCGAATGAAAGTGAATTTACATGAAATTTATCTTGTGAAAATAAATTTTCGTTCGGATGGGGGTTTGTACGGGGGAAGGGGGCTCAGCGACTTCTTAGCGCCGACCCCGAGCCGGCGCGATGATTCAGATCAGATTTGGGGATCGCGCAGTGCCGCGTGTGGAGCACTGGGACAAAAGGAGGGCAGCTCGATCACCGTATGGAAAGCGGCCATCGCTCGCAGGCGGTGCCGGTTGGTGTATCGATTGACTGTAAGCGTGCTGGTGTAACGGTGGCTTGTCGCGGGAAGCCTTTAGCCGGGCGTCGCCGACGAATCCGCTTTCGCTTTTGGCGGCGTCGTCGCGGGCCCACTCTGCTGGGGCGCGTCGTGGCTGACCGGCTGGGGTTTGGCATCCACCAGTTCCATTACGTTGCCGCGCACGACGATCTTCACGGGATCGGTTTTTTTCCACTGCTTCCTGGGCACCAATAGCTTCCACGTCGAGTCGCGGTCGGGATTGCGGAAGAACGCCACGACGCCTACGTACTGCGCATCTTCCTTCATAGGCTCGTTGATGCTCGCACTCGCCTCGGGACGCAATACGACGTCACGCGTTGCGAGCAGATCGGCTTTCAGCGCGTTGAGATCGTCGGTTTGCAGTTGCGCGTACTCCAGTTGCTGGAAGCTATGCGCATCCTTCAACTGATACAACCGCACGACCGTCGATAGCGATTGCCCCGCAGCGTTTTCGTTCAACGAAGCACGGCTGACAAGATCGACGCTCATCGTTTTTACCTGTGTCGTGAAGACCCATTTGGCGGCATCGACGGTGCTGTCGGACACTGCCTGCGTCATTCCGCAGCCGGCCAGTGTGATTGCAGTCAACGCCAGTGCGCTCATGCCGAGCGCGTTCATCTTGCTATTCATGTTTTTCGGCTCTGTTCGTTGTGTTCTGCGGATCGCGGCATCGACGTGCCATCGTTGCTGTTGCCCGTCCAGATGCCCAGTTGCACGCGTACGTGTCCGCTGTTACGGTTCAGCGCGCCGGTGCCCGCCAGACGCGTCGTAAAGCCGAGTCGCACGTCGTTCGCATTGAGCTTCTGTTCCGGCATCAGACCGGGCGCGACCTGCATCTCAAGATGCGCCTGCGCTTCGTAACCAAGGTAGAACCGCAACAGCGTCATCACTTCGCGATGCGCGTGATGTCCGGGAAGCAGTGCAAGCACGGACTCGCGTGTTTGCGGCGTGAGCGTGATGCGCACGCTGTTGCTTCTGTCGTGAAAGCCACGGCCCAGTAGACAGGCTTCGCCGAGCGCCATCTGCTGATCACCGCGCACCGCGATCCAGACGGGATGAAACTCATCGACTTCCACATGCGCATCGGCTACGGCGTGACGCAGAATGCCCGCCAGACCTTCGGCCGTGCGTGTCTTCTGACCGGCGAGACCGAGCATCGACAGGAGTTTGCGCGGGCCGACCGTGCGCGCGATGTCAGGCGTGCCAATGCCGAGTCCCGCGTAGCTGAGCAGATACTGCGAAATTTCATCAACGCCATCCGGTCTGAAACCGGCCGGATAGCGATACTTGCGCCACACGCGGTAGTACTGCGTGACGACGCGGTGATGGAACAGATCGAGAAAGCCGGCGAGCGGCTCGGCGCCTTCGCGGTTTTGCGCGATCTCGTCGGCGAAGTACGACGGCATGCGCGCATCGACGCCATAGAGGCCGAGAAACGTGGTGATGACGGAAGGTGGTTTCGACGGATCGTCTGGGTCGATTTCCGTCGCGTCGATTTCACGGCGCGGGAATCCGAAGCGGCCGTGCGAGCGGAAACGAACAGGCTCGTCCGCCGGCGAATCCGTCGTGCCGAGCGGCGGCTGATTGGGCGCTGCCAGTTCGATGAGCTGGCAGAAGCGGAAGAAATTCATCTGCGACGCGTGATCGAGCAGCGCGGACAACAGTGGGCGATCGGCCGCTTGGGGCGGCGTGGCTTGCCGGCCGTTCAAAACGGTGCTCCTTCGCCCTTGGTGTCCGGCCATTCGATGCGCCGGCCGGTCGGTTGCGACACGATCACGAGCCTGGTGTAGAGGTTGAGCGACGCATAGAGACCGAGAAAGCGGTTCAACATGCCGCCGAACAGTTCGAGATCGCCATTGCCGGCGAAGCGGCTGCTATCGATGGTCACGACGATTTCGACGCCGCGTTGCAGGCCGCCGCGCACCAGTTTCTGCAGCAGGTGGTGTTGAACATCGGTGATCGCGTCGATGCGCCGCCGGTTCAGTTCGCCGTCCGTCCAGTCATATAGCGCGAGACTGCCGCGCAGGATCTCGGCGTTGAGCAGCGACAGATAATTCGGCGCGAGATGCGATAGCACGCGCCACTGGAAGCGGTCGCCAGTCGGCGGGTAGACGGGCAAGGTTGGTGCGCAAAGGTTACGCACGGCACCAATGTTCGTAAAACCGCCGCGCATGCGCGTGATGCCTGCTTCGCGCAGTGCCTTGCGCGGCAGCATGCCATTGGTGCCCGTCACCGATAGCGATAGCGTTTCCTTTGGCAGCGCCTCCGCACGCTCCCATGCATGCCCGCCGAGCACCAGCCACGTGTCGAGCCGACCCGCTGGCCCGCGACGCACGCGGGTATGAAAATAACGCTCGGGCATTTCATGGCGCAGCATGCCGCCGCGATGGCGAAACGCCGCAAACGGCACATATTCGAAGCGCTGACCTGTGCCCGCATCGAAACCCTGAACGGTATCGACCGAATAGACCTCGACGCTCGCGCCATATTGCTCGCGCGCGTTGACGCGGTATTCGGTCTCGAACTGCGTGACGGTGACGGGCGCAGCTTCGAGGGCAAACAGATTGATGATGGGCGTGCAGAAGAGGCGAACGTTTTGCGCGTTGAAGCGCATGTCGTCGGGATACGGCTGAGCCATGACGATCTCGACGTCGACGTGCGTGGCGGCAGCGGGGATGGCCTGAATGTCGAGACCGAGCAGATCGACAAACATGAACTTCTCGGGAAACGTGAAGTACTCGAGCAGCAATTGATATCAGGAAGCGCATACCGTTTCCCAACTCAAAGGATCGCCGCCGGGCTATGTGGGCTACGGCCAGGGCGGCGTGCTGACGGAAGCCGTGCGCCAGCGGCCATACAGCGTGGTCCTGCTGGACGAGGTCGAAAAAGCGCACCGTGACGTGCTGAATCTGTTCTATCAGGTATTCGATCGCGGCTTCATGCGTGATGGCGAAGGCCGCATCATCGACTTTCGCAACACAGTCATTCTGATGACGTCGAATCTCGCCAGCGAGCAGATTGTCTCGGCTGCCGATCTCACGGGCCGCACGCCAGATGAAGCTGACGATACGACGCTTTCCGGCAACGCGCCAGTCAGTGACGCGACGTTGATAGAGCTCATCCGTCCCACGTTGCTGCAACACTTTCAGCCCGCGTTGCTCGCACGTTTTCAAACGGTGATCTATCGGCCGCTTTCTATTGCTGCACTCGCGAGCATCGTGCGCATGAAGCTCGACAAGGTCGCGCAGCGGATCGCGAAACGCTTCGATGCGGAACTGATCTGCGACGTCACGCTGATCGATGAGATTGTCGAGGCCTGCCGAACACCGGACTCGGGCGCACGGAATATCGATAGCCTGCTCGATCGGCAGATTCTGCCCGTGCTCTCACGCGAACTACTACTGCGTTCAGCGCACGGAAAACTGCCGGCGACGATACGGTTGTCGTCGAACAAAACGGAATGCGTGGTCATCGATTTCGAAGAGGTCTCGCCTCACGCGGAGTTCGCGCTATGAGCGGCGGCGCCCCCGGACTGTTCGAAATGGTGACCGGGCACTTTGCTAACGGCGTGGCCGTCGACGAATTCGACGCGCAAACGCAAACGTTCCTGTCCGTTCAGGACAATATCCATCGCATCCTGAATAGCCGCCGCAACGGTCTCGCGCATCTGCCGGACTATGGTCTTGACGATCTGTCCGAGATTTACCGGCATTTGCCTGCATCGGCGCACAAGTTGCGGCGCGAGATCGAGGTGACGCTGCTCAAATACGAACCGCGCCTATCCAGCATCGATATCAGTATCGAAGAGACCGATCCCGACATGCTGTTGAGCTTCACGATGTCGTGCCATCTACGCAGGCAAGGCCTGGTGCGTTTCGGCACGCACTTCGCTCCGGACGGCCGCACCGTGCTGAAGATGTTGAACCGGGACATCGACCGCTACTGATTCGAACGACGCCGCGCCCACCCCTTCGCGCTATCATCTCAGTCTTCCACGGTTCAACGACATCAGCCGGATATGGCAAGAGACAACACGACAGGAGTGGGACGCAGGAGCGCCGGGCAGCAGGCGGCGCGCGACGCATCGGCCGACGAGGACGCCGCGCGCAGCGCGGAAGGCGCAGAGTCCGCCGACGAGGAAAGCGGCGGCGGCTCGACATATCTCGTTCCTGGCCTCGAACGCGGCTTGCGCATCCTTTCCGAGTTCTCCGCGCGTGAACCCGTGCTCGGCGCACCTGAACTGTCGAAGCGCATTGGCATTCCGCGCACGACGACATTCCGTCTGCTGCAAACACTCGAAGCACTCGGTTTTCTCGAACGCGCGACGGGCGACCGGCATTTCCGCCTCGGCGTCGCGGTGCTGCGCCTCGGCTTCGAATATCTGAGTTCGCTGGAACTGACCGACTTCGGTACCCCGATTCTCGAACGCCTGCGCGATCAGACGGGCTTGAGCACGCATCTGCTGATTCGCGATGAACGCGACGTGGTGTTCGTCGCGAAGGCACAAACGCATGATCCGATGTTCAGTTCGGTGAAGGTGCATGTCGGCACGCGGCTGCCCGCGCATGCAACCGTGCACGGCCAGGTGTTGATGGGCGATCTCTCGCTGATGCAGTTGCGCCAGCTTTACCCTGAACAGCAGCTTGAACGCTTTACCGATCGCACGCCCGCAACCGTCGACGAACTGTACGAACGCATCCGCGAAACGGCGGCGCAGGGCTACGCGCTCAGCGAGGCATCGTTCGAGCGCGGCATTTCCGTGGTCAGCGCGCCCGTGCGTGACCAGACGGGCAAGATCGTCGCGGCCATGACAGTGACCGTGCCGCGTTCGGATATCGGCGACGACGAACGTGTGCCGCTCGTCGCGAAGGTGTGCGGCGCAGCGCTCGATCTGTCGGCGCGCCTGAACTATCGCGCGCCGGCTGACGATCCGACGCTCGTGCAAACGCGTCGATAACAGGCGTGCGGAAATAAAAACAGGCGGCTCGCGAGCCGCCTGTTTTATTTCATGCCTGAGAACGCTTTATCAGGTCATCGTTCAGAACGAGTGGTGAATACCCGTCAGCACGATCGCCTGATTGCGGCCACCCGACACGCCCGCCGTGAAGAACGCGGCGTTCGCATTCTCGTTCGCGTGCTCGTACAGCACGTTCACGTAGACCTGCGTGCGCTTGGACAGCGCATAGATATCGCCGATTTCGAATTGCGTCCAGCGACGGCCCGACAGCGTCGTCGTCGCAGCGCCGCCAGCGAGCGTGTTGGCGGGCGTGAACTGGTAGTTCGCACCCGCGTCCCAGCTCTGATACGTGTCAGAGAATCCATTCGATTGCAGCTTCACACGCGTATAGAGCGCGTGCACGAGCAGCTTGCCCAATTGATACGACAGGCCCGCGCCCATGTTCTCGACCTTGTCGGCGGAATAGCTCGCGGCGGCTGCACCTTGAAACGTGGTGATGCCTGTCGTGACGATCGAAGGCGTGCGGTTGTGCTCGTTCGAGTACACCGCGGCGGCCTTGAACGGGCCGTTCACGTAGTTCACGCCGAAGCTCATCGTCTTGCCCGTCGAGAAGTTCGTCGTGTTGCCAAGGCCCATCATCGCACCGACCGTGAAGCCCGCGTAGCTGACTGACTTGAACTTCACCGAGTTGTCGAACGGCACGACGCCCGTGTCCGCCAGTTCGTCGATGTTGCCGGGGTGGAACGCATACCAGCTCGCCGCGAGATAGCCGGTGCTGAGCGGGCCGAGCATGTCGAAGTTGAATGGCGTCTGGTGGCCGAGCGTGATCTGCCCGTACTGATCCGAGCTGATACCGACATACGCCTGGCGGTTGAACAGCGTGCCCGCCTTCGCAAAGTTGCCGGTGTTCGTATAGAAGCCGTTTTCCAGCTGGAAGATCGTGTGCAGACCGCCACCCAGATCTTCGACGCCGCGCAGGCCCCAACGGTCCGGCTGCATATTGCCCTGTTCTTCCATCCACTTCGTATGGCCGCCGACGTTGCTCACGTAAGCAATGCCAGCATCGAGACTGCCGTACAGCGTGACGCTGCTTTGCGCCCACGCCGTCGATGTCACCACAAGTCCTGCCACGCCGGCAGCGATGATGCGTTTCACCCTTGGTACTCCTGATCGTGTGGTCGATATCCGGCCGTGCCGGTTTCTCTTCCCTTGCCTGTCATCTCTGTGGATGGCCTTCTGGTCACCTGCTCTGTCGGCTATCCGCTCTTTGTTCCACCTATGGGCATATGTATCGCCTATGGAAAGTATAGAGAGTCAATTGAGCGAACAAAAAAGTTTTTGCGACGGTGAAAACCCTCATTCATCAGATGACCTTCGATGCCGTACGCGCGCGCACTTTATGCGCAGCAAGTCCTTGATTTGGCCCGCTTTACGGTGTTCTTACGTTGCGAAAAAGCCGCTGTCGGTGTTTTCCCTGGAAGCGCAGAATTTTTATTTTGTCCGTACGAACACGATCCTATAATTGACCATACATAAACTGATGTTCCTTAGGTGGAACGTCAAACGGACGGAACCGGTTGGTCGGAGAAGGTGAGAAATGAGTGAACAGTGGCTTTGCGCCGGACACGCCGGCGCGCTTTCCGAAGACGCGCCCGTCGAGTTCAAGCTCGGCGACGGCAAGGAAATCGGCATCTACAAGGTGGGCGATGAGCTCTACGCCCTCGAGAACGTCTGCCCGCATGCGTATGCGCTGCTGACGCAAGGCTTCATCGACGGCGACACGGTCGAATGTCCGCTGCACGAAGCTGTTTTCCATATCCCGACCGGCAAGTGTCTGAAAGAGCCGGGCGGCCGCGACCTGAAGACGTACGCCGTGCGCCTCGCGGGTGAAGAAATCCAGATCAAGGTGGAATGACATGAAAGAAGCCGTCGTGAACTTCAATCCCTTCCTGAAGCCGTGGCTCGCGCCGCAGCCGAACAACGTCGCCGGCAAGGGCGTGATCGAGAAGCCGGGCGAGACCGGCAACATGATCTGGCAGACGCGCAAGGCGGAGCCGACGCAGTACGAAAACGACTTCGGCGACGCGCTGGAGCAGGTGTTCGAAGCAGGTGCAACGGAGTTGCATGAAGTGGTGGCCGGCCTGAACAGGGTCGGGTTCCGCACGCCGGAAGGCGCGCAGTGGAGCGAAGAGCGTCTGGCCGCAGAACTGCGGCTGCTCGCGGAATAAGCGCTTCACGTCCACCCCAAGCGAACACGGAGTTTCCCCATGACGTCCCTCAATACAACGAACCCCGCAGCCGATCCGATTCAGGCGTATCTCGACCGCGGCATCAAGAACTACTGGTATCCCGTTGCGCCGAGCTGGCAAGTCGGCAACGCGCCGATCGGCCTCACGCGCCTGAGCGAACAGATCGTGCTGTGGCGCGATCAGGAAGGCAAAGTCCATGCGCTCGAAGACCGCTGCCCGCACCGCGGCGCGCGTCTGTCGCTGGGCTGGAATCTCGGCAATCGCGTTGCGTGCTGGTATCACGGCATCGAAGTGGATGGCTCCGGCACGGTTCAGTCAGTGCCTGCCGTATCGGCGTGTCCGCTCGAAGGCCAGAAGTGTGTGAAGTCGTATCCCGTCGAAGAACATGCGGGCGCGATCTTCCTGTGGTTCGGCGACGATGCACACAAAGAGCCGACGCCGCTGTCGCTGCCTGAAGAACTGGTCGGCGCGGAGTACTCGCAGTTCCTGTGCGTGTCGAACTGGAAGTGCAACTATCAGTACGCGATTGACAACGTGATGGACCCGATGCACGGCGCGTATCTGCACGCGACGTCGCACTCGATGGCCGAAGGCGACAAGCAGGCCGACATGCGTGTGCGCAAAACCGAGACTGGCCTCATGTTCGAAAAGGTCGGCCAGCGCGACGTGAACTTCGACTGGGTGGAACTCGGCGAAACGGGCGGCCTGTGGATGCGCCTCGCGATTCCGTACAAGAAGAAGTTCGGCCCTGGCGGCAGCTTCGGCATTATCGGTTTTGCCGTGCCTGTCGATAACGACAACTGCCAGGTCTATTTCTGGCGCACGCGCAAGGTGAGCGGCTGGCAGCGCGACGCATGGCGTTTCCTGTATCGCAATCGCCTGGAAGGTCTGCATTGGGCGGTGCTGGAGCAAGACCGCTATGTGCTCGAAAGCCTCGCGCCGAACGCGCGCGAGCACGAATTCCTCTATCAGCACGATGTCGGCATGACGCGCGTGCGCCGCATGCTGCGTCAACGCGCGCAACAGCATTTCGCCGATCTCGACGCATTCAAGGCGAAGCAGGCGGAAGCGGGCGCACAGGCGTCGACGGGGCACGCACATGCCTGACATGACGCTCCCCAGCATGAGCGGACGGCGTGTCGTCGTAACGGGCGGTGCGCGCGGACTCGGCGCGGCGTTCATCGAAGCGCTTGCTAAAGCAGACGCGCAAATCGTATTCGGCGACGTGCTCGAAGCGGAAGGCCGTGCGCTTGCGGAGAAACTCGGCGCAAACGTGCACTTCATCGCGCTCGATCTCGCGAACCCCGACAGCATCGCTGCATTCGTCGCACAGGCCGCGCAGAAGATGGGCGGCATCGACGCGCTGATCAACAACGCTGCGATCACCAACTCGGGCGGCCGCTTCGCCGAAGAGCTGAGCACGCAAACGTGGGACGCGGTGATGAACGTCAACGTGCGCGGCACGTGGCTGATGTGCACGGCGGCGCTGCCGCATCTGCGCGATTCGAAGCGCGGCGCGATCGTCAACATCGCATCCGATACGGCGATGTGGGGCGCGCCGAAGCTGCTCGCTTATGTCGCCAGTAAAGGCGCAGTGATTTCGATGACACGCTCGCTCGCACGCGAATTCGGCGCGCACGGCATCACGGTGAACGCGATTGCACCGGGCCTGACGGAAGTCGAAGCCACTGCATACGTCCCTGCCGAGCGCCACGAGTACTACCTGAAAGGCCGCGCATTGACGCGCGCGCAGGTGCCCGATGACGTCACGGGTCCCGTGCTGTTCCTGCTGACGGATGCCGCGCGCTTCGTGACGGGCCAGTTGCTGCCCGTGAACGGCGGCTTCGTAATGAATTGACCTTGCTCGAACGAGCGAACCACATGGAGAAAACAATGGCCGACGCCGATCTCGAACGCAAATCGTGGGATCAACCCGCCGACGCGAGTTTCGAACAATGGCTGGATTCGCGTGTTGCGCGCTTCGAAACGCGCCGCTACGACTGGGACGCCCTGAAGTTCCAGGCCGACTACGACCCGAAGTATCGCCGCGCGCAAATGCGTTATGTCGGCACAGGCGGCACGGGTGTCGCTAAAGACGTGAACACCGTGCCCGCAGGCGGCTTCACGTTTTCGACGATGGTGATTCCCGCCGGCAACATCGGCCCGAGCCACATTCATACCGATGTCGAAGAAATCTTCTTCGTGCTGCGCGGCAAGATGAAAGTGATCTGCGAGCGTGATGGGCAAACGTGGGAAGCCGTGCTCGGCGAACGCGATCTGATCTCGGTGCCGCCGGGCGTGTATCGCACGGAAATCAATATCGGTGAAGAAGACGCGCTGATGTGCGTGATGCTTGGTTCGTCGAAGCCGATCACGCCGACGTATCCGCCCGATTCGCCGCTCGCGAAGATCAAGCGCGACCTCGCGAAGTAAAGCAAGGCACCTCACTCACTAAGCGAAAACGAAACGAAGCCCATGTCCGCAACACTGCCCGTCACCGTTGATCGAACCGTCACGCTGGAAACGCGCCTCTCGCACTTCCCGGCACAGCGGATCGAGATTGCGCCGCAACGCGCGATCGGCTATCGCGAAGCGGGCGCGGCGCATGCCGGTGCGTTGCCGCTCGTGCTGCTGCACGGGATTGGCTCGGGCGCGGCTTCGTGGGTGCAGCAGCTTGAAGTACTCGGCACGGCGCGCCGCGTGATCGCGTGGGACGCGCCGGGTTACGGCGAGTCGACGCCGGTTGAATCCGCTTCGCCTCAAGCGTGTGAATACGCCAACGCACTCGAACAATGGCTCGACGCGCTCGGCATCGAACGATGCGTGCTGGTCGGTCATTCGCTCGGCGCGATCATCGCGGGTTCGTACGCGGCACAGCACGCGGAACGCGTGGCGGGCTTGCTGCTGATTTCACCCGCAGCGGGTTATGGCGCGGCGTCCGAAGAAGTGCGTGCATCGAAGCGCGACAGCCGTCTCGCGATGCTCGCCGAACTCGGCCCGCAAGGACTCGCCGACACACGCAGCGCCAACATGCTGTCGGCGCACGCCGATCCTGCATCGCGCGACTGGGTGCGCTGGAACATGTCGCGCATCATGCCGCACGGCTACGCGCAGGCGACGCATCTGCTCGCCAACGCGGACCTCGCCAGCGATGTCGCGAAGTACACGGGCCGTATCGCCGTCGCGGTCGGCGCGGAAGACGCGATCACACCGCCGTCGTCGTGCGAGCGCATCGCACTCGCGGCACACACACGCTTGCAGATCATCCCGCGCGCGGGTCACGCGGGCTACATCGAAGCAAGCGAAGCATACACCGCGCTCATCGACGCATTCTGCCGCGCGAGCGACGGCCAATGGAGTAAAGCATGACCCCCGAATTGACGGGCAATGCGCCCGACGCAGAAGAAGACCGCAGCGACGCGAACTATCGCGTGCCCGGTCTGGAACGCGGCCTGCGCATTCTCACTGAATTTTCGCCGCGCGAGCCGGTGCTCGGCGCGCCCGAGTTGTCGAAGCGCCTCGGCATTCCGCGCACGACGGTGTTCCGTCTGTTGCAGACGCTCGAATCGCTCGGCTTTCTGGAGCGCGCGGATCGCGACCGCAACTATCGCCTTGGCGTCGCGGTGCTGCGCCTCGGCTTCGAATATCTGAGCTCGCTCGAACTCACTGATCTCGGTTTGCCGCTAATCGAAGGGCTGCGCGACTCAACGGGTCTGACGACGCACATCGTGATCCGCGATGGCCGCGACGTGGTGTTCGTCGCGAAGGCGCAAAGCCACGCGCCCGTGTTCAGCTCGGTGAAGGTGAACGTCGGCACCCGTCTTCCCGCGCATGCAACGACGCACGGCCATGTGCTGATGGGCGATCTGTCGCTCGCCGAACTGCGCGTGCTGTACCCGGAGAAGACGCTCGAGCGCTTCACAAAGCACACGCCGGCGACCGTTGAAGAACTGTATGAACGCGTGAAGGACGACGCCGTGCGCGGCTTCGCGATCAGCGAATCGTCCTTTGAAAACGGCATTTCCGTGATTTCCGCGCCGGTACGCAACGACACGGGTCGCATCGCCGCCGTCATCACGACGACGATTCCGCGTCCGCAGATCGATGCGGCGCTGCTCGACGGCGGACTGATCGACAAGGTGCGCACCGCAGCGGAACAACTGTCGCTGCGGCTGAACTACCGGCCGACAGCGGAAAGCCGATACATGAAGGCATTGGGACTGTGATGATTCAAATCGATCTGACAGGACAGGTTGCAGTGGTGACGGGCGGTTCGTCCGGCATCGGTCTCGCAACGGCTGAACTCTTTCTGCGCGCGGGCGCATCGGTGGCGATCTGCGGACGCGATACCGATCGTCTCGCGAGCGCCGAAGCTGCGCTGCGCAAGCAATTTCCGCAAGCGCAATTGCTCGCCGCGCGCTGCAACGTGCTCGATGCGGACGAAGTCACGCAGTTCGCAAATGACGTGCAGCAACGCTTTGGCCGCACCGACATGCTCGTGAACAACGCAGGCCAGGGCCGCGTGTCGACCTTCGCCGATACGAGCGACGAAGCATGGCGCGAAGAACTCGACCTCAAGTACTTCAGCGTGATCCGTCCGACGCGCGCCTTTCTGCCGATGCTCACGCAAGCCGCGCAGCAAGGCAACGGTTCGATCGTCTGCGTGAATTCGCTGCTCGCACTGCAGCCCGAGCCGCACATGGTCGCGACTTCTTCGGCGCGTGCAGGTGTGCAGAACCTGATCAAGTCGCTGGCCGTCGAATTCGCGCCTCAAGGCATTCGCGTGAATTCGATTCTGATCGGCCTGGTCGAGTCGGGTCAGTGGCGACGCCGCTACCAGACGCAGGCGCAGCCGGGCCAAAGCTGGGAAGACTGGACCCGCGAACTCGCGCGCAAGAAGAACATTCCGCTCGGCCGTTTAGGCCTTCCCGAAGAGGCCGCCCAAGCTCTCTTTTATCTCGCTACACCCCTGTCGTCGTACACGACGGGAAGCCATATCGATGTTTCCGGAGGCGTTGCACGTCATGTCTAACAAAACCACCGTCGGCGAGCTGATCGCCGCTTTCCTCGAGCAGTGCGGCGTCAAGACTGCTTTCGGCGTGATCTCCATTCACAACATGCCGATCCTCGACGCGATCAACACACGCGGCAACATCCGCTATGTCGGCGCGCGCGGCGAAGCGGGCGCGCTGAACATGGCCGACGGCCTCGCGCGTGTATCGGGCGGCCTCGGCGTCGCGTTCACGAGCACGGGCACGGCTGCGGGCAACGCAGCGGGCGCGATGGTCGAAGCGCTGACGGCAGGCACGGCACTCGTGCACATCACCGGTCAGATCGAAACGACGTATCTGGATCAGGACCTCGCGTACATCCACGAAGCGCCCGATCAACTGACGATGCTCTCGTCGATTTCGAAAGCAGCGTACCGCGTGCGCTCCGTCGATACGGCACTGGCGACCGTGCGCGAAGCGGTGCGTGTCGCGCATACGGCGCCGAGCGGCCCCGTCAGCGTCGAGATTCCGATCGACATCCAGGCAGCTGAAATCGAATGGCCCGCCGATATGACTGCGCCGCACATCACCACGCTGACGCATGACACGAAGCGCGTCGAGCAACTCGCCGATGAACTCGCGAAAGCGAAGCGCCCGTTGCTGTGGCTCGGCGGCGGCACGCGTCATGCGCGTGCGCAGGTCGAGCGTCTCGTGAAGCTCGGCTTTGGTGTGGTGACGAGCGTTCAAGGCCGCGGCGTGCTGCCGGAAGATCATCCCGCGACGCTTGGCGCATTCAACGTGCAGCCGACCGTCGAGAATTTCTACAGAACATGCGACGCCATGCTCGTGGTCGGCTCGCGTCTGCGCGGCAACGAAACGCTGAAGTACAAGCTTGCGCTGCCGCAGCCGCTGTTCCGTGTCGACGCCGATGCGCTTGCTGACAACCGCGGCTATCGCAACGAACTGTTCGTGCACGGCGACGCGGCCGAAGTGCTCGATCAACTGGCCACTCTGCTCGAAGGGCGCATGAAGATCGACCCGGCGTTCGCAGGCGATCTCGCTGCCACGCGTGAAGTCGCTGTCGCTGAAACGGGCAAGGGGCTCGGGCCGTACAAGCGCCTCGTCGACGTGCTGCAACACGCGGTGGGCCGCGACTACAACTGGGTGCGCGACGTGACGATCTCGAACAGCACGTGGGGCAACCGCATGCTGAAGATCTTCCAGCCGCGCGCGGGCGTGCACGCACTCGGCGGCGGTATCGGCCAGGGCATACAGATGGCGATTGGCGCGGCGCTGGCGAATGCGGCATCGAAGACGGTGTGCCTCGTCGGTGACGGCGGCCTGATGGTCAACGTCGGCGAACTGGTCACGGCCGTGCAGGAAAACGCGAACGTGATGATCGTGCTGATGAACGATCAATGCTACGGCGTGATCCGCAACATTCAGGACGCGCACTACGGCGGTCGCCGCTGCTACGTGCAACTGCATCAACCGGATTTCGCGCAGTTCTGCGCGAGCTTCGGCCTCACGCACTACCGGATCTCGTCGCTCGATCAGGCCGAAGCGATCGTTCGCGAAGGCATGGCGAAGGCAGGTCCCGTGATGGTCGAAGTCGACATGCTGTCGATCGGCTCGTTCACGACGGCATTTGCAGGTCCTCCTGTGCGCAAGCAGGAGCCGGAACATGCCTGAAGCCATTCACGCTGCTAACGCTGCCAACGGTGCCGCCATGAACAACATGCCTATCGACATCGCGATGATCGGTTTCGGTGCAATCGGCCAGACCGTGTATCACGCGGTTGCCGCCGATCCGCAAGTGCACGTGTCGCATGTGATCGTGCCCGAGCATCAGGCCGATGCCGTGCGCGAGCAGGTCGGGCCGGATGTGGATGTCGTGTGGTCCGTCGATGCGTTGAAGTCGCGTCCGCAATTCGCGCTCGAATGCGCAGGGCACGGCGCGCTGGTCAACCACGTCGTGCCGCTGCTGAAAGCGGGCACGGATTGCGCGGTTGCATCGATCGGTGCGCTGTCGGACCTCGCGTTGCTCGACGCGTTGAACGCCGCCGCCGATGAAGGTCACGCGACGGTGACGCTGTTGTCGGGCGCAATTGGCGGTATTGACGCGCTCGCTGCTGCGAAGCTCGGTGGCCTCGACGAAGTGCAGTACATCGGCCGCAAGCCGCCGACGGGCTGGCTCGGCTCGCCCGCCGAACAGGTCTGCGATCTGCACACGCTGACGGAAGCGCGTGTGATCTTCGAAGGCAGCGCGCGTGAAGCGGCGCGTCTGTATCCGAAGAATGCCAACGTTGCCGCGACTATTGCGCTGGCAGGCCTCGGCCTCGATCAGACGACAGTGCGCCTGATCGCCGATCCATCCGTGACGCGCAACGTGCACCGTATCGTCGCGCGCGGCGCGTTCGGCGAGATGTCGCTGGAAATGAGCGGCAAGCCGCTACCCGACAACCCAAAGACCTCTGCGTTGACTGCATATAGCGCGATCCGTGCGCTGCGCAATCGCGCGGCTCGCTGCGTGATCTGAAGATCCGATAGATCCGATAGCTAAAGGAAGTACGACATGCCCCACACGGACATCATTTCGAGCCTCGTACCCAGCGCCGATATTCTGATCGGCGGCGAGTGGAAGCGCGGCCGCGGCGCGCTGTACGCGAGCGTTTATCCGGCAGACGGCTCGGTGAATGCCGAGATCACGACGGCCGACGCCGACGATGCACGCGAAGCGATCGAAGCCGCCGACATCGCCTGGCGCAAGCCGAACTGGTCCGGTCTGAAGCCGCATCAGCGCGCGTTGATCCTGTATCGCATCGCCGACCTGATCATGGCGAAGCACGAAGCGCTCGCACAACTGCAGCGCCGCGACAACGGCAAGCCGATCAGCGAGACGCGCGTGCTGGTCGCGAGCGCGGCGAACACGTTCCGCTACTTCGCCGCCTGCCTCGAAACGCTCGACGAAGAAGTCACGCCTTCGCGCGGCGACTATCTGACGATGAGCGTGCATGAGCCGATCGGCGTGATCGCGGCGATTACGCCTTGGAATTCGCCGATCGCGTCCGATGCGCAAAAGCTCGCGCCCGCGCTGGCGGCAGGCAATGCCGTCGTGCTGAAGCCGGCCGAAGTGACGCCGCTCGTATCGCTGGCGCTCGCGCGCATCTGCGAGGAAGCTGGCGTGCCGAAGGGCGTGTTGAGCGTATTGCCTGGCAAGGGCTCGGTGATCGGCGATGTGATGGTGCGCCATCCGCTCGTGAAAAAAGTGTCGTTCACGGGCGGCACGGAAGTGGGACGCGGTATCGCGCGCATCGCGGCCGACAAGCTGATGCCCGTGTCGCTCGAACTCGGCGGCAAGTCGCCGACGATGGTCTTCGAAGACGCCGATCTCGATCATGCGGTGAACGGCGTGCTGTACGGCATTTTCAGTTCGTCGGGCGAGGCGTGCATCGCGGGTTCGCGTCTGTTCGTGCAACGCTCGATCTATCCGGAGTTCATGAAGCGGCTCACGGAAAAGGCGCGTCAGTTGCGCGTCGGCGATCCAGCGAGCGAGAACACGCAGATGGGTCCGCTGATTACGGCGAAGCATCGCGAATCGGTTGAGCGTTACGTCGCGCTGGGTCTCCAAGAAGGCGGACGTCTGTTGTGCGGCGGCGAGCGGCCTGTGGGCAACAACCGCGAACAGGGCTACTTCTATCAGCCGACAATTCTCGAAGGCCTGACGAACAGCGCACGCATCTGCCAGGAAGAAATCTTCGGACCGGTGCTGGTCGCCATGCCTTTCGACGACGAAGCGTCGTTGATCAAGGAAGCGAACGACAGCGTATTCGGTCTCGCCGCCGGCATCTGGACGCGCGACTACAAGCGCGCATGGCGCGTCGCGCGCGCCCTTGAAGCAGGCACGATCTGGATCAACACATACAAGCTGTTTTCGATCTCGACACCGTTCTCAGGCTGGAAAGAAAGCGGCATGGGCCGCGAGAAAGGCCGCCTGGGCATTCGTGAGTACATGCAGCAAAAGAGCCTCTACTGGGGCTTGAACGACGCCCCGCTCGCGTGGGCGAACTGAAGAGGCACGCAACATGAGCATTCTCGGCATTGAACAGATTACGTACGGTGTGACGGATCTGGAGACCTGTCGGCGCTTTTTCGCCGATTGGGGCATGAAGGAAACCGGGCATAACGAAACGCGCGCGCGTTTCGAAACGCTGAACGGCTGCACGGTGCTCGCCGTCCTGGCCGACGATCCTTCGCTGCCTCCTGCTTTCGAAGAAGGTCCGACGCTGCGCGAAGTGACGTGGGGCGTGGCCACGCCCGCTGATCTCGACAAGTACCGTGCGAGCCTCAAAGGCGCGCAGGGCTATTACTCGAACGACGATGCGGTCGGTTGCATCGATCCGAACGGCATGGCGATCCGCATTGAAGTGACGCGCAAGCGCGATGTCGACGTGCATGGCTCGCTGTCGAACGTGTGGGGCCAGACGTTGCGCGTCGATACGCCCAGCACGATCTATGAGCGCGCGGAACCCGTCGAAGTGGGCCACGTCGTGTTCTTCACGAACTGTCTCGCAGAGCAGGAGAAGTTCTATCACGAGCGGCTCGGCTTCGAGACGTCGGACCGTTATCCGGACCGTGGCGCATTCATGCGCTGCGCGCCGCACGGCGGCCATCACGATCTGTTCCTGCTGCAACTGCCGACAGGCAAGCGCGGCCTGAATCACGTCGCGTTCACCGTGCGCGACATTCATGAAGTGTTCGGTGGCGGCATGCATATCAGCCGTTGCGGTTGGGATACGCAGCTTGGTCCGGGACGTCACCCCGTTTCGTCGGCTTACTTCTGGTACTTCCAGAATCCGGCGGGCGGTCTGATCGAGTACTACGCGGACGAAGACCAGTTGACGCCCGAATGGCAGCCGCGCGAATTCGAACCGGGCCCGACCGTGTTTGCCGAATGGGCAATCGATGGCGGTATCGACGGCAATACGCGCCGTCAGAAGAATGCGAAGGCGCCGGAAGGCAAGTTCATGACGGAGCGCAAACATGACTGACGCTGCCAACACACATGTCGCGAGCAATGCGGACGCGCCGCAAACCATCGTCGTGATCGGCGGCGGGCAGGCTGCGGGCTGGGTCGTGAAGACATTGCGCAAGACCGGCTTCGAAGGCCGTCTGGTGATGATCGCAGATGAAATTCATCTGCCGTATGAACGGCCGCCGCTTTCAAAAGCCGTGCTGTCCGGTGATGCCGATATCAACACCGTGCGTCTCTTCGCAACCGATGATTTCGCTTCGCTGAATGTCGAAGCATGGCAGCCGGATGTGGCGACGCAGATCGATCGCGAGCAACGCATTGTGCGCACGCAGACGGGTCGCGAAGTGCAGTACGACCGGCTCGTGATCGCAACGGGCGGCGCGGCGCGCAAGCTGCCGGCGTCGCTCGTGAAGACGGATCACATCGCCTATCTGCGCACGCTGGATGAAGCGTCCGCGCTCGGCGAGCGTTTGCGCAAGAGCCAGCATGTGCTCGTGATCGGCGGTGGATGGATCGGTCTGGAAGTGGCTGCGACGGCGCGCAAGCTTGGCGTTGCGGCAACTGTGGTGGAAGGCGCGCCGCGTTTGTGCGCGCGTTCGCTGCCGCCTTCGGTGTCGGACTTCCTGCTGGATCTGCATCGATCGAATGGCGTCGATGTGCGTTTGTCCGCTGCGTTGACCTCGCTCGATACGCATCCCGAAGACGACAGCAAGGTTCGCGCAACGCTCGGAGATGGCACGGTCATCGACGCTGATTTCGCAGTCGCGGGAATCGGTCTCACGCCGCACACGTCGCTTGCCGAAGCGGCAGGTTTGCCGGTGAACGACGGCATCGTCGTCGACGAGCACGGCATGACGAACGACCCGTGCGTCTTCGCATGTGGCGACGTTGCCAATCATCCGAGCGCGTGGCTGAAGCGCCGCGTGCGGCTGGAGTCATGGGCGAATGCGCAGAACCAGGCGATCGTCGTCGCGAAGGCCGCGCTCGGCCAGTTCGAGCCGTATGCGGAGATTCCGTGGTTCTGGTCGGATCAGTACGACGTGAACCTGCAGATTCTCGGCGACATTCCCGCCGATGCACAACTCGTCGTGCGCGGCGATGTCGGCGCACGGCGCGCGACGCTGTTTCATGTCGCAGACGGCGGCGTGCGCGGCGTGATCGCGATCAATACGCCGCGCGACCTGAAGCTCGCGCGCAAATGGATGACCCAGGGACGCACGGTCGATGTCGCGGCTCTGGCCGACGCCGACAAGGCACTCGCATAACCCCAGTACGCGGCGGAGAAACGACGCATGAGCACTATCGACAACACGTTTGAGGCACACAGCAGCGCCGGTGTCTCCCAACCCGCGACGCGCGGATCGATCATTGCGCGGCTCGAGCGATTGCCCGCGAACGCGATGCTGGTGCGCGCGCGCATTCTGATCGGCCTCGCGACGTTCTTCGACGGCTTCGACGTGATCGCGATCGCCGCGACGCTGCCGATCCTGATCGGCAAATGGCATCTGACGCCGTGGGACGTGGGCCTGCTGATCGGCGCGGGTTCGGTCGGTCAGCTGGTCGGTGCGTTTCTGTTTCCGTGGTACGCGGAACGGCAGGGTCGCGTGAAGGCAATTGCGCTGAGTTCGGGGCTGATCGGCATTACGAGTATTGCGTGCGGTTTTGCGCCGACGTTTGCAGTGTTCGTCGCGTTGCGCATCGTGCAGGGCATCGGGCTGGGCGGCGAGTTGCCGGTGGCCGCGACGTACATCAACGAAATCTGCCGTGCGCATGGACGTGGGCGTTTCGTGCTGCTGTACGAGATCGTGTTCCCGGTTGGTTTGCTGGCGTCGAATGCGCTGGGTGCGTGGATCGTGCCGCGCTTCGGTTGGGAAGCGATGTACTTTATCGGCGGCATGCCGTTGATTCTGTTCTTCGTGTTGCGCAAGCTCGTGCCGGAGTCGCCGCGCTGGCTCGCTGAACGCGGCCGCATGAACGAAGCCGCCGATGCCGTGCAAGCCTTTGAACGCACCGCAAAGACCGCGCTGCCGCCGATGGCCGACCCCGCCGGCTTCGAAGCGATGGCGGCGCGTCACCCGAAGCGCAAGATGAGCGATCTGTTCGGCAAGGCTTACTGGAAGCGCTCGGCGGCAGTCGCGATGCTGTGGATGACGTGCGGAGTGATCCAGTACGGTCTGTCGACGTGGCTGCCGACGATTTATCGCACGGTGTATCACGCGCCGTTGCAACTTGCGCTGAATCTGGCCGTCGCGGCTTCCGTGCTTGGCGTTCTGGGTTCGCTGCTGTGCGCGATGCTGGTCGACAAGGTGGGCCGCAAGCCGATCATCAACTGGTCGTTCATGCTGTGTGCGTTGTCATTGGCGCTGGCGGGCGTGTTTCATAACGCTTCTGTTTATGTGGTCGCGACGTGCTGTGCGTTTGCGCTGGGCTGGCTGGCGTGCGGGTTTATCACGGCGTATGTGTATACGCCGGAGCTGTATCCGACGAGTATTCGTGCGTTCGGCTGCGGTGTCGGCGGCGCATGGCTGAAGCTCGCGGCGATCTTCGCGCCGACGCTGGTGTCGAAGACGATGATCGGCGGGAATCTCGATGTGGCGTTTTATCTGCTGGCCGTGGTGCCGTTTCTCGCGGCGCTGGTTGTGAGGTTTCTCGGGATCGAGACCAAGGGGAAGGTGCTGGAGCAGCTGGAAGCCTGAGTTTTCCGTGATGCTTTGAATGTTGGGCCACGGTGCGCGGTGTGCGTGTCGTGGCCCAGGTTGTTTTCAGGTGAGGGTTTTCGGGAGTGAGGGATTGGGTGTGGTTTGAGCGCACCTTAAGCCGTATCACGGAAACCAGGATCACGCGAAAACGCCTGAATTCAAGCTAATTTCGTGATTTGACGGGTCGCATCTTGCCGGCAACCGAAGCCTCGCACGACGTTCCCCGGATTCAAAGGTGAGCGTTTTCGGGACGCGTGATTCGGTCTCACCCCTGCGGCAACTCCCGCACATCCGCCGTCGCCACGGCGCCAAACGTCTCGCTCAGCACGTAATCCACCAGCTTGCCCGCCGATTCCTCCGGCGTTGCCAGCTTCCCGTCGCGCTTCAGCTCTTCGAACTTCTCGCGCATCGGGAATTTGTCGAGTTCGGACGAGCGAATCTCTGCCTGCATGTTCGTATCGACGACACCCGGCGCTACGCTGCAAATTCGCAGCGCGCGATTCTGATCCAGCGCGACGGAGCGCGCGTGATGATCGAGCGCAGCTTTCGTCGCGCAGTAGATACTCCAGCCCGCATAAGGATGACGCGCCGCGCCACTGGAAATGTGGACGATGCGCCGGTCGCCAGCGTCAGGGCTCGCCGATGCGAACGCGCTTGCCAGCATCAACGGCGCCGACACATTCAGCGTGACCGCTTGCGCAATCGCCGTAACATCTTGCCCTTCGACAGGACCGATCGGCTGCACCATGCCGGCATTGTTGAACAGCAATGCGGTTTGCGCGCCCTTCAGAAAGTTGCGCAGCGTGTCGCCCGCGAGGAATTGCGTCAGGCTTCCGGCATCCGACAGATCGACCTCGATCTGTTCGAAGCCCGCCTGATTCGCAAGCGCCTCATTGCGCGAACGCGAAATGCCGAGCACGGCGATGCCATGCGCAAGCAGCCGCTGTGCAAGCGCGGCGCCGAGCCCTTTCGTATGACCCGTGACGATAGCGCGGACGGAAGTAGTAGCGTTCATATCGATGTGCAATAACCCGTTAATCGTCCGGTCATTTTCTCACGCACGCCCAGCATGCGCAGACGCCTGAATCACTCGTGTCGAAAGCGCTCACGATACTGCTTCGGCGTCGCGCCGATACGCTTCGTGAACACGATGCGCATACGGTCGGCCGTGCCGAAGCCGCAATCGTAAGCAATCGTTTTCAGCGCCGCGCCGCTGCTTTCGAGCAGCTTGCGGGCAGCATCCATGCGCGCCCGCTCGACGAACTCATGCGGCGTCACGCCCGTCTCCTGCACGAAGATACGCGCAAAGTTTCGCGCGCTCATACCCGCGACATCGGAGAGTTGCCGCACCGTGAAGTTCTCGCGGATATTCGCCATCACATGCGTCTGGACCCTGGCGACGGGCGAGGTTTCGTCGGCGGGTGCGGTGAGGTACGGACTGAACTGCGACTGGCCGCCCTGACGCTGCGAGAACACCACGAGCCGCTTCGCCACTTTCAACGCGACCTGCGGGCCGTGATCTTCGGTGACGAGCGCCAGCGCGAGATCGATGCCCGCCGTCACACCCGCCGACGTCACCAGCCGCTCGTCGCGCAGATAGATCCGGTCGAAGTCGACGCGCGCTTTCGGGAACTGCGTGGCGAGTTGCTGTGCGTGCTGCCAGTGCGTCGTGACATGACGATCGTCGATCAGCCCCGCGTGACCCAACGCGAACGCGCCCGTGCAGATCGAGCCGTAGCGCTCGCATTGCGATGCGACGTTCGCGAGCCAGTGCGTGAGGCGCGGGTCCGGCGTGATTTCCGGCAACGCGGGACCGCCCGCCATCAGCGCAAGATCGAACCTGCTGTGCCGCTCGCCGAAGGTTTCATCGGCGACGAAACGGATACCGTTCGACGCGCGCAGCGGCTCGCTGTCGGCGGCAAGCAGCGCCACGTCATAGCGGTCCGTGCCGTCGATAAACAGATTCGCCTCCGCGAATACATCGAGAGGACCGGCGACATCCAGCGCCTGGACGCCCGGAAAGATCGCGATGGCAACGCGCGGCATTCATTGACCTCGTAGACAACGCGTGGTGGAAAACGGCAGCAGACGACGTGTGGTTGGCAGGTTTCGCCGTTGGGAACAGGTTGAACGCAGCAGCCGCAAAACCAATACTGAAGCCATCGACAACCACGAAGCACCGGAGGAACCCAGGATGGAACAGGATAGCAAATTTGCCTACCAGGCCGATGCCAAGGTCCGCGACGCCCACAACGAACGCCTGATGGACGAAGCGTTGATGGACACTTTCCCCGCCAGCGACCCGATCGCGCCGATGCGTTTCGACTGAGCGCGAGCATTTGCGGCAAGCTCGCGGCACAATATGACGCAATTCAATGCATCGATTGTCCGCCATGGTCCTGAAGAATCTGCTTCGCCGGCTCGACCTCACGACCCTGCAACTGTTCATCGCCGTCTATGAGGAAGGCACGCTGACGCGCGCGGCGGAACGCGAGGCTATCGCCGTATCCGCTGCGAGCAAGCGGCTGCTCGAACTGGAGCAGGCCGTCGGCGCGACGCTCTTTCAGCGCAACGCGCGCGGCATGACGCTCACGCCCGCGGGCGAAACGCTGCTGCATCACGCGCGCCGGGTGATGCGTGGTATCGAGAACATCGGCATCGAACTGGCGGGCCACGCGAGCGGCATACGCGGCTACGTGCGGATGATGGCGAACCTCTCGGCGATCGTCGAGTTCCTGCCTGAAGACCTGCGCGCGTTTCTCGGCGTCAACGAGCAGGTGAAGATCGATCTCGAAGAGCGGCCGAGCGGCGGCGTGGTCGAAGCAGTGGCGGACAGTCTCGCGGACCTCGGCATCTGTTCCGGCGAAGCGGACGCGCGTGGACTCGAAGTGACGCACTACCGGCACGACACGCTGTGCGTCGTGATGCGCGACGATCATCCGCTTGCGGGCCGCGAGAGCGTCGCATTCGACGAGACGCTCGACAGCGATCACGTCGGCCTGCATTCGGCCAGTTCGATCAACGCGCGCACGCATATGGCGGCGCGTCAGGCGGGCAAGGCGCTGAAGCTGCGCATCCACGTGCCGGGCTTCGACGCCGTGTGCCGGATGGTGCAGGCGGGCATGGGCGTCGGCATTTTGCCGATCAACGTCTATCGGATCATGGGGCGGCCGCTCGGCCTCGTTTCCGTCGCGCTCGAAGACGAATGGGCCGAGCGCAATCTGATCATCGTCACGCGCGATGCAGCGCGTCTGTCGCCCGTCGCGAAGCTGCTGTTCGACCATCTGCGCACCGTGGAAGCCTTGTCCGGCAAGGCTTAGCACGGAGCGTTCGCGAACCGCGAACGGTCGTTGGCGAATTGCGGTTGGACGCTCCCGCCGCCTCGCTTCTACATTTGTCTCCAACCTGAAACAAGATTGGAGACAGCATCATGAGTGGTCCGTTGCAGGGCATTCGCGTCGTCGAAATCGGCACGCTGATCGCCGCGCCATTCGCCGCCCGCCTGCTCGCCGAGTTCGGAGCCGAAGTCATCAAGATCGAAGCGCCCGAAACGGGCGATCCGCTGCGCAAATGGCGCAAGCTGCATGAAGGCACCTCGCTCTGGTGGTATCTGCAATCACGCAACAAGAAGTCCATCTGCGTGAATCTCAAGTCGCCGGAAGGCGCGGACGTCGTCAAACGTCTCGCCGCCGATGCCGACATCGTCATCGAAAACCTGCGTCCTGGCGCGCTCGAAAAGCTCGGTCTCGGCTGGGACGTGCTGCACGCCATCAACCCCAAGCTCACGATGGTCCGCATTTCCGGCTACGGCCAGACGGGCCCGTATCGCGATCGTCCGGGCTTTGGCGCGATCGGCGAAGCGATGGGCGGCATCCGCTATACGACGGGCGATGTCGAAGGCGCGCCGGCGCGCGTCGGCGTGAGTCTCGGCGATTCGCTTGCTTCGCTGCATGGCGTGATCGGCGCGTTGATGTCGGTGTTGCGCGTGAAGACCTGTCAGGGCGATGGACAGATCGTCGACGTGTCGCTCGTCGAAAGCGTGTTCAACCTGATGGAAAGCCTCGTGCCCGAATACGATCTGCTCGGCCATGTGCGCGAGCGCAGCGGCGGTGCGCTGCCGGGCATCGCGCCATCGAACACGTATCGCACGGAAGACGGCGGCTTTGTGGTGATTGCGGGAAATAGCGATCCGATCTTCAAGCGCCTGATGCAGGTGATCGGCCGCCCCGATCTCGCGGATGATCCCGCGCTCGCCCGCAACGATGGCCGCGTCGCGCAGAACGCGATGCTCGATGCCGCGATCACCGCGTGGACCTCGCATCATTCGATCGACGATGTGCTGGCTGCGCTCGAAAGCGCCGAAGTGCCGTCGGGCCGCATCTATTCGGTCGCCGATATCGTCGCCGATCCGCATTACCAGGCACGCGAGATGTTGCTGAAGGCCGACTTGCCGGGCGGCGCGTCGGTGAAGATGCCGGGCATCGTGCCGAAGCTGTCGGAAACGCCGGGCGAAGTGCGCTGGCAAGGTCCGGCGCTCGGCGAGCATACGTCGAGCGTGCTGGCCGACCTGGGTTATGCCCAAAGCGAAATCGAGCGGCTGCGCCGCGAAGGAGCCGTGCAATGAACTTCGAACATGAGTCTTTCGACAAGCTGATCGTGCAGGAAGTCGCCCCGCGCGACGGCTTGCAAATCGAACCGACGTGGGTCGAAACAGCGGACAAGATCGCGCTGATCGATCAACTGTCGACGGCGGGCTTTACGCGCATCGAGGCCGGTTCGTTCGTGTCGCCGAAAGCGATTCCCGCGCTGCGCGACGGCGAAGCGGTGTTCACGCAGATCCAGCGCCGCGAAGGCGTGATTTTCGTCGCGCTGGTGCCGAACGTGAAAGGCGCGGAACGCGCGCTGAACGCACGCGCCGATGAGTTGAACCTCGTGATGTCCGCGAGCCAGACGCACAACCGCGCGAATATGCGCATGAGCTGTGAAGCGTCGCTCGATGCGTTCACGGATATCGTGCGGCTCGCGAAGCATTTCCCCGTTTCATTGAATGCGACGGTGGCGACCGCATTCGGCTGCCCGTTCGAAGGCAAGATCGACGAAGACCGCGTGGTGTCGATCGTCGATACGTACCGTGAAATGGGCATCAACGGCATCACGCTCGCTGACACGACGGGCATGGCGAATCCGCGCCAGGTCGCGCGACTCGTGAAGCGCGTTTTGCAACGCGTGCCTGCCGAAGCGCTCACGCTGCACTTCCACAACACGCGCGGGCTTGGTCTTGCGAACGTGCTGGCCGCGTATGAAGTGGGTGCGCGCCGCTTCGATTCAGCGCTCGGCGGACTCGGCGGATGTCCGTTCGCGCCAGGCGCATCGGGCAACATCTGCACCGAAGACCTCGTGAACATGTGCGACGAGATCGGCATTCCGACAGGCATCGATCTGCAAACGCTGATTGCGCTGTCGCGCACGTTGCCCGCTCTGCTCGGCCATGACGTGCCGGGCCAGTTGATGAAAGCAGGCCGCAATTGCGATGTGCACCCCGTACCGGATTACGTGCGCGCTATCTGAACTTCATTCACCGAACAACACTGACGACCGGACGACGAATCCGGCCAACAAGGAGACAAGCATGAGCACACCAGGCGCAGTGGCGGCAGGCGGCCGCGACGACAAGCTAACGGCAACCGCCGATATCATCAAAAAGGTCACGTGGCGGCTGATGCCGCTCATCATGATCTGCTATCTGTTTGCGTTCTTCGACCGTATCAACATCAGCTTCGCGAAGTTCCAGCTGCAAAGCGATCTCGGCTTTTCCGACACCGCGTATGGCCTCGGCGCGAGTCTCTTCGTGATCGGCTACGTGCTGTTCGAAGTGCCCAGCAATATGCTGCTGTACAAGGTCGGCGCACGTAAGTGGATCGCGCGGATCATGATTTCATGGGGTCTCGCGACGGCCGCAATGGTGTTCGTGCAGAACGAATGGCAGTTCTACGGTCTGCGCTTCGTGATCGGCGCGATGGAAGCGGGCTTCGCGCCGGGCGTGCTCTACTATCTGACGCTTTGGTTTCCGGCGAGCTATCGCGGCCGTGTGACGTCGCTGCTGTTTCTCGCGTCGGCATTCTCGGGTCTGGTCGGCGCGCCGCTGTCGGGTCTGGTGCTCGGTCAGATGGATGGCGTGTTCGGTATTCGCGGCTGGCACTGGCTCTTCATGCTCGGTGGTCTGCCTTGTATCGTGCTCGGCATTCTCGTGCTGAAAGTGCTGAAGGATCGTATCGAGGATGCGGGCTGGCTGTCGCCTGCTGAGAAGACATATCTGTCGAGCCAGATCGCACAACAGGCGCAACCGACTACGCATGGTCATTCGCTGCTGGGCGCGATCCGCACGCCTGGTTTTCTGACGCTCGGGTTGATTTACTTCCTGATTCAGATTGCTTCGTACGGTCTGAACTTCTGGGCGCCGCATCTGATTCGGAGCGCAGGTACGCAAAACCCGACGATTATTGGTCTGCTCACGGCAGTGCCCTATATCTGCGGCGCGATCTGCATGGTGGTGGTGGGGCGTCTGTCGGATGCATCGGGTGAGCGTCGCAAGTTCGTTAGCGCGCTGCTCGTGATGGCTGCGGTCGGGTTCTTCGCCGCAGGTTACTTCGACAAGCAGACGACGATGCTTGTCGTTGCGCTCGCCGTGCTCGGTGCTGGCGTGATTGCGTCGATTCCCGCGTTCTGGGCATTGCCGCCGAAGCTCGTGTCGGGTGCGGGCGCTGCGGGTGGTATCGCGCTGATCAATACGCTGGGTCAGTTGGGCGGTATCGTCAGCCCGGTGATGGTGGGGCGCGTGCGCGACGTGACGGGTAGCACGACGCCGGCGCTTTATGTGATCGGTGGACTGAGCCTGGTTTGCGCGCTGATCATTCTGTACGGTCTGCCGCAATCGCTGCGTCAGAAGGATCACACAGGGCGCGCTGGCGCGTGATGCTTCGGTGAGTCAATAAAAAACGCACGGCTCGATGCCGTGCGTTCTTCTTTCAAACCCTCTCAAGCCTTCAATTTCGCAGCCGCCGCATCCTCGCGCGACTGCACTTGCAACACCGCATCGCGCTTATCGAGCAAATGCTGCCGCAAGATCGCACTCAGGCGTTTGCCATCGCGCGCTTCCAGCGCCTGAAGCATCTCATCGTGATCGTGAATCGCGCTGTCCCACTTCGGAATCTGGAAGTTCGAGCGGAAACGCAGCGCCTGCAAACGACGGTTCACTGCGATATACGTCTGACGCAGCGCCGAATTGCGTGCAGCTTCATTGATCTTGTCGTGAATCGCCTGATTGCGGCTGTAATAACCGGCGAGATCGTTCTGCGCGCGGCACGCGAGCATCGCGTAGTGCAGCGCCTTGATCTCCGCCAGCTCGACCGCCGTCATCCGTTCCGCCGCCAGTTCGCCCGAAAACGCTTCGAGCCCGCTCATCAGTTCGAAGGTCTCGCGCAATTCCGCTTCATCCATCTTGGACACCGACGCACCACGATTCGGCTCGATATCGATCAAGCCTTCCGCCGCGAGCACTTTCAGCGCCTCGCGCAGCGGCGTGCGCGAAATGCCGAGCGTTTCGCACAGTTCGCGTTCGTTCAGTTTCTTACCGGGTTCCAGCACGCCTTCCACGATAAAGCGCCGGATATGTTCGACCACCGTGTCGTGCAAACGCTGGCGTTCGACCTTCGGCATCAGCGGAGGCGGCGTCAGGCCTGCTTCAATGTCCGAATTTTGCATACAAAAATCCTCAAGCACGATTTACACCGATTTTAAGGCATGGTGCCCAGTAAGTGGGTGCGAGGGTAAACACCGCCTTGGGATTGTCACGGATCGGCTGTTATAGTTTTTTGCATGCAAAATTCAATTGAGGAGATCGACCGATGCTGAAGCTCGACTTTCATCCCGCAGGCCGCCACTTTTTGCAGATTCCGGGTCCGAGCCCGGTGCCCGACCGCATCTTGCGGGCGATGAGCTATCCGACCATCGACCATCGCGGCCCGGAATTCGGCGCGCTGGGCCTGAAAGTGCTGGACGGCATCAAGAAGATCTTCAAGACGCAGCAGCCCGTCGTCATCTACCCGGCATCGGGGACGGGCGCATGGGAAGCGGCGCTGTCGAACACGCTGAGCCCCGGCGACCACGTGCTGATGTTCGAAACGGGCCACTTCGCGACGCTCTGGAAGAAGATGGCCGAGAACCTCGGTCTGAAACCGGAGTTTCTGGGTTTGCCGGGCATCGAAGGATGGCGGCGCGGCGTGCAGCCGCAAATGATCGAAGCGCGTCTGCGCGAAGACACGCAGCATTCGATCAAGGCCGTGTGCGTCGTACATAACGAAACGTCGACGGGCGTCACGTCGGACATCGCCGCTGTGCGTCGTGCCATCGATGCAGCGGGCCATCCGGCGCTGCTGCTCGTCGATACGATTTCGGGCCTTGCATGCGCCGATTATCGTCATGACGAATGGGGTGTGGACGTCACGGTTTCGGGATCGCAGAAGGGTCTGATGCTGCCGCCGGGCATCAGCTTCAATGCGGTGTCGCAGAAAGCGATCGAAGCGGGCAAGCAGGCGAAGCTGCCGCGCGCGTTCTGGGACTGGACCGAAATCATCGAAATGAACAAGAGCGGCTATTGGCCGTACACGCCGAACACGAACCTGCTGTACGGGCTGTATGAAGCGCTCGAGATGATTCTCGGCGAAGGGCTCGACAACGTGTTCGCGCGTCACGACCGTCTCGCCGAAGCATGCCGCCGCGCAGTGCGCGCATGGGGTCTCGAGATTCAGTGCGCCGATCCGTCCGTGTATAGCCCGGTGCTGACAGGCGTGATGATGCCCGAAGGCATCGATGCCGACGCCGTGCGCAAAGTTATCTACGAGCGCTTCGACATGTCGCTCGGCACGGGCCTCGGCAAGATGAAAGGGCGCATGTTCCGCATCGGTCATCTTGGCGACTGCAACGACCTCACGCTGATGGCCACGCTTGCCGGTGTCGAAATGGGCTTGCAGATTGCGGGCGTGCCCGTGGCGGCAAGCGGTCTGCCTGCTGCGATGGAATTCCTGATGTCGCAGCCGAACGCACCGAAACTCAAAGCCGCCGCATAAGCAGCCGATAACCAGAGGGTATCCAGACGGTATCCAGACGAAGAAGGAAGCGCAAAACGGCGACACGTTGCTTCCTTCATCGCACAAGACGCACGCAGTACCCACGCGCCCGGCCAGCGCGACACACAGCAGCGAACAGAAAGACAAAGACGCAAGCGAACCACAAACGCGACCAACGCCAACGGCAGACCCTGCGGATGGCGGCTCGCGCGGCATGAAGGCCGAACACGCCGTGTGAATGCCCATCCGCCAGAAACGGAGACAGACGATGAAGCGGTTTCGTGTGACCAGTGCGACCAGTATCGTTCTACTGATGCTATGCATCATGTACTTCATCACCTACCTTGACCGCGTCAACGTCAGCACGGCGGCTGCGGGCTTCGGCAAGGAGTTTCATCTTTCGCATACGGAAATCGGCCTTGTTTTCTCGGCCTTTGCGTATCCGTATCTCGTGTTTCAGATTATCGGCGGGTGGGTGAGCGATCGCTTCGGCGCGAAGCGCACGCTGATTGCGTGCGGCGCGATCTGGGCGCTGGCAACGTTGCTGACGGGTTTCGCCGGCGGCCTCGTGTCGCTGCTCTTCGCACGCGTGCTGCTCGGCTTTGGCGAAGGCGCGACGTTCCCGGCTGCGACGGCGGCGATGTCGCGTTGGGTCGCTAAAGAAAAGCGCGGCTTTGCGCAAGGCATCACGCACGCGGCGGCACGTATCGGCAATGCGGTTGCGCCCGGCGTGATCGTGCTTGTGATGACGACCTGGGGCTGGCGCGAATCGTTCTATATCTGCGGTGCGTTCAGTCTGCTGTGGGTCGTCGTGTGGGCGATGACGTTCACCGAGTATCCGAAAGAGCATCGCCGCATCACGCAGGCTGAACTCGATATCTTGCCGCCGCCGAAAGCGAAGACCGCGAATCTGCCGTGGAAAGCGCTCTTCAAGCGCATGACGCCCGTGACCATTGTGTACTTCTGCTATGGCTGGACGTTGTGGCTGTTTCTTAGCTGGATTCCGCAGTACTTTCTGCATAGCTATCACCTCGATCTGAAGAAGTCGGCGGTGTTTGCTTCGGCTGTGTTCTTTGCAGGCGTGATTGGCGATACGCTGGGCGGCATCGTCACCGACAAGGTCTTCGAGCGCACGGGCAACCTTCGCCGCGCACGCAGCTGGATGGTGTCGATCTGCATGCTGCTCACGCTCGCGTCGCTCGTACCGCTGTTGCTCACGCACAACCTGTATGTATCGATGGTGTGTCTGTCGGCGGGATTCTTCTTCGCCGAAATGACGATCGGACCGATGTGGGCAATCCCGATGGACATCGCACCGGAATATTCGGGTACCGCAAGCGGCATGATGAACACGGGTTCTGCACTCGCCGCCATCATTTCGCCGGTGCTGTCGGGTTATCTGATCGACACGTTCGGCAGCTGGGAATTGCCGTTCGCGGGCAGCATGCTGCTGATGGCAATCGGCGTCGTGCTCGCGTTCCGCATGCAACCCGAAAGCCGCTTCGCAGTCGGCAGTGAACCGACCGCACAGCCTGCCACACATTTGAATGCCTGACTCTCGCTAACGTTTGACCGACCATGCTCAGCCAACAACTCGCCGACGCGCGCGCCGACTTCACGACGCTCGCGTCGCTTTCCCCCGAACTCGTTCCCGCAGACATGAGCGCGGCCTACGCGATCCAGCACGAGTTGCTGGCGAAGCGTGGCGCGCGTATTGGAGGCTGGAAAATAGGCGCTAAATCTGCCGAAGGTGCGATTCAGGGCGCACCGTTGCCTTCTTCAGATTTGCATGCGGATGGTGCGCGGCTACCGCGCGCGCACTACAAGCCGCTTGGACTCGAACTGGAAATTGCATTTCGTTTCGGGCGGCAATTCGAGCCTTCGACCAACGCGTATCACGAAGTCGAAGTACTCGATGCAATCGATTCGATGGCACCAACTATCGAAATCGTCGCGAGCCGCTACGCGCAGTGGCCCAACGTCGACAAGCTCGCGCAACTCGCGGATCTACAGAATCACGGCGCGTTGATTGTCGGTGAGTTCTCGAAGTATCGGCGCGATTTTCCGTTCGTTGCGCCGGCGCTTGGCTTCACGTATGAAGGACAGGACGTGGTGAAAGCGACGCCGTCGAATCCGTGTGGCGATCCGCGCCGGTTGCTGACGTGGCTCGTCAATCACTGCACGCAGCATCATCGGATTGCGGTCACGCCCGACATGATTCTGACGACGGGCTCTTATACGGGCATGTTCTTTCCGCAGCATGCGGGCACTGCGCGTGGGCTGATCGAAGGGCTCGCGCCCGTCAGCGTCACGCTCGAGTAGATTCGCATTCCACGCCTCGATTTTATAGGCCGAAGCATATGTCGAACGCCGATTCCCTGCTGGTCAAACCGATTCATCTCGTGCCGTCGTCGGCGCGTCTGAGTACGCCGTTGGCCAACCGTCTGCGCAAAGAGTTGCGCGGCGACGTGTTATTCGATGCTGCGAGCCGCGGACGCTATTCGACCGATGCATCGATCTATCAGATCATGCCGATCGGCGTCGTCGTGCCGCGCGATCAGGACGATCTGCTCGTCGCGCTGGATGTCGCGCGCAGCGAACGCGTGCCGTTGCTCGCGCGCGGTGCGGGTTCGAGCCAGTGCGGACAGACGGTTGGCGAAGCACTGGTGATCGATACGAGCAAATGGCTCAATCAGGTCATCGCATTCGACAAGGACAAGCGCACGGTGACGGTCGAGCCGGGCATCGTGCTCGATCATCTGAATGCGTGGCTGAAGCCGCATGGCTTGTGGTTCCCAGTCGATGTATCGACGGCCGCGCAATGCACGATCGGCGGGATGGCGGGCAACAATTCGTGCGGCTCGCGTTCGATCGAATACGGCAACATGGTGCACAACGTCGAAGCGATCGACGCGATTCTTGCGGACGGTACGCAAGCGCATTTCGCTTCGCTGCGTGAGGCGCCGCAGGGCGCGTGTCTGCAACAGATCGTCGAAGACGTGAAGGCAATTGCGTTGCGCGAGCGCGATGAGATCATCGCGCAAGTGCCGAAAGTATTGCGCCGCGTCGCGGGCTACAACATCGATCTGTTCGAATGCCAGAACCCGCGTGCCTATACCGACGATGGTTTTGCGAATCTCGCGCATCTGCTGGTCGGCTCTGAAGGCACGCTCGCATTCAGCCGGCAACTGACGCTGAAGCTCGTGCCGTTGCCTGCGCACAAGATGCTGGGCGTCGTGAATTTTCCGACGTTCTGGCAGTCGATGGATCTCACGCAGCACATCGTCAAGCTGAAGCCTGTGGCGGTCGAACTCGTCGATCGCACGATGATCGATCTCGCGATGGGCAATCCCGCGTTCAGGCCCGTGATCGAAAAGGCACTGGTGGGCAGGCCCGAAGCGATTTTGCTGGTCGAGTTCGCGGGCGAGAACCGCGACGAACAACTCGCATCGCTGAAGCAACTGACGGAATTGATGGCCGATCTTGGCTTGCCGGACTCGGTTGTGCAGATGCCGGATGCAGGAGAACAAAAGGCGCTGTGGGAAGTGCGCAAGGCCGGTCTGAACATCATGATGAGCATGAAGGGCGACGGCAAGCCCGTGTCGTTCATCGAAGATTGCGCCGTGCCTTTAGAACATCTTGCTGAATACACGAGCCGGCTGACCGAAGTGTTTCATCGCAACGGCACGGAAGGGACGTGGTATGCGCACGCGAGCGTCGGCACGCTGCACGTGCGGCCAATTCTCGACATGCGCCGCGACGGCGCGCAGAAGATGCGCGCCATCGCGGAAGAAGCGGCGGCGCTGGTGCGCGAATACAAGGGCGCGTATTCGGGCGAGCATGGCGACGGGCTTTGCCGTGGCGAATGGGTTGCGTGGCAATACGGTCCGCGCATCAACCGCGCGTTCAGCGAGATCAAATCCCTGTTCGATCCGAACAACCGGATGAATCCGGACAAGATCGTGCGTCCGCCAAAGATGGACGACACGGGCAACTTCCGCTTCGCACCGGGCTACAAGGTTCAAGCGTTGACGCCTGCGCTCGACTGGTCGACGTGGAATGTCGAGCGCGATCCGATGACGGGTATCGAGACTGCGCCGGGCACGGGCAGCGACCTGGCAGGCGGACTCGCGAGAGCCGTCGAGATGTGCAACAACAACGGCCATTGCCGCAAGTTCGACGCCGGCACGATGTGCCCGAGTTATCGCGTGACGAAGGACGAACAGCACGTGACGCGCGGACGCGCGAATACGTTGCGGCTTGCGCTGTCGGGGCAGATTGGTGATGAAGGCCTTGCGAGTCAGGACGTGAAGGACACGCTTGATTTGTGCGTGTCGTGCAAGGGCTGCAAGCGCGATTGCCCGACGGGCATCGACATGGCGAAGTTCAAGATCGAAGCGCGGTCCGCGTGGGCAAAGAAGCATGGCTTGCGTTTGCGCGAGAAGATGATTGCATTCATGCCGCGATATGCGGCGATGGCGGCGAGCATGCCAGGTGTTTTCGCATACGCGGCGGAGATGCCGTGGGTCAAGCGCGCGTTGGGGTTTGCGCCGCAGCGGTCATTGCCTCGTTTTGTGAAGCCGTTTTTGAATGGCGTGAAGGCTGCATCGGTTGATGTGAAGGATGCGCAGAAGGAAGTGCTGTTATTCGTCGATACGTTCAACAACAGTATCGAGCCGGAGAATGCGCGTGCAGCGCAGCAGGTTCTCGAAGCCGCGGGTTATAAGGTGCACTTCAATACGCTTGCGGGCGAGCGTCCGCTTTGCTGCGGGAGAACTTTTCTTGCAGCGGGCCTTGTGGATGAGGCGAAGCGTGAGGCGCGGCGGATGCTCGATGCGTTCCGGCCTTTCGTCGAGCGTGGTGTAGCGGTGGTTGGGCTGGAGCCTTCGTGTTTGCTGTCGTTGCGTGATGAGTTTTTGCAGTATGGGTTTGGCGAAGAGGCTGAGCGTTTGTCGAAACTCGCCATGCTGTTCGAAGAGTTTCTTGTGCGTGAGCATAAGGCTGGCCGCCTGAAGCTTGATTTGAAGCCGCTTGACGATGCGAAACAGGCTCTGGTGCATGGGCATTGTCATCAGAAAGCATTCGATGCGTTTTCGCCTGTGCAGACGGTGCTCAAGTGGATTCCTGAGTTGAAGGTGTCGACGGTCGAGTCGTCTTGTTGCGGGATGGCCGGCAGCTTTGGGTATGAGGCCGAGCATTACGAAGCGTCAATGGCAATGGCTGAGCTTTCGTTGTTGCCTGCGGCGCGGGGGATCGATGCCGAAACTGTGATGGTCGCGGATGGGACTAGTTGCAGGCATCAGATTCATGATGGGGCTGGGGTTGATGCGGTGCATGTGGCCAGGGTGTTGGTGCGGGCTTTGAAGTAAGGGTTTTTTTGCGCGTAGCGCGTGGATGGGTTTTTTGGTTTTTTGAGCTTTTGTGCTGGCATCCGCGTTTTGTTACTGGTACTTCAAGCGTTGCCCCTGTGCGGGGCGGCACTTACTTTCTTTGCCGCCGCAAAGAAAGTAAGCAAAGAAAGCGGGCTAACACCGCCCGTTCTTGACCTCCGCCTGAGGGCCCCCAACAGTTCCTCCACTTCACACGGCGCTCTGCCATTCACTGCCCGTTGCCAGCGCCTTGAATGAGCGCCTCACCCGCGTCAATCACCCGTAGCACAGCCAGCGGCAGCGAATGGTTGCGGCCGCCCAGGTGGCAAACTGTGTGTAGGTTGTAGCGCTTCACACGTCGGCGCTCTTACGACACCGATCCTGCTTTCGAGCCGCGACCTTGGTTTTCAGTCCGGAGTGGAGCGCATGCGCCGCGACAGCCGACACACAGTTTGCCGCTATAGAACGTGGGCGATTTGATCGCGCATGTGGCGATGCGGGAGTGTGAAGCGGGTGAGGCGCCCATTCCAGGCGTTGGCAGCGGGCGTCGAGAAGAGCGACGCCGCGTGAAGGAGAGGACCCGTTGGGGGCCCTCAGGCGGGAACGAGGGCTGGCGGTGTTAGCGGCTTTCTTTTGCCTACTTTTCTTTGCCGCGGCAAAGAAAAGTAGGTGCCGCCCCGCACAGGGGCGACGCATGAAGCACGAAAGCAAATCGCGGATGCCAGCGCAAACAAAAGCAAACCACCCAAGCGTCGCGAGACAAAACCAAAAGCAAATGCCGCCCCGCAAAAGGGGCAAACAAACGCTCAGCGCGCCAGATTCCGCAAAAACCCATTCACCCGATCAAGCCCAGCCACGAGCACATCACGATTATTCGTGTACCCGATCCGGACATAACCTTCGACATCAAGCGCACTACCAGGCGTAAACATCACACCAGTCTTCTCAATCAAGGCAATACAAAAATCGCGAGAAGACATATCGACATTAACCCGCACGAGCGCAGTAGTCCCAGACTTCGGCTTCACATAAGAAAGCAAAGGCTCTTTGGCGATCCAGCCATCCAGCACAGCAAGATTCCCCCGCAGAATCCCATGATTCCGCTCCAGAATCGCCTTGCGATTTTCCAGCGCGATAGAAGCCAGCAAATCGTTCAACATACCAACACTGATCGTGTTGTAGTCCCGATGCGTGCGCACACGCTCCAGCAACTCAACAGGCGCAACAATCCAGCCCACCCGCAAACCTGCCAGCGACCACGTCTTCGACATACTGCCAGTGCTGATACCCTTCTCATACAGATCGGCAATCGACGCCGTAAAACCAGTACCTTCCTGATCCGTACCGCGATACACCTCATCGTTCAGCACATAAGCGCCACACGAACGCGCAATCTCAGCAATCTGCTCCAGAAACGCGCGATCCATCAACGAGCCAGTCGGGTTGTTCGGATTGTTGATCGCGATGACGCGCGTTGTCGGCGTGACCATCCGCTTCAGTTCATCCAGATCGGGCAGAAAGCCGTTCTCCTCGCGCAAACGCAGAATGTCCACTTTCGCGCCGTAACTCTCGGGAATCGAATAATGCTGCTGATACGTAGGCAGCACCGAAATCACATGATCGCCGGGTTCGACGAGCGTCTCGTACACCAGCGCGTTTGCACTGATCGCGCCATGCGTGATCAACACATTCGGCACGCCCTGTTTCTCATACAGCGACGCAACGTTGCTGCGCAGTCGCTCAGTGCCGTCGATCGCGCCATACGTCAGTTTCATCGGCAGAATCTCGTCGAGCAGCGCGTGTTCTTTGCCCGCAATCCTCAGCAGTTCGCCAACCGTCAGCGATTCGACGCACGTCTCCGCAAGATTCAACTCGCAACGGTTCTCGTAAAGATCCATCCAGCGTTCGACTCCGAATTCCCTGATTTGCATGAGTTCTGTCCTCGGTGAAAGCAGTGGCAAAGGGCGCGTCTGATCAGACATTTGCGGCGCAGGTTGATTGCTGTCGAGTGTAGACTGTTTGTCTCAAATAGACAAATTCGATCTACGTGCATTTCCGTCAACGAACAAACGGCGAGCCGACCACGAACGCGCGCGCACGCGAAGATGCCTCCCGCGAAATGCAGAAAACGAAAAGCGGAGGAACAGGGTACGCCCGAACCGGGCATCGCGCGGGCGCGAAATCAGCCGCCGTGCAGCGCCTTGCGATAGACGGCCGGCGACACGCCGACACCTTGGCGGAAGCGGTGGCTGAAGTGGCTCGCGTTCGCGTAACCGCATTGCGTCGCGATATCGATGAGCGGCAGCGCGGTCGTGCGCAGCAGCGTGCGGGCGCGTTCGAGCCTTTGCTGCGCAATCCACGCATGCGGCGGCAGGCCGAACGACGCGCGGAACATCCGCGCGAGATGGAATTCGGAAAGATTCGCCACGGCAGCCAGTTCGCCGAGCGTCAGCGGCTGCGTCAGATTCTGGTCGATGTAGTCGCGCAGCCGGCGGCGCGTCGCGACGGCAAGTCCGCCTTTGAGCGCAGCGTCCGTACGATTCACGCCCTGCGAACGCAGCAGCAGACTGAGGATTTCATGCGAGGTTTCGTTCGCACGCAGACGGCCGTCGGCGTCGTCCCATAGATCGTTCGCGAGCGACTGGCAGAGGGCCGCGATGCGTTCGTCCTCGAAATACGTGCGATCGGCGAGCGTCAGTTCGCGCGGTTCGCGGTCCAGTTCGCGGATCGCGCGCTGCGTGAAATGCTCGGGCAGGAAATACAGATGCATGAAATGCATGTGGCCGCGCACCCACCAGCGCGATTCGTGATCGCCGGGCAGCGCGCACAGGCGGCTTGGCGCGCCATAGCGCCCCGGCAGTTTCTGACGCTCCGTGCGATAGCCGCCATCCAGATAGCACGACAGCGTGTGATGGCCGGGCTGGTCATAGACGGTCTCGGCTTCCTTCGTTTCGCGCGTCCAGATCGCGACGGCGAGCTGGTCGCCCAACCATGCGAAACGGTCGAGCGACGCATTGGAGTCGCTCAGCGTTTTGCATACCGAATGCATGCCGAACGGTGGTTCAGCGAGATCGGTTTTCGAGTTGGACGGTGTGTTCACGGTGAATACGGCGAAATGAATCGGTGATGCGCTAGCTCCAAGTATACGGCGAGCGCGTGTCGGCCTTCCTGCGGCATGCCAAAAGTGCGCAATTCTGGACAATCGAACGGACGTGCGCGAGGGCATAGTCGGGCCGACCTGTATTGTGTGGCCTGAGAGCAATGAATCTGTTCCTTTATGTTGTGACCGTGCTGATCTGGGGTACGACCTGGATCGCGATCAAGTGGCAGCTCGGCGTCGTGCCGGCGCCTGTTTCGATTGCGTGCCGTTTCGGGCTCGCCGCCATCGTGCTGTTTGCGCTGCTAAAAATCATGCGCCGTCCTGTGTGGCCGCCGCGCGCGGCATGGCGTTTTCTCGCTGCGCAAGGGCTAGCGCTCTTTTGCGTGAACTTCCTGTGCTTCTACTACGCGGAAGGCGTGGTGCCGAGCGGTCTTGTCGCCGTCGTGTTCTCGACTGCGCCGCTGCTGAATTCGCTCAACGGGCGGCTTTTCATGGGCCGTCCGTTGCAGCCGACAGCCATCGTCGGCGCGGTGCTCGGGCTGGCGGGCATTCTGTGTCTCTCGCTGCAGCAGATGGCCGGACATCTCGGCGATCACGCCGCGTGGCTCGGCCTCGCCGTCGCGTTCGCGGGAACGATGTGTTTTTCCGCAGGCAATCTGCTGTCGAGCCGCATGCAATCGATGGGTCTGCATCCCATCGTCACCAATAGCTGGGCGATGCTGATCGGCGCGAGCGTGCTGACAATCGGCAGCCTCGCCGCCGGGTTGCCGTTCACGCTGGAGCCCGATGCGCGCTATCTCGGCGCGCTCGTCTATCTCGCCGTGCCCGGCTCGGTGATCGGCTTTACTGCTTATCTGATGCTCGTTGGCCGGATCGGGCCTGAGCGCGCGGCGTATTGCACGGTGCTGTTCCCGTTTGTCGCGCTGGCGGTTTCGACGGTGTTCGAAGGCTATCGATGGTCGGCGCTTGCCGTCGTCGGACTCGTGTTGGTGGTGGCGGGCAATCTCGTCGCGTTCGGCCTCACGCAGCGGCTGTTCGTGCGGCGTGCGCGCGCGGCCTGAAGCTTCAAGCTAATGCTAATCCGATTCAAATAAAAGCATAAAAAATCGCTAATCGAATTATTTAAGGAGAAACGGTCGCGTTCTGATTTGAGAAGATAAGAGGCACAATAAATCTATTCCATGCGAATTGGATATAAATTCGCAAGGAATGGCAAATGCCGATCGATAAGCGCAATGCAAAAAGTGTTTATCGGCATTTGCTAACGTTTTGCTTCTCGCAAGGACACGACCGTGAAACCCTCAACCCGCCTCGCTGCCGCGCTGTTCACGCTCGGCAGTGTGATCTCTTTCGGCGCTGCTGCGCAATCGCAATTGACCTATACCACGTCGTGGATAGGCAATAGTTTCGGATTCGGCGATGGCAAATGGATGCAGCAGGACATTCAGGCAATTAACGTTGCACCGGATGGAACGGTATTCACCAATTCGCCATGGGATGAAAGCGGAAGCGAAATAGCTGCCTATAAGAATGGCGACAAAATAGCCGTTGCCGGCGCCACGCACGGCTGGGGCGCGGCGGGCGGCGACGCAATCGCGTCGAATCACACGTACGTGTACGCGGCGATGTCGATCGGCAATGAGAACAACGGGCTGGTCGGCGCGGATTATCCGCCAGGCGGGCAGACGTGGTTCGGCATCACGCGGCGCACGCTCGCGAACATCGCCGTCGGCGCGCCGTTCGACAGCGGCATTGGCAACAGCGCGAACGCGACGAAGAACAGCTTCCTGCGCGTGAACGCCGTGGCGACAGGCAACGACGCGGGCATTCGCGGCCTCGCTGCAACGGACACCGAGCTGTACGCGTCCGATACCTATGGCAACCAGATCGTCGTGTTCGACGCGAACACGATGCGGCGTCTGCGCTCGTGGAGTGTCACGGCGCCGGGACGCATGGCCATCGACACCGATTCGTCCATCTGGGTGATGAGCGGCTTCGGCACGGGCAGCATGAACGTGCTGCACTATTCGTCGACGGGCGCGCCATTGGCTGGCACGCTCGCCTTGCCAGCCGGCACCTTGCCGACCGATATCGCCATTTCGTCATCAGGCCAGATTCTCATCGCCGATAACGGCGCGAAGCAGCAGATTCTCGTCTTCGATAAAACGGCAAGCGGCGCGACTCGCATGACAGGCGCGCTCGGCACGCTGTACGGCATTTTCCACGAACCGAAGGGCACGCCCGGCAACTGGCGCTTCAACGGCGTGACGGGCATTGGCTTCGATCAGACGGGCAACCTCTACGTCGCGCAGAACGGCGAAGGTCCGCGCCCGCTTGCATCGGCGAGCGTCGGGCAGGGCGCTGTGCTGGAAAGCTACCGATACGCGACGCGCGGCTTTAACTGGCGGCTGCAAGGGCTGACCTTCGTCGACAGCGCGGCCTTCGATCCCGCCACGCCGAACATCGTCTACACCGGCTCGAAGCGCTTCACGATGGACTACTCGCAGCAGCCCGGCAGCGAATGGAAGTACACGGGCTTCACGCTCAACCGTTTCGATTTCCCCGACGACCCGACGTTTCACCAGCCGCGCGGCGTACGCGGTGAGCCGATGGTGCGGCGGATCAACGGCAAGCCGTATCTGTACACGCTGGACCCCGGCGCACATTACCTGAACGTCTATCGCTTCGACGCCGCGCATGACGAAGTCGCGATTCCATCCGGCCTCTTCGCGCAGAATCCGCTGCCTGGCACCTGGCCGGCCGGTCAGCCGACCTACGGCGAATGGATGTGGCGCGATACGAACGGCGACGGCCACGTCGACACAAGTGAAATCACCGGCAATCCGTCGACGGGCAGCACGGTCGGCAACGGCTTCTGGTGGGTCGATACGCCGGGCAACGTATGGCTCGCGACGCCCGCGAGCGGCATCCGCGAAATGCCTTTGCAGGGTTTCGACAGCGTCGGCAATCCGATCTGCACGTACGCGAGTTCGAAGATGTTCCCGATGCCCGCGCCGTTCAACCGGATCGCGCGCATCGTCTACAGCGCGGAAACCGACACGATGTACGTGTCCGGCTACACCAGCAGCCTGCCGTGGGATGCGACGCACTGGAAAGAGGCGGGCCGCATTCTCGTGCGCTACGACAACTGGAGCTCGGGCTCGCCGACGCCCGTCTATACGATCGCGCTGCCGTGGAATGCGAGCAGCAATCCGCAGGTGACGCCCGTTGGCGTGGCTGTCGCGGGCAACTATATCTTCGTCGCGGAGTTGTACACGCCGAAGGTCGATGTGTACGACGCACGCTCGGGGCAAATGGTCGGCTATATGACGCCGGGCGCCACAGTCGGCAACACGACCGGATGGGTCGACGTGTATCTCGGCATCAGCGCGGTGCAGCGCAATAACGGCGAATACGTCGTGCTGCTCGAAGACGATGCGCGCGCGAAAATCCTGATGTATCGGTGGAAGCCTTGAGCGCTGCGTGAACTCGTGTTGATCGTCGTCAGTCGAACGTGGAGTACCGTCTGTGCGAATGGACGGCCACACACGATGGGTATATATATAGCGACACACCCCTTTGTTGACGAGCCATCACAGGAGCGACGACTCATCATGACCCGCGACGATCAGGACAAGCAGCAACCTGGCGATCAGCCGGACCTCGAACACCTCGACGCAGCCGTTTCGCATGTGAACGAGATGGTGTCGTCGGGCAACATTGCCGCGAGCGCGGCGCGCGGCATTCTCTACAGCCTGATCGAAACGCTCGGCACGCTGGTCGGCGATCCGGACCTGCCGGAGCATGCGCGTTCAGGCTACGAAGGTCTGCTCGAAACGGCGCGCGAGCTGCGCGTCAAGCTCGATCGCTGAGCTTCGCGCGCTGCATCCGCATGCGGTGACGGTTTCACGCGGGCCGCATGCGGGCGTTTTCTTGACAGTATTCGGCACTGTCGCGCGACTGTGATACAAAGGGCGCTCGTTCTGATTCGCCCGTTTTCTCCCGATGCTTTCCACTTCCGATACCGCGCTGCTCGCGCTCGGCATCATCGTCGTGCTGATCACGCCTGGACCGACCAACACGCTGCTGGCTGCGGCGGGCTTGCGCCAGGGCACGCGCCGCTCGCTGCCGCTGATCGGCGCGGAACTGGCCGGCTATTTCGTGTCGATTTCCGCGTGGGGCCGCTTTCTTGCGCACGCCGCGCATACGCTGCCGTGGTTGCCGTCGGTGCTGCGCATCGCGAGCGGGCTTTACATCGCGTATCTCGCCGTCGATATGTGGCGCGCAGCCGTCGCATTGCCCGACTCGGCGCAACCCGCGAACGGGCCGCGCGCGCTGTTCGTCGCGACGCTGCTCAATCCAAAGGCCTTGCTGTTCGCGGGCACGATCTTTCCGTCGATCGCATTCGAGAACCTCTCGGCCTATGGATGTGCGATGTCGCTGTTCGCTTGCCTGCTCGCGCCGATTGCCTTCGCGTGGATCTCGTTCGGCGCGACGCTCGGCAGCGGCAAGCTCAAGTGGCTCGACCCGGTGAAGATGCAGCGCGGGGCGTCGATCGTGCTCGGGATGTTTTCGTTGTCGCTCGCGTGGGCCGCGTTGCATTGAGCGTTTAGACGGCAGCGTTCATTCGCTCTCGCCGATGAGCGCGTCTGCCAGACCATCGGGCGCGGAGGTGATCTGCAATTGCGGCGTACCGTGCCAGTCGGCACAACGCTGCAGCGCGCGACGCAGATCCGATGTCAGCCGGCCGCTCACGCGCACGCCCGGCTCCAGATGCAGTGACTTCAGTTCGAACACGCCAGTCGCGCGATGCGCCTTTGCATCGACGCGCCCGATCAGCTTGCCGCGGTTCAGAATGGGGAGCACGTAGTAACCGTATTTGCGCTTCGGCGCGGGCACATAGCACTCGATCACATAATCGAAGTCGAACAGCGCCGCGGCGCGCTTGCGGTCCCACACGACGGGATCGAATGGCGATAGCACGGTGGTCACTGTCGACGTGACGATGCCGTTCGACGCATCGTCGATCATCGGCGCGAAGTCGCGATGCACGAAAGTCGGCTGCTTCCAGCCTTCGACATGCACAGGCGTCAGCTCGCCTTCGTCCGCGAGTTGATGGAGTGCATCGGCGTATGGGCGGCGCGGCATCCGGTAGTAATCGGCGACCCAATCCGAGCGCACGACGCCCAGCGCGCGACAACTGCGCCGCAGCAGTTCTTTCGCGACGGCATCGACGGGCTGCAGATCGCGTGCGTCGTTCCAGTGCGGCAACACGCGCGCGGTCACATCGTAGACGCGCTGAAAATTGCGCCGCTCCGCGACCATCAGCTCGCCGATCGCGAACAGCACTTCCAGATGCCGCTTCTCCGGCTTCCAGTCCCACCAGCCGTTGCCCTTGCCGGTTTCCCGCGCGAAATCCGCCGAGCGCACCGCGCCCGTTTTGCGAATGTGCGCAAGCAGCGCGTCGATTTCCTTCCGATATCGCGTGTGCCACTCGCCCGCATATTTCCAGCCCATGTCGCTTGGGTCGAGCATCCGGTGACGCATCAGGCCGTAATCCTCGATGGGAAGAAAACAGGCTTCGTGCGACCAGTATTCGAACAGCTTGCCTTCGGCGAGATGTTCGTCGAGCCATTGCGGCTGGTACCCGCCAAGCCGGCTGAACAGAACGAGATAGGGACTGCGCGCGACGACATGAATCGTGTCGATCTGCAGTTGCGCCATCTGCCGGATGGCATCGAGCACATCGGCTTTGGTCGCCTTGCGGCGCGGCGGCGTGAGCAGGCCTTGAGCGGCCAGATGCAGGGTGCGGGCGGCGGAAAGGGGCAGTGTGATCACGCGATCGGCTTGTAGCGATTCGGGCGGCATGGCGTCCTGCCATGCCGGGATGTTCGCTACTGTAGCGTGATCGATGAAAACGCACCGTCAGATGGCATTGGCCATCGCGGTGCGTTGCCTGTTACCAGCGGCCGTGGCCGTGACGCCCTTCCCAGCCGCGATGGCGGCCGTGATCGTGCCAGCGCGGACCGCCGCCCCAATAACCGCGGCGGTATCCACCATAGCCACCGTAACCACCATAGTAGACGGGAGGCGGCGGCGCGTAGACCACGGGCGGAGGCGGTGCGTAGACGACGGGCGGCGGCGCCACGTAGACGGGTGCGCCCAGATAGACACCGACGCCGACATGCGCGGACGCAGCCGTCGATACAACCGCAGCGGCAAAACCGGCAGCCGCAAATGCCATCGCACGTTTGATCATGCTGTTCTCCTGCCTTCCCAAGTCAGTTTCTAACTGAATCCTGACTTGATCTTACGAAATGGAAAGATTCACAGGTGCAAGCAGACGGTCGCTTGTGTAACAACCGGTAAGCAGGCTGATGATGGGGAGAAATCAGACGCGACCGGCCGCGCGCGATGGCTCGCGCGCGGCCGGTGCCAAGAGGTGGAATTACGCGCCGAGCGCGACGGTCGTTTCGCCCGCGAGCTGCGCGAGCATCTGATGGATTTGCGCAACGACCTGTGCGCCTTCGCCGACGGCGGCCGCCACGCGTTTCGTCGATCCCGCGCGCGCGTCGCCGATTGCGTAGACGCCTTCGACGGACGTCGTGAGATCACAAGCCGAGTTCGTGCCCGTAATCACGAAGCCTTTCTTGTCCAGTTCGACGCCGCAACTGCGCAGCCAGTCCGTATTCGGATCGGCGCCCGTGAACAGGAAAAGATGCCGTGAATCGAAACAATCGCGTCCGTCCGCGCAGGGGTTTTTCAGGCCGATCTGCGTGAGTCCGCCTTCATCGCCCTCGAGCCAACCGATTTCCGTTTCCGGATACAGGGTGACGTTCGGCAGCGACGCGATCCGGTCGATCAGATAGCGCGACATGGTCGCCTCGAAGCCGCTGCGGCGGATCAGCACGTGAATGTGCTTCGCGTGCGACGCGAGATACACGATGCCCTGACCCGCCGAATTCCCTCCGCCGACCAGCACGATTTCTTCGCGCTTGCACAGCTTCGCCTCGACGGGCGACGCCCAGTAGTAGATGCCGCGGCCGTCGAAACGGTCGAGCCCGTCGATCTCCGGCCGCCGATACACCGCGCCGCTCGCGATCACGATGGTCTGCGCGCGGATGCTGCCCTGGCATTGCAGTTCGAGCCGGTACGGACGTTCCTCGCAATGCAGATGCTTGACCTTCACGGGAATCGCGACGTGCGCGCCGAACTTTTGCGCCTGCACGAATGCGCGGCCCGCGAGCGCCTGACCGGAAATGCCCGTCGGAAAGCCGAGATAGTTTTCGATGCGCGAACTCGCGCCTGCCTGACCGCCCGGCGCGCGGCTGTCCAGCACGATCACCGACAACCCTTCCGAGGCCGCGTACACAGCCGTCGCCAGCCCGGCGGGACCGGCGCCGACGATCGCCACGTCGTACACGTGTTCCGAGTCGAGATCGGGAATCAGGCCGAGGCAGGTCGCCAGTTCGGGGTCGCTCGGATGGCGCAGCACCGAGCCGTCCGGACAGATCACGAGCGGCATGTCTTCCGGGCCCGCCGCGAACTGCTCGACGACGCGCAGTCCGTCCTCATCGCTCTCGTTGAGCACCGTATGCGGATGGCCGTTGCGCGCGAGGAAGCCTTGCAGCGACACCAGCCGCCGGTCATTGCTCTTGCCGACGATAATCGGCCCACCCGCGCCGCGCTCGATCAGCCCGACGCGACGCAAAATCAGCGCGCGCATGATGCGCTCGCCGAGTTCGGCTTCCGCGACGATCAGCGCGCGCAGCCGTTCCGGCGAAATCAGCAGCGCTTCGACATGTTCCAGCGCCATTCCGTCGACGAGTGCCGGCTTGCCCGACAACTGGCCGACTTCGGCGAGAAAGGAGCCTTGATGGTGTTCGTTGACCAGCAGTTCGCGTCCGAGTCCGTCGCGCTGATAGACCTTCACCGAGCCCGTCAGCAGCACGAACATGCCCGGCCCGGTGCTGCCCGTGACGAACAGCATCTCGCCCGCCTCGAAGTCGCGCCGTTCGCCGAACCTGCACAGCCGCTTGATCTCTTCAGGCTGAAGAATGGGAAACATCTGGTGACGCCGCGTCGAAAGCGTCGAGAACGGCGCCTCATTGACGGCAGCGCGTTGCGCCTCTTCTCCTTCTCGCGTTACACCCATCAGATTTGCTCCTTGCTTTGCCACGCGCCGGCTCCGGCACGCGGCCAATGTCGGTTCAGACTGGCTTTGGCGTGATGTCGAGATCCATCGGCGGCTCGGCCTCTTCGGCGAGCGGCTCGAGCTGGCGCCCCGCGTCGCGCCACGCATCGAGGCCGCCGCGCAGCGGAATCACGTCCCGGAAGCCGGCTTCCGTCAACTGCTTCGCCATCCACGCCGCCGACACCTCGTTCGGGCACGAGCAATAGATCACGAGCTTCTGGTCATGCGGATACTTCGCGACGATTTCGTCGAGCTGGCGCTCGTCCGCGAACACCGAGCCGGGAATCACGAACGGATCGAGCGCGCGCTTTTCCTCGGAGCGGATGTCGAACAGCACGGGCGAACGCTTGTCGAGCATCAGGTCGTACAGCTCGTCGACATCCATGCGCGCCGTGGCCAGTTTCTTGATGAGCTGGCGCCGGCGATACCAGCGGTACGCGCAATAGACAGCCAGCAGCGCGACGACTATCACGGCCGTCAGCTTGCCGAGCCGGCTCGCGCCCGCGAACAGCATGTCGATCTGCTGCGAGAACACCACGCCGAGCACGAGCCCGAGGCCCGACCAGAGCGTCGCGCCGATGCTGTCGTACGCGAGGAAGGTGCGGTACGGCGTGCCCATCGCGCCCGCCATCGGGATGGAGACGATCGACAGGCCAGGCACGAACTTCGCCACGGCCAGCACGCGCACGCCCCAGCGTCCGAAGAAGCGTTCCGTCTTCTTCACGCAGGTATCGCGCGACAGCGACAGCTTGCACAGTGTTTTCAGCGTGTTGCCGCCGTAGATGCGGCCGGCAGCGAACCACGCGCTGTCGCCGATCAGCGTGGCGAACACCGCGAGCACGAGCACGGGCAGCACCTGCCCGCCGACTGAACCGGGATGCATCGCGGCCATCGCGCCGAACAGCACGAGGCAAGGCATCGCGGGCACGGGCAGCCCGATGGATGCGGCGAGCACATTGACGAATACGATGGCAGGCCCGTACTGCTCGACGAGATCATGTAGCATCGGCTTACTTTCGCGAGCGTTTCGGCCGCGAAGACGACTGGAATTGACTAGAAGATTATGGACGCATTTTCAACGCGTGCAAGAGAGGTGTGTCTTGCGTCCGGATATTGCCGAAATGCGGGAAAAGCGCCTGCCGCCTCGGTCTTCGGCGGGAAGGCTGGTGCATCCGTGAACGTCATGTGACGCCCGACGAGGCGTTGGAGATGGTGGCGACTGCGGGAAAAACAAGAGGCGCGGCGTCGGATTGAACCTGTGCCGCGCGCTCTTCGTGATGCGATTGATGACTGCTGTGAATTATTGACGGTGGTTATGCTGCTCGCCCGGCAGTTCGGCGCCATGCGCACGGATGGCTGCGATCAGTTCAGCAGGCGTGATTTCATAACGCACTTCGCGGTGGATGCCCGGCTTGCGTTCATCGACTTCGATCAGAAGTATGCCTTTACCGTCTTCTGTCGATTCGAGGCGCAGCGAGCGCAGTTCGCGCCCCGTTGCGTCGTCGTGCTCGGTGAGCAGGGCCATTGCCCCGGAAGACCCGGTGGTGCGCATCGAAAATTCCCTCTTGCGTGATTGAACAACGTTGCCGAACAGGCATTGTAAGGGCAGTACCGCGCGCCGTCTGTCGCGTGGCGCTCACACTCTGCCGATTATGCGGGCGAGCCGTGCGCGCTGCATCGAAGGGACGCGAAATTGCGTTGAGACTTAACGCTGGCGCGGCTTTCAGTGGGGTGAGGCGGTGGTGTCCGAGGCGACCGGAGCGCATGCAATGTGCGCTGCTGATGCACCGGATGGGCATTCCAGGCATGTCCGGCGCATGCATTTGTTTGTTGTCACGGCGGTGACGTTTGCCTGTGCTCGGATTGTTCAGAGCAAGATCCGGGAGGCGGTGCGGCGTGTCCGTACGATAAAGTGGGCGCATTCAGAAGGCCGGGCACGAGATTGGCAGCGGCTTTCGCGACCATGCAGGAGGATCTGATGAAGCAATGCATGTCGATGCCGAGTCCGCTCGGCGACATTCTGGTGCGCGCCGAAGACGACGCGATCACGGGCGTGTACTTTGTCGGGCAGAAATATTTTCCGGCTGCCGACGGCGCGCTGGCGGGCGAGAGCGTGTCACGCGTGCTGAATCAGGCGCGCGAGCAGCTCGATGAATATTTCGCGGGCGAGCGGCATGAGTTCACGCTGCGGTTGCGCATGATGGGTAGCGCGTTTCAGCGCGATGTGTGGGATCAGCTTGTGCGGATTCCCTATGGCGAGACGGCGAGCTATGGCGGCATTGCGCAGCGGCTCGGGTTGCCGCTGTCGGCGTCGCGGGCGGTTGGCGCGGCCAACGGGCGGAATCCCGTTTCGATTGTCGTGCCGTGTCATCGGGTGATTTCCAGTGCTGGAGATTTGACCGGCTATGCCGGTGGGTTGCATCGGAAGGAGGCTCTGCTGGCGCTTGAGCGGCCTGCTTCCAAGATGCCTTATCAGATGGATTTGCTGGCGTTTGGATAAATGTGTTGGTTGGTTTGGTTTCGGTTTTCGCTGGCATCCGCGATATGACTTGCCCGCTTCACGCGTCGCCCCTGTGCGGGGCGGCACCTACTTTTCTTTGCCGCGGCAAAGAAAAGTAGGCAAAAGAAAGCCGCTGAACACCGCTACTTCTTGACCACCGCCTGAGGGCCCCCAACGGGTCCTCCGCTTCAAACGACAACCTGCTTTTCACTGCCCGTTGCCAACGCTCTTATTGAGCGCCTCACCCGCTTCACACTCCCGCGTCACCACATACGCGATCAAATCGCTCCCGTTCTATAGCGGCAAACTGTGTGTCGGCTTTCGCGCCGTACGCGCTTCACTCCGGACTGAAAAACACGATCGGTGTCGTAGGGGCGCTGAGGTGTGAAGCACTACGACCTACACAGAGTTTGCCACCTGGGCGGCCGTAACCAGTCGCTGCCGGTTGCTGCGCTACGGGTGATTGAAGTGGGTGAGGCGCTCGATTAGAGCGTTGGCAACGGGCGGTGACTGAGAAGTTGCCATGTGAAGGAGAGGAACCGTTGGGGGCCCTCAGGCAAGAACAAGGGCTGGCGGTGTTAGCCCGCTTTCTTTGCTTACTTTCTTTGCGGCGGCAAAGAAAGTAAGTGCCGCCCCGCACAGGGGCAACGCCTGAGGCACCGATAACCAAACGCGGATGCCAGCGCGAAGCCAGAAAAACCAAACCAGCGTCGCAAGACCCACACCTGCGCAGCACCAAAAAAATAGCCCGTCCAAAACGAACGGGCCACATAAACGCCGTTGTTACTCGGGTCAGCCGGCCCGCACACAATCCTGGGCGCTGACGCTCGTATATTTATGTGCCAATTGCGCGTTGTCGAGATGGTAGTAACGATGATCCATCAGACCAATGCATCTTCATCGACGGCTACGCGAGCGGCGTGAGCGGGCGCCGCAGGATTGCGCAGCGCCTTCAGCGGCCGGGCAGCAGCCTCGCTGCCAGAAACCGTGAACAGCCGCACGGCTTCGTCCAGCACGTCAGCCTGTTCGGCAAGACGTTGCGCCGTCGCCGCAGCCTGCTCGACCATCGCGGCGTTCTGCTGCGTCGCGCTGTCCAGATGCGACACCGCCTGATTCACCTGGCTGATGCCGTCGGCCTGTTCGCTGCTCGCGTTCGCCACATCGACGATCAGCGACGACACGCGTGCCACCGCCTGATCGATCGTCGCCATCTGGGCCGTCGTGCGCGCGACCAGTTCGGTCCCTTGCGACACCTCGTTCACCGTTGCATCGACCACCTGCTTGATTTCCTTCGCCGACGCCGCGCAGCGCTGCGCCAGCATGCGCACTTCGCCCGCGACCACGGCGAACGAGCGGCCCGCCTCACCCGCGCGTGCCGCTTCGACGGCGGCATTGAGCGCGAGGATGTTGGTCTGGAACGCAATGCCGTCGATCACACCCGTGATATCGGCGATCCGTTTCGACGCCTCGGTGATGCCCGCCATCGTCTGCTCGACCTGTTGCGCGATCTTGCCGCCTGTGGCCGCCGCGGCTTGCGCATCCTTGGCGAGATCGAGCGCGCGCACGGTGGCGTCGGCGTTCGCCTGCACCGTGGTCGTCAGTTGCTCCATCGTCGCCGCCGTCTCTTCCAGCGATGCCGCCTGCATTTCCGTGCGGCGCGCGAGATCCAGATTGCCCGTCGAAATCTCATGCGCGGCATCGAGCATTCCGCCGATCTGCGCGCGCACGTCGAACACGATCGCCGCGAGATTCGCCTTCAACTGGTTGAGCGCCTGCAGCACGTCGCCGAGATCGTCATGGCGGGCGATGGCGAGATCCGCCGTCAGGTCGCCCGCTGCCATGCGCGTGGCAAACGACGCCATCGCATCGACCGGCTGCCCGAGATGGCGCGACAGCAGTTGCGCGGCGGCGACGCTCGTCGCGGCCGTCACGCCGAACGCGATCCAGAACGGCATCGGCGGCGTGCCGCCCCACGCAGCGAGGCCGGCTGCGAGCAGTGCGACAGGCGCCACGAGATAGCCAATCGTCGCGCGCATCGCGACGGGCAGACGCATCATCGCGTGCAGCCTGCCGACGACGCCCGTGCGCACCACCACGCCCTGATGCAGCCGCACGCCGCGCAGTGCGCCCGCGCGCATCTTCGCGTAGAGCGCTTCTGCCTGGCGCACCTCTTCGCGCGACGGCTTCACGCGCACGCTCAGATAGCCGACAGGCGTGCCGTTCTCGACAACGGGCGTCACGCTCGCACGCACCCAGTAGTGGTCGCCGTTCTTGCGGCGGTTCTTGACGTACGCCGACCACGGGCGGCCGGCGCGGATCGTCGTCCACATGTCGGCGAAGGCTTCCGCCGGCATGTCGGGATGGCGGATCAGGTTGTGCGGCTGGCCGATCAGCTCGTCGCGCGAGTAGCCGGAGACGGCGATGAAGGCCGGGTTGCAGTACTGGATATTGCCCTTGAGGTCGGTTGCCGACACGAGCATCTGCGAGGACGGATAGTCGTACTCGTTCTGGGTAACAGGCTGGTTGTTGCGCATCACGTTCCTTCGACTGCCGGATGCCTGCGCATCCGAATGGATCTGTAAGGCTTAACGGCAGAGACCCCAGATGCTTGAGGGTTTCCTGGTATTTGACTCAGGTAAAGCGCGCCCGCGCCGATAACACAGAGTTCGGCACGCCTCGGATCCGTCCAGACGCGCGCCCGACGTCGCATGAAAACAACGCCGGGCGCGGGATATTGGGCGTACGCTTTTGAGCAGACGTCGTCCTGCCGGGCATCGGGTGTGTTCTGTTCGCGGACCGTCGGCGCAACCCATTGTTTTCGCTTTACTTCTGTTTCGCGCGAATCCAATAATGGGATTCGTTTGCAGTTTGTAATCTAGCTTACGGAGCGCTCGCGCAGGGTATTTGGCGCGCTCTACTTGTGCGTGTGGCTGTTGTTCCTATAAAAAGTCGCCTTTCGAAGCCGAACCGACTCAACTCAGGGAAGCCGAGCATGTCCGCGAACAAGATCAATAAGACAGCCGCCGCGGCCGCGTCATGTGCCGCACTTCTCTCACTCGGCACGGGCGCGCACGCGCAGAGCAGCGTCACGATGTACGGCGAGCTCGATACGGGCCTCGCGTATATCAGCAACGCCGGCGGGCATTCGCAATGGAAGGCCACGTCGGGTCTCGTCGACGGCAGCTATTGGGGCTTGCAGGGCATCGAGGATCTGGGCGGCGGGTATCGCGCGATCTTCAGGCTCGAACGCGGCTTTTCGGTCACGTCGGGCGAAATGTTCAACGATCACCCGTACTACGTCGGCCTCGGCAACGAGCAGGCGGGCACGCTGACGCTCGGCCATCAATACGATCTGGTGCACGATTACCTCGCGCCGTTCACGCTGACAGGCGGAACGGGCGGCACGGCATTCGCCCATCCGTTCGACAACGACAACGCGAACAACACCTATCTCGCGGCGAATTCCGTCAAGTATGCGAGTCCGTCGTTCGGCGGCTTGACCTTCGGCGGCATGTACGCGTTTTCGAATGCGGCCGGGCAGTTTGCGAACAACCGTGCGTACAGCTTCGGCATGAGCTATCAGGCGGGCGCGCTGAATGCGGGCGCCGCGTATCTGCACGCGAACGGGCGCGGCAATTCGTCGACGGGTGCATATGACGCCGTCGTGCTGCCGAGCGCCACCGATGTCTTCGAAGCTTCCGTGCAGACGCAGAACACGTACGGCGTCGGCATCAGCTACGCGATCGGTGACTTCACGATGGCGGCCGCGTGGTCGCGCTCCACGTTTACGGGCGTCACCGTCCTCGACACGGGCGGCGTGGCGCCATCGGTCGGCTTTTCCAACTACGAGGTCAACGGCGTCTACCAGCTGACGCCGACCGTCGCGCTGGCGGGCTCATACACGTACACGCAGGGATCGGGCACGCACTGGCACAACGGCGGCGTGCAGGCCGACTACCAGTTCTCGAAGCGCACCGACACCTATCTGGAAGCGATCTATCAGCGCTCGTCGTCGGGCGCGCCGGCCGTCATCAATACGACAGATCCGTCGTCGGGCCACAATCAGGTGCTGATCGGCGCGGGCCTGCGCCACCGGTTCTGACGCACGCAACGCGTCACGCGGATGTGATCAGTCCTTCGGGCGCCTGCGGCTTGCTGAGCAGATAGCCCTGCACGTAGTCGCAGTTCACCTGGCGCAGAATTTCCAGTTGCGCCGCTTCCTCGACGCCTTCCGCGATCACCTTGATCCCGAGCTTGCGCGCAAGTCCGATCACACCCTCGACGATAGTTTGCGTCGTCGGATCGTGATCGATCTTCGACGTGAAATGCCGGTCGATCTTCAGCGTGTGCGGCTCGAAATCGGCGAGATACATGAGACTCGAATAGCCGGTGCCGAAATCGTCGATGGCGATGCGCACGCCAAGCCGCTTCAGCTCGACGATCGACTTTTGCGCCTGCTTCGGGTTCTTCATCAGCGCGGTTTCCGTCAGCTCGATTTCGAGCTTGCCGGGCGGAATTCCGTACTGCTTGAGCGCGCGGTCCACTTCGCGCACGATCTGTTCGCTGCCCAGTTGCCGTGCCGACACGTTCACGGACACACCGAGATTCGTCGCGCCTGCTGCTCGCCACACGGCAAGCTGACGCAGCGCGTTATCGAGCACCCACACGCCGACGTCTTCGACAAAACCCGTTTCTTCGAGCAGCGGGATGAAGTCGCACGGTGGAATCCGGCCGCGCACCGGGTGCTGCCAGCGGATCAGCGCTTCCGCGCCATGTATTGCGAGCGTGTGCGGCTCGTGAATGGTCTGGAAGTGCAGGAAGAACTGGTTGGTCGCGAGCGCGACGGGCACGTCGCGTTCCAGTTCGAAATCGCCAATGGTGCGCGTCGCTTCTTCGCCCGCGAACTGATAGCCGTTGCGGCCGGTTTTCTTCGCCGCGTACATCGCGACGTCGGCGCTCGACAGCAGCGCATCGTGGCCGCTGCCGTGCTCCGGAAAGATCGAAATGCCGATCGACGCGGTGATGAACGCGCCCGCGCTGTCCTGCAACCGGTTCTCCGACAACCCGCGCAGCAGCGACTTCGCCTGCGTCTCGAGCCCGACCTTGTCGACCACGCTGCCGATCAGCACCGCGAACTCGTCGCCGCCCAGACGCGCGACGTACGCGTCGTCGGAAAGCGAGCGGCGAATGATGTCGGCCACGTTGCGCAGAAGGTGATCGGCGGCGAGATGGCCGAGCGTGTCGTTGAGCACCTTGAAGCGGTCGAGATCGACGAACATCAGGCCGAACGGTTTGCCCGTCGCGCAGCGGCTTTCGATTTCGCGCAGCAGCGCCGCGCGATTCGCGAGACCCGTGAGCGAATCGGTATACGCGAGCCGGTCCAGCTCGGCGATGCGTTCCTGTTCGACCGTCACGTCTTCCGTGATGCCGACGATGCGCAGCACATTGCCTTTATCGTCGAACACCGGATAGCCCGTGCTGCGCAGCCAGCGCAGCGAGCCGTCGGCTTTCCTGATCCGGTACTGCGCGCGTCCTTCCGTCGATTCGGCCATGATGCGCGCCATCTCCGACTGCAAGGCGGCGCGATCTTCCGGCACGACCAGTTCGCGCCAGCTGTTCGGGTTGCGCATGAACTCCTCCGGCTCGATGCCGAACACGTTCGATGAACCCGCCGTGATGTAGTGGAAATACTCGAAGTTCGCGCTGTACGAGAAGAACACGAGCTTCACGTGCGCTTCCATCTCCGACATCAGTTCGCTTTTAGCGCGCAGTTGCTGGAGCAACTGCGTCTGGTTCGTGATGTCGAGCGATGCGCAGACCACGGCAAGCACGTTGCCCGCATGATCCTTCACGGGGATCAGCTGCGAGTCCCACCATTTCGGCTGGCCGGTCGTCGTCGCGCAACTGCCGCGAAACGTCGCGGGCGTGCCGTTCAGCGCGCTTCTGAAGGCGGCCATCGCGGCGTCGTGGTCGTCGCCTTGCCAGAAGCCGAGCCAGTCCGCGCCCGCGAGCTGCACGGGCGATGTCGCTTCCATCAGCGTCGCGCCGTAGTCGTTGATGCGCAGCATGTGCCCTTGCAGATCGAGCAGCTTGACGCAATCGCGGCTTGCATCGAGGAATGAACTGGCGAGCGCCATGGCCGCTGCCTGCCGCGTTTTTTGCGCGGCGAAACGCTGGCGCGTTGCGATCATCGCGATGGCGCCGGCCGTCGCGCCGATGGCGACCTGCACGCTGAACGGCGCGCTCGCCGTGCCGCGTAACGCCATTTGCAGGGCGATGGTTGCCGTGCCCACACCGATTCCAGCGGCGACGCTCACCGTGAAGCCGACTGCGCCGATCGGGCGACGGCTCGACCACGCGTCGAGCAGCAGCGAAAGGAAGTGCTGGTCCTGGCGCGACCGGTTCGTGGCGTGCCGGCGCAACGCGCGGCGCCGTTTCAAGGGGAGGCTCGTCGTCATGTCTGGACTCGCCTCAATGCGCGCGCTTCGCGATGACCCCGGCGTGCGCGGCCGGCGTGAACGGATTCACGCGCGCTGCGCATCGTGCGTTGGTCGGATGGGGAAATGTATTGCCTTTCATGGTGGCCAGCCGCTTTGGCGGTAATTGTTGCTGCGCTTGCGGACGGCGCTGCTACTTACGTTTACGGCGCGCCGGTGGTTTTGTTTAGCGTGAACAATTGTGCATGTTTTCAAAGGGTCAAACCATGTGTCGTTGGCCGTGCCACAACGAATATGCTGGCTGATTTATACGAATGCACGACGCATGGTTTTAACAAGAAAAACGCAGTGCGATCGAAAAGCTTTGCTTACCTAAGCTTTCCTGTTCCGTCAGAAAACGCGGTGAAAAACGCGCACGTTGCTTTTAAACATCCGCCGGATTCGACGTATCCAGCACGTGACCACTGCCGCCGATAAATGCTGACGATCCCGTTGAGGCTTGCTAAATTGCATGGTCAGGCACTGCAAAAAGCTGCCTTGGCCGGGCGGTTGCACCACGCGGGTCGCAACCCGCGAAATCGTCGTACGAACCCGTAGCAACCCTCGTGCGCCGGCATCCGGTCAACGAAATGGAGACCCTATGCGCGCCGTATTCCAGTACCCGTTTCCCGTCACCGAGCGCAAGGTCGGGCGCAACAAGGTCGTCAGCGCGCGCGCTGCAGTCGAGCTGATTCGCCCGGGCGATACGCTCGCGACAGGCGGTTTCGTCGGCGTGGGTTTCGCCGAAGAGGTCGCGATCGCGCTCGAGGAGCGCTTCTTCGATGCCAACGCGGCGACCTCGGGCGGACCGGGCGCGCTGGGCACGCCCGACGCATCGAGTGCGCATCTCGACCTGACGCTCGTGTACGCGGCCGGGCAGGGCGACGGCAAGTCGAAAGGGCTGAATCATCTCGCGCACGAAGGGCTGGTGCGGCGTGTGATCGGCGGGCATTGGGGGCTGGTGCCGAAGTTGCAGCAGCTTGCCATCGACGGCCGCATCGAGGCCTATAACCTGCCGCAAGGCGTGATTTCCCATCTGTTTCGCGACATCGCCGCCGGCAAGCCCGGCCATCTGTCGACGATCGGCCTCGGCACCTTCGTCGATCCGCGCCACGGCGGCGGCAAGCTGAACAGCCGCACGTCGGACGATCTCGTCAAGCTGATGGAGATCGACGGCAGCGAGTATCTGTTCTACAAGACCTTTCCAATCGACGTCGCGATCATTCGCGGCACCACGGCCGATGCGAGCGGCAACATCACGATGGAACGCGAGGCGCTCACGCTCGAGGCGCTGGCGATCGCGATGGCGGCGCGCAATTCGGGCGGCGTCGTGATCGTGCAGGTCGAGCGCCTCGCCGATACGAATACGCTCAATCCGCGCGATGTGAAGATCCCCGGCATCATGGTCGATTGCGTGGTGGTCGCGCGGCCCGAGCATCATTGGCAGACTTTCGCAGAGCCCTATTCGGCCGCATTTGCAGGCGAATTGCGCGTGCCGGCCAGTTCCGTGGCGGCGATGGAGCTGACCGAGCGCAAGGTGATCGCGCGCCGCGCGGCGATGGAACTGATGGCCAATAGCGTCGTGAATCTCGGTATCGGCATGCCGGAGGGCATCGCGAGCGTCGCGAATGAAGAAGGCGTGATCGATCTGTTCACGATGACGACGGAGCCGGGCGTGATAGGCGGCATTCCGGCCGGTGGGCTGAACTTCGGCGCGGCGACCAATACGCAGGCCATCATCGATCAGCCGTATCAGTTCGACTTCTACGATGGCGGCGGTCTAGATGTCGCGTTTCTCGGACTTGCGCAGGCGGATCGCCAGGGCAATCTCAACGTCAGCAAGTTCGGGCCGAAGCTCGCGGGCGCGGGTGGCTTCATCAACATCAGCCAGAGCGCGAAGCGTGTGGTGTTCGTCGGCACGTTCAACGCGGGCAATCTCGAAGTCGAGATCGAAGATGCGCGGCTGAAGATCAGGCGCGAAGGCGTTAACCAGAAGTTCATCGATGAAGTCGAGCACCGTACGTTCAGCGGCGAATATGCGGCAAAGCGCGGACAGCACGTGCTGTACATCACCGAGCGTTGCGTGTTCACGCTGACGCCGCGCGGACTCGAACTGACGGAAGTGGCGCCGGGTGTCGACGTACAGAACGATATCGTCGCGCGCATGGGTTTTAGGCCGATCATCGAGCGTCCGCCGCGCATGATGGACGAACGCATTTTTCGCCCCGCGCCGATGGGCTTGCGTACGCTGCTGCTGTGTCTGCCGCTCGATGAGCGCTTCAATTACGACGCCGAGAAGAACATGTTCTTCGTGAACTTCGAGGGCTTGCAGGTGACGACGCAGGATCAGATCGACGCAATCTGGCAGCATGTCGAATCGTTGCTAAAGGGCGTGCGATTCAAGCCGCAGGCAATCGTCAATTACGATAATTTTTCGATCAACCCGGAGTTGATCGAAAGCTATTCGGCGACCATCACGAAGGTCGTCAACCAGTTCTATTCGAGCGTGACGCGTTACACGACGAGCAGTTTCCTGCGCATGAAACTCGGCGATGCGCTCGAGCAGCGCGACGTCGCGCCCTACATCAACGAGCGGCCCGGCGACGCATCGACACAACGTTGAACGCGCGTGCGGCTCTGACATGAACCGCTCACACAGGGCGTGCGAAAATAGCGTTTTTCGTGCGCCAGTTTATGCATTCAAGAAGTTCATCATGAGCCGTTTCATTCCCAGTGTGCCCGGCAAGAGCGAGGGCGATTTCGAAGTCAGCGCGGGCTCGAAGCTCGCGGGCTACAGGCGCTTTTTCGGCGTGTTGCGCGTGGTGCGCAAGACGGACGGGCGCCTGCTCTTTCCGTTCGACGGCGCGCCCGATCTCGGGCCGTATCCAACCAAAGAAGAAGCGCTCGCTGCCGCGCAGGTGTACGGCGAGCATATCGTCGAACACGACCTCGCACGGCCCGAACTGTAGGCGATTTGTCCCCGCGAATTTTCTGTTTTGGCCCCGTGCAATGCGCTTGAAGCGTCGCGCTGGCACGACTATCGTTTGAGTGGACCCCCGCCGGAGACGATCATGCGAGCCGATGCCGTCGATGTGCATTTCGATAGTGCACACCTGTTTCTCGATCTGTCCGACGGCCGCGCCGTCGAATTTCCACTTAACTGGTTTCCCACGCTCGCCGCGGCGACCGACGCAGAGCGCGAGCACTTCGCCATTTCGATCGACAAGCAGCAGCTGATCTGGCCGGAACTCGACGAGGACATGGACGTGACCGCGTTGCTGCTGTCGTTGCCGGAGTCGATGCGCCACTAGCTAGCGCATTTCTGTTTATGCATCAAGGCGGCACTGTTTGCAGTGTCGCCTTTTTGCTTTTCTGCCGATCGCAGCGCGGGTAGCCGTCTCGCATGCGTTAAAATAAAAGCTTGGTGCCTAACGGAGTTTCTGTGCGATCTGTCGTTATTTATCTCACGCCTTCCCTGGACACCATGACGGAATCTGTATCGGCATCTTCAGGCGCGCGCGATGCTGGCGCCGACCTGAATCGCAATGCGATGGTCGAACATGATCGGGGAAACATCGTCGTCGAATCAACGACACATGATGGTCCGTCGGTTCAGGCTCTCTAACAATAACGAATAAAAGAAACGGCGCGCTTGCCTTTGGGCAGCGCGCCGTTGTTGTTTGTGCGCCTTTATTACATTGCGCTCATCCAGCGCTTAAAGTGCCTTTAAAAGAAGCGGCGCGCATGCCGATAATCCCTCGTCTAAAGATTAAATTAATCTTTCTTATCATTTCATTTTGCTGTCAGATTAAAGCACTATTTGATCTGTACCGCATAAATTGCGCGCACAGCCAGTCTTTTCGCGGTTCTCTCCTTCAGTTCAGCACGCTCGTACCGTAAACGAAGTTTGATCGTCGCCGTATTTTTGTTAATGCCGGACATAACAAAAACACGAATGAAGATCAAGGCGGTAGCAGTGTCTTTAAAGATACGAAAGAAGCACAACAACACATCGCTTGCTATTTCGAGAGCGAACGGGGATTGGCTTCAATCAAAAAAATAAACCGAGGACTTTAATGAAGTTACGTTTGCAATGCCTGTTGGCAGCAGCCGCATTTGCCAACTGCCTTTCCGCCCACGCGGCGCTTGGCTCGTCTCCCACCTACACCGCAACAACGACCGCAAGCTCGACTCAGGCAGTCATGCGCATGAGCGCGACGGCGGTGCCTTATACCGTCAATGAAGCAACGCTCGCCGACGGCACGCTGGTTCGCGAATACGTCGGTCAATCGGGAACGGTGTTCGCCGTGTCATGGCGTGGCGCGCACATGCCGGATCTCAGCTCGCTGCTGGGCAGCTACTTCGCGGGCTATCTCGACACCGTCAATCAACAGCACGCGCAGCAGGGCAGCGCGTTCGGTCCCGCAACGGTGCAGCGTTCGGATGTCGTCGTCCAGACGGGTGGCCATATGGGCTCGTACGTCGGCCGTGCGTGGTTGCCGTCGGGTCTTCCCGCCGGTGTGAGCAGCGACGATATCCAATAAGGCGAGGGGACTGTAAATGCGTGCAATGAAATGGATTCTTGCCGTTAGCGGCATGTGTGTGGCTCTTGCTGGATGCGGCGGAGGCGGTGGCTCGTCGGGCACGGCGAGCAGCGCGTCGACCACATCGACGCCCGTGACCAATACGCCCGTCTCGGTGAGTACCGCGTTTGCGGATCCGACGGCGACGCCCGTTTCGTCGGGTTCGCCGAATACGGTGCCGATTCTCGTCTCGTCGTTCAGCAACGTGCGGAACTTCCCAATGGTGAGCGTGAAGGTTTGCGCACCGGGCAGCGGCGGTACCGGCGTCACCTGCTCGACGATCGACAACGTGCTCGTCGATACGGAATCGTTCGGCTTGCGCCTGTTCGCGTCCGTTATTCCGTCAACGACGTTGAGCCTGTTGTCCCAGCAGACGCAAACCGGTCAGCCCGTCGCTGAATGCGCGTCGTTCGGCTCGGGCAACACGTGGGGCACGGTGCGCACCGCGGACGTGGCCTTGTCGAGCGAAGTCGCGCAGAACCTGCCGATCCAGGTGATCGCTGATCCGTCGCTGAGCGCGACCATTCCCACGGGTCTGAACGGCTGTCTGGCGGGCACCAACATGACGACGCCCACGTCGCTCGGCGCAAACGGCATTCTCGGTATCGGCACGTCGCCGAACGATTGCGGCTCGGCTTGCGCGGGTAGCACGCCGATCGTCGGTGCCTATTATCTCTGTACGGGTGGCTCGTCCTGTGTGCCGACGCTCGAACCCGTCGCCAACCAGGTGGCCAACCCCGTCACGAAGTTCACGACCGACAACAACGGCGTGATCGTCGAGATGGCGCAAGTGTCCGATACGGGTGCCGCAACGGCGACAGGAACGCTTGTCTTCGGCATCGACACGCAATCGAACAATACGTTGAGCGGCACCAACGCGACCATCCTGCAGACCAATATCTGGGGAGACGTCGACGCGCTGTTCGAAGGACGCACCTACAGCAAGACGGCGTTCTTCGATTCCGGTTCGAGCGGCGTGTACTTCCAGAGCACGACGCTGAGCAAGGCAACGAACGGGCTGTACACGCCGGCGGCGCCGACGGGCATGACGGCTGTTTTCACGGCCGCGAATGCTGCAACGGCCACTGTGAAGTTCAACGTCAGCAATGGCGTCACGCTGCTGAATTCCGGCAACTACGCGTTCAACAACCTGGGTGTCGCGCTGTTCAACTCGATCGATATCGGCATGCCGTTCTTTTATGGCCGACACATGTACTACGGCATTTCGGGGCAGCCGGCTTCTTCGGCCGGCTCGGGACCGTATGTCGCGTACGTGTCCAGCTAAGTGTGAATGACCCCGCTCACGTGTGTCGAATCGACGGGCGATGCGTGAGCGGAATGCAATAAAAAAGGGGCGCAGTGCGCCCCTTTTTTTCAACCCGCCCGAGGCTTAAACCAGCCCGGTAGCGTAGTAAAGTCCGATCACGAAGAACACCGCCAGCGTCTTGATGATCGTCACGGCGAAGATGTCGCGATACGACTCGCGGTGCGTGAGACCCGTCACGGCCAGCAGCGTGATCACCGCGCCGTTGTGCGGCAGCGTGTCCATGCCGCCGCTTGCCATCGCGACCACGCGATGCAGCACTTCCATCGGAATATGCGCGGCTTCTGCGCCCTTGATGAACAGATCCGACATCGCCGCGAGCGCGATGCTCATGCCGCCCGACGCGGAACCCGTGATACCCGCCAGCGAACTGACCGACACGGCCGCGTTCACGAGCGGATTCGGAATGCTCTTCAGTGCATCGCTCACCACGATGAAGCCCGGCAGCGCAGCGATCACGCCACCGAAACCATACTCGGAAGCGGTATTGAGCGAAGCCAGCAACGCGCCACCGACAGCCGCCTTCGTGCCCGAAGCAAAGCGTTCCTTCACGCGGCTAAACGCCGTGATCACGACGAGCAGAATGCCCAGCAGCAACGCACCTTCCACCGACCAGATCGCGACCACCGACTTGACAGCCGTCGTCACGGGCCCGCCGTGGTTGCCCGGCAGCACATCGGGCGAAACCGTGTAGCTCGCGCCGTACCAGTCGGGAATCATGCGCGTGAGCACGAAGTTCGCAACGCCGACGAGGATCAGCGGCGCAATCGCCAGCAGCGGATGCGGCAGCGAGTCGGTTGCGACCTGTTCCGGCTCGTTCAGCAGCGACGTGCCGTAGCCTTCGCCCTTCGCCATCGCCGCGCGGCGGCGCCATTCGAGGAACGACAGACCCACCACGATGATGAACAGCGAACCGGCGATACCAAGGCCAGGCGCAGCCCAGGCGGTGGTCTTGAAGAACGTCGTCGGGATGATGTTCTGGATCTGCGGCGTGCCCGGCAGCGAATCCATCGTGAACGAGAATGCGCCCAGCGCGATTGCGCCCGGCATCAGGCGCTTCGGAATATTGCTCTGGCGATACAGCTCGGCGGCAAACGGATACACCGCGAACACGACCACGAACAGCGACACGCCGCCATACGTCAGCAGCGCGCACACCGCGACGATCACCGCATTCGCCCGCGAACGGCCGATATAGCGGATCGCCGAATGCACGATCGAGGCGGCGAAACCCGACAGTTCGATCACCTTCCCGAACACGGCACCGAGCAGGAACACAGGGAAGTACAGCTTCACGAAGACGACCATCTTCTCCATGAAGATGCCCGAGAACACGGGCGCGACGGCGGCGGGATCGACCAGCAGCACCGCGCCGAGCGCGGCGATCGGCGCGACGAGAATCACGCTGTAGCCGCGATAGGCGGCGAACATCAGGAACGCCAGGGCGGCGAGGACGATGACAAATGCCAATTGAGTCTCCAATGCTTGGTTGTTCTACGTGGACACGCGCAGCGAGGCGCGGCGGCCGGTGCCCTTTTGAGCAGGTTCCGTGCCATGCCCGTCAGGCGGGCTTTTTCCGGCGCAGACGGCGATCTGGCCGTCCGGCGATTCGAACGATTGTACAGAATTGTCTCCAAATGGAGACGAATTGCTGTCTGTCGAATTCGATTCGGCGAAGCATAACCGATTTAACGGGGTTGTTGCAGGTCTCGTACGTGAGATACTCCGTCCACGAATAGAGACAAAAAGCATAAGCAGACTATTGCTTTGCATGGGATCCTGGTAAGCGCTGAAGCGCTAACCATGATCGACAGGAGACAGCGACAACATGATGAACGACTGGTCGGGCCTGCCCGCGACCTACAGCGACGTCCTGCGCAGGGCAATGGACTCGCTCTTCCGCACATTCGAAAACTTCAGCGAAGGCACGTTCATCGTCGACGCGGATGCGCGCGTCGTATGGATCAACAAACGCTACGCGGCACGTTTCGGTTTTGCCGATCCGCAGCAGGCGATCGGCCGCGACTGCGAAGCCGTGATCCCGAACAGCCTGATGCGCGAAGTCGTGATGACGGGCAAGCCGATCCTGCTCGACATTCTCGAAACCGACCGCGAGCCGCTCGTCGTCACGCGTCTGCCGCTGAAGGACGACGCGGGCAAGACGGTCGGCGCCGTCGGCTTCGCGCTGTTCGACGAGATGAAGGCGCTCACGCCGCTCTTCTCGCACTACTCGCGTGTGCAACAGGAACTGATCGCGACGCGCCAGTCGCTTGCACAGGCGCGCCGGGCGAAGTACACGTTCGCGAGCTTCGTCGGCACGGGCGCCGCGAGCCTCGAGGTGAAGCGCCAGGCGCGCCGCGCAGCGCAGGTCGACTCGCCCGTGCTGCTGCTCGGCGAAACAGGTACGGGCAAGGAACTGCTCGCGCACGCGATCCATGGCGCGTCGTCGCGCTCGACCAAACCGCTCGTTACCGTCAACGTCGCCGCGATTCCCGATGCGCTGCTCGAAGTCGAGTTCTTCGGCGCCGCGGCGGGCGCTTATACGGGCGCGGACCGCAAAGGCCGCGTCGGCAAATTCGAGCTGGCCGATGGCGGCACGCTGTTTCTCGACGAGATCGGCGATATGCCTTTGCCGCTGCAAGGCAAGCTGTTGCGCGTGCTGCAGGATCGCGAGTTCGAGCCGCTCGGCTCGAACCGTATCGTGCGCGCCGACGTGCGGATCATCGCGGCGACCTCGGCCGATCTCCCCGCGCTCGTCGCCGCAGGACGCTTCCGCCCGGACCTGTTCTATCGCCTGAACGTGCTGACCATCCACGCACCGCCGCTGCGCGAACGCCAAACGGATATCGAAGCGCTGGCCTATACGATTCTCGAAGACCTGTCGACGCAGGTGCGCGGCGGCCACTTCGAATTGCAGGACGACGCATTGCGGCTGCTGTGTGCGTACAACTGGCCGGGCAACGTGCGCGAGCTGCGCAACACGCTGGAGCGCGCGGTGATGCTGTCGGACAGCGAACGCATCGACGCGCGCGCGCTTGCGCCGTTCATCGGTCCGGTGCGCGGACAGATCGCGTTCGATGCATCAATACCGGCTCAACCTGCAACCGCCAACCTCTCGGACGAAGCGCAGCCGCAACAGTGGGCCGACGCGATGGCCGCATTCGAAAAGCGTTTTATCGATGAAGCGCTGCGCGCGTGCGATGGACGCGTCACGGAAGCGGCGGCGCGTATCGGCATGGGGCGCGCGACGCTGTACAAGAAGATCGCTGCGTACGGCATCGAGGTGTGAGCCTGGTCGCAACCGCCGGCGCGCAGTACGATCGTGATGACGCCAGCCACCACGCAACCCGGAGGAGACACAGCCATGACACGCTGGATCGCCTGGATCGTGTTGTTCATCGCGAGTGTGCCGTTCAATGTGCTGCACGCGCAGCAGGCAGCGTCGGCGGCTGCGCCGGGTGAGCGGCGCAACTGGTACAACGATCCGTTCTTCACGCTCTCGCATGCGATCGCCGATTGCCCCATGCCGCTCGGTCCGATGATGACGCACGCGCAGATGGAGGACGACGCGCACTATCGCGTGGAGCGCGGCACGACCTGCTGGCTCGCGCACAAGTGCACGAAGCCGAACTCGTACATGTACGACGCCGACATCGCCAGTGCGATCCACGCGCGCTTCACGAATCCGCAGGCATTCGACGGTACGAGCGTATGGATCACGGTGCAGCGCCGCTTCGTTTACGCGGAAGGCTGCGCGCCCGCATCGTTCGATCGACACGCATTGCAGCAGCAACTGGAAGCGATTCCCGACGTCGAGCAGGTGTTCATGCGCCTCGGCGCGAACTCGCATGGACCGATGCCCTACAAGACGCTTGCGGAACCCGACAGATCGCCGCAATGACGCGATAAACGCAACGCAAGGCGGCCATGGCACAATCGCGTTCGTCGAAAAACAAGTGGCCAACGGGGTATTCCATGAAACGCAGTCAAACATCCACGGCGCGCGTCATGCATTGGGTTCGCAGCGCGGCGCTTCCCGCCGTGCTCGCGATGTCGGGTGCGCTCGCCGCGTGCAGCAGCGCGCCTCCGCTCTTCTCGTCGGACGGCCGGCCCACCACGCAGGTTCAATGCCCCGCCGGCTCGGACAACTGCGAGCAGCAGGCGCAAGCGATGTGCGGCGGCGCGTTCGACACGATGCGCTCGACCACCGACAACGGCACGCGCAGTCTGCTTTACGCGTGCCGCGGAAAGTAAGCGGCCCGTCGTCTCCGCTGGCCGGGCAAACCACACGCCCGGTTTCCCACCTCAGGCAATTCGCTCCGATATATCGCGCCCGGCATATCGTGGTCGATGCACGCGCATCGACCTGAACGGCCTCGGCTTCATTGCAGCCTCCGCGCAGATCGGTGCATGCATGCGCCGATTTCTCGCCCGAGTTGAATAACGGCTCGCCAGCGACGCTTTGCAGGTCGCCCGAACGTTGCGCTGGCGCATCGCGCACGGCGCTTCCGTGCGGCGCCCAACGGAAAACGTCGATCTCATCGTATAGATTTTCCAATAGCGAATGCGACGGCCAGGCGATGAACAAACGCCGTCCATCCGATTCCGGGAAGCGTGTGCAGGCAGCAGTCAAACCACGACATTGAGAGAGCGGCAGTCGATTTCCCGCGGCACACTTCGTGCTAACCGATTTCGCCTTGGCGAGGGACGACGGGGAAGGCAATGAATCACGAACAGATCGAAAAGGACATCGAGCACCTGGAACACGTCATCTCGCGCATCTCTGCTGCCGACGGGATTCCGCTGTCATACTGGCGCAGCCGCATCAATTCGGTGTCGCTTGCCGCGCTCGTGCCGTCGCAGATCAGGCGCGTCCAGAAGCTCAGCGATACGCTGCACGCACTCGAAGTTCGTTACAAGCGTTGAGCGCCGCTGCGTTGCGCGCGCCCGGCCTTGTCCACGGGGACTGTCTATGCTCAGAGCAGGATTCTCGGCCGCGCGTCTCGCGCGCTTGACGGATGCAATGCAGGGCTACGTCGATCGCGGCGAAGTGTCGGGCGTCGTCACGCACGCGTGGCGCAACGGCGAGACCGCACTGTTCGATGCGCGCGGCTGGCGCGACGAAGCCGGGCAACTGCCGATGCAGCGCGACACGCTGTTCCGGATCGCGTCGATGACCAAGCCGGTGACGAGCGCCGCGGTCATGATGCTGATCGAAGAAGACCGCCTCGCACTCGACGCGCCCGTCGCGCAGTGGCTGCCCGAGCTTGCCGCGCCGCGTGTGCTTTGCGATCCCACCGGCCCGCTCGATCACACGGAACCCGCGCGCACGCCGGTCACGGTGCTCGATCTGCTGACGCATCGCGCCGGCTTCGCCTATCACTTCACGTCGACGGGGCAGCTTGCCGATGCCTATGCGTCGGTGTTCAACGGCCTGGAATCGGCCCACAAGCCTGACGCCTGGCTTGCGCGCATCGCTACATTGCCGCTGATGTTCCATCCTGGTTCGCGCTGGCACTACGGCATCGCCACCGATGTCCTCGGCGTGCTGATCGGGCGTATCAGCGGGCTCACGCTCGGCGAGTTCTTTCGCACGCGCATCTTCGAGCCGCTCGGCATGCGCGACACGGCCTTCGTGGTGCCGGACGCGCAACTCCCGCGCCTCGCCACCGCGTATGCGATCGATCCCGACTCACGGCGGCGCGTCGTCGAAGACCGTCCTCCCGCTAGCCGCTGGGCCAATCCGCAGCGCTTTCAGAGCGGCGGTGGCGGTCTCGTATCGACGGCGCAAGATTACCTGCAGTTCGCGCGCTTGCTGCTTGAGCGCGGCCGCGTCGATGACGTGCGTCTGCTCTCGCATCGTTCCGTCGATCTGATGCGCACCAACTTCCTCGCGGGCGACCAGCGGCGCATGCCTTCCATCGGACACGTGCAGTGGTCGGGACAGGGCTTCGGCCTCGGCCTGTCGATCGTCGACGATCCCGCGCAGCAGTTGCCGCTCGGTTACCGATCGGTAGGATCGTTCGGATGGCCAGGCGCCTTCGGCACGAGCTGGTTCGCCGATCCCGTCGAAAATCTGATCGGACAGATGCTGATCCAGCGGCGTTCGGTCGAACCGTTCGACATGGTGCTGGACTTCGAGCGGCGTCTTTACGACGCAATCGACGCTTGACCTTCACGCTTTTTGACGCTTCGCAGTGTTCGCGGTGCTTCGACAGCACTACACTGCTACCCGGCACTTTTTAGGTCTGATACGGTCTCAGTTGCCGTACAGCTTTACAAGGAGACTTCGCCAGATGGCCACATACAGACAGTTGACCGCCCAGCTCGAAAAGCTTCAGAAGGAGATGGAACAGGCACGGGAACAGGAAGTGACGCAGGCGATCGATGACATCAAACAGAAGATCGCTGACTACGGCATCACTGCCGAGGAGCTGGGGTTCTCGAGCAAGGTGCGCGTGGCACGCAAAGCTGCGCTGCCGGCCAAGTACCGCAACCCGAAGACAGGCGAAACCTGGAGCGGCCGCGGTCGTGCGCCTGGCTGGCTAGCGGGTAAGAATCGCGACAAGTTTCTGATTGCCGAATGAAATTTGCGGCACGCGCTCATCGCAACGATGGGTGCGTTTGCGCTTTCTTCATAAGTCCTTTTCGTCCCGCAGTGGTGCCGGCCGCCGGCTGTGAACCGTACAGTGAGTACGGAAGCATCGGATAAGCGCACCGTTGCGAGAGTCCCGAAAACGCTCACCTTTCCACGTTTTTTAGCACGTTGACCGGTCCATGCGGTGCACCGGGGGCGTCTCTGTTCGCCGGTACGTGACGTGACGGCTCGGCATCGTGTGTCTGTTACTGCTTCCATCGTTCTGCGTGAAAGCCTTGTCCAGCAAGGGTTTGCGGACCAGCGTGCAGCGCCGCGCCGCGGTTTCACGCGTTCTCGTCGCCGCATGGGCTAACCGTGCCTTGCGAACGTTGCGTGCCTCCATAAGCGGCCGTTCGCGGCTTTCTCACTGAATCCCGAAAACCCTCACCTCAACGCTTGACTCGCCCGGAGTCATGACTCAGTGGAAACCCGGAGTTGAGTGCGCCTCATACCCCGGATCAAAAAACATCGCTTCATCGTCCTGCTTTTCGGCCAGCACAATCAGCGCATCCCACTCAACCTGATGGAACTGAACAAGATGAGCACCACTGAAAAGCAACTGTATATCGGCGAAGGATTCGAAGGCCCGGGCGTCAACCTCGCGCACATCAACGTGCTGGTCGGTCCGCGCAACGGTCCCGCCGGCCAGGCATTCGCGACCGCGCTGTCGACGCCTTCCGCCGGTCACGCGCCGTTCGTCGTGATCGCGCGTCCGGGCGTGCCGACCAAGCCGCTGACGCTGTATGTGAACAAGGCGCAGATCGAAGGCGACTTCCACGGCAACGCGACGTGGGGCGCATCGCAGGCGGGCATCGCGAAGGCGGTGGCCGAGTCGCTGGAAAACGGCACGTTGCCGCCCGAAGCGGAAAACGACTGGGTCGTCGTGTCGGCGAACTGGGTCAACCCGAAGACCGACGATCTCGACGCCGTCTTCGAGAACAACTACCGCGCGTGCAAGAACGCGATTCTCGCGGCAATGAAGGGCCTGCCGCACAAGGAAGAAGTGTTCGCCGCGGCACGCGAAGTGTCGAACCCGTTCTATACGCCGAAGCAGCGCTAACCAGCCCGAAAGCATCTGGGGAAACACATCATGGAATACATCCGCCTCGGCCAGTCGGGCCTGAAAGTTTCGCGTCTGTGCCTCGGCACGATGAACATGGGCACGCCGCAATGGAAGCCGTGGATTTTCGATGAAGCGCAAAGCGAGCCGATCGTGCGTCACGCGCTCGAAGCCGGCGTCAACTTCATCGACCTCGCCGACTTCTATTCGACGGGCGTCGGCGAAGAAGTGGTCGGCCGCATCCTGAAGCGCCTCGCGCGCCGCGAAGAAATCGTCGTGACGACCAAGGTCGGCTACGACATGGGCACGTACCAGAACGCAGGCGGCCACTCGCGCAAGCACATCATGGACGGCATCGACGGTTCGCTCACGCGTCTGGGCATGGACTACGTCGATATCTTCATGCTGCACTTCTTCGATGTGAACACACCCGTCGAAGAAACGATGGGCGCGTTGAACGACATCGTGCGCGCGGGCAAGGCGCGCTATATCGGCGTATCGACGATGTACACGTGGCAGTTCGCCAAGATCATGCAGGTGTGCGAGCGCAACGGCTGGCACAAGCCGATCAACATGCAGTTGCAGCTGAACCTCGCGTATCGCGAGGAAGAGCGCGAAATGATTCCGTATTGCCAGGATCAGGGCGTGGGCGTGTCGGTGTTCAGCCCGCTCGCACGCGGTCTCTTGACGAGCGATCTGCAATCCACCCGCAACCAGACCGACTTCTTCACCGCGCAAATGTACGGCGACACGGCTTCGCGCGAAATCGCGGCATCGGTGGCGCGCGTGGCAGCGAAGCGCGGTGTGTCGGCAGCGCAGATTGCGCAGGCTTGGGTGCTGCAGCATGAAGGCATCTCGAGCATGCTGGTCGGCGCGGATACGCCGGCGCAGTTCGACAGCGCACTGGCCGCGCTGAATACGAAGCTCGACGCGGAAGAACTGCACGAGCTGGAGCGCAACTACACGCCGTGCGATCTGATCAACGACTACACGGCGGGCAAGCGCATCGCACGCGAAGCGCGTGCCGCGCAAGGCACGTTCGCCGAAGTGCCAGGCAACCTGGCAGGCAACCTGGACAAAGCAGCATGAGTGAATTTCTCCGCACCGGCCATTACATCAACGGTGAGTGGTACGACAGCGCGAACACGTACGCGGTTCGCAATCCGGCAACAGGCGAGGTGATCGCGAACGTCGCGAAGGGCGGCGCGCAGGAAACCGCGCAAGCCATCGACGCCGCCGAGCGCGCGTTCCCCGCATGGCGCGCATTGACCGCGAAGGAACGCGGCGCACGCGTGAAGCGCTGGGGCGAGCTGATGCTCGAAAACCGCGACGCGCTCGCCGAACTGATGGTGCGCGAGCAAGGCAAGCCGCTCGCCGAAGCAAAGGGCGAAGTCGGCTACGCGGCGAGCTTCTTCGAATGGTTCGCCGAAGAAGCGAAGCGCAGCTACGGCGATGTGATTCCGAGCCCGAAGCCCGATTCGAAGATCATCGTCACGCGGGAACCCGTTGGCGTGGTCGCGGCGATTACGCCGTGGAATTTCCCGCTCGCGATGATCACGCGCAAGGCTGGTCCCGCGCTCGCGGCCGGTTGCACGATGGTGTTGAAGCCTTCGGAAGAAACGCCGCTGTCCGCGTTCGCGCTGGCCGTGCTGGCTGAACGCGCCGGCATTCCGGCGGGCGTGTTCAACATCGTATCCGGCGATGCGGTGGTGATCGGCGGCGTGCTGACGGAGTCGCCCGTCGTGCGCAAGCTGTCGTTCACGGGCTCGACGCGCGTCGGCAAGCTGCTCGCGAAGCAGTCGGCGGATACGCTGAAGAAGCTGTCGCTCGAACTGGGCGGCAACGCGCCGTTCATCGTGTTCGACGACGCCGATATCGAAGCCGCTGTGCAGGGCGCGATGGCATCGAAGTTCCGCAACACCGGGCAGACGTGTGTGTGCGTGAACCGCTTCTACGTGCAGGACGGCATCTACGACGCTTTCACGCAGGCGTTGACGGCAGCCGTGAAGAAGATGCGCGTCGGCGATGCGCTGAAAGGCGACGTCGAACAAGGTCCGCTGATCAACGAAGCGGCGCTGATGAAAGTCGAAACGCACGTGGTCGACGCGAAGCAGAAGGGCGCGAAGGCGCTGACGGGCGGCCAGCGTCACGCGCTGGGCGGCACGTTCTACGAGCCGACGGTTCTGGTCGACGCGCAGCCGTCGATGCTGATCGCCGAAGAAGAAACCTTCGGGCCGGTCGCCGCATGCTTCCGCTTCAAGACGGAAGACGAAGCGATCAAGGCCGCGAACGACACGCCGTTCGGTCTCTCCGCGTATTTCTACACGCGCGATCTCGGTCGTGCGTGGCGCGTCGCGGAAGCGCTGGAAAGCGGCATGGTCGGCATCAACGAAGGGATCATTTCGACGGAAGTCGCGCCATTCGGCGGCGTCAAGCAGTCGGGTCTCGGCCGCGAAGGTTCGAAGTACGGCATGGATGAATACGTCGAACTGAAGTACATGATGATGGGCGGCCTGGGCCGCTAGGCGTCGGTGCTTCGTCCGCCACGCGCGGCGGATCGCATGGAAGGAAGCGTCCCGGCGCGGATCACGGGACGCGAGACGCAATAAATTGCATGGGGCCAGCGTAAGCGCTAAAGCGCTAACGCTGACCGACACATGGAGACACTGTGAGCGATCAAGATCTGCTTGCGCGGCCGTCCGGCCTCGCGTCCGCGCGCGCTGCCGCGCCGGCTCACCCGCAACAGCCTCATCGCGCGAACGGCAACACCGTCTCGCTCGATGATGTTCCTCTGAACAAATTCCACATCAAGATCGCCGGTCTGACGTTTGGCGCGCACTTCACGGAAGGCTTCGCGCTCGGCACGATCGGCTACGCGCTCGCGTCGCTCAACAAGCAGATGCCGCTCGATGCCTTCTGGCAAGGGATGATCGGCAGTTCGGCGCTGATGGGTATTTTCGTCGGCAGCCTCGTGTTTGGGTGGCTGTCTGATCGCATGGGTCGTCAGCGTATTTTTCTGTTGAGCTTTCTCATCATCACGCTCGCGGCTTTTGCGCAGTTCTATGTGTCGTCGCCGGCGATGCTCTGCGCGCTGCGCGTGCTGATCGGCTTTGGCATGGGCGGCGATTTTGCTGTCGGTCATGCGATTCTCGCGGAGTTTTCGCCGCGCAAGCATCGCGGCACACTGCTCGGCTCGTTCAGCGTGATCTGGACGATCGGTTACGTGGTCGCGAACGTGCTCGGCCTGTATTACGCAGATACATCGCCCGATGCATGGCGCTGGCTGCTGGCGTCAGCGGGCGTGCCGGCGCTTGCGGTACTCGTCATGCGTATCGGCACGCCCGAATCGCCGCGCTGGCTGCACGGCAAGGGCCGCGTCGCGGAAGCGCAGGCGATCGTGCTGAAGTACTTCGGCCCGAACGTGACGATCGACGGCGCGCATGACGATCATGCGCCCGGCGCTCAAGGCGGCTTTGCACGTCTGTTCGAGGCTGATCTGATCCGTCGCACGATCTTCAACTGCGCGTTCTTCGTGTGCCTCGTGATTCCGTACTTCGCGATCTACACATTCCTGCCTTCCATCCTCAAGGCGATTCATCTCGACAACGGCTCGGGCGCGGATTTCCTGCTGAACGGCTTTCTCGTGATCGGCGCGCTGCTCGGCATCTGGCTGACGATCAAGCTGTCGCGCCGCGCGTTTCTGATCGGCTCGTTTGCCGTTACCTGCGTGTCGCTGCTCGCGTTGAGTGTGTTGCCGGAATCGGCGGCGCTGTGGATGATCGTCGCGTTTGGCGTATTCACGCTGACAATGTCGGCGTTCTCGAATCTGGTTGGCGTGTTTCCGCCTGAGTGTTTTCCCACGGAAGTGCGTGCGTGTGGGGTAGGTCTTGCTATTGCCTGCAGTCGTCTTGGTTCGGCCGTCGGTACGTTTCTGTTGCCGCTAGGCATTGCTCAACTGGGTTTTCATTCGACCATGCTGGCGCTGGCTGCAGTGCTGCTCGTTGGCATGATTGTGTCGATTGCCTGGGCGCCCGAGACCAAGCATCTGACTTTGAATCAGGCGAGCGGGATGTAATAAGTTTCTTTTTCTGCGCGCGGGTGTGGGTTGATTCTTTCGCTGGCATCCGCGATATGACTTACCACTTTAAACCAGACCGATACCCGCACATCTCCGCCCAGAAAATGCATTGTCGAGAACCAAGAATCGAATGCTTCCGGCGTGAAAGTCGATTCGCGCGCTTGTGCGGTCGTTCCGTTCCTGACCGCGTATGGCATGAACACGGTGAATATCGGCTCGAAAGGCTCTTCAAGCGACGTGGAGTTTCTGTCGACCTCCGAACGCGTGGCGTCGCGGCTGGGTTCGGTCGCCATGCTGAAGTTCAAGACCAATACAGGCCGCGCTGCGTTGATACGCGCACCGCGCATGAACGGCGAATCCAAGCCCGGCAGGGCAACTAGCAAGCGGAATTGTGAAACTGACGGACTGAGTCACGGCTCCTGTGCCATACGACTGATACGGTCCAGTTGTTATGCCGCCATGCTGAAAGACCGTGTGAACTTTGCACGGTCAATTCCCGTGACTCTGCCTGTATATGCCATGATCCCGGCTCTCGCGATGAGACGTTCTTTCTGGCAAAGCTATACGATCAACGCCCCCGCATTCTTGCGTCCTTCGACGCATCGCATCCGTATCCGTTGTACGTTTGCCCGCTTCGTCGGCGGGCTCGCTTATACAACAGCACGATAGGCCGCAAAGTCTCGCGGGTCCCATGCTGAAGCGCCTGCGCGTTCGGCGCTTTCTGATCGGGCGCTCTAGCGCATTCTCCGCGTGGCATTTTCGTTGCGGGCGTCGGAAATACCTTCAAGAACGCCGGATGCGTGACCAATCTGGGTTTTAAGACTGAAACCTTCCCTCCGATATTCACGCTGGTCACAGCATTCAATGCGCCTCGCTTGAAAAACATATCTCTCGAAGTCAGAGTCTGCGCGTCTATCGATTCGTTTCCGACTTACCTGTCATTTCCGTGCGCAAAAGAATCACTTTGTCGTTCCTGTTTTCGAATTTCGGGCGATTGGAGCAATTGGCATCTGGATGATTGATTTTCGTCATTCAATGAAGGGTTTCTGTAATGGAAAATTCGGCTCGCGTGAAATTAGCGACGCGAGAGTTTGCCTTTGAGCTGGCTTCTATAACGATTCGTGTCACCAGGCATCAGGGTCGCGCATCTCACTCATACAGATCGCGGCCCATCGACTTGCATCCGGATCGCTTCCAGTTCCGTGCATGACGATGTGACGGCCGCGCCTTACGTACGCAAGTGAATACGCTGCCATCGAAAGTATGGCGCGACGGGCATCAGTGAAGCAGCGGGCAATTTAATTTACCAGTAGAAACTTTGGAGCATCAGCATGCAAAAGCGCATTTTGCCCGTGGCCGCGATCGGCTTCGCGGCACTTCTGTCGACGGCAGCCCAGGCGGCCGATGGCACGATTCAGATCACCGGCGCTATTGCCGACACGACGTGTTCAATCAACGGCAAGGCAACGGGTTCGCCCATCGACGTCAACGTCACGTTGCCGACCGTGCCGACGGGCGCGCTGGCAACGGCTGGCGCGACAGCCGGCACGTCGAACGCAGGCGATATCAAGTTCGCGCTGAGCGGCTGCTCGGGCTCGGCAACGAAGGTCATCGCGCGTTTCGAGAACGGCCCGACGGTCGATTCGAGCAGCGGAAACCTGACGAACCAGGCATCGGCTTCGCCCGCGAAGAATGTGCAAGTGCGTCTGCTGAACGCGAATACCCAACCGATCAACATCCTGACAAATGAAAACAATACGCTGGCGACCAACGGCGTGGCGATCACGGGCGGCGCGGCTACGCTGAACTACTTCGCGCAGTACTACGCAACGGGCAAGGCCGAACCGGGCAACGTGACTACGTCGGTCCAGTACACGATGCAATATCAGTAATCCTTGATGTCGGGGCGATCGCATGCGTACGTCCCGGCTCTTGCGCATTGCAGGGAGCGCGCGACATGTTGATGGTATCGGGAGTGATCCGCCGATGGCTGGCTGTTCTGTTGGCATGTGCCGCGACGCGAGGCGTTGCGCTCGCCAGCGTGACGATCAGCGGCACGCGCGTAATCTATCCGCTCGACGAGCGGGAAGTAACAGTCAAGCTGACCAATGACAGCCGTTTTCCGTCGCTGGTTCAGGTATGGCTCGATAGCGGCGACGCCAACGCAAAGCCCGACGAAAGCAAGGTGCCGTTCGTCATTACACCGCCCATTTTTCGCATGAATCCGGGGCGCGCGCAGACGCTGCGCGTGATCTACAGCGGCGATCCGTTGCCTCAAGACCGTGAATCGGTGTACTGGCTGAACGTGCTGGACATTCCACCGAAGGCCGAGTCGAAGCCGGACGTCAACACGCTGCAGCTCGCGTATCGCACGCGCATCAAGCTGTTTGCGCGTCCCGCCAGACTGCCGGGCACACCGGACGATGCGCCGCATCAGATCGAGTGGAAAGTCATGCCGGATCAGGACGGCAAGGGCCAGTCGTTGCAGTTGTCGAATCCGACGGCTTACCACGTGTCGTTCAGCGAGATTACGGTCACTGCGAATGGCCAGCGTTATGCGAACGATAGGGGGGGCATGGTCGCGCCGCACGGCAAGGCAATCATCGCCATCCCGAAGCTGGAAGGCGTGCGCGCGGGACAGGTCCACTACATCGCCATCAATGATTTCGGCGGTGCGATCGAAGGCGATGCGGCACTCACGCCGTAGCGCGCGACTTTAGTTCATAAGCGGCTGGACTCCGGCCGCGCTTTCACTTCGCTGCTTTGAAGGTCACACGTGCGTGTTCACGCACGGTGGGCCGTCGCGCGCGTGCGTTTCGCGCATTTGTGCACCTGTTGAAGGAGCTGTTGACGGAATTGCGATCCCGTCATGCAGGACTTCGTTTCCGTCAAACGCACCACGAGCCATGCGTTTTCCGCGCGAGGCGTTTCATTGCCATGACCTGTTTGCGCCAATTCAATTTGCCGCCTTTCGCCGAAACGGTGACGGGACCACGACGGCTGCGCCCAGCCGCGGCCCTGGTTCTGCACGCGTTCGCGATGGTCACCGGTCTGTGCGCCGACCGGGCGGTGGCGGCCGGATCGCCGGATGTCGTCGACTTCGATCCGATTTTTCTGCAGGGGCGCGCGAAAGTCGATGTATCGCGTTTTGCTCGCGACAACGTCGTGGCGCCAGGCAGTTATAGCCTGGACATCTGGCTCAACGACATCCGTATCGGGCGCGAAAACGTGACCTTTGTGGCGACAGCAGCCGGCAAGAGCGCACGTGCTTGCATCACGCGTGCGATGCTGGAGAAGTGGGGCGTGGACTTTTCTCGTCTCGATTCTGCCAAAGACAACAACGCGCCGCCGCCTGACACGGGCGTATGCATGGACCTGGGCGCCGCCGTCCCGCTCGCGACGACTGATTTCGATTTCGGCGAGCAGAAACTCTCGATGACGGTTCCGCAGAAGTACATGCGAAACCGGGCGCGCGGCTATGTTCCGCCGGAACTCTGGGAAAACGGCGTAAATGCGGGCTTTCTCAGCTATAACGCGAACGCCTGGCAGTCGAACAACAACGGCACCCGCACGACGCAGGGATACCTTGGACTGAACGTCGGCGTGAACCTGGGCGGCTGGCATTTCCGGCATCAGTCGTCGGTGACGGCCATGACGGGGCAAAAGACCAGCTTCGACGAGATCGCGACTTACGCCCAGCACGACCTGACGCGGTTGCGCTCGCAAATCGTGCTGGGCGAATCGAACACGCGCGGCGACGTGTTCGACACGGTATCGTTCCGCGGCGCGCAAATCGCCACCGACGACCGTATGCTGCCCGAATCGCTGCGCGGCTACGCGCCGGTCGTGCGCGGCACGGCGCAATCGAATGCGCATGTCACCGTCAGGCAGAACGGACAGGTGATCTACGAGACGGTCGTGCCGCCGGGTCCGTTCGAAATCCGGGATCTCTATCCAACCGGTTATGGCGGCAATCTCGACGTGACCGTGACGGAAGCCGACGGCCGTGAAAAGTATTTCACGGTGCCCTATGCATCGGTCGCGCAACTGCTGCGGCCAGGCACCACGCGTTTCGCCTTCACGGCAGGCGAACTGCGCGATGATTCGCTGCGCACCAGGCCCGTCTTCGCGCAGTTCACGATGCAGCGCGGTCTGACGAACGTTGTCACGCTGTATGGCGGGGGCATCGGCGCGACGGGTTATATGGCGGCCAACCTCGGCGTTGCATTGAACACGCCCGTGGGCGCGCTCGCGGGCGACGTGACGCTGGCGAGTACGCAATTGCCGGGGCAGGCATCGTTGCGAGGCAGCAGCCTCCACATCAGCTATAGCAAGTTCGTCGATGCAACGGACACGAACCTTGCGATCGGCGCTTACCGCTATTCGAGTGCCAACTATCTGAATCTGACCGACGCCGCACGGTTGCGCGATTACGTGTCGCACGGATCGACCGGCGCGGCCGCCAACCGCACGCGCGGTCAATTCCAGTTGACGATCAGCCAGGGGCTGAAGCGCTATGGATCGGTGTTCATCAGTGCGAGTTCTCAGGACTACTGGAATCGCAGTGGACGCGATCTGTTCTTCCAGGCGGGCTATTCGAACGATTTTCGCTTCGGCACCTACAGCGTGACCTTGGGCCGCACGGAAAACGCGAACGGCTCGCCGTCGAACGAAATCATGGTGACCACGACGATTCCGCTTGGCAAGTCACGCTACGCGCCGCTGCTGTCCACCAGCTTCAATGCAAGCGGCGACACGTCGAGCCTGCAAAACAGCCTGAGCGGCACGGCAGGCGCCGCGAACCAGTATTCGTACAACGTGTACGCCACGGCGAACAGGCCTTCGGAGGGCGGCGTCAAGGCGAGCGGCGGCGCGAGCGGCACATATCGCGGACCGTACGCGCAACTGACGGCATCGGCGAGCGGCGCCGAGCGTTCATCGCAGGCGTCGGCGGGAATGAGCGGGTCGATCGTCGCGCATCGCGGCGGCATCACGTTTTCCCAGCCGGTGGGCGATACGTTCGGCATCGTCGAGGCGAAAGGCGCGCACGGCGCGATCATACCGGGCTCGACGAATACGAGGGTGGATGGCGCGGGCTACGCGATCGTGCCGTACCTCACGCCCTATTCGATGAACACGGTCGATATCGATCCCAAGGGTGCGTCGATGGATGTCGAGTTCGAATCGACGTCGGCAAGCGCCGCGCCGCGCCTCGGTTCAGTCGTGCTGTTCAGGTACACGACCGATACCGGCCGCGCGGCGCTGATTCGCGCGCCGCGTGCGGGTGGCGAGGCGCTGCCGTTCGGCGCAGACGTGCAGAACGAAAAAGGCCAGAGCGTGGGTGTCGTGGGACAGGACAGCCGCATCTTCACGCGCGATCTGTATGACACGGGAACGCTGACCGTGAAGTGGGGCATCGCGACCAGCGAACAATGCCGGATCGATTACACGTTGCCGGCGCGCATGGAAGGCAGCAAGCCGGAAGTGGGCTACGCGGCGATCGACACGCATTGCCTGCCGATCCCGGCGGCTGCGACGGAGCCCGGCGTGCAAGCGCCGGCGAAATAAGCATGGCCGGAGAGGGTTCGCGTATCGGGAGGCGGCGGGATGAATCTGTGGGAGATGACCCGAAATGACGGACGCTGGTTCAGACGATTGATACAGCTGACGGCGCTGGGTGCGTGCTGCTCCTGCAGCACAAGCCCTTCTTTCGTGCCATTAGCCGGTTTTCAGTGTGACGGCTACCCGACTGCCGACTCCTATCAATGACGAGCCTGCGTCGTCGCGCCCGCTCGTCCAGACATTGACCAAAAAGGAACAACCTCGATGTGTCTCAACTCAAGCCATTCCGAGCCACCGTCCCTCGGTGCCTCGGGCGTTGCGTCAGCGATGCGTCTGGCGCGTTTCTTCGCTTTGCTCTGCATGTTGATCGTGCCATGCGCAGCGCACGCTGCTCTCATTTGCAACCCTGCTGGCATGAACAAGGTGCTCGACGCAGGGACGATATCAATACCCGTCAATGCCGCTCCGGGCACCACGATCACAACGCACGCGCCGGAAAGTTTCCAGTTCAACTGTCACTACGATCCGAAATATCAGCCCAAATTCGCAACGGACAACACCCTGTACGCCGATTTTTCTACCAATGCGGCGCGGGCACCCGGCTTCAACAACGTTTATGCGACGGACGTTCCTGGCCTTGGCGTGCGCTATACATTCAACTCGTCCCAGTGCAATGCGCACGGGGCGGTCCTGACCAATAACAGCTTGCGCCTTTCCTGTCCGATGCGAGGGTTTTTCAACGAACCTTTATATGCTTACCTGTCCGTCACCTGGAGTCTGGTCGTGACAGGTCCGATCGCGTCGGGGGCGACAACGCTATCGAAGGCGCCGACCGTGTCGCTTGGGTTCACAACGTCTGCCAACAACGGCTACTGGAACCAGCCGCCGCTGTACACGGGGAGCGCGTCAGGCTCGCTGGCGTTGGCCACCTGTTCCGTCGATCAGCCTAACGTCAGCGTCGACCTGCCGACGATCGAGGCACGCGCGCTTGCGCAGGGGGTCGGCGCAGTCGCCGGACCCGTGCCATTTTCGTTGTCGCTTACGTGCGTCGGAGGCGGAACTGCGTTTATCACGATCACCGACGGCGTCGATCCCGCCAATCGGGGCACGACGTTGGGCGCGTCGAAGGATTCCACCGCACGGGGCGTCGGCGTTCAATTGCTCGATCCGGCCGGCAAGTTGATCGCGTACGGACCGGACTCCAACGCGCCGGGCAATCCCGGCCAATGGAAGGTTGGCGCGGCGCCCCAAGGTACCCTCAAGATTCCTTTGACGGCGCGCTATGTACGCACGGCGGATGTGTCGGCGGGTAGCGTGAGGGCGCTGGCCACATTTACCATGTCGTTCCAGTAGCGGCATGCCGCCAGGGTCGCTCGCCGATGCTATCGGCAAGAGATGGGGGGCAAACCGGTTTTCCAGGCAAAGAACCGCAGGTCGGCGACAGCAGCTAAAATAATCGGTTATCCCGGTACGTGTATCATCGCCGCTTCGCATCTGTTCCCGCGCGCGGCAGCCCGCCCATTGCCGGGCCCGATTGCCGTACGGCCGCGCGCCACAAGGGCGTGCGCCATGACCCTAATTGCCCATGTCAGTCTCCGAACTCAAACGCCGCCGCACGTTCGCGGTTATTTCCCACCCGGACGCGGGTAAAACCACGCTCACGGAAAAGCTGCTGCTGTTCTCGGGCGCGATCCAGATCGCGGGCACTGTGAAGGGCCGCAAGAGCAACCGCTACGCGACGTCCGACTGGATGGAGATCGAAAAGCAGCGTGGCATCTCGGTCGCGAGTTCGGTGATGCAGTTCGAGTACGGCGAGTGCGTGATCAATCTGCTCGACACGCCGGGCCACGAGGACTTCTCTGAAGATACGTACCGCGTGCTGACGGCCGTCGATGCCGCCGTGATGGTGATCGACGGCGCGAACGGCGTTGAAGCGCAGACGCTCAAGTTGCTCGAAGTGTGCCGCAGCCGCAAGACGCCGATCGTCACGTTCATCAACAAGCTCGACCGCGAAGTGCGCGAGCCGCTCGATCTGCTCGACGAAATCGAGCAGCATCTGGGCGTGTCGGCCGTGCCGTTCACCTGGCCGATCGGCATGGGCAAGGACTTTCAGGGCGTGTACGACATCCAGAACGATCAGGTGCGCGTGTTCCGCGCGGGTCAGGACACGCTCGGCGGCGCGGTCGAAACGATTCAGGCGCTCAGCGACGAAGAGGGCGAACGCCGCTTCGGTCACGCGTGGGTGCGCGCGAAGGAAGAGATCGATCTGATCACGGGCGCGACTCCCACTTTCGATCGCGACGAATTCCTTGCGGGCCAGCAGTCGCCCGTGCTGTTCGGCTCGGCGATCAACAACTTCGGCGTGAAGGAAATTCTCGACGCGCTGGTCGACCTCGCGCCGCCGCCGTCCGCGCGCCAGACGGTGCAGCGCCCGGTGCTGCCGGAAGAGTCGAAGTTCACGGGTGTCGTGTTCAAGGTGCAGGCGAACATGGATCTCGCGCACCGCGACCGCGTCGCGTTCATCCGCGTGTGCTCGGGGCGTTTCGAGCGCGGTATGGCGTTGAAGGTCACGCGTAACAACAAGACGTTCCGCGCGAACAACGTGGTGACGTTCCTGTCGCAGCGTCGCGAGACGGTCAGCGAGGCATACGCGGGCGACATCATCGGTATTCCGAATCACGGCACGCTGAGTCTCGGCGATACGTTGACCGAAGGCGAAATGCTGCAATTCGTCGGGTTGCCGTTCTTTGCACCGGAAATTTTCCAGACCGTCGAAGTGGTCGATCCGATGCGTTCGAAGCAGCTTGGCGAAGCGCTGAAGCAGCTTGGCGAAGAAGGCGCGATTCAGGTGTTCAAGCCGGTTGTCGGCGGGTTGACGATTCTGGGCGCGGTTGGGCAGCTGCAGTTTGAAGTGGTGTCGCATCGACTGTCGACGGAATACAAGGTCGATGTGCGGATGGCGCCGGCGCGGTACCGGATGTCGCGCTGGGTGACCTGCGATGATGCCGGCGAGTTGCGCCGGTTCTGTGATTCGTACGCGCCGCGGATTGCTTATGATGCGGCGGATGCGCCTACTTATCTTGCGTCGCATGTCTCTGAGATCGAAGTCGCGCAGAAGGCGTGGCCGAAGATCGTGTTTAATGAGCTGCGCGAGCATTCGGGAGCGCCATTTCGGAAGGCGATGTAGTCGTTGTTTTTTGCTGCGCGAGCAGCGGGGGGGTGGGGTTTTTGCTGGCGTTTGTGGTTTTGTTTTCGTTTTCGCTCTCGCTCTCGCTGGCATCCGCGATTTGCCTTCGTGCTTCACGCGTTGCCCCTGTGCGGGGCGGCACCTACTTTTCTTTGCCGCGGCAAAGAAAAGTAGGCAAAAGAAAGCCGCTGAACACCGCAAATTCTTCTTCCTTCCCACGGGCCCCCAACGGCCCCGTCCTGTTCGCGGCATCGCTCTTATCAATGCCCGCTGCCAGCGCTTCGAATTGGCTCATCACCCGCTTCACACTCCCGCGTCGCCACACGCGCAATCAAATCTCCCACGTTCTATAGCGGCAAACTGTGTGTAGGTTTTCGCCGCGTACACGCATTGACTCCGGACTGAAAAACACGATCGGTGTCGTAGGAACGCCTGGGTGTGAAGCACTACAACCGACACACAGTTTGCCACCTGGGCGGCCGCAACCAAGCGCTGCCATTCGCTGTGCTACGGGTGTTTGAAGTGGGTGAGGCGCTTGGCCGAAGCGTTGGCAACGGGCATTGAATGGCAGAATGCCGTGTGAAGTGGAGGAACTGTTGGGGGCCCTCAGGCGGAGGTCAAGAACGGGCGGTGTTAGCCCGCTTTCTTTGCTTACTTTCTTTGCGGCGGCAAAGAAAGTAAGTGCCGCCCCGCACAGGGGCGACGCGTGAAGGGGTAAGTCGCGTCGCGGATGCCAGCGATAACTCAGGCAAACCAAACCAAACCAGACCAGACCAGACCAGACCAGACCAGACCAGACCAGACCAGACCAGACCAGACCAGACCAGACCAGACCAGACCAGACCAGACCAAACCAGACCAAACCAAACCTTCAATTCATCCCCAGCACCTGCTCCCGCAACCAGCCTGCAAAAGCCTGCACATGCTCCATCCCAGCATGGCGCGACGCGATATCGAGCCAATACCCATACGGACCGCTCACCTCGATATCCGACATCGGAGCAAGACTCCCTTCAGCCAGTTCCTCGACGATCATATTGCGATCGACAATCGCCAGCCCCACACCTTTGCGAGCCGCATGGATCGCCTGCTCGAGCGTGGAGAATTCGATCCCGTTCTCGGCATATCGCGCGGGCAGCCCCGCCTTCTCGAGCCAGTCGGGCCACAGATTCAGGCGTGCATCGTTGTGCAGCACATGCAGCGCAGGCTTCGTCTCCAGCAGCGTATCCAGCGGTTCGCCAGTGAGACGCGGCGCGCCGACCAGCGTATGCCGCTCGATCATCAGCAGCTCGGAATGCGCATCGGGCAGCGCGTCGCGGCCGAAGCGGATGTTGCAGTGGCAGTCGTCGGTGGGCTCCGTGCGCACGGATAGCTCGACATCCGGCAACTCGACCGCCAGCGAGCCGAGACGCGGCGAAAACCATTGCGTGGCGAACGTAGGCGGCACCGACAGCACGAGCCGACGGCGGCCTTTTGCGGTCGTGACCTGGCGGGTGCCGCGCTCGAGCGTATCGAAGGCTTCAGACACGCAGGGCAAAAGCTGCTGGCCAGCCTTGGTCAGGCGGATGCCCTTGTGATCGCGCTCGAACAGCTTCGCGCCGAGCGATTCCTCGAGAATCTTGATCTGCCGGCTGACGGCGCCCTGCGTCACGCACAGCGCGACGGCCGCGCGGTTGAAACTCATGTGCCGCGCCGTCTCTTCGAAAAAACGCAACGCGATCAGCGAGGGCAGACGCCGCATAAATCTTCCTTCAGTCTCATCGTTCTTCTCTGCCCCGCTGCGGCTCATGGCTGGCGGGCGTGCTCCCTTGCTTCGACTCTCGCGGCGCGTGGTGGAGCGTGGCGCCGCGTGCCGTGGGGCGATTCTACATGGTGGACGGCCGCGCGAGCGGGCGCGGTCGCGCGAAGCCGGCCACATGTGGCGGTGGACCATGCGCTAACATCAGACGGAAACCAGCAGGCGGGCCAGCGGCGGGCGCGGCGTTCGACGACATCACAGCGCCCCGCTCATCGCCTATCCTGATGAAATCGCGCGCCTTCGCCGCGCACTTACCCATTCACGGAGCACCCGTGACCGTACGCAATCTCGACGCGTTGTTTCGCCCGAAATCCATTGCCGTGATCGGCGCCTCGAACCGCGAGGGCAGCACGGGCGCGATGGTCTGGAAACGGCTGATCGAAGGCGGCTTCGACGGGCCCGTCTGGGCCGTCAATCCGAAATACGACATGCTCGATGGCCACGCCTGCGTCGGCAACGCGGGCGATCTGCCCGAGGCGCCGAGTGTCGCGATCATCTGCACGCCGTCATCGACGTGGCCCAGCATCGTCCACACGCTTGGCGGGCGCGGCACGCGCGCGGCGATCATCGTCGGCGAGGCGCGCGGCGATGCAGGCCGCGACGACGTGCGCCACACGCTTGCGGCTGCGCGGCCGCATCTGTTGCGCGTCGTCGGGCCGGGCAGCCTGGGCGTCATCACGCCCACGCTCAAGGCGCATCTCGGCGCGCCGTCCGTGACGGTGCGCTCGGGCGGCGTTGCGTGGGTGTCGCAGTCGAACGCGTTGACGAACGCGGTGCTCGGTTGGGCGCACGCGCGCGGCCTCGGCTTTTCGCACGCGGTCGCGCTCGGCGACGAAGCCGACGTCGATGCCGGCGACGTGCTCGACTATCTGGCAAGCGACCCCGGCACGCGCGCGATCCTGCTCGAAGTGGATTCCGTGCAGGCGGCGCGCAAGTTCATGTCGGCGGCGCGGGCGGCGGCGCGTAACAAGCCGGTGCTGGCGCTGCGCTCGGGCCGCAGCGATCCCGACGATGCGCTCTACACGGCCGCATTCCGGCGCGCGGGCGTGGTGCGCGTCGATGCGCTCGACGACCTGCTCGACGAAATCGAAACGCTCGGTGTCGGCCGCGTCGCGGCGGGCGCGACAGCGACGCTGATCACGAGCGACCGCGGCGTCGCGACGCTCGCTACCGATGCCTTCAAG
>NZ_JAAGPI010000018.1 GCF_017104715.1 Burkholderia sp. Ac-20365
TTCGCCACTCGCCGCCAGGGTTGCCCCCGCGCTGCCGTTCGACTTGCATGTGTAAGGCATGCCGCCAGCGTTCAATCTGAGCCAGGATCAAACTCTTCAGTTCAAACCTGTTACTGTTTTTCGGTTCCGTTAAGAACCGGTCGCTCACTCAAAATCACTGACGAAAGATTTGATTGATCAAACCTTCCTCAATTACTTCTGTGTGAGACTCGATTACTTTCGCTATTCCGGCAGTTCGAAAACCACCGTGCGTCGCCATCGAGCACCCACACTTATCGGCTGTTGATTTTTAAAGAACATTCGCTAAAAAGCCGCTGTTTTCTGCTGCTTTCTTGCGTCTCCGTCGTTTGGAGAGGCCGAATTATGCGAGACCCCAAGGGAGCTGTCAACACCCATTTCGAAAAATCTTCATAAATTTTGCGGGGCCAATTCGGCAAGCACTCACCTTCTGAACCTACTCACCCATTGAATCAACGACTTAGCGACAGAACAGCCGCATTCAAAATCTATGACGCAAACCTACTCGTCCGACGAATTGGCGCTGCGTGGACGAACTATCGTCGGCCCCGCCCGTGTAGGCGACATCGAGCGACGTTCCGCTGTCTGCACCAATCGCCTTCTGATAACTGGCCTGTGCGTAGATGTCGGTGCGTTTGCTCAGGCTGTAGTCGAGCATCATTCCAAACGTGTGATATTTCGGCCGATACGATCCAGCCGACGCATCGAGTTTCGCCTGGGTGTAGTCATACATTGCGCCGAACATCAGTGCGGGCGTAATCGCCCAGTTTGCGTTCAGTTCGAAGTTGTCGAACCTGAGCGAGGTCGTGTGCTGTCCCGCGGGCACGATCGAGCCGCTGATGTACGAGTACGAGACTGGGTCCTGCAGATCCGTATGCGTGTACACGAAGCCCACGGTCCACTGGTTCAGCAGATAGTTGACGCCTGCGCCATAGATGCGGTGACGCGCGGCGACAAAACCTGCATCGTCGGTAGTGACCGCGCCGAGTGCATTCGCGCCCGGGTTCCTCACGTTCAACCAGGCCGCACCGAGCGTCAGAGCTCCGACCGTGTAACTCGCGCCGACGCTCTGCGCATTGTTCGTCGACACCTGCCCCGGATTATTCGAGAACGCGTAAGTCGCGCCAGCCCGGAATCCGCCGAAGTTCGCGCTGTTGAACTGCACCGCGTTGTCGAGCCGGAATGAGTTGTCGGTATTGTCGTTGTCGTACGGATGCTGGAACAGAAAGCCGCCCCAGTTACCGTTTGCAGTCAGCGGCGCCAGATATTCGACGAGCGAATCGTACTGACGTCCAAACGTCAGCGTGCCGAGATCAGCGTGCGCAACACCGACATAAGCCTGACGTCCAAACATCCGGCCGCCTTCCATCAGCCGCCCCGAACTGACATCGACGCCATTCTCCAGCTGAAACAAGGCCGTCAGTTTGCCTCCCAGATCTTCCGCTCCCTTGAGTCCCCAGCGACTGCCCTGCGCAGCGCCGCTCATCATTTCCCATACTGCGTGACCACGAACATTGCTCGTGTAGTCGATCCCCTCGTCGACCAGACCATATAGCGTGACGGTGCTTTGAGCCCACGCAGGCGTAAGCGCGCATCCCGCCAGCAATGCGGCGGCCATATGTGCCTTATTCAATTGATGTCCCCGCTGTCGTTATACGTTGTCGTGGCGGGCTAATAGAACCGCCCGCCTTTGCTTCACTTGCCGCCTTGTCCGTCACCGAGGTACTGCTTCTCGAGGCGGCCAATCGTGCCATCCTGCTTAAGCCGGGCGAGTGCGGCATCGAGCGCCTGCAGGGTCCGCGCATCGCCCTTGCGCACGCCAATCACGCTGCTCGCACCGAGAATGGACGGATCGTCGATACGCGGACCCGCGAGTTCGAAGCGAGCGCCCTGCGGCTTCGCGAGAAAGCCCAGGCGCGCCGCCGAACCCACCACGACAGTCGCATCGAGCCGTCCATTGACGAGGTCGGCGTAAATACTGTCCTGATCCTGATACTCGTGAACCTGCACGCCGCGCCCTTCCCAGTTCGCCTTCACGAACGCCGCTTGCGTCGAGCCTTGCAGCACGCCCACACGCTTACCCGCCAACGACGCTGTATCCGGCGTGAGCCGACTGCCGCGCGCCGCGACGAGGCGGATATCCGCTGCGTAGACGGGCTGCGTGAAGTCCATCACAGCCCGCCGCGCCGCTGTCGGCGCCATCGATGCGTTGATCGCATCGAACTTGCGCGCCTGCAAACCGGCGATCAATCCGTCGAAACTGCTTTCCACCCACACGCACTTGACGTTTGCCGCGGCGCACATCGCGTTGCCGATATCAATGTCCAGTCCCGCGAGTCGACCGTCAGGCAGCTTGTACTCGTATGGCGGATAGCTCGGATCGGTGCCGAAGCGCAAGGTCGAGGCAGCGAACGCGCTGCTCGTTGCTTGCATCGCGATGGCGGCGACGAACAATGCCGTCGCGACACGCGCAACACTGCGCGCACGCAATACGTGGTGCTTCATCGAAAACTCCTTGAGGGTGTGAATCGGAAAGGGACTACGCTGCGCAGCGCGCCATGGCGAGCGCCACGAAGAAACGCACGCCGAGAGGCAGCACGTCGTCGTTGAAATCGAATTCGGGGTGATGGCAGTACACGCCGCCCTGGCCAAGCAGCGCATACGCGCCGGGACGGCGCAAAAGAAACTCCGAAAAGTCTTCCGATCCATTGAGCGGCGCAAAATCGCGCAGCACGTTATCGGTGCCGAAGATGCCCTCCGCGACGCGCGCAGCGGCTGCAGCCTGCTCGCGATGATTGATCGTCGCCGGTGAGCTGTTACAGAACTCGACGCTGATCGCACACTCGCTCGCAATGGCGATGCCCTCGCAGATCGCGCGAATGCGGGTCTTGGCCAGCGCGCGCACGCTCTCGTCGAATGCGCGCAGCGTCCCCGTCAATTCCGCGTGAGACGGGATCACGTTCGGCGCGCTGCCCGCATGCACGCTGCCGATGCTCAGGACTGCCGTCGCGCTGGGTTCGATCGAACGGCTCACCACCGTCTGCAATGCGCAGATAAGTTGTCCAGCCGCCATCACCGGGTCTTTGGTCTTTTCAGGGGCCGAGCCATGACCGCCGACACCGTCGATCCGAATCACGACTTCATCGCACGAAGCCAGCATCGCGCCATCGAGCACGCCGAACGTGCCGGGCGCGAAGTGCGGCGCGTTGTGCAGCGCGTAGATTTCGTCGTAGGCGAAGCGCTCTTCGAGACCGTCCGCCAGCATCGCATTCGCGCCGCCGCCCGTTTCTTCCGCCGGTTGAAACACGAGCACGACGGTTCCAGCGAAATCGCGATTGCGGCAGAAGTGGCGCGCGACGCCGAGCAACATCGCCGTGTGTCCATCGTGCCCGCATCCATGAAACACGCCTTGCCGTTGCGAACGGTGCAGCGGGCGGCCTTCTTCTTCCATCGGCAGCGCGTCCATATCGGCGCGCAATGCGATCGGGCGCCCCTTGCCGCGCAGCCCGCGCACGACGCCGACAACGCCTGTGCCTCCCACGCCCGTATGCGTCTCGATGTCCCACGCACGCAACTTTGCAGCGACGAGTTCGCTCGTGCGGTGTTCGTCGAAGGCGATTTCGGGGTTCGCGTGAATGTCCCGCCGCAATGCCACCAGTTCGTCGATATCGATGTCGAGTGCGTTCGTTGCCACTGTGTTCCTCCTTGTATACTCCGGGCGTTCGACTGTGCCGGAGTTCGCATACTAGGGGCGCGACGGCAGCGGGCGATTTCCAATTTCTCATGCTCATAGCTATTGCTTATGGAACGCGGAACTCTCAAGACGACGCAGTTGCAGATGCTCGTCGCGATCGCCGAACACGGCACGCTGATGTCCGCCGCCGATGCACTGAACCTGTCGCAGCCCGCCGTGACAAAGAGCATGAAAGAACTGGAAGCGCGACTCGGCGTGCAGTTGCTGGAGCGCAGCGGCTCGGGCGTACGCCTCACGCGCTACGGCGAAACGCTGCTAAGACGTGCGCGCACTATCGTGGCCGAAATCACGAGCGCGGAACGCGAACTCGAAGAAATGAAATCGGGCGCAGAGCGCACGCTGTCTGTCGGCGTATCGCTGCTCGCTTCATCGATTGCAATGCCCGCTGCGTTGCGCGCGTTTCGCGATCGGCTGCCCGACGTCAGGCTGAACGTGTATGAATGCCTGCCCACGCAGATCATCGACGGATTGCGCGACGGCACGTTCGACCTGTGCGTGGCATTCGTCGCGGACAGCGATGTCACGGCCGAATACCGTGTCGTGCCGCTCGGCGAATCAACGCAGGTTCTGGCCGTTCAACGCGACGATCCGCTGGCACGCGAAACGCACCTGACTAAACTCACGGGCGCGCGCTGGCTCTACAACCACACACGCGACAGTCTTCCCGCTTTCTGGCGCGAACTGTGCGGCAGCCAGACGCTGCCGTTGCCGTCTCGCGTGAACGTCTGCACATCGCAACGGCTCTATGCGCAACTTGCGCAAGAGCCCGGCACGGTCAGCGTGTGGCCTCAGTTCCTGCTGGAAGAACAGGTCCGGCTTGGACACATGGCGCCACTGAATACCGATGCATCCATGTCGCGCCTGACTCTCGGCCTCATGCATCGCCGCGATCTCGTCTTGAGTTCGAGCCTCGAGTACTTCATCGACTGCATTCAACGCACGCGAATCGACGGTGTATAGGCGTCGTTGCCGCGCACAAAGAAACAAAACTCATAAATTGCTGCAGGCGATGAATATGCGGGAAAACTAGAGGCGCGCGCCGTCGTCACTCTGGATATATTGAAAGCGGACGCCCGCCCGCACCGCGAGCCGCGTCGCGAAGCAGAGTTGGAACCTGCGCCCTTTCGAGGAGGAACGGTGGAGACTTACGGCGAACTGCACCGTGCAATCCTGAACAACATCCCCGACCAGGCGTGGCTGAAGGACACGGAATCCCGCTACGTGCTCGTCAACGAAGCGTTCATCACCGCGTGCGGCCGCACCGAAGAAGAGATTATCGGCAGCACGCCTGACAAGGTCTGGCCGTCCGAACTCGGCAAGGTGTACCTGTCCACGGATCGCGCGGCGCTCGAAGGCGGCGTGCGTCGACGCTACGAGGAAACCCGCAAGGGCGCGGATGGCACGCTGCGCTGGTTCGATACCGTCAAGATGCCGATCCGCGATGACGAGGGACACGTTGTCGGCACCGTCGGCATCTCGCGCGACATCACCGACTTCAAGCGCTCTCAGATGGAACTGATCGAGTCACGCTCGCAATTGCGGCAACTCTCGGCCTATCTTCAGTCGATACGCGAAGCAGAACGCACGCGCATCTCACGCGAACTGCACGACGAACTCGGCCAGTTGCTAAGTGGCTTGCGACTCGGACTCAACTACCTGCAAACAGAAACAGCGGCGACCACACCCGAGCATGCCAGTCATGTGCAGATGCTCAAGGACCTCGTCGACGCCACCATGGACGCCGTGCATCGGATTGCGTCCGATCTGCGCCCAGCTGTGCTCGATGAACTCGGCCTGCATGCCGCGCTCGAATGGCTGACGGAATCGTTCACGCAGCGCAATGGCTTGCCGTGCGAACTGCGGCTGTCGATGTCGGAAGCGCTCGCCCATGAGATCGATGCCGAACGCAGCACCGCAATCTTCCGCGTGGTTCAGGAAGCGCTGACCAATGTGAGCCGGCACGCGCGCGCGTCTCGCGTCATCGTCGAGATTCATGCGTGCGACGATCACTGTGTTCTCTCGATCGCCGACGACGGCTGCGGAATGGACACCTCGCGCGCCGCCGGCAGCGGCAGTCTAGGCCTGCTGGGCATGCGCGAGCGCGCGTTGATGCTCGGCGGCCAGCTCAGCGTGGAAAGCCGCACCGGACACGGAACGATCGTCACTGCGCGCATTCCGCTGCATAACCCGTCGGGAGCGCACTGATGATGCGCGTCATGGTTGCCGACGACCACGCGATCATTCGCGATGGCCTGAAGAAAATCATCAACACGGCACAGGACATGCAGGTGGTCGCGGAAGCGATCGACGGCGCGGACCTGATCGAGAAACTGCGCGCGTTATCCGTGGACGTGCTGCTGCTCGACATGTCGATGCCCGGCAAGAGCGGCATCGCGCTGATCCAGCAGATCAAGGCAAGCTACCCGTCGCTGCCCGTGCTGGTGCTCAGCATGTACCGCGAATCGCAATACGCGGTGCAGGCCATTCGCGCCGGCGCAGCCGGCTATCTCACGAAGAATGCCGAGTCCGATCAACTGATGGGCGCAATACGCAAGGTCGCGCGAGGCGGCACCGTCGTCTCGCCGCTGGTCGCCGAGAAGCTCATCAAGCAATTGCATCAACCAGCGAGTTCGTTTCCGCACACGCAGCTCACGGCGCGTGAATTCCAGATCTTCCAGATGCTCGTCGAAGGCAGCGGCATCAACGAAATCGCGCACTGCCTGTCGCTGTCGAGCAAAACCGTCAGCACGCACAAGGCCAACATCCTCACCAAGATGGACATCCCGTCGACGGCGGGACTCGTTCACTACGCCATCCAGCACGGCCTGATCGCCACGGGCACGGACGCCTGAAGTCCGTTCGCTTTGTGCGGTGCGTCTCGGGAAAATCCTAGACGAAAACCAGTCGATCCCGATGCCTTGCCAGGGCGCGCGCCCTTACTCTTTTCTCAACGCAGAGGCTGGCGCGGCCCACATCATCTTCAATCCGTCCGTTATGCAAGGAGAGCGCTTCATGCACGTCAATCTGTTGATCAGAAACGTATGCGTCCGCGACGACGATCCGACCGTCGACATCGCGATCCGCGACGGACGCATCGTGGCGCTGGAGCCGGGCATCGATGCATCGGCGGACGAGATCATCGACGCAGAAGGACGCGCCGCCATTCCGGGGTTGATCGAAGCGCATCTGCATCTGGACAAGGCGTTGCTGCACCGCCGGCTGCCTGCGCGCTTCGGCACGCTCGACGAAGCGATCCGCGTGACGGGCATTCTGAAGAGCAGGCAGGAACGCGACGACGTGCTGGCGCGCTCGCGTCAGGTGCTGGATATGGCCGTGCGCAACGGCACGGTGGCGATACGCGCGCATCCCGATGTCGATCTGATCCAGGGGTTGATCGGTGTCGAGACGCTGCTCGAACTGAAATCCGAATACGAGAGCCTGCTCGATCTGCAGATCGTCGCTTTCCCGCAGGAAGGCATTCTGAAGTCGCAGGGCACGTACGAACTGATGACCGAAGCGCTCAACATGGGCGCGGATGTGGTCGGTGGTTGCCCGTACAACGAACTGAACTGGGCGGACACGCAACGTCACATCGACATGGTGTTCGACATGGCGCAGCGTTTCGATCTTCCCGTCGACATGCATGCCGATTTCGCCGACGACACCACGGACCCGCGTTTTTCCGCGATCGCGTACATCGCGCAGAAGACCATCGACACGTGCTATCAGGGCCGCGTCGCGCTCGGACATGTGACGAGCCTCGGCTCGCTCGATGCCGATACGCTCGGCCCGCTGATGGACCAGATCCGCGCCGCCGACATCAGCATCGTCACCTTGCCCGCGACCGATCTCTATCTCGGCGGCCGCAAAGACCAGGCGAACCAGCGACGCGGCCTCACGCCCGTCAAGGCACTGCACAACGCGGGCGTGAACGTCGCCTATTCGTCGAACAACGTGCGCAACGCGTTCACGCCATTCGGCAAGGCAGACATGCTGCTGATCGGCAATATGCTTGCGCACGTCGCGCAGTTCGGCGTGCCGGAGCATCAGCAGGCGATCCTCGACATGGGCACGCACAACGCCGCGCGTGCAATCGGGCTCGACCGCGACTACGGCATTGCCGTGGGCAAGCAGGCCGATCTCGTGATTCTCGACACGTACAAGGTGGCCGACGCTCTGCTCGATATCCCGCCGAGATCGTGGGTCGTCAAGCGTGGGCGCATCACAGTGGTCACGCATCACCATGCCGAGATTCACCGGCACGCGTGCTGTTGCGCGCAATGAAGTCCTATAAAACTCAAGGAGACAACCATGAAGAAGCTGCCAGCGGAGATCGTTGCATCGTTGCTCGCCGTCACGACGATTCCGATTGCGATGTTGCCGTTGCATTTGCCGCCATGGGCGATATTCATCAGTTGGGCCGCAACGTTCGCAATGGGCGGCCCGACCGCGAAGAACCTCAAGCGCATCTGGCCGACGTTGCCCGTCGGTTCATGCTTTGCATTTTTGATCGTGCTAGGTTTCGAGCAGGCGTCGAAACAGTTCAGCGGCAATTCGCTCGTGCTCGCGCAGATGGTGATCCTGTTCACGCTGAACGGCACGATGATGGCGCTCGCACGGCTGTTCGTCTGCCTGAACTTCATTCCCGGCATGTTCTTCGGCTTTGCGACGTACTTCGGCACGTTGTTCGGCGGTTTCGGTCCTGTCGCACACGATCCCGCGATGGCGCTGGGCGCCGCGATCGCGATGAACGCGCTCGGACCAGCTTATGCATGGGTGAAGGAACGTTACTCGGCGCCGGAAGCGACCGCGCATCGCTGGTGGAAAGGCTGGAAGCCCGAGGTCTGAGGCAAGTTGCAGAACGGTCGCCGCGCGCGTTCGCATAAGACACGCGCGGCAAACATACGATGGAGGCGGGATGGAAGTGTTAGCGCAATCGGCATCGAACGAGACGGCACAGGTGGCCGATGCGTCGAAGCTCGCGAAATCGCCTCACGGCATGGTCACCAGTCCGCATGAACTGGCGAGCGAAGCTGGGCTCGACGTGCTTCGCGCGGGCGGCAACGCGATCGAAGCCGCCATTGCGATCGGCGCCGTGCTGAGCGTGACGTATCCGCACTTTACGGGTCTCGGCGGCGATGCGTTCATGGTGATCAGCGATCGCGCCGGCAACGTTCGCACGCTGTCGGGCATCGGCCAGGCTGCGTCGAATGTTCCTGAGTACCGCGACGCGATTCCCGTGCGTGGACCGGGCGCGACGCTCACGGCCGCCGCCACCGTCGCCGTCTGGGACAAGGCGTACGCGTTGAGCCAGACGGCGTGGCGCGGCACGCAGAAATGGTCGTCACTGTTTTCGCGTGCGATCGACTATGCAGCCAATGGCTTTCCCGTCACGCCGTCTCAGCAGTTCTGGCATGAATTCCGGGCGAACGAGTTGTCGGGCTGGAACGGCTTCGCGGAAGTCTTCGCGCCGCGCGGCCGCATTCCGCAAGCGGGCGAGCAATTCTTCCAGCCCGCGCTCGCGCGCAGTCTCGATGCCATCGCGACGCATGGCGGCCGCGAGTTCTACGAAGGCGATGTCGCAGCGCGGATCGCGGCCGGACTGAAGCAGGTCGGCTCGCCACTGACACGAGACGACCTCGCGCGCGCCCAGGCCCGCGAGGAAGTGCCGCTGCGCGTCGCCTATCGCGACGGCGAGTTGCTAGGTTTGCGCCCGCCGACGCAGGGCGTGACCACGCTGGAAATCATGGGCATTCTCGACCGGTTCGATCTGTCGTCGATTCCCGAAGGCGGCGCCGATTACTACCACGTGCTCGTCGAGGCGGTGAAGCTGGCGTTTATCGATCGCAACCGCTATGTCGCCGATCCGGACTTCGTCGATGTCCCCGTCGACCGGCTGCTGTCGGCCGCGACGCTCGACGCTCATGCGCAGCGTATCCGCATGGATCGCGCGATGCCGTGGCCGCACATGTTCAAGACGGGCGACACAGTCTATATCGGCGCGGCGGATCGGGACGGCAATTGCGTGAGCATGCTGCAAACGGTGTACTTCGATTGGGGCAGCGGCGTCGTGCTCGGTGACACAGGCGTGCTGTGGCACAACCGCGGCGCGTCGTTCAGCCTCGATCCGGGCAGTCCGAATGTCGTGCGCGGCGGCAAGCGGCCATTTCATACGCTCAATCCCGGCATGTATCTGAAAGCAGGCCGGCCGCATCTGCTGTATGGAACGCAAGGCGCGGACGGGCAGCCGCAGACGCTGGCCGCCGTGCTGACGCGCCTGATCGATTACGGCATGGACCCGCTCACTGCCCTGCGCCGGCCACGTTTTCTGCTCGGCAAGACGTTCTCGGACAGCCGCGATACGTTGAAGCTGGAGCAGGACGCTGGTGCATCCGTGTTCAACGAACTCGCGGCGCGCGGCCATCAACTGAGTCCGATTCCCGAGCAGAGTCAGCTGGCAGGACACCCTGGCGCGATTCGCATCGATGCGCAAGGTTTGACGGGCGCGCACGATCCACGCAGCGATGGGCGGGCTTTAGGGCTATGAGGCCGTATGCAAGCCGGTTCGCGAGGCGAATCGGCTTGCACCTCAGTTTCAACGACTCAAGGCTGCTTCTTCAACGTGACGATGGTCAATGCGCCATCGACATTCTCGACGCGAACCTTGACCTTGTCTCCCTCGTGAACCTGCCTGAACATCGCTGCATCCTTCGCCTTGAAGGCCATCGTCATCGGCGGCATGCCGACGTTCTCGAGCGCGCCGTGTTTCAGCGTGACCATGCCTGTCGCTGTGTCGACCTTTTTGACTTCCGCATCGGTTAGCGCCGCGTTCGACGACACCTTCGCCGCGGAAGGCTTCATCGACATGTTCATGCCTGCCATATCGTCGCCGGCGAATGCGGGTCCAGCCATCACAGCTGCCAGCGCAGCAGACGCAACAATCCATTTCTTCATCGGGTTTCTCCAGTTTCGGTAAAGGGCACGCTCGTGCCGTGTGGGACGACTTCGGGGAACCGCTCGTGGCTCGCACGTCGCGCGCGGCGACGCTGCAACAGCAACCAGGCGGCAGGGATGACGAACATCGAAAGAAGCGGCGCAGTGACCATGCCGCCGACCATCGGCGCAGCGATGCGCTGCATGACCTCGGAGCCGGCACCGTGTCCGATCATGATGGGGATGAGGCCCGCGAGCACCACTGCCACCGTCATTGCTTTCGGCCGCACGCGCAGCACCGCGCCTTCGCGAATGGCATCGAGCAGCACGGCCTCGGTGAACGGTTCGCCGTCTGCAAGGCGGCGATTGAGCGCGCCCTTCAGATAGAGCAGCATCACGACGCCGAACTCCGCTGCAACGCCAGCAAGCGCAATGAACCCGACCGACGTCGCAACCGACACCGCGTGTCCCAGCATCCAGATCAGCCAGAACCCGCCGACCAGCGCGAATGGCACCGTCGACATCAACAGCAATGCATCGGCTGCCGAATTGAACGTGAGAAACAGAAGCACGAAGATGACGACCAGCGTCACGGGTATCACCGTGCGCAGCTTCGCTGCCGCTCGCTCCAGATACTCGAACTGTCCGGACCACGCGATCGAATAGCCCGGCGGCAACGTCACCTTCTCCGCGACGGCGCGCTGCATCGCTTTCACGGCCGACTGCAGATCCGTATTGCGGATATCGACGTAGACGAAACCGGAGAGCCGCGCATTCTCGCTGCGAATCGACGGCGGACCATCGTTGATGGCGATATGCGCGACATCGCCGAGCTGGATTTGCGCACCGCGCTCCGTGACGACGGGCAACTGGCGCAACTTCTCCAGCGAATCACGCACCTCGCGCGGATAGCGAATGTTGATCGGAAAACGCTCGCGTCCGGCGATGACCTCGCCGACGTTTTCCCCGCCCACCGCCGACGACACGACCGCCTGGATATCCGCCACCGACAGCCCATAGCGCGCCGCCGTCAGCCGGTCGATATCGACGTCGATATATCGCCCGCCATTCAAGCGCTCGGCAAGCGCGGAGGTCACGCCCGGCACGCCCTTCACGGCCGCCTCGACCTGGGTTGCGATCCTGTCGATCTGCGTCAGGTCGGGGCCGGAAATCTTGACCCCGACGGGCGTCTTGATGCCCGTCGACAGCATGTCGATGCGATTGCGAATCGGCGGAACCCATACGTTCGACAACCCGGGCACCTTCACCGTGCGGTCGAGTTCATCGACCAGTTTTTCCGGCGTCATGCCGGGCCGCCACTGGCTGCGCGGCTTGAACTGGATCGTCGTCTCGAACATCTCGAGACCGGGTGCCGGATCCGTCGCAGTGTCGGCGCGCCCTGCCTTGCCGAACACGGTCGCCACTTCCGGCACGGTCTTGATGAGCCGGTCGGTCTGCTGCAGCAACTCGCTGGCTTTTTCGGCGGAGATACTCGGCAGCGCGGTCGGCATGTACAGCAGGTCGCCTTCGTCGAGCGGCGGCAGGAATTCGCCGCCTAACCGCGAAACGGGGACGATAGTGGCAGCCAGCGCGATGACGGCGACACCAATGGCAAGCCATGGACGGCGCAGTGTTGCTTCGAGCAGCGGCCTGTACAGCCGGATCAACACGCGGTTGATGGGGTTGGCGTTCTCGTGCGGAATGCGGCCACGGATCAGATACCCCATCAGCACAGGCACGAGCGTCACGGACAGCCCCGCTGCGGCCGCAATCGTGTACGTCTTCGTGTACGCCAGCGGCGACACGAGTTTGCCCTCCTGTCCTTCCAGCGAGAACACCGGAATAAACGACAGCGTGATGATCAGCAGCGAGAAGAACAGCGCGGGCCCGACCTCGGCGGCGGAAGTGGCAATCAGTTCCCAGCGCTGTGCAGCCGTGAGTTCCTTATCAGGAAACGCATGCTCGAACGCCTCCAGATGCTTGTGCGCGTTTTCTATCATCACGATGGCTGCATCGATCATCGCGCCTATGGCAATCGCAATGCCGCCGAGCGACATCAGGTTCGCATTGATGCCCTGATAGCGCATCACGATGAACGCGGCCAGTACGCCGAGCGGCAACGACAGGATCGCCACGAACGCGCTGCGCAGGTGGAACAGAAAAACCGCGCACACCAGCGCGACGACAATGAACTCCTCGATGAGCTTGTCCTTGAGGTTGTCCACTGCGCGGTCGATGAGTTGCGAGCGGTCGTAGGTCGTGACGACCTCGACACCCGGCGGCAGCGAGCGCTTCAGGTCGGCCAGCTTTGCCTTGACGGCCTCGATGGTCGACAACGCGTTCTTGCCCGAACGCATGACGATCACGCCGCCTGTCACCTCGCCCTGACCGTTCAGTTCAGCGACGCCGCGCCGCGTTTCCGGTCCGATCTGGATACGCGCCACGTCGCCGAGCAGCACGGGCGTACCGGCATCGTTTGTCCGAAGCACGACGTGGCGGAAGTCATCCAGCGAATGCAGATAGCCGGACGAGCGGACCACGTATTCGGATTCGGCGAGTTCGACCACCGAGCCACCCGATTCCTGATTGGCCTTGCCCAGCGCATCGGCCACCCTCTGTTGCGTGATGCCGTACGCGCGCAGCTTGTCGGGATCGAGCACGACCTGGTACTGACGCACCATCCCGCCAATGCTCGCGACCTCCGACACATCCGGCACCGACTTCAATTCGAACTTCAGGAACCAGTCGTTCAACGCACGCAGTTGTCCGAGATCGTGCTGCGCGGTGCGGTCGACGAGTGCGTACTCGTACACCCAGCCTACGCCCGTCGCGTCCGGTCCCAGCGAGACCGTGGCGCCCGGCGGCAGGCGGCTTTGCACCTGGTTCAGATATTCGAGTACGCGCGAACGCGCCCAGTACTGGTCGGTTTTGTCATCGAACAGTACGTAGACGAACGCGTCGCCGAACGCTGAATACGCGCGGATGGCCTTGGCGCCCGGCACGCCGAGCAGCGTCGTGGTGAGCGGATAGGTCACCTGGTCTTCGATGACCTGAGGCGCCTTGCCCGGATACGATGCCTTGATGATTACCTGCGTGTCGGACAGATCGGGCAACGCATCGAGCGGTGTCTGCGTGACCGAATAGACGCCCCACGCCGTCAGGAGAACGGTCGCGAGCAGCACAAGGAACCGGTTGTGTATGGACCAGCGAATGAGGCGCGCAATCATCTTGCACCTCCTGCAGGTTCGACCTTCGTCAACTGGTAGCCGTCATCCGATTGCCTGAAAACGAAATGCACCGTCTCGCCGGGCTTGATGTCCGCGAATGCATCGGACGCGGGCTTGCTGAAGGCCATCGTCATCGCAGGCCAGCCGAGCGCTGGAACAGGTTGATGCGAGAACGTGATGTCTTTCGGCGTGACCTTTTCGACCTTGCCGGTCGTCTCGTACGTCTGCGTCGCTGCGGGCGCGGAAGGTTGCGTCGAACCAGATGTCTCGGCTGCCGTACCGCTGTCGAGTCTCGGCAGAACCGATTTCAGGCTCGCTTCGGAATCGATCAGGAACTGGCCGGATGCGACGACCGAGTCGCCGTCGTTCAGTCCGCTGAGTATCTCGGTCTCGTTGCCGACGTCGTTGCCCACTGTTACCGAGACGGGTTGCAGACGGCCATCGCCGTTCTTCACGATGACAACGGAGCGCTTGCCCGTCGCGATCACCGCTTCCGACGGCACGAGTAGCCGCGATACCGCCTTCTGACCCGCGACGCGCACGCGCATCAGCATGCCCGGCGTCAGTTTGAGCGCGGCGTTGTCGATTTCCAGACGCGCCTGCAGCGTGCGGCTGGTGCTGCTGATGCCGGGCAGGATTTCGCGTATCTGTCCGTTGAAGCGCTGCGACAGGTCGCCGGCAAACGTCGCATCGACTGTCATGCCGGGCTGCACGCTGAGCGCCAACGCCTCGGGAATCTCGACGATGAGCCAGAGCTTCGACAGACCTGCGACCTTCGCGAGCGTCTGCCCCGGCGTCACCATCGCGCCGCTGCGAACGTTCAACTCGCTCACGACGCCCGTCTCCGGCGAAGTCAGCACGATATGCGTCTGCGCCTTGCCGCTCCGCTCGAGCGCCGCGATGACGCCATCGGGAATCGAGAGCGCACGCATTCGGGCCCGGGACGCTTCCAGCAAGCTGCCATTCATACCGCCGCGCCTGAGCGCGAGATACTCTTCCTGCGGCGCGAGCCAGTCAGGCACGAACAGCGACGCGATTGGCGCACCCTTTGCGATGCGCTGCATCGGCGCACTCGCATAGAGATGATCGATGTAACCCGTCACGCGCGTCTGAACGACGTCCGACTTCGATTCATCGAACTGCGTGGTGCCGACAGCATCGAATCCTGCCGACGTTTCCTGCCTGCGCACGGTTGCGTATCGGATGCCAAGGTTCTGCTGGAGACCGGGGTCGATCTTGATGCCCGTCGAACCGCCGCCCTCATCCGCATAGACAGGCTGAAGCTGCATATCCATGAAGGGCGATTTGCCCGGCTTGTCGAAGTGCTGCGCCGGGACCATCGGGTCGTGCCAGTACAGCACCTTGCGTCCCGTTGCCGGGTCGGCCTTGTCGCTGGACGTCGTGCTGGTGACGGCGGCGCCTGCTCCGTCAGTCGTCGAACGATGCGTGCCGGCGACATAGCCAGCCGCGAGCAGCGCCGCCGCCGCGAACACCATCAGTGCCGCGCGCGCCAGTTGTTTCTTTTGCATGTTGGTCTCCTTTACTGACCCACGGACATCGACGCCGGCACCACCTGATACTCGAGCTGCGCCCATGTCTGGGACACGTCGCGCTGCAGGTCCAGCACCTGAAGTTCGGCTTCGAGCTGCGCACGCCGCGCGGCAAAGGTATCGGCGAGCGAGCCTGTGCCCGCCTTGTAGGCAGCAGTCGCAAGCTGCACGCGCTGGCCCGCAACCGGAAGCAGGGAGTTGGAGAGAAGAGTGATGCGCTCGCGACCGCTGTCGAGCGTCGTGGACTGCGTGCGGATGTCCGCGTCCACCTGACGTTGCGCGTCTTCGTACATCAGCCGCGCCCGCGTGGCGAGTTCCGATTTTTCGCTCGCATCGCGGTCCTGGCGATTCTTGCGATTGATCGGCAGCGGAATGCTGACGCCTATCGACACCATGTTCGAGTACGCGCCACCGCGTTGCTGATAGGCGACTTCCCATGTCCAATTCGGGTTGCGGTTGCTGTTCGCGACGGCCGTATCGGCATCGGCGACGGCGATGTCACGCGACGCTGCAACGAGTGCGGGCTGCACCTCGCGCAATTCCTCTGGCGGCAGCGAAGACACATACGACCGCGGCGCGGGCGGCTCGCCGGTGACGTCGGCGACGGGGGTCGCCGTCCATCTGGAAAGACCGATCAGTGAGGTCTGGAATGTTTGCCGGGCCTTGAGCAGCTGGTCCTGTGTCTGTGCCAGCATCGCCTGCGCCTGCGTGACATCGGCAGCGGTCGCCTTTGCCCCGCGATACGACGCTTTCGTCGCGTCCAGCTCGTGCGTCATGTGATCGACGAGTTCCTGCTGCAGCAAGACCGCCTTCTTCGCGTAGATCGCGTTCAGCCATGCGGTAGCAGTCTGCTGCCGCGTGTTCGCGAGCTGGGCAAGATATCCCGCCCGCTCCCGGTCGACGACATCGTTCGCCAGTTCGGACCGGAGCCGGCGTTTTTCACCCGACACCCATTCCTGCTCGATGCCGATACGGCGCATCGTCATGAAATCCTGGCCGACGGTGAATTTCTGTTGCCCCGTCACAGGCAGATTGTCGACGCCCGCCTTGAGCGTCGGATCGGGCAACTGGCCGGCGCGTAACGCCGCTTCCGAACTGGCGCGCACCGACGCCTGCGCCGCGCCCATCGCGGCGGAATGATCGGTTGCGGCCTGAAGCGCGGCGTCGAGTGTGACGGGTGTTTCCCGAGCGTGAGCGGCCACGCTCGCGAGCATCAGCGCGGCGACAAGCGAATGCGCGCGCAGCGACGCACGCCGGTATGACGGCGTGCCAAAAGTGGATGGCATGTCTAACCCCAACGGCGGAGTCCCAAAGGGAATCCACGTCCTGAATGCAGGACGACCTCGCCGCTAATGCGGCGAACCTGTCAGCAAGGGATCAGATCGCGCGAGGAGGTCGCCAGAGACCGGCCGGCTCGCGGACGGTGAGCGACTGCGCGTAGTGGAAGACGACTGGGCTGGTGAGCCCGGCGGGACGGGTTACCTCGATGGCAGGCACCGGGTGATACAGACTGCCAAGCTGGCATTGCGCCGTTGCCTTGCAGAAGAAGCCTCTGGCTTTTCCCGTTGGCGAAGACTTCGTCATCTCGCAACCGGGCATCTCCGACGACATCGCGCTGGCGTCGTCGGAACTCATGCTCATCTGCATCGGACAGTCGCCCGTCAAGCCGCTCGCTGCCAGCCCACTGATGGGCAGCACAGCGCAAAGCAGCACGAGGAGCAAGGTCCGGAGGAAGTTCATCGCCCGGATTATAGCGGAGCTTTTCTGCGATCACCGCGCGACGTTTCGAGGATCACACCGTACTCTTCGCCCCTTCATTTCAACATTTCTTGAAATATAAAATCGATCGATGTAAAGTGCCCTCATGGACACGAACACCGCCGTACGCGCGCTCGGCGCGCTCGCTCACGAATCCCGTCTCGCGATCTTTCGCCAGCTCGTCGTTGCCGGCCCCGAAGGCATGGCGGCGGGCGAGATCGCGCAGCAGTTAGGTATTTCGCCTTCCGGCCTGTCGTTTCACCTCAAGGACCTCACACACGCTGAACTGGTGAGTCCGCGACAGGAAGGACGTTTCGTCATCTACACCGCGAATTTCGACGCTATGACGACGCTGATCGGCTTTCTCACTGAGAACTGCTGCGCGGGCGCGCCATGCGCCGCCAGCGGTCTTTCCAGTTGCTGTGTAGACGAAACGTGAAGCGGATGCACACGCACGCCGCCTTCAATCACTTCGCATCACGCCAGCCCCGCACATGAGCGACAAAACGTATTCCGTACTGATTCTCTGCACCGGCAACAGCGCACGCAGCATCATGGCCGAAGCATTGTTCAACGTGCTTGGCAAAGGCAGGTTTCGCGCGTACAGCGCGGGCAGCCATCCATCGGGCGCGGTCAATCCGTTTGCGATCGAGAAATGCGTCGCACTCGGCTACGACACCGCAGCGATGCGCAGCAAAAGCTGGGACGAATTCGCGACGCCCGACGCGCCGCAGATGGACTTCGTCATCACCGTATGCGATCAGGCCGCCGGTGAAGTCTGTCCGATCTGGCCAGGCAAGCCGGTCACCGCGCACTGGGGCTTCGAAGATCCCGCCGCAGCGCAAGGCACCGACGATGAGAAGCGCAAGGTCTTCGACAAGGTTTATCGACAGATCATGAATCGCGTCAGCCAGTTCGTGAACCTGCCATTGCATATGCTCGATCACAACGCGATTCAACGTGAAATGCGGGCCATTGGCGAGCGTCCGGCAGAAGAACACGATGAGCGCTGAGGCTCGCGCGATTGGCTTCTTCGAGCGCTATCTCACCGTCTGGGTCGCGCTGTGCATCGTAGCGGGCGTGCTGCTCGGCCAGCTACTCCCGGGCCTCTTTCAGGCGATCGGACGCATGGAAGTCGCGCACGTCAATCTGCCCGTCGGCGTGCTGATCTGGGTGATGATCATCCCGATGCTCATCAAGATCGACTTCTCGGCGATGAAGCAGGTCAGCAGCCAGTGGCGCGGCATCGGCGTGACGCTCGTGGTCAACTGGCTCGTGAAGCCTTTCTCGATGGCGATGCTGGGCTGGCTGTTCATCCGCCACGTGTTCCGGCCCTGGCTGCCTGCCGAACAACTCGACAGCTACGTCGCGGGTCTGATTCTGCTGGCGGCGGCGCCCTGCACCGCGATGGTCTTCGTGTGGTCGCAATTGTGCAAAGGCGATCCGTATTTCACGCTTTCGCAGGTGGCCTTGAACGACTCGATCATGGTGGTGGCTTTCGCGCCGCTCGTCGCCCTGCTGCTCGGGCTGTCGGCGATTTCGGTGCCGTGGGACACGCTGCTCATATCCGTTGCGCTCTATATCGTCATTCCCGTGGCAATCGCGCAAGTGTTGCGCCGCTCGCTGCTGCAACGAAGCGAAGCGCATTTCCATAGCGTCGTTGCGCGGCTCTGCCCGTGGTCGATCTGCGCGTTGCTCGCGACGCTGGTCCTGCTATTCGCGTTTCAAGGTCAGGCCATCGTCGCGCAGCCGCTGGTGATCGCAATGCTCGCCGTGCCGATCCTGATTCAGGTGTTCGTGAATTCCGGTCTGGCTTATATGCTCAATCGCAGGCTTGGCGTCGCGCATTGCGTCGCGGGTCCATCGAGTCTGATTGGTGCAAGCAACTTCTTCGAACTGGCGGTCGCCACGGCAATCAGCCTGTTCGGCTTTCACTCGGGCGCGGCCCTCGCAACCGTCGTGGGCGTGTTGATCGAAGTGCCTGTGATGCTGCTTGTCGTGGGCATCGTGAACCGTTCACAGGCGTGGTACGAATCCGGGCCGCGCAAAGTCGCACCCAGCTTGCGGAGTCATTGAAATATGCCGAGCGATCTGCCGAACGTGAGCGCCTCGTACCTTGAAACACCCGATATCGGCAAGCTGACGCCGGCGACGATATCGACGCATCCGCCGCGTATCCTGCTGCTCTACGGCTCGTTGCGGACAACCTCGTATAGCCGGATGCTGACGCTCGAGGCCGAGCGCATCCTCCGGCATTTCGGCGCGGACACACGGGTGTTCGATCCGCATGGTCTTCCGCTCACCGACAGCGTTCCGGCGGATCATCCGAAGGTCGTCGAACTGCGCAAGCTGTCAGAGTGGTCCGAGGGACACGTCTGGTGCAGCCCGGAGCGTCACGGCAACCTGACGGCCGTGTTCAAGAACCAGATCGACTGGCTGCCGCTCGAAAGCGCCGGCATACGGCCGACGCAAGGCCGCACGCTGGCCGTCATGCAGGTATGCGGCGGCTCGCAATCGTTCAATGCGGTGAATGCGCTGCGCGTGCTCGGCCGCTGGATGCGGATGGTGACGATCCCCAATCAGTCATCCGTTGCGAAGGCCTGGCAGGAGTTCGATGCCGATGGCCGGATGAAGCCTTCGTCCTACTACGACCGCGTGGTCGATGTGATGGAAGAGCTGTTCAAGTTCACGCTGCTCGTGCGTGACCGCTCGGATTATCTGACCGATCGCTACAGTGAGCGCAAGGAAGCGGCGCCTGCCGTTGCCAGCACGCTTGCCGGTGCAGCCATGCGGCACGAAACCAACGCCAATGCCGACACCGACGACGGCGAAACCGAATGAGGAATCCGGACGCGCTGCGCGTCACATGTCGCTGATGCGACCGGCGCCGGATACGCCCGCTTCGATGCATCTCCCGCACCGTTTGCGATCACGCGCGCCCCATTGTCGATAGCCCCACCCGCTCGCGACTCAGCGAGCATTCTGTCCGTCTGACACCGTTCCGGCAAATCCAGCAAGCCGGGCCGCATATTCCTGCCAACTATGGTCGCCCCGAAGACAGCGGCGAAAATTCGGCCTGGAAGTCGCTAAGAATCGTACGTTCACAACTCGCGCACCGCCGCAAGGCAAGCGCCAAGGACGATCGCGATGCGACTCAAGACCATCCCCACGACCGTGGTGACCGGCTTTCTCGGCGCCGGCAAGACCACGCTCGTCAATCACATTCTCGACTCGACGCGGCCGATGCAGATCGGCATCGTCGTGAACGAGTTCGGCGAAGTCGGTATCGACGGTCAGTTGATCGTCGCTGACGAAGAAGCCGTCGTCGAGATCAACAATGGCTGCGTGTGCTGCACGGTGCGCACGGATCTCGTTGCGAGCGTGCGCGATCTGCTCGCGCGTTTCGGCGACCGGCTCGAGCGGCTGATCGTCGAGACATCGGGTCTCGCCGATCCCGCGCCTGTTTTGCAGACCTTTCTCGCCGATCCCGACGTGCGCGAGCGCGTCGAACTCGAAGCCGTCGTTGCCGTGATCGATGCGTTGCATGCGAACGCGCAACTCGACGACGACATCGCGCGAGAGCAGGTCGTGTTCGCCGACCGGATCATCGTCAACAAGACCGACGTCGCGTCGCCGCAAGCCGTCGATGCGCTGGTCGAACGCATTCGCCAGCTCAATCCCACCGCGCAGATCGACTTTGCGAATCACTCGGCCGTCGCTATCGACACGCTGCTCGGCGTGCGCAGTTTCTCGCTCGACAACCTGCTCGCCGTCGAACCCGATCTGCTCGACGAAACCGGTCACGACCACGAACACGACGACACGATCGCATCGTGCGCGTTCGTCGTGCCCGGCGCCGTCGACGCACAGCGTTTCAACCAGTGGATCAACCAGCTCGTGCAGACCGACGGCCAGCAACTGCTGCGCATGAAGGGCGTGCTGAACCTGCACGACGAAGCGCGGCGCCTGCATTTCCACAGCGTTCACATGCTGCTCGATGCGAAGTTCGGCAAGGCATGGTCGCGCGACGAAAGCCGCGAAAACCGTTTCGTGATGATCGGCAGAAACATCGACGCCGAACGGATGCGCGACGGTCTGTTGAGCTGCATGCACTAACCCTTTTCCCCATCTTTACCGAAGGAGCACGCAAATGAAAAAGCCTGAAGCCTACACATTGAGCATCGGCGTTCTTGCTGTCGCCGATACCTACCTCACCGGCACCGTATTGCCCGTTCCCGTCTGGGTGACGTTCATCGCGTGGGCATCGTTCTTCGTGCTCGGCGGCGGACGCGCCGGATTCGTCAAGAGCGTCGCGTCGAATCTGACAGGGCTCGCGATTGCCTCGCTGACGCTGCTGTTCATCTCGACGACGAGCGGCAGTGCATTGGCCGTCGCGGTGCTGGTCGGCATCGGCAGCGCGGCGATGGTGCAGGCGTCGAAGATCAAGCTGCTCGATGTGTTGCCTGCCATCGTGTGGGGCTTTGCATCGACGGTCGGCACCACTGTCGCCACGGGCAAGGCCATCACGACGGCAGGCATCGCGAACCCTGCGTTGGTCGCTGCGACTGCGCTCGTGACAGGCGCCGTGTTCGGCTTCGTGTCGGAAGTCGTCGGCGAAGCGCTGGCATTCAAGCGCGAGCACCGGCTCAGCTAATTCACTCTCCATCACTCTGCGGAGCGAACCGTGAAACTACAGCATCACCTTGGCGGCATAGAAAACCTCGGCCCTGTCAGCACCGAAACGCGCGTGTTCGTCGAGCCGTGGGAAAAGCGCATCTTCGGCATTCATACCGTAATGATGGCCGAAAGTGCGCATCTCAAGGACGCGTTGCATGCTTATCCGATCGAAGCGCTGCCCACGTCGTTCAAGAACGACTGGACGTGGGCGTCGCTGCGCACGGGCGCCGAAGACATGCAGCCGTTCGAGTACTTCAAGTATCGCTACTACGAGAAGTGGCTAGGCGGCATTTCCCAGTTCTTCGTCGATCAGGGTTACATCACAGCCGAAGAGCTTGCACAGAAGACCGCGCACTATCGCGAGAATCCGCAAGCCACCTTGCCCGACAAGCCGGACGCCGCGCTCTTCACGCAGATCGATGCGTATCTGCAGAACGGCGATTCGGGCTATCACTCGCTCGAAAGCCCGGCGCGATTTGCGAAAGGCGACACGGTGCGCATCGCCGACCCCGACGCCGTCGATCACACGCGCCTGCCCGGCTATCTGCGCAACAAGACGGGCGTTGTTGACCTGGTCTATCCGGGCGCGTTTTCGTACTTCGTATCGACGGGCGTGGACGGTATCGGCGAGCCGATGCCTGTCTACCGGATCGCCTTCGATGTCGCCGACATCTGGGGCGAAGGCAAGAGCGAAGCGAACACCACCATTTACGCCGATCTGTACGAAGCCTACGTGCAGCCGGCCAACTAAACCGACAGCGAGACCAGCATGACCCAACTGTTCGAATATCCGGAAGACCGCGAAGCATCGAGCGCCGCGAAAGTGCGCGCACTCGAAGCGCTGCTGATCGAGAAAGGCGTGATCGGCAGCGATTCCGTCGATGCCGTGCTCGCGCACTTCGAGACGATGGCCGGTCCGTTCAACGGCGCGAAGATCGTCGCGCATGCGTGGGTCGATCCCGCGTATAAGCAGCGCCTGATCGAAGACACGCCGAAGGCTATCGCCGAACTGTCGCTGCCGCTCGGCATGGCAGGCGCGGAAGGCGAACACATGGCGGCCGTCGCCAACGACGCAGATGTCCACAACCTGATCATCTGCACGCTGTGCTCGTGCTATCCGTGGCCCGTGCTCGGGCTGCCGCCATACTGGTACAAGGACCCGGTGTTTCGCGCGCGCGGCGTGCGCGAACCGCGCGCCGTATTGCAGGAATTTGGCGTAAGCGTGCCTGCGGAAAAAGAAGTGAAGGTGTGGGACAGCAGCGCGCAGATCCGCTGGTTCGTGGTGCCTGAGCGCCCCGCGAATACAGAGCATCTGAGCGAGGAAGAACTCGCCGCGCTCGTCACGCCGGAATCGATGATGGGTGTCGCGCTCGTCGCCGCGCCCGTTGCCTGAGGACGCACGTCATGTTCACGCGCTTCGAGGAATACGCTGCAGCGTCGATGCTCGGCACGCCCGACTCGCCGCCGCGTCTGGACGGCAAGCTGTTTTTCACCAATCGCTGGGAACGCGATGTGTTCGGTCTCGCGCTATCGCTATCGAAAGCAGGCTGCTTCGAATGGGAAGACTTTCGACAAAGCCTGATCGCATCGATTGCGAAGTGGGAAATCACTGACTGCGAGAACCAGCCGCGCTGGGACTACTACGAACGCTTTCTCGAAGCGCTGCTGAACGTGGTCGAAGCGCATGGCGTGCTGTCGCGCGATGAACTGAAAAAGGTCATCACCGCGCGTCGCGCGGCGGCTGCGTGAACATCACTCCAACATTCATTCAATCAAGAGGTCTTTCATGAACGACGCTGTTCTTCAACCCGTAGACGCACTTGCGCCCATTCCGCTGCGCGAACTGATGCCGTGGATCGTGTTCGGCGGTCTGATGATGCTGCTGGTGCTGTACTTCGTCGGCGCCGAACAGGGCGCGACGTCGCTCGTACCGGGTATGGTCGTGCATGAGTTCGTGCACGACGGCCGCCATCTGCTCGGCTTTCCCTGCCACTGACGAGGAGACGATCATGGTCGGCAAGCTGTTGATGCGCGGCATGCTCGCGGGTGTCGTCGCGGGTCTGATCGCATTCGGGTTCGCGAAAGTGGCGGGCGAACCGCAGGTCGAACGTGCGATTGCCTTCGAGGAACACGCGCACGCGATGGAAGGCGACGCGCACGAACCCGAACTGGTGAGCCGCGACACGCAAGCCGGCCTGGGTTTGCTGACGGGCGTCGTCGCGTATGGCGCGGCGTTCGGCGGCCTGTTCGCGCTGACCTTCGCCTATGCGTGGGGACGCGTCGGCAAGCTCGGCGCCCGGCCGCTCGCTGCATGGCTCGCGCTTGGGGCGTTCGTTGCGCTCGTCGTCGTGCCGAATCTGAAGTATCCCGCCAATCCGCCGTCCGTCGGCGATCCGGATACGATCGGCTATCGCACAGGTCAGTTCTTTCTCACGATAGCGATCTCGGTTGCGATCATGGTGTTGTCGCTCAACGTGCGCAGCTTCGCCGCGCGGCGCTTCGGTCAATGGAATGGCGCGCTGGCGGGCCTCGCCGCGTTCGTCGTGATGCTGGCCGTCGTGCTCGCAGCATTGCCCGCCATCGACGAAGTCCCGGCCGCGTTCCCCGCTACGCTGCTATGGAAGTTCCGTATCGCCGCGATCGGCATGCAGGCCGTGATCTGGACGACGCTGGGTGCGCTGTTCGGCGTGCTGGCCGAACGCATGGAACGCGCGGGTTCACGCACGCTCCGCGCGGCGGGCGACACACGCGCCGTAAAGCAGGCTTTTTGACCGCTCGGCCGCTCATGGCGTTGCCGTATAGACTAACCGTTCGAGGCGCTCGCCCACGCGAGCGCCCGTCTTCCAGCAGATTCGGATATTCGCGATGAAACGGATCAAGGTCGGCATGCTTGTCTTTCCCGGTTTCCAGTTGCTCGATATCGCCGGGCCAAGGGACGCGTTCGCCGAAGTGAAAGTGCTGAGCAAGGGCGAGTGCGAATACGAAATGCTGACGGTCGGCACGACGCGCGGCGCGGTGCAATCGTCGAGCGGACTGACGACGATGCCCGACCGCACGATCTTCGACGAGTGCCCGGATTTCGACACGATCATCGTGCCCGGCGGCCTCGGCATCTTCGATGCATTCGACGACCCGGCGCTCAGCGGCTGGTTGAAACGTCAGCACAGACATTGCCGGCGAATATCGGCGATCTGCAACGGACTCTTCGCGCTCGGCTCGGCGGGCCTGCTCGACAACAAGGTGGTGACCACGCACTGGATGGACGTGCCGCGCCTGGCCGCAACCTTTCCTAAGGCGAAGATCGAGCCGGATCACATCTTCGTGCAGGACGGCAACCTCTATACGACGGCGGGCGTGACGGCGGGCATCGACCTGTCGCTGGCGATGATCGAAGACGACTTCGGCCGCCAGATGGCGCTCGATGTCGCCAAGTATCTGATCGTCTATCTGCGGCGCGCGGGCGGGCAGTCGCAGTTCAGTCCGCTGCTGGAAACGCAGGCGTCGCCGGGTTCGCAGATGATCGCGCTGCAGCAGTTCATGCTCGACAACCTGCATGTCGATCACACGGTGGCGTCGCTCGCCGAACGCGTGCATATGAGCGCGCGCAACCTGTCACGCATCTTCGCGAAGGAATGCGGCATCACGCCGATGACGTTTCTCGCCAACGCGCGTATCGACGCGGCGCGGCGTTTTCTCGAAGCAACGGATCTGTCGTTGCGTGAGATCGCGCAGCGTTGCGGGTTCGAAGATACGGATGGTTTTCGCAGAACCTTCAATCGAAGGTTGCAGATCAATCCGGCGGACTATCGCGACCGGTTCAGATCGAAGGAGCTAGTCGCGGATAAGAAGAAAGCGGCTGGAACGCGTGTGGGATCGCTGGAGCGCACCGCCTCGCGAGCGTGACGCAACGCGAATACTAGTACTGCTTGCAGCTCACCACCAGCTTGCGCGTCGTATAGCTGCCGTAGTCGGTGCGGTTCCTGCCCTCCTGGCGATCGATCACATCGTAGCCGCCCGGACAGGTCTTTTTCGCCGCTTTTTCGCAGATCTTCCAGTAATACAGGGCCCCGTCGCAGGAAATGACGGCGCCGTCGCGCCCGTTGGTGAGCGTCGGCTTGACGGTCGCGCTGCACGCGGTCAGAAACGCTATCAGGAGAATCGCGCTGCGCCGCATCAGATCCTCTTGCTCGTCGGTGGATCGTCCGATTATAGGAGCCGATGCGCGCAGTGTAATGGGAGCGAACGCACGCTCCCGCTCAACTCGTTACTGCGGAATCTTGCCGCCGAGTTCATCGTCGATAAACGCGCGGACGATGTCCTTGAACGACGCATCGCCGTGCAAGCCAAGCTGCGCCGCGCGCGACACATCCCATTGCGCCGGCCAGCTGCCGACGATCTTCTCGACGCGCTCGTCCGCCTTCCATTCGATGCGCGCCGCGACGGCATCGCCCGCCACTTCACGCAGTGCAGCAACCATGTCGTCGACCGTCACCGATACGCCCGGCAGATTCACGGTGCGCCGGTTGCCCAGCGCCGCGCCGTCGATCTCGCAGCCCGCGATCAGACATTCGATCGCCTTGCGCGGCGACAGCAGCCACAGCCGCGTCGAACCGCTCACGGGACACACGGCCGGTTCGCCCGTCAGCGGCTCGCGAATGATGCCGCTCGCAAACGACGACGCCGCCGCATTCGGCTTGCCAGGACGCACGCTGATGGTCGGCAGGCGCAGCACGCGGCCGTCGACGAAACCCCGCCGCGAATAATCGTTGAGCAGCAACTCGGCAATCGCTTTTTCCGCGCCATAAGACGATTGCGGATTCAGCGCCGTTTCGTCGAGCACGACATCGGGCAGATCGCCGCCATAGACAGCGACCGAACTCGTGAACAGAACGCGCGGCTTATGTCCGAGCGCGCGGCACACGTCGAGCAAGAGACGCGACGCATCGAGATTGATGCGCATGCCAAGATCGAAATCCGCTTCCGCCTGTCCGCTGACGATTGCAGCAAGATGGAAGATCGCTTCCGTCTTCGTATCGATCAGACGTTCGAGCACTCTGCGCTCAGCAATGTCGCCCACTTCGACGCGTACGCGTTCGTCTTTCGGTCCCTGTGCCGCGACGACGTCGAGCAACACCAGTTCGGTGATCGGTTGACGCTGTCCGTTCGCGCCCTTCAGTTCGCCACGCGAGAGCAGTTCGCGCGCAAGGCGCTGGCCGAGAAATCCCGCGCCGCCCGTGATGAGTACTTTCATGTTTGCATTGCCTCTCTATGTGTCTGTCGGATCAGCTGCGTGCCTTCACATAAGGCCTGATCCATCCGAGTCCTTCCGATGTGCCCGCGCGCGGCCGGTATTCGCAACCGATCCAGCCGTCGTAACCCAGTTCGTCGATCAGCGAGAACAGATACGGATAGTTCACTTCGCCGATATCCGGCTCGTGCCGCTCAGGCACGCCCGCAATCTGGATGTGACCGATGCCCTTCATGTCGCGCTTGAGCTTCACGGCGAGATCGCCTTCGACGATCTGACAGTGATAAAGATCGAACTGCACTTTCAGGTTCGGCGCGCCGACTTCCGCGCAGATCGCCTGTGCATCGTCCTGACGGTTCAGGAAGAAGCCGGGAATGTCGCGCGTGTTGATCGGCTCGATGACGACGGTGATACCGTCCGCCTGCGCCGTCTTTGCTGCATACGCGAGGTTCTTCAGATACACATCGCGATGCGCGGCACGCGATTGCTCGGGTTTGATCAAACCGGCCATCACGTGCAGCTTGTCGTTGCCGATCACGCGCACGTATTCGAGCGCCTTGTCGACGCTGCGGCGAAACTCGTCTTCGCGGCCCGGCAACGATGCGATACCGCGCTCGCCTGCCGCCCAGTCGCCGGGCGGCGCATTGAAAAGCGCTTGCGTGAGGCCGTTTTCCGTCAGACGCGCCTTGATGTCGGCGGCAGGGAAGTCATAGGGGAACAGGAACTCCACGGCCTCGAAGCCGTCGCGCGCGGCGGCGGCGAAGCGGTCGAGAAACGCGTGTTCGTTGTACATCATCGTCAGATTGGCAGCGAAGCGAGGCATCGAAGCAACTCCTTTTAAAGCGTGTTTAGCGGTTCACGAGCCGCGCGGGCGTCAGCCATGTGGCCAGCGCGCCGATCACGAGCATCGCGGCAAGCACGTACATGCCGGATTGCGTGCTGTGCGTGAGGTCCTTCAGATAGCCGATCATGTACGGGCTCGCGAAGCCCGCCAGATTGCCGATCGAATTGATGATCGCGATGCCCGCTGCCGCCGTCGCGCCCGACATGAATGCCGTCGGCAGCGACCAGAAGAGCGGTGCGCAGGTCAGCACGCCCGCGGCGGCGATCGACAGGAACGCAATCGACACAACCGTGTTGTCCGCAAACGATGCCGCAACCGTGAAGCCCACAGCGCCCGCGAGCGCAGGGCCGATCAGATGCCAGCGGCGCTCGCGACGCTTGTCCGCGCTATGACCCATGATGTTCATCACGACGATTGCGACGAGAAACGGAATCGCGCTCAGCAGGCCGATCTGAAACGCACCCGACACACCCGTCGACTTGACCAGCGTCGGCATCCAGAACGTCAGCCCATATTGACCCGTGACGAACGCGAAGTAAATCAGCGACATCCACCACGTACGCGGATCACGGAACACGGCGCCGAGCGAATGCGCCTTTGCTTTTTCCTGCGGCTGCGCGGCGATTTCATCGGCGAGCAGTTTCTTTTCGCGCGGCGTCAGCCACTTCGCGCTGGCGATGCCGTTGTCGAGATACAGAATGGTCGCAATGCCGACTGCAATAGCGGGCACCGCTTCGATCACGAACATCCATTGCCAGCCGGCGAAACCATGATGCGAGTCGAAGGTCTGCATGATCCAGCCCGACAGCGGATTGCCGAAAATGCCCGACACCGGAATCGCCGACATGAACACGGCGATGATCTTCGCGCGACGATGCGACGGGAACCAGTATGTCAGATACAGGATCACGCCCGGATAGAAACCCGCTTCGGCAAGACCGAGCAGAAAGCGCAGCGCGTAGAACTGCGTAGGCGTCTTCACGAAGATGAACAGCGCGGACATCACGCCCCACGTGATCATGATCCGCGCGATCCAGATACGCGCGCCGAGCTTGTGCATCAGGATGTTGCTCGGCAATTCGAACAGGAAGTAGCCGACGAAGAACACGCCCGCGCCGAGACCGAACACGGTTTCGCTGAACGCAAGATCCTGCGACATCTGCAGTTTCGCAAAGCCGACGTTCACGCGGTCCAGATACGCGACCACGTAGCACAGCATCAGGAACGGCACGATGCGCCAGAACACCTTGCCATACGTGCGTTCGATTTCAGCCGCGCCGGGTTGCCCGGCCGCGTCGGCGGTTGATGCGGGGCGAGCGGATGTCGCCTGATAGCTTGTCATGCGTGTGTCTCCTTCGGATGGCGCCGGTTATGGACGATCCGCTTGATTGCGGTCGATCCTCCGGCTTTTTTGCCTGAGTTGGTGATACGGAAAGTCCGCGATGCACGCGGACCAGCAGATAAGAAGCGTTTAGCGCTACCAGCGCGCGCCGAACACCGTGCGCAACTCTTCGAGCGCGGTGTCATCGAGCGGCGCGGGACGCGGATTCGTCATCAGCCACAATCGCGCGGTCTCCTCCAGTTCTTCCAGCGCGAACGAAGCCTGCGATACCGAACGCTCCCACACGACAGGCCCAAGCCGTTCGAGCAGCACGCCGCGCACGCGATCGGCAAGTTCCGCGATCTGCTGCGCGACTTGCGGATCGCCGGGACGCTTGTAGCGAATCAGCGGAATGTGGCCCACTTTCATCACGTAGTACGGCGTGATGGGCGGCAGCACATCGGCTTCGCTCCAGACACCCGCGAGCGTCAGCGCGACGAGATGCGTCGAATGCGTGTGCACAATGCCGCGCGCTTCGCGGTTGCGTTCGTAGACGCCGCGATGCAGCGCGAGTGTCTTCGACGGCTTGCCCCCTGACACAGCATTGCCTTCGAGATCGACCTTCGCGATCTGCGCCGGGTCGAGACGGCCGAGACATGCGTCCGTCGGCGTAATCAGCCAGCCGTCGTCGAGCCGCGCGCTGATGTTGCCCGCGCTGCCGACGGTGTAGCCGCGTTCATAAAGGCTCGCGCCCGTCACGCAGATTTCGTCGCGGACTTTTGCTTCGTTGCTGGCGTGAATGGCGAGCGTCATTGCGCGCCTCCTTCCAGCTGACGCAGCGCTTTCGTGAAGAAATCGACGGCACCGAAGTTGCCGGACTTCAACGCGAGCGCGAGCGGCTTCGCGCCGACAGTTGCGGTTGCGGGCACGCCAGGATCGATCTGCTTGCCGATGCGCAGCATCTCGACCTCGAGCGCCTGCACCACGGCGCCCGACGTCTCGCCACCCGCGACGACGAACTTGCGCACGCCGAGATCGTGCAACCCGCGCGCAATTGCGGCGAGTGTGCGCTCGACCAGTTCGCCCGCTTCAGCGACACCGAGTTCACGCTGCGTGGCTTTCACTTCATCCGGCGACGCCGTTGCGTAGATCAGCACCGGTTGCGGCTGCGCGGCGTTCATATGCTCGCGTGCAAATGCCAGCGCCTGATCGACGACAGGCTCGCCGCGCGCAGCCGCCAACGGATCGATACGGAACGCCGGGCGCGTTTCGCGCCATGCGGCGACCTGTGCGTTGGTCGCTTTCGATGCGCTGCCCGCCAGCACCACCGACGCGCCTTCGATACGCGGCAGCTCGCCTGCGTCGGTGGCATCGTCGAGCAGACCCGCGCGGCGGAAATTCGCGGGCAAACCGAGCGCGACGCCCGAGCCGCCGGTGATGAGCGGCAGGTCCGCGCACGCTTCGCCGAGCGTGTAGAGATCGGCGTCCGACACGGCATCGGCAATCGCCATGCGCACGCCGTCGTGGCGCAATGCATCGATCGATTTGCGCACGGCTTCGGCGCCTTTCGCTACCGCGTCGTAACGCACGAGACCCACTTTCGAGCGCGTCTGCCGTTGCAGCACGCGCACGAGATTCGCATCCGTCATCGGCGTGAGCGGGTGATTTTCCATGCCCGATTCGTTCAGCAGCACATCGCCGACGAACAGATGCCCGCGATAGATCGTGCGGCCATTCTCCGGAAACGCCGGGCACGCGATCGTGAACGGTGTGCCGCCGCCGATCGGCGACAGCGCGTTGAGCAGCGCATCGGCGACGGGGCCGATATTGCCTTTATCGGTCGAATCGAACGTCGAGCAGTACTTGAAGAAGAACTGTCGGCAGCCTTGCGCGCGCAGCCATTCGAGCGCGGCGAGCGATTGCGCGACGGCATCGTCAGCGTCGATGGTGCGCGACTTCAGCGCGACGACCAGCGCGTCGGCTTCGATGTTCGTGTCGGCAGCAGGCACGCCGATGGTCTGAACAGTGCGCATGCCGCCGCGCACCAGCATGTTGGCGAGATCGGTTGCGCCCGTGAAATCGTCGGCGATACAGCCGAGCAAGGGCTTGCGGGAAGAGGTCGTCATGTCGTTTGGCTCCTCTTAGCGCTTCGCCGGCACGTCGATGCCGGGGAAAATCTTGATGACAGCGGAGTCGTCTTCACCACCGTGGCCCGCCGTCGACGCCATCATGAACATCTGATGCGCAGCCGCCGACAACGGCAGCGGAAACTTCGAACCACGGGCGGTATCGAGCACGAGGCCGAGATCCTTGACGAAGATATCGACGGCCGACAGCGGCGTGTAATCGCCGTTGAGAATGTGCGGCACGCGGTTTTCGAACATCCACGAATTGCCCGCGCTGTGCGTGATCACGTCGTAGAGCGCATCGGGATCGACGCCTTCGCGCAGGCCGAGCGCCATCGCCTCGGCGGCGGCGGCGATGTGCACGCCCGCCAGCAACTGGTTGATGATCTTCACCTTCGAGCCCGCGCCGTGTTGTTCACCCAGGCGATAGACCTTGCCCGCCATCGCCGCGAGCACGTCTTCACAGGCTTCGTATGCAGCGGCGGGACCGGACGTCATCATTGTCATTTCGCCCGATGCCGCGCGCGCCGCGCCGCCGGACACGGGCGCATCCAGCATTTGCAGGCCCGCGGCTTCGATGCGCTTGCCGAGGTCGATTGCGAAGTCGGGCGCAACCGTCGCGCAGGCGATCACGACGCTGCCCGGCTTCATCGACTTGACTGCGCCCTGCTCGCCGAACAGCACGGTCTGCGTTTGCGCCGCGTTGACGACGAGCGTGACGACGACGTCGCATTGCGCGCCGAGTTCGGCGGGATTCGCGCACGCCTTGCCGCCAACGGCAACGAACTGGTCGAGCACGTCGCGGCGCACATCGCATGCGTGCACATTGAGGCCGCCGCGCAGCAGCGAGCGCGCGACGCCCATACCCATCGCGCCAAGACCGATCACTCCGACATTTCTGGACATACCTTTCCTCTACGAACAGTGCTTCAGACGACGGCTCGCGCGTCTCGCGAGCCAACGCGTGTACGGATCAGCAGATACCCGCTTCCGCCAGACGGCGCGCGGCGTTGTACATGTGGGTTTGCGCGGCGTTGCGCGCGGCCATCGGATCGCCCGCGCGAATGGCCGCGGCAATAGCCGCGTGCTCGTCGCGCACCTGGCGCGAGAAGTCTTCGCGCAGCGCCTCGTTGCGGCGCGTGACGACGGTGCCGGCTTCGAGGTACTGGTTGAGGAACGAGAGCGTCTGCAGGAAATACGGGTTGCCGGTCACGGCGGCGATCGCGCGATGAAAAGCGACGTCTTCGGCGACGCCATCGCGGCCTTCGGCGACGGCTTCGTCGATCTTTTTGAGGGCGGCGTCGATGGCCATCATGTCGGCGTCGGTGCGGCGCATGGCGGCTTCGGCGGCGACTTCGGCTTCGATTGCGCGGCGCACGGCGAGGATTTGCAGCACGGAGCCGCCTTCCATCGCTTCGGCGTAGTCGATTCTTAGCGGGCGGATTGCGCCATGTGCCGATACGTAGACGCCGCTGCCCTGGCGGGGCTCGACAACGCCTTCGTTCTTCAGGCGTGAGATCGCCTCACGAATTACGGTGCGGCTGACGCCGAATTCCTGCGATAGCACGGCTTCTGTCGGCAGCTTGCCGCCGCGGGCGAAGGTGCCTTTGTCGATTTGCGCAAGCAGTTGCTGCGCGACCGTGTCGCTGAGGGCTCGGTTTGGGATCTTTTCGAACATGGGTGTTCGGTTGTCAATTTGCCATGTGATAGGGTCATCATACAAATTTGGTTTTGGTTTTTGTTTTGGGGGAAACCCTGGGGTTGGGGTTTGTTTTTGTCTTGCTGGTTTGTTTTGTCTTGCTGGTTTGGTTTTTTCTGGTTTTGCGCTGGCATCCGCGTTTTGTTACTGGTGCTTCAAGCGTTGCCCCTGTGCGGGGCGGCACTTACTTTCTTTGCCGCCGCAAAGAAAGTAAGCAAAGAAAGCGGGCTAACACCACCCGTGCTTGACCACCGCCTGAGGGCCCCCAACGGGTCCTCCGCTTCAAACGGCAACCTCTCAGTCCCCGCCCGTTGCCAACGCTTCGAATTGGCGCCTCACCCGCTTCGATCACCCGTAGCGCAGCCAGCGGCAGCGAATGATTGCGGCCGCCCAGGTGGCAAACTGTGTGTAGGGCGTAGTGCTTCACAGCTCAGCGCTCCTACGACACCGGCCTTGCATTTCAGTCTGGAGTGATGCGTGTACGGCGCGAAAGCCGACACACAGTTTGCCGCTATAGAACGTGGGCGATGCGATCGCGCGTGTGGCGACGCGGGAGTGTAAAGCGGGTGATGAGCCAATTCGAAGCGTTGGCAGCGGGCGTCGAGAAGAGCGGCGCCGCATGAAGGAGAGGACCCGTTGGGGGCCCTCAGGCGGTGGTCAAGAACTGGCGGTGTTCAGCGGCTTTCTTTTGCCTACTTTTCTTTGCCGCGGCAAAGAAAAGTAGGTGCCGCCCCGCACAGGGGCGACGCCTGAAGCAGGCAAGACAAAACGCGGACGCCAGCGAAAACCTACGCAAACCGAATCAAGGCTTGCGCCGCGTAGTCACCTCGCGGATGCCAGCGAAAAAAAAGCAAACCACCCCAGCGTCGCAAGACAAAAAACAAAAACCAAAACCTTAAACCATCATCTCCCGAGCCCAAACCACAGCAGCCCTCGCCGGCGCAACGCCAGTTGCCTTCACCCGCTCAGCGAGTTCAAAAACCCGCGGCGCGATCAAAGCAACCTCATCCAGCACAGTCTGCTTATCCGCCGACCCAAGATACTCCCGCACGCAACTGATAATCCCGCCTGCATTGACGAGAAAATCCGGCGCATAAAAAATCCCACGCCGATGCAGCACATCACCCTCGGCGAGCGACATCAGCTGATTATTCGCGCCACCCGCAATCACCTTGAACTGACAGTTCGCTGCAACAGCCTCGGTAATCGATCCACCCAGCGCGCAAGGTGCAAACACATCAGCATTGACGGATGCAATCCGCGCCGTATCCGCAACCTGCGCCCCGAACATCTGCTGCGCACGCGCAGTCTTCTCTGCATCGATATCCGACACGATCAGTTCGGCGCCCGCACGATGCAGCCGCTCGCACAGATCCCAACCGACCGAACCCAACCCCTGCACGGCAACCGAAATACCGTCCAGCGTGTCGCGCCCCAGCGCAACCTGCACAGCCGCCTTCAGGCCAACAAACACCCCATATGCCGTGCGCGGCGACGGATTGCCGCCATATACGTCGTTATCGCGCGGAATGCCGCTCACGTACGACGTTTCGCTCTGCACGGCACGCATGTCGTCCGCCGTCGTGCCGACATCTTCCGCCGTCAGATACACGCCACCCAGCGATTCCACGAGCCGCCCGAATGCCTTGAACATCGCCGTGCGATCCATCTGCTCCGGACGCTTCAGGATCACCGCCTTGCCGCCGCCGAACGGCAACCCCGCCAGCGCGTTCTTGAACGCCATGCCCTGCGACAGACGCAGCGCATCGTGATACGCCTCGTAGTCCGATGCGTACTGCCAGTACCGGCAGCCGCCGAATGCGGGGCCGCGCGCCGTGCTGTACACGGCAATCACGGCCTGCAGGCCAGTTTCGGCATCGCTCGCCACGACAATGCGCTCGTGAGCTGGTTCGCCGTGAAGCCCAAAAAGCGTTCCGGCAAAGTTCGTCGTCAGTCGGTCCATCTGTGTTCCTTCCTTGTGGGCAGGCAGTTGAGTCCGCGCGAAGCGATCGCTTCGCGCCGGCTGACCGCAGGTCGTCCGGGTCACGGACGCAAGCGGCAAAGTTCTCGGGATCCGCGTAATGCGGGGTCAACCCGTCGCAAAAGTGTATGCGGCCAAATCAGGATATTTGTTCTGTTTATCTGGCCGCTCGCCAGCCTGTGGCAGAATTATCTACCACAAAATCAGCATTACCGAAGACGATTCGTCTTTTCCAGGAGGCAGCATGAAACTCGACACCACCGATCAACGCATCCTGCGCGAGCTGCGTAACGACGGTCGTCTTTCGAACGCGAAGCTCGCCGAGCGTGTCGGTCTGTCGGCGACACCTTGCTGGAACCGTGTGCGCGCGCTCGAAGAGGCTGGTGTGATCGAAGGCTATGCGGCGCTGCTCAATCAGAAAGCGCTGGGTTTGCCCGATACGGTGATCATCGAAGTGAAACTTGCGAAGCACGACGAGCGCACGCTCGACCGCTTCGGCGAGGCGCTCGCCGACCTGCCCGAAGTCGTCGAGGCGTTTCTGGTGTCGGGTGAATACGACTATCTGATCAAGGTCGCGGTGGCGGGCACGGAAGGATATGAGTCGTTCCTGCGGCGCAAGCTGTATCGCTTGCCCGGCTTCCAGGACAGCCGCTCGATCTTCGCGCTGCGCTGTCTCAAACGCGCGGTGTCCGTCGAGCCTTGAACACCGCGACCATTACGCTGTGAGCGTTTGTTCCGCGAACGGCATCGGCACGCCGAAATAGAACCCTTGCATGACGGTGCAGCCGAGTTCGCGCAGCACGCTCGCCTGCGCTTGCGTCTGCACACCTTCCGCCACGCACGTGAGTTTCAGCGAACGGCACAGATCAACAATGCTGCGCACGATGTCCTGCGCAGCCGGATCGGCATCGATGCGATCGAGAAAGCCGCGATCGATCTTCACCTTGTCCAGCGGCAGCCGGTGAATGCAGGTGAGGCTCGAATAGCCCGTGCCGAAATCGTCGAGCGAGATGTTCGCGCCTAGCCGCTTGAACGCATCGAGCGAAGCGAACGCCTGCTCGAAATCCTGAATGACGGCCGTCTCCGTCACTTCGAAGGTCAGACGATCGGGCTCGATACCGCTCGCGCGAACGATGTCCATAATTTTCGCGGCCGCTTCCGCCGAGCCGATATCGCGCGCCGACAAGTTGAATGCGACGCGCACGGCCGCATCGCACTCCTGCATCGTCGCGAGCACCTTGCGCAACAGCGCCGCCGACACCGCATGAATGAAATCGCTGCGCTCGGCCACCTTGATGAACAGCGAAGGCGGCACGTCGCCGAGCGTCGGGCTGGTCCAGCGCGCGAGCGCTTCGTAGCACACGATGCGTTCGCTCGACGTATCGACAATAGGCTGGAAATGCAGGGTCATCTCGCGCTCGAGGTCGGCATGCCGCAACGCCTGTTCGATCTGCCCCAGTTCGCGAATCTGCTTTTCATGCTCCGCCGAAAAGATCGTCGTGCCGCCGCGGCGATGCTCCTTCGCGAAGTACAGCGCGTAATCCGCGCGCTCGAACAGTTGTGCGGGCGACCGGCCCGCATCGGGATAGATCGCAAAGCCGAGCGACCCGGACAGCCGCGCCGTAGCGCCTGGCCATGCGTACGGCGCGCGCAGCGTTTCGCAGATCGCCGCGCCGATATCGCGCAGATCCTGTTGCTCGCGCACGTCCGTCACGAGCAGGCCGAACTCGTCGCCGCCGAGCCGCGCCAGCCTGACGCGCGGCCCCGACGCTTCCAGCAGACGCCGGCCCACTTCTTCGAGCACACGGTCGCCCGCGCCGTGGCCATACAGATCGTTGACCTGCTTGAAGCCGTCGAGATCGATCACGCCGACCGCAAAGCGCGCCTGCCCGGCCTGCGCAGTCTCGAAGAGCGCGTCGAGATCGGCGAGAAAACGTCGGCGGTTAGGCAGTCCTGTCAGGATGTCCAGATTGGCGAGGCGCGAGTTTTCGTCGCTTAGCCGTTGTAACTCGGCTTGCTTTGCCTGCAATGCGTGCTTCGATTCAACGAGATTCGCGAAGTCGCGGTAGTAGGTGAGCAGAATGAAGATCATCGCGACCGCGACGAGCAGCATGTTGATCGCAATCGCGACGAGCACCGCGTTGTGCGTCAGCGAAAAGAACAGCGAGAACGGCACGATGACGATGGCAGTCAGCAGCAATGCGGCCTTGCGCATGTGCATCAGGCAGAAGATGCAGCCGATCACCGTAATCGACATGTAGAACGCCACATGCGCGCGAGCGTACGGGTCGCCATACGGAAAGAGCAGCAGGCCCCAGCCCGTGAAGACGACGCCCAGCAACACGATCAGCCAGACCGTGGTTTTCAGGCGCGAGGCAATCTGCTCGTCAGTCAGCGAAGCCAGATGCTTTCGTCGCCGCACCCACACGACGAGCCGGATCGCACAGGCGGTGCACATCACGAGCGGCACCCAGATGGCGAGCGAGGCCGGCGCGACGGCGACGTGTGTCACGGCCACGGCGAGGCTGTTGATCACGAGGATCACATACAGCAGCGGCAATTGCCGCGAGAATGCGTCGAACTGCGAGCGTGACAGCGCGGCCTTGACGGCCGGAACAGTACGGAACGAGGCGAGGTCCTGCGGGCGAATCATGGCTCGGCAGTGAGTATGGATGGCGTCAGTCGCGTTCCTGCTTTCTAACGGCAGTTTCGCGGCGAACTTGATGATACGAGAGCGAGTGTCTCCTCCAGAAAAGAAAGCAGTGGGAAGTGTCGCGCTGTATCGACTGCGCCACACCTGCTTGCGCAACACATGCGTGTAATGCTCGCGCTAGCAGCCTGCTGCGCGATGTATTCGTCAGATCAATAGCGCAACGGCAGCCGCTATCCGCCGATGACCACCGCCGCGATTTCGACGAACAGAATCTTCACGATCGTCATCGACGGAAAGATCATTGCGTAACCGACGTCAGGGCGATCGGTCGGCGCAATGCGATTGGCGAACGCGAGAATCGCGGGGTTTCCGGTTGCGCCACTGATCACGCCGACGGTTGCATCGAACGGCAAGCGGAACAGCCACAGACAGCACGCTGCCGTGATGCACACGAGCGCAATCAGAATGGCCGCGCCGTACAGCAGGAACGAGATGCCCGTCAGCCCGATCGTCGCGAAAAACTTCGGCCCGGAAGAAAGCCCGACCTGCGCGAGAAAAACCGTCAGGCCGAAGTTGCGCAGCACGAGGTTCGCGGAAAGCGGCATCGTCCACACGAGTCCGCTGGTACGCCGGATCTTGCCGAGATACAGCGCGACCAGCAGCAGCGCGGCGAGCCCGAGCGACAGCTTGCCGACGCCGGGTATCGGCAATGGAATCAGGCCAACCAGCAGACCGAGCGCCGCGCCGACGCCGATCGAGATGTAGCTGAGTTCTGCTGTTCCCTTGATTGAATCGCCGAACAGTTTGCGCGCGGCGTCGCGTTGACCCGGACCGATCAGCAGGCCGACACGATCGCCGAATTCGAGTATCAGCTCGGGGCTTGGCAGCATGTCGGCGTCGCCGCGACGCACATGCGCGATCGAGCACACCATGCCGTCGGGAAAGCGGATATCGCGCAACGCGTGGCCGACCACGACGCGGCTCGACGCGAACACGCGCAGATAGTCGAGGTCTTCGCGAAAACGCGTCATGCGTCCGGGGTGCAATTCGCCGAGCAGTTCGGTGGCTTTGCGCAATTCGTCCTTATCAGTCGAGGTCGCGAGCAGCACGTCGTCGGTTTGCATGACGAAGTCGTCGGCGGGCAACTGGTTGTGATGCGCGCGGCGCACGGCTGCAACGCCGAGACCTGCGGGCAGGCGCGCTTTCAGTTCGGGAAACGTGAGGCCGACGAACGCCTGGTTGCGCAGTGCGATTTCCGCCGTCTCCATGATGTGCGCGGGCGGCGCTTCGATCTTGCGTGCAAGCGCGACACTAAGCAGGTACAGAAACAGGATTGGGCCGGCCACGCCGAACGGATACGCGACGCTGTAGCCGACGGCCGCGCCCTCGCCTTTCAGTACGGCGAGCACCGCTTGCAGGCTGGCCGTGCTGGTGCCCGCGCCGGCGTACAGGCCGAGCGCCTGATCGAGCCTTACGCCGAAGAGCGGCCCGAGTGCCAGCGACACGAAGCCTGCGCCGGTCACGCCGACAAAAGCGGCCGCGTTCGCCTTGAGTCCTTCCGCGCTCGACAGTCCGGCGAAAAACTGTGTGCCGTACTGGACGCCGATGCCATACAGAAACAGCAGCAGGCCCAGTGTGCCGAGTAACGCCGGCGGCGCGGACTTAGGTGCGAAGCCGCCGATCGCCAGGCCCACGAACAGGACTGCGCCTGAGCCTAGCGCTACACCTTTGATGCTGCATTCGCCTATGACGTAGCCCAGGGCTACTGTGAGAAACAATGTGAGCAATGGCTGCGATTCGAGCAATGTTCGGAGTGCGTCCATGTTGGATCCTCGTCGGCGTATGCAGTGCGAGTTGTTGCTCTTTGTTGTATTGCCTGATCAATCATAGACGGTGTGGGGCGGAATGATGCTTTCGCGGTTTGGGTTTGGGTTTGGGTTTGGGTTTGGGTTTGGGTTTGGGTTTGGGTTTGGGTTTGGGTTTGGGTTTGGGTTTGGGTTTGGGTTTGGGTTTTCGCTGGCATCCGCGTTTTGTCTTGCCGGCTTCACGCGTTGCCCCTGTGCGGGGCGGCACTTACTTTCTTTGCCGCCGCAAAGAAAGTAAGCAAAGAAAGCGGGCTAACACCGCCCGCTCTTGACCGCCGCCTGAGGGCCCCCAACAGTTCCTCCACTTCACATGGCATCACATTTGGTCGATGCCCGTTGCCAACGCCTCGAACAGGTGCCTCACCCACTTCAAATGTCCGTACATCTACCAGCGGCAGCGAATAGTCACCGCCGCCCAGGTGGCAAACTCTGTGTCGGCCGTAGTGCTTCACACGTCGGCGCTCTTACGACACCGATCGTGCTTTTCATTCCGGAGTGAAGCGCATACGCCGCGAAGGCCGACACACAGTTTGCCGCTATAGAACGTGGGCAAATTCATCGCGCGTGCGGTGACGTGGGAGCGTGAAGCGGGTGAGGCATCTGGCAAGGGAGATGGCAACGGGCATCAGCTAGAGGTTGCCGTTTGAAGCGGAGGAACCGTTGGGGGCCCTCAGGCAGTGGTCAAGAACGGGCGGTGTTCAGCGGCTTTCTTTTGCCTACTTTTCTTTGCCGCGGCAAAGAAAAGTAGGTGCCGCCCCGCACAGGGGCAACGCTTGAACAACGGATAACACATCGCGGATGCCAGCGAAAAAACAAACCAAACTCAACATTCGCACGGCACCAACCTACCGGAGACCAGAACATTACCAAAATGTAATCAGCGAGCACACGCAGATGGGTATGATTGAAAAGTCGCCGAGCAGTGGCAACAGCATCAACAAGGCAAAGGCAAAGGCGAAGTCAAAAGCAAAGGCAACGACAAAGCCAAAAGCGAAGCGAAGCGGAGCACACATGCGTATTCTGGTCATCGAGGACGAACAGAAAACAGCGGCCTATCTGAAGAAGGGCCTCGAAGAGTCCGGCTACTCGGTAGAGGTTGCGAACGATGGCTCTCATGGTCTGATCCTCGCGCAAGAGGAAGACTACGACGTCATCATTCTCGATGTGATGCTGCCGTGGATGGACGGCTGGACAGTCGTGAAAACGCTGCGCGCCACACGCACCACGCCCGTGCTCTTTCTCACCGCCCGCGACGATGTCGACGACCGCGTGCGCGGTCTCGAACTCGGTGCCGACGATTACCTCGTCAAACCCTTCGCATTCGTCGAATTGCTCGCGCGCGTACGCACGCTCGCGCGTCGCGGGCCGCCGCGCGAAAGTGAACTCATCCGTATCGGCGATCTGGAAATGGACGTGAATCGCCGCAAAGTGAAGCGCGGCGGAACACGCATCGATCTCACGCCGCGCGAATTCTCGCTGCTGCAACTGCTCGCGCGCCGCCATGGCGAAGTGCTGAGCCGCACGCAGATTGCGTCGTATGTGTGGGACATGAATTTCGACAGCGATACGAATGTCGTCGAAGTGGCGATTCGCCGTCTGCGCAGCAAGGTCGACGACAACTTCCCCGTCAAGCTGATTCACACGGTTCGCGGTGTCGGCTATGTGCTCGAAATCAAGGACGCGGGTTGATGCGCGGCCGCTCGATCACCACCACGCTCGCGCTCGCGTTCGGCGCGACGACGCTCGCCGTGTTCGTGCTGGTCGGCAATTTTCTGTATCACGCGCTCGAACGTGAGATCAGTTCTCAGGACGACATGAGCATCGTGCTCGCGGCACGCCACGCGCGGCGGCTCGCTCAGGAAATCGATGCAGCAGAAGGTATTCGCGAACATGGCGACCGTATAACAAGCATCGTGCTTGGGAATCCTGGCATGTCGATGGAAGTGTTCGATCCGAACGGGCAACTCGCCATTGAGCACAATCTGACGAGCACGCTCGGCATGGCGGCCGTGGCCGCCAGCGACGCTTCGATTCTCGCGGCAGGCCGCTCCATCCAGCGCGTGCCCTTCGCGGAGCGCATCACGGAAGGCGATATCGTCCGATGGACGAACAAGACAGGCGCGCCGATCCGCGGCGTCGCCACCGACGTAAAGCTGCGCGACGGCGAAATGGTCAGCATTCTGATCGCGCGCAATCTGAGCGACCGTTATGAACTGCTCGATCACTACCGCGACCAGTTGAAGATCTACGGCATCATCGGCGTGCTGCTGACCACGGTGCTCAGCTATCTGCTGATACGCGCGGCGATGCGGCCCGTGCGCGATATCGCCGCGAGCGCTGCGGAAGTCACCGTGAATCGTCTGAATACGCGTATCACCGTAAAAAGCGTGCCGCGCGAACTCGAAACACTGGTGGCGACGCTCAATGCGATGCTCGAACGCATGGATCACGGCTTCAGGCAGATGTCGCGCTTTATCGCCGACCTCGCGCACGACATGCGCACGCCGCTCGGCAACATGCGTGGCGCAACGGAAGTGGCCCTCGCACGTCCGCGTTCCGCCGACGAATACGAAGCACTGCTCGCGTCGAACCTCGAAGAATGCGAACGCCTCTCGCGGATGATCGAGAACGTGCTGTTTCTCGCGCGCGCGGAGCATCCACAGTTCGTCAAGCATATGCGCGTGTTCGATGCGGTGCAGGAACTGACGCGCATCGGCGAATACTTCGAAGGCGTCGCGGAAGATGCAGACGTGCGCATGCGCGTGACAGGGTCCGCAATGCTCACTTCCGACCTCGAACTCTTTCGCCGCGCCGTCAGCAATCTGCTCGCCAATGCGTTGCGCTACACGCCGCGCGGCAAGGAGATCGTGCTCGACGCGCATGAAGTCGAAGGCGGCGTGCGTATCACCGTGTCGAATGAAGGCGCGGAGCCGATCGCGCCCGAGCATCTCGAACGGATTTTCGACCGCTTCTATCGCGTCGATCCGTCGCGCAGTTCGTTGCCGTCCTCGGGTTCGTCGCAAGCATCGCCGGGCTCGACGGGATTGGGTCTTGCCATCGTGCGCACGATCATGGAATTGCATGGCGGCACTGTGCATGCCGAAAGCGATGCACGCAGTACGCGGTTCGTGCTGATGTTTCCGTAGGCGCGCTCAGGCGCAGCCGCTATTCCGCCCGCAGTCCCGACAACGTCACGCGCAGGCCCGGACCATTTTCGTTATTGGCGATGCTGAGTATCGCGTGATGACGTTCCGCGATTTTCAGCGCAATCGCAAGACCCAGTCCGCTGCCATGTTCCTTGTTGCCCGCGCTCCGATAGAAGCGGTCGAACACGCGTTCGCGCTCCGCATCCGGAATGCCGGGACCACTGTCCGACACGCACACATCGATCCCCGCGCCGCTGCGCTTGAGGATCACATCCACCTTGCCGCCGCTCGGCGTATAGCGAATCGCGTTGTCGATCAGATTGTTGAGCAGCACTTCGATGCCTGCGGGCTCTGCATGGACCTTGTACGCATCGTCCGTATCGCGTGATGGATTGAGCTCGAGACCAAGGTCGATCTGCCGCGCTTCGGCAAGCATCGAAAAGTCGCCGACCGCGCGCTCGCACAAACGGCGCAAGCTCACCGGCTCGAAATGCGCGCTGCGTTGCGCGTCTTCACGCGCCATGGTCAGCAGCTGATGCACGAGATGGATCAGCCGGTTCAGGCGGCCTTCGATGCGCTCGAACGTCTGCTTGCTGCCAACCAGCGATCCATCGCGCTCCGCCGCCTGCAACTGCAGCTTCAGCGCGGCAAGCGGCGAGCGCAGTTCATGCGCGGCGTCGCCGACGAACGTGCGCTGCGCTTGCGACGCATCATTCAGCCGATGCAGCAGATCGTTGAGCGCATCGACGAGCGGTTTGAGTTCGACGGGCATGCGGGCATCGAGCCGCAGCGGTTCGAGCGAATCGAACGAACGGGTTGCGAGCGCGCGCGAGATGCTGCCAATCGGCGCGAGACCGCGGCCGACCACGAACAGCACGATCAGCACGATGACGGGGAGAAACAGCGCGAGCGGCCACAGCGTGCGCAACGCGAGGTGCATCGCGAGATCTTCGCGCACGGATACGGGTTGCGCGACCTGCACGAAACGCTCGCCTTCCTGCACGCCGAACACGCGCCAGTGATATTCGTCGCGCTCGATCGTGCGCAGGCCCGGCGGATAGCGCGGCACGTCGATGCCATCGAGCGACTTGTACACGCTGTGACCCGCGTCATCCCATACTTCGATGAACAGGCGATCGTCGGCGAGACCTGCGAAATCAGGCGTGCGGCGCGCGTGCGCGTCGGCGCTGCCGATCGTGGCGGGCACCGACAGCGCGACCGTGCGCAACTCGTAGTCGAACAGTTCGGTCGCTTCGATTCGCGCCGTGTAGAAGATGCCGTACGCCGCGACCAGCGCCGCGAGCGCAAGACCTGCTATCAGCCAGCCGAGCAGCCAGCGTCGTATCGATGTCATACGGCGCGCTTGAGCCGATAGCCGACGCCGCGCACCGTCACGATCTGCTCGGCGCCGATCTTGCGACGCAGGCTATGCACGTGCACTTCGATCGTGTTGCTGCCCACTTCCTCGCCCCAGCCGTACAGCTTGTCTTCGAGTTCGGAGCGCGTGAACACGCGCGTGGGCTCTTCGATCAGCGCCTGCAGCAAGCTGAATTCGCGCGGCACCAGCGACAGCATTTCGCCTTTGAGCGTCGCTTCATGCGCGGCCGGGTCCAAGGTCAGATCGCCGTGTGCGTAGACAGGATTGGTTTGCCCCGTGCGACGGCGCAGCAAAGCGCGCACACGCGCGGCGAGTTCGTCGAGATCGAAGGGCTTGACGAGGTAATCGTCGGCACCCGCGTCGAGGCCCGCGATACGGTTTTCGACGGCGTCGCGGGCCGTGAGGATGATCACGGGCGCTCCGCCGCCGCGCCGCCGGTAGCGGTTCAGCACATCGATGCCGTCGGCTTTGGGCAAGCCGAGATCGAGCAGCACCAGATCGTAGACGTCATGCGCGAGCGACAGCTCGGCTTCGCGTCCATCGTGCGCCCAGTCGATCGCATAACCCGCCCCGCGCATCGTATCGACGACCGGCTCGCCGATCATCTCGTCATCTTCCACCAGCAGCAAACGCATCGTTTCCGTTCTCCGTCGATCGCCTCCATTCTGCGAACCCGTAGCTTAGCGCGCCCTTAAGCGCGGCTTCATCGGGAAAGCGCGAATCAGCCTGCGTTCACCCGCCGTGCCGCCACGGCCGGCAAGCCTTCGCAGTCTTCGCAGCGGCCGAAGATCACGAGGCTCGAACTCGCATAGTGGAAGTGATGATCGGACGCGATCTTGGCCTGTTGCTGTTCGAGGCCGGGATCGTATGCGTCCTGGATGCGGCCGCAGCGATTGCAGACGAGATGATAGTGGCGCTCGCCGCGGTTGAACTCATAGACGACGCGCGCATCGCCAAGCGACGCGCTCGAAATCAGGTGCGCTTCGTTCAGTTGTGCGAGCGCGCGGTAGACGCTCGCGAGGCTGCATGGCTCCGGTTCGCGCGAGAGCTTGCGGTACACCTGATCGGCGGTGAAGTGCTCGTGAGGAAGCTCGTGAAAAAGCCTGAGCACGGCGGCCCGGCTCGATGTCGGGCGCAGGCCGGCTGTTTTTAGCGCTGCGTAGATCGCAATCATGGTGGGCCCCGTCATGTAGGGCAAAGCCTCTGACGGGCTTCGCGACGGGTCATTCTGGCCGCGCGATCCTTAAGAATCGCTTATCGCGCCTGCTACGGCTCAGAGCAGTTCCAGCGTCCTCTCATCCGGCTTGCCGCCGAAGTATCTGGCGAGCGCGTCGGCGAACACGGGCTCGTCGGGCGCGGCCTTCGAAAAAAGCGTCATCGACGAGCGGAACTTCATGTAATCCGGATAGCCGAAGATGGTCTCGATCGACCGGCCCTCGACTTCGTTGACCGCTTGCGTGACTTCTTTTAAGCGTGGGCCTAACACCGGATGTTGTAAATATGAGACAGCTTCGGAAAAAGAGTGAATGGCAAATTTTTGGGCCATTTGACTCTCTCCGAGGCCCTCAAACTGGGGAAACACGTACCACATCCAATGGCTTTGCTTGCGTCCATTACGCAATTCCGCTAGCGCCTGCTCATAAATTGGTGCCTGAGCATCGATGAAGCGCCGAAGGTCGAACTGATCGTCCATCTCGTCCCCCACAGTTCGCTGGCATGTCCCGGTCAATGCACCCGGCATGCCCGCCACATCCATACAAATACCTTTCAAACCCGCCTTTTCGACCGGGCGTGCGCCGAAAAAGTCCTGCGACACCCTGTTGCGACACTTTGACTCACCACCGATCGCGCAATAGTTCGTTCGCATCAAAGTGCTGTACTGCAACACGTGCATTTCGTATTATGCGAGCGCTTATAAAAGGAGCAAGGAAATGCATGCGTTCGTTCGTTTGTTTTTGTAGAGGGCCGCGATGATGAAAAAAATCGCGGGCCGGCTTGCCGGTCTCGTCTCAATTGCCCCAGCGTTCCTGCTATCGGGGTGCAACAACCTTGATCTGCTCGCGCCGAAAGGCCCCATCGGAGCCGCTGAGAAGTCGCTGATCGCGACCTCGACGTGGGCGATGCTGATCGTCGTGGTTCCCGTCATCTTCCTGACGCTGCTGTTCGCATGGCGCTATCGCGCATCGAACAAGTCCGCCGAATACCGTCCGAACTGGTCGCATTCGACGGCAATCGAAGTCGCCGTCTGGACGATCCCCGCGCTGATCATTCTGTTCCTCGCCGTCCTGACGTGGAAGAGCACGCATGAGCTCGACCCGTACAAGCCGCTCGAATCGAACGTGAAGCCGATCAACGTCGAAGTCGTCGCACTCGACTGGAAGTGGCTGTTCATCTACCCGGATCTGGGCATCGCATCCGTGAACCAGCTGGCAATTCCCGTGGGCACCCCGGTGAATTTCCGCATCACGTCGGACACGGTGATGAACTCGTTCTTCATCCCGCAACTGGGCGGCCAGATCTACGCGATGGCAGGCATGCAGACGCGTCTGCATCTGCTGGCTGAAGAACCGGGCGATTACGCCGGCACTTCCGCCAACTTCAGCGGCAAGGGCTTCTCGGATATGAAGTTCCGCACGCTCGCAGAATCGCAGCAGGATTTCGACGCATGGGTCGCGAAGGCTCGCGCATCGACGGATCACCTCGACATGGACCGCTACTACGCAGTGGCGAAGCCTGAAGAAAAGGCAGCTGTGTCGTACTTCTCGTCGGTCGATCCCAAGCTCTTCAACAACATTGTCGCCCGCTACAACAACGGTCACGTCATCGACAACATGAAGGACGTGAACTGTGCACCTAACGGGACCAAGGGGTAAGCATGTTCGGTAAATTAACCCTGGCGGACATTCCGTACCACGAACCAATCATCGTGGTCGCTGGTGCCGGGATGATTCTCGGCGCGCTGGCTGTGCTCGGCGCAATCACGTATTTCGGCAAGTGGCGTTACCTGTGGACCGAATGGTTCACGTCGGTCGACCACAAGAAGCTCGGCGTGATGTACATCATCGTGGCGATGATCATGCTGCTGCGCGGCTTCGCCGACGCCATCATGATGCGTACGCAGCTCGCGCTCGCGTATCACGCGCCTGGCTATCTGCCGCCGCACCACTACGACCAGATCTTCACGGCGCACGGCGTCATCATGATCTTCTTCATGGCGATGGCCTTCATGGTCGGCCTGATGAACCTGGTTGTGCCGCTGCAGATCGGCGCACGCGACGTCGCGTTCCCGTTCCTGAACTCGCTGTCGTTCTGGATGACGGCGATCAGCGCGATCCTGATCAACATCTCGCTGCTGGTCGGCGAATTCGCGCAGACGGGCTGGCTGGCCTATCCGCCGCTGTCGGAGCTGCAGTTCAGCCCGGGTGTCGGCGTCGACTACTACCTGTGGTCCTTGCAGCTCTCGGGTATCGGCACCTTGCTGACTGGCGTGAACTTCTTCGTCACGATCATCAAGATGCGCGCGCCTGGCATGACGCTGATGAAGATGCCGGTGTTCACGTGGACCGCGCTCTGCACGAACGTGCTGATCATGGCTGCGTTCCCGATCCTGACCGTCACGCTCGCGCTGCTCGGCCTGGACCGTTACCTCGGCATGCACTTCTTCACGAACGAAGCCGGCGGCAACGCGATGCTGTACCTGAACCTGATCTGGGCATGGGGCCACCCTGAGGTCTACATCCTGATCCTGCCTGCGTTCGGTATCTTCTCGGAAGTCATCTCGACGTTCGCGCGCAAGCCGCTGTTCGGCTACAAGACGATGGTCTACGCGACGTGCGCGATCATGGTGCTGTCGTTCCTCGTGTGGCTGCACCACTTCTTCACGATGGGTTCGGGCGCCGACGTCAACGCGTTCTTCGGTATTGCGACGATGGTCATCGCCATCCCGACGGGCGTGAAGGTGTTCAACTGGCTGTTCACGATGTACAAGGGCCGCATCGAGTTCACGACGCCTGTGCTGTGGACGATCGGCTTCATGATCACGTTCACGATCGGCGGTATGACGGGCGTGATGATGGCGATCCCGGGCGCGGACTTCGTGCTGCACAACTCGCTGTTCCTGATTGCTCACTTCCACAACGTGATCATCGGCGGCGTGCTGTTCGGTTACCTCGCGGGCATGAACTACTGGTTCCCGAAGGCCTTCGGCTTCAAGCTGAACGAGAAGCTCGGCAAGGCTGCATTCTGGTTCTGGCAGATCGGCTTCTGGGTTGCGTTCACGCCGCTGTACGTGCTCGGCTTCATGGGCATGACGCGTCGTCTGAACCACTACGACAACCCGGCATGGCATCCGTGGCTGCTGGTTGCTGAACTGGGCGCAGTGCTCGTCGCAATCGGTATCGCGTGCCAGCTGCTGCAGATCGTCGTGTCGATCCGCGATCGCAACAAGCCGGAAAACCGCGACCTCACGGGCGATCCGTGGAATGGCCGTACGCTCGAATGGGCAACGACCTCGCCGCCGCAGATCTACAACTTCGCAACGGTGCCTGTCGTGCATGAGCTGGACGCATTCCACGACATGAAGGCACGCGGCAACGTCGAGAAGCCTGTGTATCGCGACATCCACATGCCGTCGAACACCAGCGCTGGTTTCTTCATCGGCGTGTTCAGCCTCGCGCTGGGCTTCGCGCTGACGTGGCACATCTGGTGGCTGGCTATCGCAGCGTTCATCGGCGCGATCGGTACGTGGATCGCACGCAGCTTCGATAACGACACCGATTACTACATCCCTGCCGATACCGTTCGACTGATCGAAGAACGTAACGGCGCTGGTTCGGGCGCGACGATCGCGAAGCAACTGCCCGAAGCTGAGGAGATTGCCTGATGCAACATAACGCTACTGTTGCGGACCCGCATCATCACGACGCGGATCACGCACCGTCCAACTCGGTATTCGGCTTCTGGCTGTATCTGATGACCGACTGCATTCTGTTCGCGGCGCTGTTCGCGACGTTTGCAGTGATGAGCCATCAGTTCGCCGGCGGTCCGAGCGGCAAGGATCTGTTCGAGATCCCGGGCGTGGCCATCGAAACGGCGATCCTGCTGTTCTCGAGTATCACGTACGGTTTCGCGATGCTCGGCGCGCACAAGAACAACAAGAGCACCACGTTGTTCTGGCTTGCTGTGACGTTCGTGCTCGGCGCTTCGTTCGTCGTGCTGGAAATCCGCGAGTTCTCGCACCTGATCGCCGAAGGCGCAGGCCCGGACCGCAGCGCGTTCCTGTCGGCGTTCTTCACGCTGGTCGGCACGCACGGTCTGCACGTCACGTCGGGTCTGGTGTGGATGCTGGTGATGATGGTTCAGGTGGTGCGCGCACCGAAGCTGAGCGAGCGCGAACTGCGCCGTCTGACGTGCCTGAGCCTTTTCTGGCACTTTCTGGACATCGTCTGGATCGGTGTTTTTTCGTTTGTCTATCTTGCGAGCGTGATCTAAATGAGCAGCAACTCTCACTCATCACATTCGGCGCACGGTGACGAAAGCCACGGCAGCTTCGGCAGCTACATGATCGGGTTCGTGCTGTCCGTCATCCTGACGGCAGCCGCATTCGGCGTGGTGCTGATGGGCTGGGCAACGGGCACGCAGGCGCTCTACGCGATCGCCGGCCTCGGCCTCGTGCAGATCATCGTGCACCTGGTGTACTTCCTGCACATGAACACGTCGTCGGGTCAGCGCTGGAACGTGACCGCGTTTGCGTTCACCGTGTTGACGGCAGTTATCGTGATCGGCGGTACGCTGTGGGTCATGCATAACGTCAGCATGAACATGATGTCGCGCTAACCTTGCGTTAGGCGCTCATCTTCGCGTCGGCTGCACGTGCTTCATCGTGCGGCCGGCGCGGCTCCCCTGCCCTGCCTCTAGCGGCGCTTCAGCAACGAATCAGTTGCGCGCCAGCATCTCCATCGGACGGCCTCGGCCCGTCACGAGACATCCCGACCTGAACGCGTCGCCCTGACTGCTCGCGGCAGCGTCGCCAAAGCCTCGGCCCAGCGCATCCAGCTTCACCTGCTCCGCGCCTTGCGAGCACGCGAACGTACTGGCTTCTTTCGCCTGCGCATGCAGCAGTGCACGATCGGCGACCAGGTAGGCCAAGACAGCGATAACGGCGATGTGGAAAACTTTTCTCGTGCTCATGGGTTCGTCTCCTCGCGACTTAAGCGTACAGCGAACAACGGACGCTTAAATCTAGGGCAACCCCTGTAAGCATCCGTTGAGCCCGATCGAGTGGAAGCGCTTCCAGTGCCGCTTTTTTGTGCAGCGCAATTGCCTGCTCAGGCGCACCACATAAAGTCAAGCGCGAGTTTCGCAATAAATAGATATTGAGCTTGTGGCAGCGCAACATTATTATTTTGAGTTATCATCGTTAACCCTGACCGTCATGCGTTTTGGTTACGCGCGTGCGCAAGCCCTGCGCATCGTCCTGCGCCCCTCTGGGGCCGTCCGTCGAAATGTCCATGTAAGGTTTTTTGATCCTTCGTCCTCCGGGCGAGGGCCTGCTATTCGCGTTCAGGCGTTTCATCCAAAGAGCACATGCACCTCCCATCAGTCCTCGACCTCCTGATCTGGGTCCCTATCGTCGCCGGCCTCGTCGTGCTGCTCGGCGGTTCCGACAGCGCGCAAAGCCGCACGCGCTGGCTCGCGTTGATCGGCGCAGCCATCAGCATCCTGCCCGTCATTCCGCTGGTTACCGGCTTCGACGCGTCTCTGTCGACGATGCAGTTCGAACAGCAGTCCGCATGGCTGCCTGAGTTCGGCATCTCGTATCACCTCGGCGTGGACGGTATCTCGCTGTGGTTCACCGTGCTGACCGCCGTGACGACGCTGATCATCGTGATCGCGTCGTGGGAATCGATCACGAAGCGTGTCGCGCAGTACTACGGCGCGTTCCTGCTGCTGTCGGGCTGCATGCAAGGCGTGTTCACGTCGATGGACGGCATGCTGTTCTTCGTGTTCTTCGAAGCGTCGCTGATTCCGCTGTACCTGCTGATCGGCACGTGGGGCGAAAAGCGCCGCGTCTACGCAGCGGTGCGTTTCTTCTTCTTTTCGCTGGTCGGCTCGCTGGCCATGCTGGCCGCGCTGATCTACCTGTGGGCGCAGTCGCACACGTTCGACATGGCCACGTGGCGCACGCTGAAGCTCGACTTCATTCCTCAGGTGATGGTGTTCATCGGCTTCCTCGGCGCCTTCTCGGTGAAAGTGCCGATGTGGCCCGTGCATACGTGGCTGCCTGACGTCCACTCCGACGGCCCGACGGGCGCCGCCGTGCTGCTCGGCATGCTGAAGATGGGCGGCTACGGCCTGCTGCGCTTCGCGCTGCCCATCGTGCCGGACGCCTGCCACTTCTTCGCACCCGCGATGATCGCGCTGTCGCTGATCGCCGTGATCTACGGCAGCCTGCTGGCGCTCGCGCAAACCGACATGCGCAAGCTGCTCGCGTATTCGGCTGTCGCGCACATGGGTCTCGTCACGCTGGGTCTCTTCACGTTCGATCGCATGGGTACGGAAGGCGCCGTGGTGCAGATGCTGTCGTACGGCATCGTGTCGGGCGCGATGCTGCTGTGCACGGGCATGCTGTTCGACCGCACGAAGAACGGCTCGATCGACGCTTACGGCGGCGTGGCTAACTCCATGCCGAAGCTCGCTACCTTCGCGATGCTGTTCTCGATGGCGAACGTCGGCCTGCCGGGCACGTCGGGCTTTGTCGGCGAATTCCTGGTGCTGATGGGCGCGATCCGCTTCAACTTCTGGGTCGGCGCAACGGCCGCACTGACGCTGATCCTGAGCGCCGCCTACACGCTGTGGATGTACAAGCGCGTGATGTGGGGCGCGGTCAAGAACACGCGCGTGTCGGGCCTGCGCGATCTGGGCCGCCGCGAATTCGTGCTGCTCGGCGCGATGGCTGTGCTGGTGCTCGCTATCGGCGTGCGTCCGAAGACGTTCACCGACGCAATCGGTCCCGCGACCGAAAACCTCGTCGCACAGGCGCAAGGTTCCGCGCTGCCGACAGACACCGGTGTCGCGTCGAACAACCGCGCACCGGCTGCATCGCCCCGTCTGCCGGGCTGATCGGCTCCAGACTGTAAGGCTTTCGACGGGCGTCCTCTGGACGCCCGTTTTCATTTGCGCTCACCATTTCGCTCGCCACGCCGCCCATCGACGTGATCGCAGTGTGGCGCGCACACAACTCCTCTGCTTCGCACAACACGGCCGATTCGCCGCGTTTCCCACCGAAACCCCATCCGATAAGCCTTTCACCCCGCTAGCGGCAGCTTGCGAACATATTTTCGCGAAATGCGAAATAATCATGGAACCGATTCCATATATCATTCAGCCCCGGTGATCCACGGATCGCCAGCGGCCGCATATCGGCCTGACCTCACAAGACAAAAGATGCCTGACTCCTCTCTCACATCTCGCCGGGGATTTTTGCGCTCGGCAGTCGCACTGGTGCCCGCCAGCACGCTGGCTGGTTGCAACGTGCAATCGGACCATCCCGCAGCGCCCGCCGCGAGCGCTACGCCTTCGTCGCAGCCAGGCGCGATGCAGCGCGCCGACTACAAGCCCCGCTTCTTCGATGCGAAGGAATGGGTGTTCATCCAGGCCGCCGTCGACCGTCTGATTCCCGCCGACAGCGAAGGTCCGGGCGCGATCGAAGCAGGCGTGCCCGAATTCATCGACCGCCAGATGGACACGCCGTACGCGCACGGCGCGCTCTGGTACATGCAGGGACCGTTCGCGCAGGGCGTGCCGGAGCTTGGCTATCAGTTGAAGCTGGTGCCGCGCGATCTGTATCGCCTCGGCATCGCTGCCGTGAACGCGCACTGCACGAAGACATATTCGAAAACCTTCGACGCACTCGACGCCGCCACGCGCGACACCGTGCTCACCACGCTCGAAGCCAGCAAGGTCGAACTCGCCGACGTACCTGCGGGCGTGTTCTTCGGCCAGTTGCTGCAAAACACGCGCGAAGGCTATTTCTGCGATCCGATCCACGGCGGCAATCGCGACATGGGCGGCTGGAAGATGATCGGCTTCCCCGGCGCGCGTGCGGACTTCATGGACTTCGTCAACCAGAACGGTAAGGCGTATCCGTACGGCCCCGTATCGATCGAAGGAAAGCGCACCTGATGGCTACGATCACCAAACCTCACGTCGACGCTGTTGTCGTCGGCTTCGGCTGGACGGGCGCGATTCTCGCGAAGGAACTCACGGAAGCGGGCCTCAACGTGGTCGCGCTGGAGCGCGGCGAGTATCGCGACACGTACCCTGATGGCGCGTATCCGAACACCATCGACGAACTCACGTACAACACGCGCAAGAAGCTGTTCCTCGACCTGTCGAAGACGACCGTGTCGATCCGTCACGGCGTCGGCGATACGGCTCTGCCTTACCGGCAACTCGCTGCGTTTCTGCCGGGCGAAGGCGTCGGTGGCGCGGGGCTGCACTGGTCCGGCGTGCACTTTCGCATCACGCCGGAAGAACTGCGTCTGCGCAGCCACTACGAAGAACGCTACGGCAAGAAGTTCATTCCCGAAGGCATGACGATTCAGGACTTCGGCGTCAGCTACGACGAACTGGAACCGCACTTCGACTTCGCCGAGAAAGTGTTCGGCACGTCGGGCCAGGCGTACAAGGTCAATGGCAAGGTAGTCGGCGACGGCAACGTGTTCGAAGCGCCGCGCAGCGATCACTTCCCGTTGGCCGCGCAACAGAACACGTATTCGGCTCAGCGCTTCCACGACGCGGCGAAATCGCTCGGCCTCAATCCGTACCGCCTGCCGTCCGCGAACACGTCGGGTCCGTACACGAACCCGTATGGCGCGCAGATGGGCCCGTGCAACTTCTGCGGCTATTGCAGCGGTTATGCGTGCTACATGTATTCGAAGGCGTCGCCGAATCTGAACATCCTGCCTGCGCTGAAGCAGTCGCCGCACTTCGAATTGCGCGCCCGCTGTCACGTACTGCGCGTCGATCTCGACGATACGAAAAAACGCGCGAAAGGCGTGACGTACGTCGACCCGGCAGGCAACGAAGTATTCCAGCCAGCCGATCTCGTGATCGTGTCCGCGTTCCAGTATCACAACGTGCATCTGCTTCTGCTGTCGGGCATCGGCAAACCGTACGATCCTGTTTCGGGTGAAGGCGTGGTCGGTCGCAACTTCGCGTACCAGAACCTGTCGACGATCACCGCGTTCTTCGACAAGGACACGTACACGAATCCGTTCATCGGCGCGGGCGGCAACGGCGTCGGCGTCGATGACTTCAACGCCGATAACTTCGATCACGGTCCTCTTGGTTTTGTCGGCGGCTCGCCGTTGTGGGTGAATCAGGCGGGCGCGAAGCCGATCAGCGGCATCGCGACGCCGGCGGGCACGCCTGCGTGGGGCGCGGCGTGGAAGAAGTCAGTGAAGGACCATTACGCGCACACCATTTCGATGGACGCGCACGGCACGAACATGTCGTATCGCGACGTGTTCCTCGATCTCGATCCGACGTATCGCGATTCGTACGGTCAGCCGCTATTGCGCATGACCTTCGACTGGAAGGACAACGACATCCGCATGGCGCGCTACGTGACGGAACAGATGCACAAGATCGCGCAGGCGATGGGGCCGAAAGCGATCAACGTCTATACGCGCGAATTCGGCGCGCATTTCGATTCCCGCCGCTATCAGACGACTCACCTCGTCGGTGGCGCGGTGATGGGCGAAGATCCGAAGACGAGCGTGCTGAACCGCTATCTGCAAAGCTGGGACGTGCACAATGTGTTCGTGATGGGCGCGTCCGCGTTTCCGCAAGGCATTGGCTATAACCCGACGGGGCTTGCCGCTGCACTCGCCTATTGGTCGGCTCGCGCGATCCGCAGCCAGTATCTGAAGAACCCTGGCCCGCTGGTGAGCGCATGAAGAAGTTTTCGATCAAATGCATGCGTGCGGTTGCCGTCACGCTCGCTGCGTTGTGCAGTCCTTTTGCCGCACACGGCGCGGCACAGCAAACACTCGTCGCGCATGGCGAATACCTTGCGCGCGCTGGCGACTGCATCGCGTGTCACACATCGCAAGGCGGCAAGCCGTTCGCGGGCGGCCTGAAATTCGACACGCCGATCGGCGCGATCTACTCGACCAACATCACGCCTGAGCGCAACACCGGTATCGGCACGTGGACCTTCGAGCAGTTCGACCGCGCGGTGCGCGCAGGCGTGCGTCCGAATGGCGATACGCTTTATCCGGCAATGCCGTATCCGTCGTATGCGCGTCTTTCCGAGGCTGACATGCGTGCGCTTTACGCGTACTTCACGCAAGGCGTTTCGCCCGTGCAGCAGCCGAATCGTGCTGTCGATATCGTGTGGCCCCTGTCGATGCGCTGGCCGCTCGGCATCTGGCGTCAGCTCTTCGCACCCGAGCCGAAACCGTTCGATGCCACGCGCTACACGGACCCTGTGATCGGGCAAGGCGCGTATCTCGTGCAAGGTCTCGGCCATTGCGGCGCGTGTCACACGCCACGCGCGAAGACGATGCAGGAACTCGCGCTGACCGACCTCGGCGGCAACGACTATCTTGCGGGCGGCGCGCCCATCGACGGATGGGTGCCGACGAGCCTGCGCGGCAATCCGCGCACCGGTCTCGGCACGTGGAGCGAGGCGGACATCGTGCAATTCCTGAAGACGGGCCGCACGCAGCACACGGCCGCGTTCGGCGGTATGACGGATGTCGTGCAGCACAGCGCGCAGCACATGAGCGACGACGACCTCACGGCGATGGCGCGCTATCTGAAGACCTTGCCGTCGAACGATCCGAAGGAAACGCCGTATGCCTATGACGACACCGCGGCACACGCATTGCGCACAGGCGATGCGAGCGCACCAGGCGCCGCGGTCTATCGCGACAACTGCATGGCGTGTCACCGTAGCGACGGACGCGGCTACACGCGCGTGTTCCCGGCGCTCGGCGGCAATCCGGTCGTGCAGGGCAAGGATGCGACATCGCTGATTCACGTGCTGCTCGCGGGCAGCACGCTCGAAGGCACGAAGACCGCGCCGTCTTCGTTCACGATGCCGCCGTTCGGCTGGCGTCTGTCGGATCAGGAAGTCGCCGACGTCACGAACTTCGTGCGTACGAGCTGGGGCAATACCGGCTCGAAGGTCACAGCCACCGACGTCGCGCAGGTACGCAAGACGGTGCCCGCGCACGCGCCCGGGTTGCCGCCCGCAGCCGCGCTCGATCGCCGCTAGCAGCAAGCTCCAAGGAACCTTTCCCACGCAAAGGCAGGCAGCCTCGACATACGAGGCCGCCCGCTTGCGCGCGGAAAAACTGAACGTCCACCTTCGGGCGACGTGTATTTACGCTTCACTAAAGTTACTAAAACGATGAAAAAACAACTATTCGCGGCACCGCTGCTGCTCTCTCTCGCAGGCATCGCGTACGCGCAGGGTTCCGTCACGCTATACGGCATCGTCGATGCTGGCATTGCGTATCGATCGAATGAGCGCACGGGCACAACGGGCAACTACAGCGGGCACTCGAATGTGGCACTCGCGAGCGGCAATCTGTCGGGCAGCCGCTGGGGACTGAAGGGCAACGAGGATCTGGGCAACAGCTGGAGCACGCTGTTCCAGCTCGAAGACGGCTTCGACATCACGAACGGCACGTCGGGCCAAAGCGGCCGTCTGTTCGGCCGTCAGGCGTTCGTGGGTCTCGCGAACACGCAATACGGCGCGCTGACGATGGGCCGTCAGTACACGTCGCTGACGGACTTCGTCGGGCCGGTGTCGCCCGTTGCGTACATCGGCGGCTTCGGCGCGCATCCGGGCGATATCGACGATCTCGACCAGACCACTCGCGTCGACAATTCGGTCAAGTACACGAGCGCGAACTACGCGGGCTTCACGTTCGGCGCGCTCTACGGCTTTGGCGGCCAGCCGGGCAGCATGAAACAGCAGAATACGTGGAGCGTGGGCGCGGCGTACGCGAACGGTCCACTGCACGTAGGCGTCGGCTACGAGCGCGCGGACAACAGCAAGACGGGCGTCACCGATTCGACCTTCGGCAAGTGGCACGGCTCGGACGACGGCACGTTCAACTCGTCGATCAGCGAAGGCTACGCGAGCGCGCAGACACAGCAGATCGTCGCGGCAGGCGCAACGTATGACTTCGGTCCGGCGCTGATCGGCGTGAACTACAGCAACGTGCAGTATCGCGCGGGCGCAAATTCATTGTTCACGGGTAATGCGACGTTCAATATCGCGGGCGTGTTCGGTCAGTACACGCTGCGTCCGAATACCCATCTGTTTGCGGGCTACAGCTACACGCGCGGCAGCGAAGTCGACGGTGTGACGGATCGCGCGCAGTATCACAACGTGACGCTCGGCGCGACCTACGATCTGTCGAAGCGCTCGACTGTGTATCTGCTCGGCGCGTACCAGCACGCGTCAGGCATGACGCTCGATGCAGCGGGCAATCCTGTCGAAGCGACGGCTTCTGCTTCGGACAAGGGCAATGGTCACTCGTCGGCGGCACAGTCGCAGACCATCGTGGCGGTTGGCTTGCGTCATCGTTTCTAAGCGGCTTTATCTGATGCAATGAAAACGGCCTCGCAGCAATGCGAGGCCGCTTTTACATCACGCTTAAGCTTTAGCGCTTCTCCATGAAGCCGCCGAAGAACGCATGCGCATTCGCTTCGAGGCTTTCCAGGTGATAACCGCCTTCCTGCACGATCACGGATGGCAGTTGCAACGCGCCGATCTTCGCACCGAGTTGTGCGAAGCCTTCCGTCGTCACTGCCACTTGCGATTGCGGATCGTCCTTATAGATGTCGAAGCCAAGCGCAAGCACGAGCGCATCGGGTTCGAAGCGCTTCAGCACGCTCAACGCATCGTCGAGCTTGTCGAAGAACACTGCTTCGGACGAGCCATGCGGCATCGGCAGATTGACGTTGAAGCCATCGCCTTCGCCTGCGCCGCGCTCTTCTTCGTAACCTGCAACTACGGGATAAAAATTGGTCGGATCGCCGTGAATGGAGATGTACAGCACGTCATCGCGTCCGTAGAAAATCTCCTGCACGCCCTGACCGTGATGCATGTCGGTATCGAGAATCGCGACGCGCTTGAAGCGGCTGCGCAATGACTGCGCGGCAATCGCCGCATTGTTCAGATAGCAAAAGCCGCCCGCTGCATCGGCACGCGCATGATGGCCGGGCGGCCTGCACAGTGCGTATGTTTCGCGCGCGCCGTCGTTAACAGCCGATGCCGCAGCCAACGCACTTTGCGCCGACCAGTAAGCAGCGCGATAGGTATTCGCGCCGACAGGGCAACTGCCATCGGCGAGATAACGCGCCGCCTTCGCGAGCACGCCGCGCAACGGGTTCGGATCGCGCACATAGATGTTCGACATCACTTCGTCGCCCCAGTCGTCGGGCATCTTCTTCCAGTCGCGATGCGCTTCTTCCAGGAAGCGCAGATAGTTCATGTCGTGCACGGCGGCAATGGCAGCCGTGCCATGATCGGCCGGTTCGACGACATCGAAGTCCAGCGATTTCGCCGCTGCGACGAGACGTGCCGCACGCTCGGGCACTTCCTGCGGCTCACGCATCTGGCCACGCGACAGATACGAACGCGGATGATGCAACAGTTGTTCAGGGTGAAAAAACGTCTTCATTGCAGGTCCTTTCTTATTGCACGTCCGCTGTCGTCATCACGCCCGCACGCGCGAGCACTGCGTTGAGCAGCACGTTGGTGCCGCGCGTCACGTCTTCAGGCACCGCGTCTTCGGCTTCGTTGTGCGACAGGCCATCGACGCACGGAATGAACACCATCGCCGTCGGGCAATAGCGCGCGAGATGAATCGCATCGTGCCCCGCACCGCTGACGATGCGTTCGTTCGAATAACCGAGCGCTTCCACGGCATGCGCCACCAGCGCGACACATTCGCTGTCGAACGGTGTCGCGGGGCTGCGCCAGTACGTTTCCACGGAAAGCTTCACGCCGCGTGCTTGCGCCACGCGCTCGAATGCGGCGCGCAGATCGCGTTCCATCGCATCGACTTCGCTGTCTTCGTGATGACGCAGATCGACGGTGAAAGAGACGTCGCCTGCAATCGTATTGCGCGACGCGTTCTTTATACCGATCTGTCCGATCGTCACGAGTCCACGTGGCGCGTAACCGGCAACGATACGTTCCAGTTCCATCGCCATCTGCGCGCTCGCGAAGTACGCGTCCTTGCGATACGGCATCGGCGTCGTGCCCGCGTGCGCGGCCATGCCCGTCACGTTGATGTCGAGCCAGCGGATTGCCTGGCCGCCTGTCACGACACCGATCGTCGTGCCGTTTGCTTCGAGCACGGGACCTTGTTCGATATGCGCTTCGAAATAGGCATCGACAGACTGGCCCTTAACGGCGCGCGCGCCGCGATAACCGCTCTGTGTCAACGCATCGGCAAGCGTGATGTGGCCTGCGTCTTCCTTCGCCAGCGCTTCATCCAGCGACGTGATGCCCGTGAACACCGCCGAGCCAAGCATCGCTGGCGTGAAGCGAGCGCCTTCTTCGTTGGTCCACGAAACGATTTCGATCGGCTTTTCGGTGACGATATTCGCGTCGTTCAGCGCGCGCACCAGTTCGAGCGCGGCAAGCACGCCATACACGCCGTCGAAGCGTCCGCCTTCGGGCTGCGTGTCGAGATGGCTGCCGATCAGCACAGGCGCCGCATCTTTACGCGCACCTTCGCGCCGCGCAAACAGATTGCCGATCTCATCGACGCTCACCGTCATGCCCGCATCACGGCACCACTTCGCGAACAGATCGCGGCCACGTACGTCGTCTTCGGTCAGCGCCAAACGCCGCACGCCGCCTTTCGGCGTCGCGCCGATCTGCGCCATGTCCATCAGGCTTTGCCACAGGCGCGCGCCATCGATTTGCAACAGGTCTTTCATGAGTCTTCCGGGTCGTTCAACGTGAGTTCGGTTCAATGCGCGCCGACGGCTTCAGCCTGGTCGGCATGCGCGGCACGCCGCGCGTCGAGCGCAACGATGCACAGCAGCGAGATGCCCGCGAGGCACGTATAGAACACCGCGAGCGGCCACCATTGGCCCGTATAGCGATGAGCGAGCCAGGTGCCGACCAGCGGCGTCAGACCGCCCGCAATCGCGCCGCATACCTGATACGCGAGCGAGATGCCCGAGTAGCGCACACGCGTCGGGAAGATGCCGCTGACAAAGCCCGCGATCACCGAATAGAAGCTCGCCATGCAGACCACGGCAATCGCGATGCCGATCACCATCGGCACGACCGAGCCGCTTTGCACGAGCATGAACATCGGATACGGCGAGATCATCGCGAGCAGCGCGGCAATCTTCAGGAAGCGCGCGCCGCCAATCCGCTCAGCGAGCCACGCAGCAATCGGCTGCGACAGAAACTGGATGATCGCGACGGCGAACAGGCAGTCGAGAATCATCGAACGCGTCACGCCGACATACTGCGTCGTGTACGCGATCATGAACGTGTTGGTGAAGTACACACCTGCAATGCCGATCGTGTTCGCGCCGATGCACAGCAGCACGAGACCCCAGGCCGAGCTGAACACTTCGGCGATCGGCAGCTTCGCGGTGCGGTTCGTTTCCTTCACGCGCTGGAATTCCGGCGATTCATTCACGCCCAAACGAATCACGATACCGACGATCAGCAGCACGGAACTCGCGAGAAACGGCAGACGCCAGCCCCACGACATGAAGTCCGCTTTATCCATCGACGTGACCGCGCGAAACGCGATCAGCGACAAAATCAAACCCGCCGGGCTGCCAAGCTGCGCGAACGACGCGAAGAACGTGCGGCGCCCTTGCGGCGCATGTTCGCCCGCCATCAGCACCGCGCCGCCCCATTCGCCGCCGACCGCCACGCCCTGCACCACGCGCAGCAGCACCAGCAACACGGGCGCCAGCACGCCGACCTTCGAATAATCGGGCAGCAGGCCGACGCACACGGTCGCGACGCCCATCATCATCAGCGTGGTCATCAGCGCCTTCTTGCGGCCGATACGGTCGCCGAGGTGCCCGAACACGATGCCGCCCAGCGGCCGTGCGAAAAAGCCCACGGCGAAGGTCGCAAACGACGCCATCGTGCTGATGAAGCGGTCACTGGACGGAAAGTACAGCTCGCCGAACACGAGCGCGGCAGCGGTCGCGTAGATATAGAAGTCGTACCACTCGATCATCGTGCCGATGAACGCGGCCGTTGCGGCGCGTCCCGGCTGACGGGTACTGATGGCTTGGGTCATGCTGGCTCCTGATGCACGTCTGACGTGGGTTGAACCCGTGGTTTCGCGCGCGGTGTTGGGATCGATATTCCGCCCTTCTCTCCGGGCGGGCGCGCTTCACGAATGTGTCATTTATCGGCGTCCAGAAAACATTAGTCAAATTTCGAGTTATTATTCGCCGCATAAATTCAACTTATAGTTCGCCTGAGATGCGCTCCGACATCGCCCGCTTTCTGAACGACCGGCTCGACTGGAACCTGTTGCGCACGTACCTCGTGATCATGCAGGAACGCAGTCTCAGCCGCGCCGCCGCACGCCTGCACGTCACGCAGCCCGCCGTGAGCCAGGCGCTCAGAAGGCTCGAAGAAACGCTGGAGCGCAAGCTGATCGAGCGGCGCGGCCCGTACTTCGCGCCGACCCAGGCAGGCGAAGAGGTCTATCGCATTGCGAGCGATATCTACGGCAATATCTCGCGGCTCGAAACCGAAATCGACGACCGCACGGAAGACATCAGCGGCTCGATTCGTCTGTTGACGATCAGCCGGATCGAATCGCCGGTGTACGACGAGTTTCTCGCGGACTTTCATCGCGCGTATCCGCGTATCGACTTGCAGATCGAAGTGATGCGCTCGTCGGACATCATCTCGTCGCTGTTGCAAAAGACGGCGACAGCGGGTCTCGGCTTGTGCCGCACACCCCACGACAAGCTGGAAATGCGCTGCTTCCTGCGGCAACGCTATGCGATTTTTTGCGGGCGTCATCACAGGCTGTACGGCAAATCGCCGCTGACAACGCAAGATCTGCTCGCCGAAAACTTCGTGTCGTTCACCAGCGACCAGATCGGCGACAGTCTTTCGCCGCTTACCGTGTTTCGCGATCAGAAGGGCTTCACGGGGCGCATCGTCGCGTCGTCGCCATCGCTGGATGAAGTGCGGCGGCTGATCTTCGCGGGCTTTGGCATCGGCTGTTTGCCAGAGCACATCGTGCGCGACGACATCGCGCAACAACGCTTGTGGCGCCTGCCGCCCGAAGAAGGACTCGTCGATGTCGACGTGCATCTGCTGTGGCATCGCGAGCGCAAGATGAACGCAGCGGATCACGCGTTTCTCGACAGCATGGAGCGCTGCATGCGCCGCTATGCGCTCGCAGAACGGCTCGGCAAATAACGCGCATTGAACGCACCCGACTGGTGCGAACGCGCGCGCGCATATCGCGATCCGGCTTCAATCTTGTGCACAAGATGGTCGCGACAACCGTCGATTCCACGTAAAAACGGCAATGGCATGCTTATCGCTTAGTAAGACGCAGGAGCCGGTGCAGCATCCGGTTTAGTAGTCACAATCTGGCAAATGGACGACTAGGGTTCCGGTCGCGCATCGAGACATTCGATGCACGACGCTGGTCCGAGAGTTGTCGACCTCGATGAGGTTACACGGCGGGATAAAAGCCCGGGAGAGAACGCGATGCGTCGCGCCGCTCCTGCCGTCGATAACCGTCCCTGCGAGGTCAACCTCATGCGCAAGCTCCGTTTTTTCGCCGCTGCCGCCGTCGCTCTCTCCCTGTGCGTCTCCACTCCGTCGTTCGCTCAAGCCCGTAAGGACTTCAAGGTCTGCTGGACCATCTACGCCGGCTGGATGCCGTGGGGCTATGCGAAGACGCAAGGCATCATGTCCAAATGGGCGAAGAAGTACGGCATCAACGTCGATGTCGTGCAACTGAACGACTACATCGAATCGATCAATCAGTACACGGCCGGCAAGTTCGACGGCTGCGCGATGACCAACATGGACGCGCTGACCATTCCCGCCACCGGCGGCGTGGACAGCACGGCATTGATCGTCAGCGACTACTCGAACGGCAACGACGGCGTGCTCATCAAGGGCGCGGGCAAGAAGGTCGCGGACCTCAAAGGCCAGTCCGTCAATCTGGTCGAACTCTCCGTTTCGCACTATCTGCTGGCACGCGCACTTGAATCGGCAGGCATGAGCGAGCGCGACATCAAGACCGTCAACACGTCCGACGCCGATATTTCAGGCGCATTCGCGACGCCCGCGGTCCACAACGCCGTCACATGGAACCCGATGCTCGCCGATCTGAAGGCGAAGCCGAACGTCACGGAAGTGTTCGATTCGAGCCGCATTCCGGGCGAAATCATGGACATGATGGTCGTCAACACGAAGACGCTGCATGACAACCCGGCGCTCGGCAAGGCACTGACGGGCGCATGGTTCGAGATCATGCAGACGATGCACGGCGGCTCGCCGGATACGGAAACCGCGCTCACGTCGATGGCAAAAGCGTCGGGCACCGACCTCGCCGGCTACAAGGCGCAACTCTCGACCACGGCCCTCTTCTACACGCCGCAACAGGCACTCGATTTCGCCACCAGCCCGAACATGCCGAAGATCATGACGCGCGTCGCGCAGTTCTCGTTCGATCACGGTCTGCTCGGCAAGGGCGCGCCGAACGCGGGTGCAGTGGGCATGGCATTCGACAACAACGTGGTGGTGGGCAGCAAGAGCAACCTGAAGCTGCGTTTCGATCCGACCTACGTGCGCATGGCCGCGCAAGGCAAGCTCTAAGCGCCGCGTCGTTCTGAAGGAGAGGCCCATGCGGCTCATCAACCGACATCCCGGCCGCACCGGCAGTCTGATGCTGTTGCTGCTGCCCTTCATCGTGCTGATCGCGGTGTACTTCACCGGCTCGTCGTTGCGGCTGCAGGCCAATCCCGACGACAAGCTGCTGCCTAGCGCCACGCAGATGAAGGACGCGCTGCACGAATACGCGTTCAGTGAAGACAAGCGCACGGGCGAATACATGATGTGGGACGACACGGTGTCGAGCATGAAGCGGCTCGGCATCGGCCTCGTTGCGAGCGCGGCGATTGCACTGGTGTTCGGCATCGCGACGGGCAGCCTGCCGCTCGCGGGCGCGACGCTGTCGCCGTTCATCACGGTGATATCGATGATTCCGCCGCTCGCGGTGTTGCCGATTCTCTTCATCGTGTTCGGTCTCGACGAGTTGTCGAAGGTCGTGCTGATCGTAATCGGCATCACGCCGATGATGATTCGCGATCTTCAGCAGCGCACGCGCGAGATCCCCGAAGAGCTGTGGATCAAGGCGCAAACGCTCGGTGCATCGAGCTGGACGCTGATTCTGCGCGTGATCGTGCCGCAACTGCTGCCGCGTCTGCTGATTGCGCTGCGTCTCGCGCTGACGTCGGCGTGGCTGTTCCTGATCGCGGCGGAAGCGATTGCATCGACGGATGGGCTGGGTTATCGCATCTTTCTCGTGCGCCGTTATCTCGCGATGGATGTGATCCTGCCGTACGTCGCGTGGATCACGCTGCTTGCGTGGCTGATCGATGAAGCGCTGCGCCGTCTCACGCAGTGGGCTTTCCCCTGGTACAACGGAGGCCGCGCATGATCGAAATCCGCAACCTGTGGAAGCAATACGACGATCAGGTCGTACTGGAGCGGCTCAATCTGCGCATCGCGGAAGGCGAATTCTGCTCGATGGTCGGCGCGTCGGGCTGCGGCAAGTCGACGTTTCTGCGCATGCTGCTCGGCCAGGAACGCCCGACACGCGGCCAGATTCTTCTCGACGGCGAACCGCTGCCGCCGGAACCGGACCCGCATCGCGGCGTCGTGTTTCAGCGCTATTCGGTGTTTCCGCATCTGACCGTGCTGCGCAACGTGATGCTCGGACTCGAGTTGCCGCATGCGCGCTTCACCGGACGTCTGTTCGGTGCGCGCCGCCAGCGCGCAAAAGATGAAGCCGTGGCAATGCTCACGCGCGTCGGTCTCGCCGATTCGCTCGACAAGTATCCGCATCAGCTGTCGGGCGGCATGCAGCAACGTCTCGCGCTGGCGCAGGCATTGGTGATGAAGCCGCGCGTGCTGCTGCTCGACGAGCCGTTCGGCGCGCTCGATCCCGGCATCCGCCGCGACATGCACGAACTGCTGACCGCGCTGTGGCGCGAAGCGAAGCTGACGGTTTTCATGGTGACGCACGATCTGAAAGAAGGCTTCACGCTCGGCAGCCGCGTGCTCGTCTTCGACAAGGTGCGCATCGATCCGCAAGCGCCGCAGGCCTACGGCGCGCGCATCACTTACGACATTCCGCTCGAACGCAACGGTGTGCGCGACGCGCACGCGGCAACGGCCATTCCGCCGCTGCTTGCCGTGCCCGCATGACCGAAAGAAAGGACAAGGACATGAACGACATATTGCTCGAAGAAACCGTGCCTGGCGGCGGCCATGCGTCGCTGATCGTCAAGCGCGGGCAACTGCTGCGCATCACCGATCCGCGCGGCGGCGCCAACGTCGCGATGCTGCTGTTCAACGCCGCCGAAAAAAGCGAACGCCTGAATCTGCCCGACACACTCAAGTGCCAGCACACGGCAAAGCTGACCAAAGGCCATTGCCTTTACTCCGATATGGGCCGCGTGCTCGCCGCGATCGTCGCGGATACGTGCGGCTGGCATGACAGTCTCGCGGGCGTGTCGGATGCGGCCGAAGTGTTCGAGAAGTACGGACAAGGCCGCTATCAGGAACTGCGCAACGCGTTCTATCGCAATGGCACCGACAACCTGCTCGTCGAACTCGGCAAATGGGGACTCGGCATTTCCGACCTATTGATGACGCTGAATCTGTTCAGCCGCGTCGATGTCACCGATGCAGGCGCGCTCAGCTTCGTCCCGGGCAATTCGAAAACGGGCGACTACATCGAACTCTATGCACCGATGAACACACTCGTCGTGCTGACGGCGATCCAGCATCCGCTCGATCCGAACCCGGAATACGCGCCGAAGCCCGTCAAGCTGACACTCGCCGCCGCCGACAGCCAGGTCGCCGAAATCTGCCGCACGTCATGCGATGAAAACACGCGCGGCTTCATCAATACCGAACGATTCTTTCTCTGAGCGGGACGCGCGCCATGACGACATCCACCCTCACGACCAGCACGCTCAATCCCGCCGACGCGGTCTTTCAGGAGACCCTGCCCGCGGGCGAACCGTGGCTCAAGGAACTGAAAGCCGGCCAGACGTTGCGCATTCGCGATGTAGAAGGCAATCAGGCTATCGACACGCTGTTCTACAGCCTCGCTGATCCGCGCGAACGCTATGACGCGCAACGCACATTGCGCCGTCAGCAAAGCCTCTATCTGACGACCGGCACCGTTCTCTATTCGAACCTCGGCAACCCGATGCTGACCATCGTCGCCGATACATGCGGACGTCACGACACGCTCGGCGGCGCATGCGCGCAGGAAAGCAACACCGTGCGTTACGCGCTCGAAAAGCGTTACATGCACAGCTGCCGCGATAACTATCTGCGCGCCTGTGCGCATGATGGCCGTCTGTCGAAACACGACATCGCCGCCAACATCAATTTCTTCATGAACGTGCCCGTCACATCCGAGGGCGGCCTCACGTTCGAAGACGGTATCTCTGCGCCCGGCAAATACGTCGAACTGCGCGCGGAAATGGATGTGATCGTGCTGATCTCGAACTGTCCGCAACTGAACAATCCGTGCAACGCCTACAACCCGACTCCCGCGGAGCTGACGATATGGAACTGAGCACACTGCGCGTATGGCTGTACACGGTGATGAAAGTGCGCGCTGAGCGGTTGATGCGCTTCGACAGCACAAAGCGCTAGACGTCGCACGCTTTCAGAACACGAAGCGATCTGCCGTGGACGACCTCGGCATGCATGCCCACGTGGCGGGACGACCCGCCCACGCATTGAACATCCACTCATGTTCGATAAAGTCCTCATTGCGAATCGCGGCGCGATTGCCTGCCGCATTCTGCGCACGCTGCGCGAACTCCACGTAGAAGGCGTCGCCGTCTACAGCGAAGCGGACCGCGCGAGCCGTCACGTCAGTCTCGCCGATACGGCATGCAGCCTCGGCGACGGCGCGGCCAGCGTCACCTATCTCGACATCGCGAAGATTCTGGAGATCGCACGTGCGCAGGGCGCGCAGGCGATTCATCCGGGCTACGGCTTTCTGTCGGAGAACGCGGCATTCGCCGAAGCATGCGAAGCCGCGGGCGTCGCGTTCATCGGGCCGACGCCTGCGCAGTTACGCGCGTTCGGTCTCAAGCACACGGCGCGCGCCATCGCCGCCGGACAGGGTGTGCCGATGCTCGAAGGCACAGGTCTGCTCGACGATCTCGACACTGCGCTCGAAGCGGCAACGCGTATTGGTTATCCCGTGATGCTGAAGAGCACGGCGGGCGGCGGCGGCATCGGCATGCGTGTGTGCCGCTCGGCGGAAGAACTCGCGGCGCAGTTCGACAATGTGAAGCGCCTCGGGCAGAACAATTTCAGCGATGCCGGCGTGTTCCTCGAAAAGTACATCGAGAAAGCGCGGCATCTCGAAGTGCAGGTGTTCGGCGACGGCAAAGGCGCGGCTATCGCGCTTGGCGTGCGTGACTGCTCGGTGCAGCGGCGCAATCAGAAGGTGCTCGAAGAAACGCCTGCGCCAAATCTGCCCGATGGCGTCGATGCCGCGCTGTGCGATGCGGCGATTCGCCTTGCGCAAGCGGTGTCGTATCGTTCGGCAGGCACGGTCGAATTTGTCTATGACAGCGATGCTGCGCGCTTCTATTTTCTCGAAGTGAATACGCGCCTGCAGGTCGAGCACGGCGTCACTGAACAGGTGTGGGGCGTGGACCTCGTGCGCTGGATGATCGAACTGGCAGCGGGCAAGCTCGCGCCGCTCGATGAGTTGACGCGCGATCTGAAACCGCAAGGCCACGCGATTCAGGCGCGTCTCTACGCGGAAGATCCGGGTCGCGATTTCAAGCCCTGTCCGGGACTGTTGACCGATGTGTCATTCCCCGCCGCCGATGGCCGTGCACTGCGTATCGACACATGGATCGAAGCCGGTTGCGAAGTGCCACCGTGGTTCGATCCGATGCTCGCGAAGCTGATCGCATGGCAGCCGACTCGCGATGAAGCACGTGAAGCGCTCGACGCCGCGCTCGACGCGTCGCGTATCTATGGCGTCGAAACGAATCGCGATTACTTGCGGCAGATTCTTGCCGATGCGCCGTTCGCAAGCGGCAATCCGTGGACGCGTTGCCTCGAAGGTCTGCGTTACCGCGCATCGACATTCGAAGTGATCAGCGGCGGCACGCAGACGACTGTACAGGATTATCCAGGACGTCCGGGTTACTGGGCCGTTGGTGTGCCGCCATCGGGACCGATGGACGACCGCGCGCTGCGTCTTGGCAATCGCCTGCTTGGCAACGACGCGCAAGCGGCCGCGCTCGAAATCACGATGAGCGGGCCCACGCTGCGCTTCAACGCCGATGCTGTCGTCACCGTGACGGGCGCAACGCTGCCCGTGATGCTCGACGACATCCCGCAGCCGATGAACACGACGTTTGCCATCACGGCCGGCTCGACGCTCGCGCTCGGCACGATACGCGGCGCAGGCGCACGCGCTTACCTGTGCGTGCGCGGCGGGCTGGACGTCGCGCAGTATCTCGGCAGCCGCAGCACCTTCACGCTTGGACAATTCGGCGGCCACGGCGGACGCGCGCTGCGTGCGGGCGATGTGCTGCATCTGCATGCGTTGTCCAGTAACGAGGCAGGCGTTTCATTGCCCGCCACGCTTGCGCATCGGTTAGACGATGTACGCGTGCTGCGCGTGATCTACGGCCCGCATGGCGCGCCCGAGTACTTCAGCGCACGCTATATCGAACAGTTTCTCGATACCGACTGGGAGATTCATTTCAATTCGAGCCGCACAGGTGTGCGCCTGATCGGTCCGAAGCCTGAATGGACGCGCGCGGACGGCGGCGAAGCGGGCCTGCATCCGTCGAACATTCACGACAATCCGTATGCGGTCGGCGCAATCGATTTCACCGGCGATATGCCTGTGATTCTCGGCCCGGATGGTCCGAGCCTCGGCGGCTTCGTGTGTCCCGTCACGGTGATCGAAGCGGATCTCTGGCAGATCGGGCAACTGAAAGCAGGCGACAAGGTGCGCTTCGTGCCCGTTGATGTCGCCACTGCACGCGCGGCGGCACTTGCGAGTGCGGAAGAAGTGGCGTCGCTCGCTGCGGCGAGCGTGGCAACGCCGAACGCCGAAACACGCGCGGAACTGCAATCGCCGATCGTGCTGAACGTCGGCGATGGACACGAGCAACTCGTCGCACGTCTTTCCGGCGACACGCATCTGCTGCTTGAAATCGGGCCGCCCGAACTCGATCTCGTGCTGCGCTTTCGCGGCCACGCGCTGATGCAATCGCTCGAAGCATTGCAGTTGCCCGGCGTGATCGATCTGACGCCCGGCATACGTTCGCTGCAGGTCCACTATCAGCCCGAGCAATTGCCGCTCGCAACGCTGCTCGATCACGTCGCCGAAACCTGGCAACGCGTGCTGCTGCAAAAGGATCTGCGTGCGCCGTCGCGCGTCGTGCATCTGCCGTTGTCGTGGGACGATCCCGCGTGCCAGCTCGCCATCGACAAATACATGACCACCGTGCGCAAGGATGCGCCGTGGTGTCCGAGCAACCTGGAGTTCATCCGCCGCATCAACGACCTCGATTCGATCGATGCCGTGAAGCGCGTCGTGTTCGACGCGAGCTATCTGGTGATGGGACTCGGCGACGTCTATCTCGGCGCGCCCGTCGCGACGCCGCTCGACCCGCGCCATCGGCTCGTGACGACGAAGTACAACCCGGCGCGCACATGGACGGCGGAGAACTCGGTCGGTATCGGCGGCGCGTATCTGTGTGTGTATGGGATGGAAGGGCCTGGCGGTTATCAGTTCGTCGGTCGCACATTGCAGATGTGGAATCGCTATCGCGAAGTCGCGGATTTCGCGGGACGTCCTTATCTGCTGCGCTTTTTCGATCAGATCCGTTTCTATGAAGTCTCCGCCGACGAACTGCTGCGCATCCGCGAAGCGTTTCCGCTCGGACGTTATCCGCTGAAGATCGAAGAGACGGAGTTGTCGCTCGCCGACTATCAGGGCTTTCTCGACCGCGAGGCCGATGACATCGCGCAGTTCCGCGCGCGTCAGCAGGCCGCATTTCAGGCCGAGCGGCAGCGCTGGCACGAAGCGGGCAGCAACGAAGAGACGCTGGAAGCGCCCGTTACCACGGACGCCGACGTCGCGCCGCTCACCGACGGCCAGATTGCCGTCGACAGTGAGATCGCGGGTAATCTGTGGCAAGTGCGCGTCGAACCGGGCGCAAGCGTCGAAGCGGGCGACGTGCTGCTCGTGATCGAATCGATGAAGATGGAGATCTCCGTGATCGCGCCCTGCGCGGGCACCGTCGGCGAGATTCACGTGGCGCCGGGCTCGCCCGTCCGCGCGGGCCAACGTGTGGTCGTCATCGAACAGCACGCTTAACGCACTTCGTACCAACGCATTCAAGGAACTACCCGACATGGATTCATTCGATCTGCGTCTTCCCGCCGTGCGCGCGGCGTATCGCGAAGGCCGCACTACGCCGCGCGCGTTGATTGGCGCATTGCGCAAGCGCGCTGCGGCGCTGAACCCTGACTATCATCTGTTCATTCATCTGCTGTCGGACGCGGAAATCGAGCCTTATTTCGCCGCGCTCGACGGCCGCGCTGCGGATTCTTTGCCGCTCTACGGCGTGCCGTTCGCGATGAAGGACAACATCGATCTCGCGGGCATTCCGACCACGGCGGCATGCCCTGCTTTCGCCTACACGCCGGACGAAACCGCGACGCTCGTCGCGCAGTTGATCGCGCTCGGCGCCGTGCCGATCGGCAAGGCCAATCTCGATCAGTTCGCAACGGGCCTGAACGGCACGCGCTCGCCGTATGGCAAATGCCGCAACAGCGTTCACGCTGCGTATCCTTCGGGCGGTTCGAGCGCGGGGTCGTCGCTGGCGGTCGCGCTCGGCGTCGCGAGCTTCGCGCTCGGCACCGACACGGCCGGCTCGGGCCGCGTGCCTGCCGCGCTGAACAACCTTGTCGGCACGAAAGGGACGAAGGGGTTGCTGTCGACGGCGGGTGTCGTGCCTGCGTGCCGCACGTTGGACTGCGTCACCTACTTCACCGCGACGGCCAGCGAAGCGAGCGAACTGCTCGCGCTCACCGCGCGCCACGATCCAGCCGATGCGTACAGTCGCGCAAATCCGCAATGGAACGATGCAACGGCGTTCGGCACGATCAAGCGCTTTCGCTTCGGCGTACCGCGTCAGCTTGAGTTCGCGGGTTGCGAAGAAAGTCCCGCGCTGTTCGCGCAAGCGCGCGCGGCGCTTGAAGCGATCGGCGGCGAGGCTGTCGAGATCGACTTCGAGCCGTTCGTCGAAGCGGCGCGCCTGCTGTATGAAGGACCGTGGGTTGCCGAGCGCTACAGTGTGGCGGGCGCGCTGATGGAGTCGCAGCCTGAGGCCGTGTTGCCCGTGATCCGCGACGTGCTCGCGAAGGCACCGGGCGCAAGCGCCGTCGAAGCATTTCGCGCGCAGTACAAGCTTCAGGCGCTCAAGCAGCGTTGCGATGCCGTGCTTGCCGAACTCGATTGCGTGCTGACGCCTTCGATTCCACGCGCCGTCACGCTCGACGAACTCGAGCGCGATCCTGTCGGCGCGAATTCGCTGCTCGGGCATTACACGAACTTCATGAACCTGCTCGATTACGCGGCCATCGCGCTGCCTGCGGGTTTCATGCGGAATGGTCTGCCGTGGGGCGTGACGCTGTTCGGCCGCGCATTCACCGATCAATACCTGCTGAGCGTTGCCGATGCGCTGCATCGCAAGCTCGCTGTGCGGTTGATCGGCGGTGCGCAACAGGATGTGGACGTGCCATCCAACGAGGCCCGCAGCGACAGGATGAAGCTCGTCGTGTGCGGTGCGCATCTGGAGGGTTTACCGCTCAACGGGCAGTTGACCGCGCGTGGCGCCCGGCTCATCGCGAAGACCACCAGCGCGCCGCACTACCGGCTCTATGCGCTGGCGTCCAGCGGCACGACGCAGCGGCCCGGCATGATGCGCGACACGGCAAACGGCGCGGCAATCGAAGTCGAAGTATGGGACTTGCCTGGCAGCGAAGCCGGCTCGTTCCTCGCGGGCATTCCGGCACCACTGGCGTTGGGCAAGGTCGAACTTGCCGACGGACGCTGGGAAACGGGCTTTGTCTGCGAAGCGTACGGCATCGAAGGCGCCGTCGACATCACGCAATACGGCGGCTGGCGCGCGTGGCTGCAACGCGCCGTGTAGTTCGTCAGGCCTCGTACTGGGCGCAATACAGCCGCGCGTGGCGCCCCGTCACCACGCGGCTCCAGATTTCTTCGTCGTCGAGCACGGTCTGGATCAGCTCGACGGGCATGCCGCCGTCGATGATCGCCGCTACGCGAAAGCCGTCGAGCGGCTCATACGGCCCGAGCACGACCTCTTTGCCTTCGATGGCCCGGTCGAGATCGTCGACCTTGAACGCCAGATGCGGCATGCGGCGCATCAGTTCGTGTAGCGGGCTATCGGCTTCGAAGCGGTGGTACTGGATGTGCGCGAGCTTGCAGTCGCTGTCGCTCGTGTACATCCGGTACTGCGGGCTATAGCGCTCGCCTTCGCGCACTTCGCTGGTCGGAATGCCGATGTGATGAAACTCGTAAATTACGTCGTCGCGCATGAACATGATGGCCTCCTTCTATTCCTTACGTTGCTGCTGTTGTAGCGCTTACAGCGTCACACGCGTCACGCCGCCTTCCGACAGCAGCCGCACGCGTTCGCCCGCGTAGAACATCGGGCCATCCGTGCTTTGCGTGATCGCGCGCAGCGAACCGTCGTCCAGGCGCACGGTGATTTCGACGCCGTTCTTCTTCTCGAAGTGGTTCTGCACCTCGTTGCCCGCCACCGCACCCGCAATGCCGCCGATGATGCCCGTCAGGATCGAGCCGCGTCCGCCACCGATCGCGCTGCCGGCAATGCCGCCAATCGCGCCGCCGCCGAGTGCGCCGAGAAAGCCGGGCTGGCCGTTGCTGGTATCGATCGTCACGGGACGCACGCTTTCGACGGTGCCAAAACGCACCGATTCTTCGCGCTGCGCCTGCGACGCGCTGTAGACGTTGGGCGAGCCGTCGAACGTTGCGCAGCCGCTCAGAGCGACCGATACGACGAGTGCCGAAGCACATGCTGTAACGAATGACCTGTTCATGATATTTCCCCTCTGTAAGCAGCGCGCCGCGGTGTCGGTCGCGCTGCAGGTTCTTTCGATGTATGAATCGTAAGCGCCCAGAATGAGTGGAAAATGAGCAGCGCATTTGCGCATTCGCATCCGTCATTTCGTTCCAGCCTGAAACGTCGGCGCGCTGTCCGGCGCTACGATAGCTGCCAGAACATGCGAATGGAGTGCAGCAATGAAACGCGAAATCATCCGGGTCGAACCGTTGTCGGGCTGGCTCGAGCGCTGGAAGGCGCCGACTTCCGTCGTCACGCGGCATGGCGACACGATCTACGTGTCCGGCCTGCCGCCGTTCGATCCTGAAACGGGCGAAGTCGTGGATGCGCCGCTGGAACGGCAGACGGAACGGGTGCTGGAGCAACTGAAGCTGTGCGTCGAGACGGCCGGTTCGTCGCTCGACAATGTGCTCAAGTGCAATGTCTACTGCACGTCGGTCGAGCAGTTTGCGGCCGTCAACGCGATTTACGCGCGTTATTTCCCGAAAGATCCGCCCGCGCGCATCTTCGTCTGCGTGCCCGCGTGGCCGGGGCGGTTCGACATTGAAATCGATTGCATTGCGGCCGTTTGAGTGCGCCGCTTTCCGGAGAACGCGATGTTTTCAGTGCTGTTCGAAGTAGAGCCGCGCGCCGACCGATGGGACACCTACCTCGGCTACGCGAAGATGCTGAAGCCGGAACTGGAGCAGATCGACGGTTTCGTCGACAACGTGCGCTATGCGAGCCTGACGCGCGACGGCGTGCTGCTGTCGCTGTCGGGCTGGCGCGATGAAAAGGCGCTGGTGCGATGGCGCACGCAGGCCACGCATCACGGCGTGCAGGAAAAAGGCCGTTCGCAGACGTTTCGCGATTACCGGCTGCGCGTCGGGCAGTTGACGCGCGATACGCGCCTGCCCACCGGCCAAACGTTGCACGAGCAACGACTCGACGAAACTGAAACGGGCGACGCGACCACGATCGTACTGATCGACGCGCGCCGCGACGCCGAATGGGTGAAAAGCGCTGGCGCGCCTGAAGTCGCACGCGCACTGGGCTTGCGGGAGGATGCGGCGGGTCTTGTTTCGTGGGACGTGTTCGACGCGGTGCTGACGCCTGGCGACGTCATCCTGCTCACCGCGTGGCGCGACGCTCGAGCCGCCGATGACTTTGCGAGCACCCTTGCACTGCCTGACGGCGCACGCCTGCGCACCGTGCGCGTGGTGCGCGACTACGGCATGTTCGAGCGCCGCGAAGCGCCGCAATACTATCCCGAGGCTGCGCGGCCAGCGTGAAGGTTAGCGCTCGCTATCGGGAAAGTCTGCGCCGATACTCGTTTCGCGCCACGCTTCGATATCGGCGAGTGCTGCATGCAGGCGCTTCGACACGGCATCGACGCCGAACGCGCCCAGCACCAGATGGCGCGGCGGCTTGTCCGTTTCCGTGATGCGGATCATCGCCTGTGCGGCGCGCTTGGGGTCGCCGGCCTGATGGCCGCTGTTCTGCGCCGTCGTCTGCATGCGTTTGCCGGCAGTCTCCGCGTAGTCGGCAATACGGTTGGGCGTCTGCTTCAGCGAGCGGCCCGCCCAGTCGGTGCGGAACGGGCCCGGCTCCACGCAGGTCACGTGGATGCCGAGCGGCGCGGCTTCCGTCGCCAGCGAATCGGACCAGCCTTCCACAGCATGCTTGCTCGCCGCGTAGTAGCCCGAACCCGGAAAGCCCGCAAGACCCGCCACCGACGTGATGTTCACTACGTGTCCCTTGCGACGTTCGCGCATGCCGGGCAGCACCGCGCGTGTCATCGCGAAGAGGCCGAACACGTTCGCGTCGAACTGCGCGCGGATTTCCACTTCCTCGCCTTCTTCGACCGACGACTGATAGCCATAGCCCGCATTGTTCACCAGCACGTCGATCCCGCCGAAACGCTGCTGCGCGGTCTCGACGGCGGCGGCGATCTGCGCGGCATCCGTCACGTCGAGCTGCACGCGTGCGAGGCGAGCGTCGGCGTCGCTGCCCGGTTCGGCGAGATCGGCAAGCGACGCAGCGTTACGCGCCGTCGCCACGCAGCGCCAGCCCCGTTCGAGTACCGCGCGGGCCAGTTCCTTGCCGAAGCCGGTTGAACAGCCAGTGATGAACCAGACAGGTGTCGTGGACGTGGGCATGTAGAACCTCCTCGATGATGGAATGAGCGATCAGGCACCGACACGCATCGCGTCGATGCTCAGCAGAAAATCTTAGCGGCTCATCGCAAAGCTTGCAGGCGGTTTGACTGTTGCAGTCGCAATCATTTGCGGCCGACCAGATATTGCACGCCTTCTGCGCCATAGCTTTCCGAATGGCTTTCGTTCGCTTGCAAATGGAATACGTCGCCCGCTCTGTATGCGTGGTCCGTTGCGCCGATGCGGATCGTCAGTTCGCCATGCAGGATCAGCGCCTTCGCTTCGAACGGGTGGACATGCGCGTCGAGCGCGCCGTTCGCGTCGCGCGTGACCGTCACGATTTCGGCGTAGCCTTCGCGCTTCAATGCATCGATGAATTCGTCGCGTTCCATGATGGCCGTCTCCCTTTTTACGTCTGCCATGATGCTGAGCTATCAGAATAGCCCTTTTGCGCATGCCGCGAAGGCCCGCGCGGCTCGCGGTAAACTCGGCGGAAGACATCATTTCATATCGCACAACGGAGAACGATTCATGCGCCAGGCCATTCGCCATCTGGACGTGCGGGCGCGCACTCGCGGACTGTTCGATTTCACATCCGAGGTCGCCGCATTCGTGCACGATACGTCGATCGAAACGGGCATTCTCACCGTGTTCTGCCGGCACACGTCGGCGTCGCTATTGATTCAGGAGAACGCCGACCCTTCCGTGCAACGCGATATCGAACGTTACTTCGCGCAGCTCGCGCCCGAAGATATCAAGCGCTACGAGCACGACACGGAAGGCCCCGACGACATGCCCGCGCATCTGCGCACTGCGCTCACGCAGGTGCAACTGTCAGTACCCGTCGAACACGGGCGCATGACGCTCGGCACGTGGCAGGGCATTTATCTGTTCGAGCATCGCGCGCGGCCGCAAACACGCGATATCGTGCTGCATCTGATCGGCGAATGAAGCCGCAACAGCATCAGGCGGATAACCAACAACATCAACAAGGAAGCGAATCATGATCTTGCGTGCGTCTATTCTTGTCGCGGCGGCCTCGCTCGCGATGCTGACGACAGCTTGCACTCACACCGGCCCTGTCGAGTTTTCGCTGACGGGCGCGGACACGTCGACACAGACCAATGCGGGCGACCTCGACTTCGGCCCGATGGACCGGACCGTCGCGCAGTGCAAAACGGTGTCGCGCAACGCGGGGCCGGGGCAATGCACGAAGGTGCGCGCGTACGAGTCGTGCATGAAGAGCAAGGGCTATATCACCGTGCTCGGCCCGGAGAATCCGAAGGGCTGCGGCGACCCCGAATGGGAGAAAGACGTACGCAAGTGGCTTGAATAGCCAGCTGAGGCCAACAGTGGCCAACTGCGGGACGCATGCGATTTGCGCCCAAGTTATCCACAATTTCTGGTGACAAGTCCGTGGATAAGTCTTCGCCCACAGCGCTGAACCCCACACAATAAGGCTTTGCGGGCCATGTGCGAGGAAATTAGGCATTCCCCGCACGTCGCCAGACATTGTTCCCCCACGCTTCCCTCACACGCTGCGTGCGGGGAAGCCGCCGTCCCCATCACGGGAAAGGCGCCGCATATTTGACATCGATTCGGGCGTCGTTCGTCAAGTCACTTGCTGAACAAGAATGCTGACGGGTTGGTTGTGCACGCTACGGTGCAAGACGCGAACGCGCGGCGATGCGCCGTGCATTGATCACGCCCCAAATCGGACTTATCTCATTTCTCCTTCGGGGCCGAAGCCGCAGCATCGCGTATGCGGGCGCGCGTTCGCCCGCCGCATGGCCGGTTCAGAAGTACCGGACCAGCTGTTTCCACTTGCTTCGCGGAGATACTGCAATGCCTCGAAAGCAGCAATGCAACGTGGAGGGTTCTGCATGAGTAGAGCGATCCTTTTGCTGGGCGAAGTCCATCAACGGCGGTGTGGTCATTGAAGGCATCGACGGTTGTACACATCACGGCACACCGATGATGGTCAAACAGGAGGCGCTGGAAGGCGATATCTGCAGCGGTGCTTCTGGCACTGCAATGACCAGCCAGGCAGATACACGCCACGGGTTACGGCGCTACTCCGGGTTATCCGTGCTTCATTGAAACTCAAGACGCCAGAACGAGATCGGGAAGGCTAGACAGTACTGCATTGCTGCCACGCATCGATACAGATATGGCCGACAGCTACCCGGTCTACCGGGGCGACGAAGCGCTTGCCCGCCAGACGAATTCGTAATGCCGGGTCTACTCACCAGGAGGAAGAACAATGTTTGACCGATTGGCCGCCGATGGAGACCGTACATCGACAGGCGGTGAAGTCATTGGCCGTAGCAGTATGTATGACGAACGGGGCAAGATGTACGCCCGCAAGGGGAGTAAGGCGACGTGCGGAACCTGCAAGGGTGCATGGGAGATTTACGGCACGGCGGGCAACTGGATGGACGATGGTTTTCCAATGGTCAAGGACGGCGACCGCGTTCTATGCCCATGCGGAAAAAACGTCGTCTTTGCATACGGCGGTTCGAATGCCTTCTATTCGGAAAGCCGCGAAAAGGCAACGACCAGCAGCAAACCCGCGCAATTCCCATCACCAGTCTACGACGAGCAGGTAGAAGCACAAACACGTCATACAGCGCTGCACGGGTATCCATATCTCATTGAGAAGGCGGACGGGCAAACGCTCTGTGGTCGCGTTGATGGTTCTGGTCGCTTGCCCCGCATCCATACCGAAAGCGCTACAGAGTACACAATCCATTGGGGCGATGACGCCCTCGCACATGAAGGGTGGCACTAATGCCGAACAGGAAAACCGTTGTACATACAAACGACAGGCGCGGTTCGATAAAAGAAGTACATCTCAAGGCCGTATCGTTTTCTGAATTGTGGGCAGCCTATCCCCATTCCGCACCGTGCATCGATCCAGCAACGGGAAAGCCTGCGTTTGAAGACGAGTGCGCAATTCGTTTTGGCACTTGCCTCGCAGGCGTCGGTATCACAAACAATTCATTCAAGGGGGGAACGTGCTGGTTCCACGGGCATCCACGGAGCCATATGCTTCGTGCCAAGGAAGTTGCACAGTGGTTGCAGTTACAGCCATTCGCCGGATGCCCAAAGCCCGAAATGGTCACAGGCAGCGACTGGAAAGACAGAATCACAGGACGTTCAGGCATTGCGTTCTTTGGAAGCTACTGGCGTCGTAGTCTCAAGGAGAAGCAGCCCAGCGGAGATCACATAGACTTGTGGGACGGCGACCGCCTCACGCCGAGTGCAGAGACAACATTTCGGTTCAGCCTCGGCGTGTCAAAAATATGGAACCCTCTTTCGGCTGTCGGGATAGGTCCCGAAAATTTCTACTCTGACCTGTCCGAAGCGAAAACCATCCTGTTCTGGGAAGTGCTGTGAGAATTGCGCTCGTCTACGGCGGCCTGCTTGTCGCCGGTGCCATCCTGGCCGCTTTCGTGAGCCTGGTCATTGTCCTGCCCGATAGCTCCATCCCGTGCGGGGATGAATGTGGCGGGCGCGCCCTGGTTACTGCGCTCTGGAGCGCTGTAGCGGGCGCAATCGCCTTTCCTGTTGTCGGACATACCATCCTTCGATCCAGACGCCGGAACAAGGGTAACAACTGAGTGTGCGTGCTAAATCGGAGCAACAGGTGAAGGCGTTTCCTCACCCTCGTGACCGGGAGGGCCAATGAGAAGCGCACATCCCAGCAACAGCATTGCGGGAAAAAGTTCTCCACAGTTTTTGTGGAGAGACCTGTGGAAAAGTCCGGGGCCCGTGCGCTATCTGTCTGATCAATCAGGCTTTCTTCCCGCGAGACCTTCTTGTTGCAGCAGCGTGGCCCGCCGATTGCGAAGTTCTATTGGCGCACGCGCATTGCATGTCCTTCAATTCAGGATTCCGATCACCGACTGAACTAACGGAGGCATGCATGAAGACGGAAGATTCGCAGAAGATCGTGCACGAAATCGCAGAATCCACCGACGCCCCCGAAGAAGTCGTATCGCAGATGTACACCGACGCCGTGCAAGCGTATCAACGCGACGCACGCATTCTCGACTATGTGCCGCTGTTCGCGGCCAAGCGCGTGCGCGAAACCTTGCGCGCGCGGACGGCTTCACGCGGTCGGTAAGCGGCCGTAGCGTCGTTCCTTAACTCTCGAGTCACACCAGCTTCACGGCCGCGCGCAGGCAGCGCTTGCGCGGTGCCGTCGTGCGGCAACGCACGGCGTGGGTTCGCTTACTCTTACTGGCCGCTCAGCAGCAGATCGCACGCATCCGACGTGCAGCTCGCCACCGGCAGCTTCAGCGAAGGCCACGGACGGCGCTCTGCCGCGATGAAGTCTTCGACGCGTTTCAGAATCTGCCAGAACGCGTTTTCGACCGCGCCCGCGGCAGCGTAGGCGGACGGCGTCAGCGTCCAGTGACACCACTTCGGGATGCCGTGGAAGGCGCGCATGTCGACGCGCGCCGACTCGTCACACAGCGTCACTACGTAATCCATCTGCGGCGCCCACTCGCTCGTGAATTCCAGCCAGCTCTTGGGATTGAGCAGCTCGAGGCTCGAAAAGCCATGCCGCAGCTCGCCCATCGCAGCCGCGTGAACCTTGTCGGCGGGTTCGAGACCCGCGCTGAATGCGTCGAAATGCAAACCGTCCAGCTCGCGTAGCAAGGCTTCAGCCAAAATGCTAAGCGCCGCGTTGTCCCTGCAAAGGAACAGCACTCTTTGTTTTCTGGTCACCCTACACCCCGTCGTGATGCGACTTTATTTTTTGCGGGATTCTGAGCGCGCAGTTTTTCATATTGGTGACAGAATCCCAATCGTCCGACTGATTTGTCCGCAAGATCGTTTAGGTATCACGCCAATTTGAGTTCGGCCAGCCAGCGTTAACGATAATCAAGGAACACGAATGCCGATTCGCGCACAGGGCGAGCGCGCCGGATGCAAGGCGCTTCAAGGGCGCGCAACGCCGCGACGGGCGTTGCGCGTGGACCGATCCGTCCAGTCGATGGTCAGGTCGGTCGAAGGGTTACTCAAGCCATTTACTTGACGATTGCAAGCAGTTCGACTTCGAAGGTCAGGTCGCTGTTCGGCGGAATCACGCCGACACCGCGCGAACCGTACGCCGTCGCGGCCGGACAGGTCAGTTTGGCTTTCTCGCCCACTTTCATGGTCGCGACGCCTTGGGTCCAGCAGGGGATCACGCGGCCGAGCGGAAACTCCGCGGGGCCGCCATGCTTGGCCGAGCTGTCGAACTCGGTGCCGTTCGCGAGCGTGCCACGGTAGTTGACGCGCACGACGTCGGCGGCCGTGGGCTGCGGGCCGCTTCCCTGCGACAGATGTTCGACGACGACGCCGGACGGCAGCTTCTCCGTCGATGCTGCATTGGCGTTGAACGCCACCGATGCGAGCGCGGCCGCGGCGAGCAGGGCAACAACTGATTTCACGCGTATCTCCTTGGTTTGAAAAGCGAGCCTCATTCTAGCGGATCGCTCCTTCGCGGCAGGAGACCTGAATCAACTTGCTACAAATACGCCGTTGCGCGGCACGAGCCGCTGTGCGCCCGAAAACGCAATACCCGCGACGGGCGCGTACCCGTCGCGGTCTGACGCCGCCTTCCCGGCGGCGCCGCGCATGTCGATCGCGTCAGATCTTCGGGAAGTCGACGGCGGTGTCGTTGACCCGGTTGTACAGGTTGGTGAACGTGATGTCGGCGATCGCGAGCAGCGCTTCGGTGATCTGCTGATCGCTATAACCGGCGGCCTTCACGGCGTCGACCACATCCGCCGGCACCGTGCCGCGCGAGGTGAACACCGTGCGTGCAAAGGTAGCGATGGCGTTCAGATGGGCATCGGCCGAATCGCGTCCTTCACGCAGCGCGACGACGTCGTCCACCGCAATGCCGAACTTCCTGGCCGCCAGCGAGTGCGCGGCGAGACAGTAGTCACAATCCACGGCGCCGCTGACGGCAAGCTTGATCGCCTCGATTTCCTTCTTCGACAGCGCGCCTTTGGCGAGTGCATCACCGGTGGCGAGCACGATCTGCAGCGCTGCCGGGCTGTTCGTGCCGATGCCTGCGTAGGCGTTCGGCACCATGCCGACGGCGCGCTTGATGCCTGCAAAAAGATCCGCTGCCTGGCCGGTGGCTTCACTGACGGGTTGGCGATTCAGACGTTCCATGATGTTCTCCATATGTTGATCAGGTTGTTTGCCTTGCGCGACTGGGTCAGCGCATGGAAGTCATTCTAGGAACGTGCGTTGCTACCGTGAATGCTGGTTCAAATCACGTTTATGCTCGAACGGCTCATCGGCTTGCCGGCCTAGTGCGCCGTCTCTGCTATATTCGTGCGACCTTCGGCCCAATCAATGCGTCGTCAGCGGGAGCGCCTGCCATGAGCACTCATGGAGTCATGCGTATAACAAAACGATTCGTGCTGGTAGCGCTCGCGCTATTGGGCCTCTCGCTCGGCGCGCTGTCATGGGCCGACGACAACGCCGCGTCGCTCAAGGACAAGTACGACGCGCTCGCGCCGCAGCTCAAGTCGAATGCGTTCAACCGGCCGCTCTATCTGGATTCGGAAGAGACGCAGAACTCGCTGAAGGGCGATATCTACGCGGTGGTCGACTATCCGTTCGCAACCGTCAACCGCGCATTCAACGATCCGCAGCAAGGCCCGGCCAACTGGTGCGACGTGCTGATCCTGCATCTGAATACCAAGTACTGTCATGCATCGGTGGGCGGCAATGGCGCGACCATCAGCATGAACGTGGGCAAGAAGACCGAACAGGAACTCGGCGACACCTACCGCGTGCAATTCAATTACCGCTCGGTGGCCACGAACCCGGATTACTTCCAGGTCGATTTGAGCGCGGCGACAGGACCGCTCAGTACGAAGGACTATCGCATCGTCCTCGAAGCTGTCGATATCGGCAAGGGACGCACATTCCTGCATCTCACGTACTCGTATGGATTCGGCACGGCAGGACGCATCGCGATGAAGACCTATCTCGCGACAATAGGCAGTGCAAAAGTGGGATTCACTAAAGCGTCGGGCGACTATATAGGCGGTGTGCGCGGACTCGTGGAACGCAATACGATGCGCTACTACCTTGCCATCGATGCATACCTCGCTTCACTTGCGCTTCCCGCCGACAAACGCGTCGATCAGCGCTTCGCCACATGGTTCGATGCGACGGAACAGTATCCGCGTCAGTTGCACGAACTCGACCGTCAAGAGTACTTGCAAATGAAGAAGAACGAATACCAACGCCAGCAAACGGCGCAGTAGTGCTTCTCTTTACCAGAAGTACTGCGCGACGTTTAGCGGTCGATCGCCGCCATATCCTGAATGCGCAGAAAGTCTTCCCGCTCGTCGTAAAGCGCAGCGAGTATCGTGCGTGCGTCGATGGGATCGAGATTGGGATCGGTGACCATCATCATGATGTCATACATGGCCACCGCGCCTGAATAAAACGCCGCTTCCGAATCGTCGAGCTGTCCTGGCGACATGCCTCGCGATATCTGACGCGCGCAAAATGCCTTCCAGAACGATGCAATGGTCAAAGCCGCGTTCATCGTGCCCTCTCCGCTTCGAGCGCGCGCGACCCGACTATGCCGCTGCGACGTTCGCTCTCTCAGGTTCCGCGTGCAACTGGATTGCACCTCAATTGCAATTCAGGCAGGTGCATCCACGCACATCTATTCAGCGCAATTGCATTGAGTTCATCAATTCATCACGCGTTCTCAAATTACTTGTTGTTCCTATCATAGTAGGTTTATGCGGCACTGCAACCTGTTTGGAACCCGTTTGGAACCCGTTTACCGCGGGCGTTTCGCCTTGATATCAAACTCAAGCGCAGTGCATAGATGAATTGATGAATTACCGGTTTATCGCATTGACACGCATTCGATCCGGCAAAACGTGCGTTGCCTGGCGATGCTGAAAAACACATGCGAGCGGCGTAGAGTCGAACACGCCGCTCGCAATGCTCCCGGTTCAGGCCGCGGCGAGTTTGAATGCGGAAACCGTATCGTCGAGTTCGACGCCCTGATGCCGCAGCGATTGCGATGCCGCCGCAGCCTGTTCGACCAGAGCCGCGTTCTGCTGCGTCACGGTGTCCATCTGCGTGATCGCCACGTTGATCTGTTCGATGCCTCGGCCCTGTTCTTCGGAAGCCGCTGCGATCTCATCGACGATCTCTGCCACGCGTGCGACCGCCTGCTTCATGTCCGTCATCGTGCGGCCCGCATCGTCGGCGAGTGAAGCGCCGCTCTGGATCTCCTGCACCGAGCGGGCAATCAGTTCCTTGATCTCCTTCGCCGCCTGCGCCGAGCGTTGCGCGAGACTGCGCACTTCGCCCGCAACCACCGCAAAGCCGCGGCCTTCTTCGCCCGCACGCGCCGCCTCGACTGCGGCATTCAACGCGAGAATGTTCGTTTGAAACGAGATGCCTTCGATGATCCCGGTGATCTCGGCGATCTTCCCCGAACTCGCGCTGATCGCTTCCATCGTCGTCACCACGCGTTCGACGGTATGACTGCCGCGCTGCGAAATGTCCGAAGCATTCGATGCCAGCGTTTTTGCATGCTGCGCGCTATCGGCATTCTGCTTCACGGTCGACGTCAGTTGCTCCATGCTCGCAGCCGTTTCCTGCAATGACGCAGCCTGCGCTTCCGTGCGGCGGCTCAGATCGCTATTGCCCGTGGCGATTTCATTCGTCGCAGTCGACACGTTCGCGCTGCTCGAGCGCACGCGGCCAACCGTTTCCGTGAGGCGGTCGTTCATGTCGCGCAAAGCCTTGAGCAACTCACCCGCTTCGTCGTCCCGATCGACGACGATATGGCTCGTCAGATCGCCGTTCGCGACGGTGCGCGCGACTTCGACCGCGCGTGTGATCGGTCGCGTGATCGAGCGCACCATGCGCACGGCCAGCACGAGCGATGCAAGTATCGCCAGTGCGCTCACGCCGATAATCGCGTTGCGCAGCATCTCGTAGCGCGCCTCGAAGTTCTGCACGATCTCGCCCTGACGCGTCCTTGTGAATTTTGCGTAGTCGTCCGTTGCCTTCACGAGCGCGGCCAGCAGCGGGCGACATTTGTCGTCCATCTCCCGGATCGCTTCGTCATGGTGATTGTTGAGCGCCAAGCCGACGATGTTCAGCGCAACGGGACCATATAACGCTTCGACACGATTCATCTCCGCGACCAGCGAGCGAGCGGTTTCACTCGTATCGCTTGCGTTGTTGATCATGTCGTTGAGCTGTTTGAGCTTGACGCCGACGTCCTCGTGCGCCTGTTTGACGGCAGCCGTCTCGAGATCGAGGTCTGCCTGAGTCGTGACGAGCACGAGATTGCGCGCGGCGATCGCGCGCCGATCCACGGCTGCGCGCACTTCGGCCGCCACTTGAGCCCGCGCATCGATGCCGTGCACATACTGGCTGAACGCGTGTGTCGTACTGGCGAGGCTGAATAGCGCAACCCCCGAAATCACGACTGCGATCACCGCCATCGATATGAAACCGATGAACAGCCTCGTTCTGATGGTCAAGGTCTTCTTCATTGCTGGCCCCCGGGTTTGCCCCAAGAAATCTGCTTCGGATATGAATGTTTTTATGCGGAATGACGCCTGCTCTCAGGTCTTTCTTCAGGCGCTGTTTGAAAGCTCCGCACTGTCTTCAGCTCTGCGCACGGATTTCCTTCAACTCACTGGATATCGGCTGTTCCATCCCAGATATTTAACATTTGCGGGTTTTCACGAGGTATTCGCTGAGAGAACGCTCACAATCCCGGAGATTTCCGGGCCAATGTTTTCAGTTTGAAAAGAATGACGGCCGCGCGCGCCAACGCGATTGGCCGCGCGATATCAAGGTAAAGAGCCGCCGCATGGCGTTAAGTGAAAGGGTTCGATCAGTCCCAGTTCTCGTCGATCCATTCGATTGCCCACGTGCGGGCGCACGACATGGCATCGGATTCGTCGACGAATGAATCGATGTCGCCTGATTGATGGACTTCTGCTGGCGAACTCGCCGTTGCCGCACGCGTGAGCTTGGCCTGGGCGACGTAGTGACCGTCTTCGTCGTGCCTGGCGCGGCAGTCGATGTGAAATCCCTTGTAGTCGAAATGCTGCATGGCATGCCTCCACTAGCGAACAAAGTGCGATGCAATGCGGGCTTGGGTTTCTCCCGGCGGATGAATCAATCGTAGCATGGCAAATCGTTGCGCCGGGCGTTCCTTTTGCGCTGCATCGCACATCTGTGCGCGCCGTTTCAGGTGCAGAAATAGTCGCAGTGTCATGAAAAAGCTGCATGGTGCATGAAAGGCTTGCCGCTGACTGGCGTACCTCGCTTTCGATCGCCGCCCTGGAATACCCGTTGCTGCATTCGCTTATAAGTCAGCGAAAACCAGCGCCAGAAAGCTCAGGGGGCAAACCATGCATAACAGAATCTTCACTCCACCACGAAGTCGGGTATGGACGGCCGCGCGCTTCATCGCGCATGCATTGCCGCCGCGCGTGCTCGTCGTAGATGACTTCATCGATTCAGCCGACGCGCTCGCCGCGTTTCTCGCCAACACCGGCTTCGACACGCGCGTCGCCTATAACGGCTGCGACGCACTGAAGATCGCCAACGAATGGCCGCCCGATAGCATCGTGCTCGACATTGCCATGCCGGGCGTGTCGGGTCTTGCGGTTGCCCGCACGCTGCGCGAGTCGCCCGCGACGGCTAACGTCCCGCTACTCGCCTACACAGCTTGTGAAACCAGCGACGACTACGCCGAGTTGCGCGAAAGCGGCTTCAATGGCGTATGCGAGAAGCCGATCGACCCGCTTCTGGTAGTCGAGATTCTCACTACGTTGCTGGGCACTGCCGTCCGGAATCGGGCGAAGTACTACGGGTCGTGATCGAGGCGGCGAATGCGGCTGGAATGCGGCTGTACTTGTAACGAACGTTCCGCCCCGTTAATCTGACGCGCATCGCCGTTGCGGAGCGCGCCCATGACCAGCCTACGAAGTCTTCTTGCGGCCTTCACCGTCGCCTTGCTGACTTCGTGCGCGAGCCTGCCGCCGCAGACGGATCGCGTCGCCACGCACGCGGTCACAGGCACGCAGGACACGCGGCTCGCCATTGCGTTCACGCCGCAGGAACAGCGCCATCCCGACGAAACCGCGTTCCATCTGTTGCCCGATGCCGTCGATGCGCTCGTTGCGCGCCTCGTGCTCGCGGAAGCCGCGGACCGCACGCTCGACCTGCAGTACTACATCTGGCACGACGACCTGACGGGCCGCGGCCTCGCGTCGGCCGTGCTGCGCGCGGCTGATCGCGGCGTGCGCGTGCGCATCCTGCTCGACGATCTGGGCACCAATGCCGACGACAATCTGCTGCTCGCGCTTAACTCGCATCCGAATGTACAGATCCGCCTGTTCAATCCTGTTGCGAATCGAACCTTCAAGAAGCTCGGCATGGCCGCGGAATTCTTTCGCGTGAACCGTCGCATGCACAACAAGGCAATGATCGCGGACAACCAGGGCGCGATACTCGGCGGACGCAATATCGGCGACGAGTACTTCGGCGCTTCGAGCGACGTCGCGTTCGGCGATCTCGATGTGCTCGTGCATGGGCCCGTCGTGCATGAAGTGTCAACGGCATTCGATCTTTTCTGGAACTCGCAGGCGGCGTATCCGATCGACAGTCTGATGGGCCGCAAGGCCGATCCCGCAGCGCTGACCGAAGTCCGCAAGCAGCTCGATGCGTATATCGCATCCGAGGAAAACAACCCGTACGTCGTGAATGCGCGTGCAAGGCTCACACAGGTCGTCCACTCTCAGGACGCCGTGTTTTCATGGGGCAAAGCCACGTTGCTCTATGACGATCCCGCGAAAATCACGCGCGCACCGGGCGATTCGCAAGGCCATCTGATGACGCAGTTCAAGGCGCTCGAACTGCAGCCCACACAACAGATGCTCGTGGTCTCGCCGTACTTCGTGCCTGGAAAAGAAGGCGTCGCGTGGTTATCGGATCTGACGCAAAAGCACGTGCGCGTCACCGTGCTGACCAACTCGCTTGCCGCCACCGACGTCGCCGCCGTGCATGCGGGCTATGAACGTTATCGCAAGGCGCTGCTCGAAGCGGGCGTGCGTCTTTATGAACTGAAGCCCGCCACCGACGACAAGACGGGGGACAAGACAGAGGACAAGAAGCATCTGTTTGGTTCGTCGAAGGCGTCGCTGCATGCGAAGACTTATGTGTTCGATCGCAGCAGTATCTTTATCGGCTCGATGAATCTCGATCCGCGTTCCGTCGAACTCAATACGGAAATTGGCGTGTATTGCGAGAGCGCGGCCGCTGCCGCGCAGGTCGTCGATACGCTGGAGCCGAATCTCGATCGCATCGCATGGCGGCTCGAATTGCGCCCGAATCCGAACGGCACGAGCAGTATCGTGTGGGTCGATACCGCGCCGGACGGCACGGTCAAGGTACTCACCAGCGAGCCCGATGTGTCGGGGTTACGCAAGGCTGGCATCTGGTTTCTCGGTATTCTGCCGATCGAATCACAGCTTTAGCGCGGGCTTTGAACGCACGCCTTTTTTACGCGGTCTTTACGCGCGACGTGCAATTCTTTTGAAAATCTCGACGGCGACGTCCGTAGAGTGCTTGCATCCGGGCTCGTACCAGACGATATGCAAGAACTCCACGGCTTGGCCAAAGTAAAGCGCACCTACTCTGTTATTCGACTCGTGTTGATGGCTGCGAGTCTCGCGCTATGCAGCGCGTTGCCCTTCTCTCATGCACAGGCGCAGACTGCGCCTCAGGCATCGCCCGTCAACGACGCATCCATACTTCCCTCTCCCGCCGATATCGTCGCCACGCTGCGTACGCAGTTCCGCGTTTCCGCCACCGATGCGCTGACGATCGCGCAAGCCGTTCTCACCGAAGCCAACCGCTATTCGATGTCGCCCGTATTGCTGTTATCGGTGATGGCGGTCGAATCGGGCTTCGATCCGCGCGCAGTGAGCACGCTCGGCGCGCGCGGGCTGATGCAGGTGCTGCCCGCCGCGCATCCGCGCGCGTTCTCGAACGTGAAAGAACTCGACGATCCCGCAATCAACGTGCGCATCGGTTCATCGATTCTGCGCGGTTACCTCGATGCGGAAGGCGGTGATGTCGATGCCGCGTTGTGGCGGTATAGCGGTGGCGGTAAGGGCTATGCACGCCGCGTTGCGGTGCATATGCGAAGGTTTAGCGAGGTGTTGGGTGGCAACCGCGAGACCGTCGTGCGGATATCGTCGGGTACGCTTCCCTAACCTTCGCCCTTCAACATCATCAACTGCTGCGCAAGCGCGTGTGCATGCGGCGTCAGCGCGGAAAAATCCCGTGCGCACAGATGCAGATGGCGCGTCGTCCACGCCTCCGACAACGGCAGCACGACGACATCCGCATCGCGCAGTGGCTGCGTGCAGGCCGCCGGCAGAATGGCGACGCCCACGCCTGCTTCGATCAGCCGGCCCAGATCCCCTACATTGCGCAAGCGCACGCGATACTGCATCTGACGTCCCAACCGTGACGCGTGATCCGTCAGGTGACGCTCCAGCGCCGCATCCGACAAGCCCACGAACGCCTCGTCGACGATATCGGCGAATGCGACGCGCGCCTCTTTCGCCACGCGATGCATGCGGTTCGTCACGACCACCAGTTGGTCGTCGGCGATCATGTGCGTTTGCAGCGCGGCGAGATCGGCTGTATCGGCGACGATGCCGAGATCCGCGCGTCCTTCCGCAACGGCGCGCACGATGTCCGCGCTTGGACGCTCGTCGATATCGACGGAAAGATCGGGATGCGCAATGAGAAAACGGCAAATCTGTTCAGGCAGAAACGATGCAAGCGCAGCCGTATTCGACATCAGATGCACGCGGCCTTTGAGACCTTTCGCGTAGCTGCGCAATTCGCCGCGCATCTGTTCGATCTGCCCGACGATCAGCCGTGCGTGACGCACCAGCGCTTCGCCCGCAGGCGTCGCGCGCACGCCGCGCCGCATGCGTTCGAGCAGCGGGGTGCCGAGCGCGGCTTCCATGCCGGAGATACGCTCGCTCGCGGACGCAAGCGCGAGATGCATCGCCTGCGCGCCACGCGTGAGGCTGCCATGCTCGACGACCATCAGGAATAGCCGCAGGTCAGTAAGGTCGAAACGCGACGTCGTGGTCATCTTCGGTTGGGGCGAACGCTGGCATCGGAGAATCCCGATTGTATCCGCGAAGTCTGCACCGCTATGATGCGTCGGATGAACCCTCTATTCCTCGTGGCAGGCGCCGGGCTGGTCGCAGGCGGGATGAACGCGCTGGCGGGCGGCGGCTCGTTCGTCACGCTGCCCGCGCTGATCGCGGCCGGTGTGCCTTCGGTGCAGGCGAACGCGTCGAGCACGGTCGCGCTGTATCCGGGCGGGCTGGCGAGCGCGTGGGCGTACCGCGACGGGCTCGGGCCGATCGGTGCGGTGTCGTTGCGCGCGCTGCTGGTTACGACGCTCATTGGCGGCGTATGCGGCGCGTTTTTGTTGTTGCTCACGCCGTCGAAGACCTTCGATATCGTGGTGCCCTGGCTGCTGCTGATCGCCACGCTCGCGCTTGCGTTTGGCCGCCGCTTTGGCGAATGGATGCGCCAGCGCTGGCATATTGGGCAGGCGGCTGTGCTTATCGTGCAGTTCGGACTCGGCGTGTATGGCGGTTATTTCGGCGGCGCGGTCGGCATCATGATGATGGCGGTGTGGGGATTGCTCGACAGCCGCGAGCTGAAACTGCTCAATGCGCCGCGCACGCTGCTGGTGAGTGCGGCTAATACGATGGCCGTTGTGACTTTTGTGGTTGCACATGCGGTGCATTGGCCTGAGACGGTTGTGATGCTGGTCGGTGCGACGCTTGGTGGGTATGGTGGTGCGGTGTTGGGGCGGCGGATGCCTGCGCCTGTGATTCGTTACGGCACGTTGTTTGTGACCGCCTGTATCACGGTTGCGTTTTTTTGGCGGGCGTATATGCGGTAGGGATGTGTTTTTGTGGCGCTTTCTTTGGTTTTGGTTTTGGTTTTGGTTTTGTCTTGCGACGCTTGGTTTGGATTGCTTGTGTTGTCGCTGGCATCCGCGTGATGTTTTCGTTGTTCAAGCGTCGCCCCTGTGCGGGGCGGCACTTACTTTCTTTGCCGCCGCAAAGAAAGTAAGCAAAGAAAGCGGGCTAGCACCGCCCGCTCTCGACCACCGCCTGAGGGCCCCCAACAGTTCCTCTCCTTCACATGGCAACCGCTCCGTTTGATGCCCGTTGCCAACGCGTTGAACCGGTGCCTCACCCACTTCAATCATCCGTAGCGCAGCTAGCGGCAGCGAATGGTTTATGCCGCCCAGGTGGCAAACTGTGTGTAGGTCGTAGTGCTCCACACCTCAGCGTTCCTACGACACCGATCGTGCTTTTCAGTCCGGAGTGAAGTGCATACGCCGCGACAGGCTACACACAGTTTGCCGCTATAGAACGTGGGAGATTTGATCGCGCACGTGGCGACGCGCGTGTGTGGAGCGGGTGAGGCGCTCAATAAGAGCGTTGGCAACGGGCAGGGAAAGGCAGGTTGCCGTGTGAAGTGGAGGAACCGTTGGGGGCCCTCAGGCGGTGGTCAAGAACTGGCGGTGTTCAGCGGCTTTCTTTTGCCTACTTTTCTTTGCCGCGGCAAAGAAAAGTAGGTGCCGCCCCGCACAGGGGCGACGCTTGAATCACGAAAGCAAAGCGCGGATGCCTGCGAAAACACTAGCAAACCAAACCAGCGTCGCAAGACAAACCAAAACCAAAACCAAAACCCAAAACCCAAAACCCAAAACCAAAAACCAAAAACCAAACCTCACGCGCCAGCGTGCCCCCCCTGCGGCTGCTGCGCCTCATTAACCCGCGGCGGATGCCGCTGATCGTGCGGCGCTGACATATGCCCACGCTGTTCGGCAACGCGCGCCGGCCGTTCCGCGTGCCGCGCAGGCGGCCCATCATGATGCTCCGGCCGATGCACATCACGCGCGTACGCAGGACGCCCGCCATGCGGTGGCGGCCGATGCTCATCGCGCCGCGGCGGCACCATCGCATGAACGGGCGGATGCCCCCCACGATGCGCCATCTCGGCGCGCAAATGCTCGCGTCGGCGGAACACTTCGGCGCGGCGGTCGCCACGCGCGTAAAAGTGACGATGACGCTTCCCGTCCGGGCCAACCACCCAGAGATACGTGCTGCCGCCAACGAACACCACGTCGCGATCCACCACGCCCGCGATGTAGACATCGCTCGGTGCAGACACATAGACAGGTGGTGCGGGCGGCGGCGCAGGCGTGCGCACGACCACGGCAGGCGGCGGCGGTTGCACCGCGACCACGGCGGGCTGCGGCCTCGGCCTCGTAGGCGCAGCGGAAATCTGCTGCTCGCTGGTAACGCAGCCGGATAGCGCTGCAAACGCGGCAAACGCCGCGAGAGATGTGGCCAGCTTCATCGTATTCAAATGCGGCTCCCCGTTTTATGTGGTCGTTCTGATTTCGCCCGCATTAACGGCAAGTCTTACAGAAGCTTTAGCGCGCCGACTGTATCATCGGCTTTTGCCGATATACGCACGACTCTGCGCACACACAGCGCAACGCCTTCGAGGAGCACCGCGTGAACGTCAGTGAAGCCGTCTCGAGCCGCAAATCCGTCCGTCAGTTTCTGCCCACGCCCGTCCCGCCCGACGCGATCCGCCGTGTGCTCGCCACAGCCGCGCGCTCGCCCTCGGGCGGCAATCTGCAACCGTGGCATATCCACGTTGTGGGCGGCGACGCGCTCGCGCGTCTCAAGCACCTGATGAGCGAACGCATCGAGGCCGCTCCGGACGGCGAAGAGATGGAGTACAACGTCTATCCGCCCAGCCTGCATTCGCCATATCGCGAGCGGCGCTTTCAGGTCGGCGAGGATCTCTACCGCAGCATCGGCATTGCGCGTGAGAACCGGCCCGCACGCCTCGCGCAGTTCGCGCGCAACTTCACGTTCTTCGACGCGCCGCTCGCGCTCTTTTGCACTGTCGACCGGCGCATGGGCCCGCCGCAATGGGCCGATCTCGGCATGTTCATGCAGACGGTCATGCTGCTGTTGCGCGAAGAAGGCCTGCATAGCTGCGCGCAGGAATGCTGGGCGCAATATCCGCAAACCGTCAGCACGTTTCTCGATCTGCCCGACGAACGCATGCTGTTCAGCGGCATGGCGATCGGCTACGAAGACAGGAATGCCGCGATCAACCAGTGGCGCGCGCAGCGCACGCCACTGGACGACTTCGCGGAGTTCATCGGCATCTAGGCGCCAGCGCAACGCGCTCACGGCGCCATTGCCGGCATGAATTTGAACGACGGCGTCGGCACGAACTGGCCCGACACTTCGCCGGAATAGACCTGGCCTTTGTCGATGGTGAGCTTGAGCACGGGCGCCCCCGGTTTCAGATTCAGCTTGTGCAGGTCGATCCAGAACGTGTCGGGACGCGTCGACGAATCGAAGTAGTAGATCAGGTTCTTCTGATCGGAGACCGTGCGCCAGATCGTCGATGAAAGATTCGGCTGGTCGGGCGTGCTGATGCCGAGCGGCACGCTGACGGAGCGCATCACGCTCATCACGCCCGCCACGGCCTGATACGCATACGACCGGTTCGGCACGCCGACAATGTAGTTCGGATCGAGCTGCTTCGGAATCGCGTCGAGCAGGAACGACGCACGCACGAAGCGGTCGGCCGCGCGATTGGTGCCGGGCAAAAAGGTCAGGCCGCCGACGCCGCGCCAGTACGTATCCAGCGCAAGCTGCTCGCTGTAGATGGGCGAGTTGGTCATGATCCTGTACGACTTGCCGTGATGGATCACGAGCTTGCCGTCCAGATACTCGAGAATGGCGGAGTCGCCGGTCGAGTCGGAAAGCGACAGGTGGATGGTCAGCGGCTTGCCGTTCGGCAATGGCGGCGCAATGATCTGGAACGGCTCCTTGCCGAACACGTCGACGGCTTCTGCGACCGTCGCGAAGTTGTCGAGCGCGTATTGCGCCCAGAGGCTGATCGACATCGGCGGCCGGGCGGCGTCGGGCTTGCCGTAATCCGTTTCCGCCAGATACAGCGCGTTCGCCACCAGTCCGCGCTCGTTCATGCCGTCGACGCTGCCAATTTCATAGCCCGACACGATCACGCTGCCGTACTTCGCCTTCCAGCGCGGCGAGCGCGGCCCCGCGCGCCCATCGCGCTCGATGCCTGCGGGAAACACCCACAGGTTCGACATCATGTCTTCGGACCAATCCATCGAACGGCCCGTAATGACCAGATTGCCGTCGCCGACATAGAGCGCGCGCGTGCACGCATCGGCTGTCAGCGCAATGAAAAGCGCGGTAAAAGCGACGAGCGCGATGGAGAACTTCGCAAACGGTGTACGCATCAGCTTTCCTTTTGGCCCGCGCCGGGCCGTTCATGTTGCCAATACGACTGTTACGACGATCGAACATGCAGCCTTCGTATTCTGTACCGCGATGAATGAAAGCGCATGCATAAAAGCAGGCTGCCGCCGCGTTTTGCGCATTGATGCGAAAATCGTGGTTTCCCCGAAGCTCATGTGAGTGCAACCGATGTTCGAAGCCACCATCAATACCGCGCTGCCCAAGGCAGAGTTCTATCAGGAACTGGCGTCGCAGGCGCGCTCGCTTCTCGAAGGCGAATCGAATCAGATCGCCAATGCGGCCAACCTGTCGGCGCTGATCTATCACAGCCTGCCGCAACTGAACTGGGCGGGCTTCTACTTCGCGCTCGACGGCGAACTCGTCGTCGGTCCGTTTCAGGGCAAGCCCGCGTGCGTGCGCATCGCATTGGGCCGCGGCGTGTGCGGACGCGCCGCTGAAACACGCGAAACGCAGGTCGTGCCCGACGTCGACGCATTCCCCGGTCATATCGCATGCGATTCGGCATCGCGCTCGGAGATCGTGATTCCGCTGCAAAAGGCGAATGGCGAACTGGTCGGCGTACTCGATATCGACAGCCCGGTGCTGGCGCGTTTCGACGACGAAGACCGTGTCGGGCTGGAAGAAGTCGCCAGGGTGTTTATCGCGTCGCTGGGCTGAGCGCAGACTGACCCTATCGGGTTCCGCCCGCCTCCACAGTGGCAGGCGTTTGGTCTATGATCGCGATCACATCGTCTTTAGCGGGTGAAACGCGTTGGATCTCAACGATGTCCGCATCTTTGTCAGCGTCGTCCAGACGGGCAGCCTCGTGAATGCGGCGAGCCGGATGGGCGTCCCGCTCGCCACCGTCAGCCGGCGCATTCGCGAGCTGGAAAAGCAGCTCAACGTGCAACTGCTGGAGCGCTCCGCGCGCGGCACGCGTCTCACCGACGCCGGCACGCGGCTTTACGAGCACGCGAGTCTCGGCGTCGAGATACTGGAGAAGGGCGAAGAAGCCGTCGTCAGCGATCAGGCGATGCTCAAAGGCCGGCTACGGCTGTCGCTGCCGCCAGCATTCGAAACCTGGTGGGATCTGCTGCACGATTTCCAGCGTCTCTATCCGGACATCCGCGTGCATGTGTACACGACGGAGCGTCGCGTTGATCTGATCGAAGAAGGTATCGACGTGGCATTGCGTGTGGGCGCGATCGCGCACGAAGCGATGGTTGCACGGCGCATGTTGACGTACCGTCATGTGCTGGTTGCGAGTCCGCAATTGATCAAGCGGTTCGGCGTGCCGCAGGAGCCGGCCGATCTGACGCGCTTTCCGTGTGCGCTCTGGACCCGCGCGCCCAACGACGGTGGCACATGGCAGCTTGGCAAGACTACCGTCGAACCGCCCGTCGTGTTGACGACTAACGACTATACGCAACTGCGTTATCGCGCGCTGAAAGGCGAGTTCGTTACCGAGATTCCGCCTTTTCTTGCGGCGCAGCCGATACGGCAAGGGCGGCTCGTGCCGTTGCTGGCGGCGTATCCGTTGCCGGATCAACAGGTGAATTTGCTGTATCCGTCGCATCGGCATCCTTCCGCGATTGTGAGGGCTTATCTGGATTTTTGTCAGGCACGGATAGCGTGGTTTGTTGATGAATGCGCTATTGATTGGGCGCAGTTTGATTCTTCGCTGGCGCGGTCTGAATAGCCGTTTTGGTTTTGGTTTTGGTTTTGGTTTTGGTTTTGGTTTTGGTTTTGGTTTTGGTTTTGGTTTTGGTTTTGGTTTTGGTTTTGGTTTTGGGTTTTTGGTTTGTGCCGGCATCCGCGTTTTGTTACTGGTGCTTCAGGCGTCGCCCCTGTGCGGGGCGGCACCTACTTTTCTTTGCCGCGGCAAAGAAAAGTAGGCAAAAGAAAGCCGCTGAACACCGCCAGTTCTTGTTTCCGCCTGAGGGCCCCCAACGGGTCCTCCACTTCAAACGGCAACCTGCCCTTTACTGCCCGTTGCCAACGCTCTTATTGAACGCCTCACCCGCGTCGCACGCCCGCGTCGCCACACGCGCGACCAACTCTCCCACGTTCTATAGCGGCAAACTGTGTGTAGCCTGTCGCGGCGTATGCACTTCACTCCGGACTGAAAAGCACGATCGGTGTCGTAAGAGCGCTGAGGTGGGAAGCACTACGACCTACACACAGTTTGCCACCTGGGCGGCCGTAACCAGTCGCTGCCGCTGGCTGCGCTACGGGTGATTGAAGTGGGTGAGGCGCCTATTTAAGGCGTTGGCAACGGGCAGTGAAAAGCAGTGCGCCGTTTGAAGTGGAGGAACCGTTGGGGGCCCTCAGGCGGTGGTCGAGAGCGGGCGGTGTTAGCCCGCTTTCTTTGCTTACTTTCTTTGCGGCGGCAAAGAAAGTAAGTGCCGCCCCGCACAGGGGCGACGCGTGAATCAGGCAAAACATCACGCGGATGCCAGCGAAAGCAAAACCAAAAAAGCAAAAAGCAAAAAGCAAAAAGCAAAAAGCAAAAAGCAAAAAACCCCGAAGACCATAAAAACCCGAGCCCTCGGGGCTCACCCACACCGGCGTCAGCCAATCAAAACACCCTCAGCGGATGGACTCCAGCGCCGCCGCAACACCTTTCCCATATGCAGGATCAGCCTTACCACAATGCTCGATATGCAGCTTGCGAATCGGCTCCGACACCCCCGCCAAAGCACGGGCGGTATTATCGAACAGCGTCTGCTGCTGCGCCGGCGACATCAACCGGAACAACGCCCCAGGCTGCGAAAAGTAATCATCATCGACACGATGATTCCAGTGATCCGCAGCACCTTCAACCGACAGCGGCGGCTCACTGAAATCCGGCTGATCAAGCCATTCGCCCCGCGTATTGGGGTTGTAAGGCGTCGCACCGCCCATATTGCCATCCACACGCATAAAGCCATCGCGATGATAGCTGTGTGTCGGGCACCGCGGTGCATTCACAGGAATCAGGCTGTGATTCACACCCAAACGGTAGCGCTGCGCATCGCCATACGAGAACAGCCGGCCTTGCAGCATCTTGTCCGGCGAAAAGCTGATGCCCGGCACCACATTGGCGGGATTGAACGCAGACTGCTCGACATCGGCAAAATGATTATCCGCGTTGCGGTTCAACTCCATCACACCCACTTCGATAAGCGGATAGTCCTTCTTCGGCCACACCTTGGTCAGATCGAACGGGTTGTACGGCGTCTTCGACGCGTCCGCCTCCGGCATCACCTGCACGAACATCGTCCACTTCGGGAACTCGGTACGCTCGATCGATTCGTACAGGTCGCGGTGCGAACTCTCGCGATCCACACCGACGAGCGCCGTGGCTTCCGCATCGCTCAGGTTCTCGATGCCCTGCTGCGTGTGCAGATGGAACTTCACCCAGAAGCGTTCCTTATCTGCATTGATAAAGCTGAACGTATGGCTGCCGAAACCGTGCATATGACGGAATGACTTCGGAATGCCGCGATCGCTCATCACGATCGTCACCTGATGCAGCGCTTCAGGCAGTTGCGTCCAGAAGTCCCAGTTGCTCTCGGCGCTGCGCAGGCCCGAACGCGGGTCGCGCTTGATCGCGTGGTTCAGGTCCGGGAACTTCAGCGGATCGCGCAGGAAGAACACCGGCGTATTGTTGCCGACGAGATCCCAGTTGCCTTCGTCCGTATAGAACTTGACCGCGAAGCCGCGAATGTCGCGCTCGGCATCGGCTGCACCGCGCTCGCCCGCCACCGTCGAGAACCGCGCGAACAGTTCCGTCTTCTTGCCGATCTGCGAAAAGATCTTCGCGCGCGTGTACTTCGAAATGTCATGCGTGACCGTGAACGTGCCGAAGGCGCCCGAGCCTTTCGCGTGCATGCGGCGCTCGGGAATCACTTCGCGGTCGAAGTGCGCGAGCTTCTCGAGGAACCACACGTCCTGCAACAACGCGGGACCGCGCGGGCCTGCCGTCTGGATGTTCTGATTGTCTACAACGGGTGCGCCAAAAGCAGTCGTCAGTTTGTTCACGTCTAGCCCTCCAACACTTAGGGGAAGCTCCGGGGACGCGCCGCCGGATTCGTACTGTGGGATTTCCAGCGATTGCGGCAGCAACCAATATCGGGTGCCACCGCTATCGCCAGAGGCGAAATCGGGACGGGGATGCCGTCGAAATGAAAGGCCGCGCGGTGACCCACGCGCGCGGTCCGGCTACTGCGCAGGCGATCTTAGCGCCATTCGTAGAAGCGAGCAGACAAGGGGGAGGCGCTTACTTACGCACTATGGATTTGCCAAATCCGATAAAAAAATTAAGTTAGCGCCTGCTTTATTGTCCTTGTCATATACATACCAGATTGCCGGCCAATGACAGATAACTAACGAAGAAGATTCGGAACGACATTCGATGTCCACCGCGTTCGCCCACACAGTCGAAGCAAGCTTTGCGACGCTCACGCCCACGGCGAAGCGCATCGCCAGCTATATGCTGGCGAATCTCGAGCGCCTCGGGCTGGAAACGGCGGACCAGATCGCGCAGCAGACGGGCACGAGCGGCATTTCGGTGGGGCGCTTTCTGCGCAGCGTCGGTTATCGCAATCTCGACGATCTGAAGCGCGAGTTGCGCGGTGCGCAATCGCGTCCGTGGTTTATCACCGACCGGCTCGATGCCTATCGCAGCGAACGCGAAGACGACACAGCCAATGGCGCCGATGCGTGCGAACCGCCCGCTGCCAGTTCGCTCGATCTCGAAGTCGATGCAATCCGTTACGTGTATCAACTGGCGCAAGGCGAGACCTTCGCGCGCATTGCGCAACGCATTGCCGAAGCGGATGCCGTCTTCATTCTCGGCATTCAATCCACGCGCGGCATTTCCAATGCGTTCTATAGCTATCTGGAGTACCTGCGCCCGCGCGTGTTCTACTCTGACGGCATGTCCGGCTCGTATGTCGATTCGCTCAATTCGGAATTCGCGTCGCCGTATCTGATTGTCACCGACACGCGCGCCTATTCGCGCATTGCCCGGCGCTATTGTGAAGCGGCGACGCGGCGCGGCCTGCCTTTTGCACTCGTCACCGATCTCTATTGCCCATGGGCGCGCGAATTCCCGTGCGACCTGATTCAGGTGAAAACGGATGTGGGCCAGTTCTGGGATTCGCTTGCGCCGCTCACGTGCCTGTTCAATCTTTTGCTGACTTCGATTGTCGAAAGGCTGGGTCCGGCCATCGACGAACGCGTTGCGCGCAACCGAGAGTTGCAGCGCGAACTCGATCAATTCGACCTCTGATTCTCATGACCGATACCCCACAACTGATTCATATCACTCCGCAAACGCATGGCGTCGAACTCGATCTCGCCTATGCGACTGCCAATAACTTCACCGGCAAGCCTATCTATAAGGAAGCGCACTGCCTGCTGCTCGCACCCGCCGAAGCAGGCCTGCGCAAGGCTGTCGAACTCGCGGCGAGCATCGGCATGAAGCTGCGCATTTTTGATGCGTATCGCCCGCCGCAAGCGCAAAAGGTACTGTGGGACTTTCTGCCCGATCCGACCTTTATCGCCGAACTCGGGCGCGGCTCGAATCACAGCCGCGGCACGGCGATCGATCTGACCTTGATCGACAGCAACGGTGATGAACTCGACATGGGCACGGGCTTCGACGCAATGGTCAAGGAGTCGGAGCACTTCCATCAAGGGTTGCCGCAGCATGTGCAGCGAAACCGGTTGCTGCTGCTCGGCATCATGCACGCGTCCGGCTTCACGCATATCGCGAGCGAGTGGTGGCATTACGAAATTCCCGGCTCGCGCGCATTGCCTGTCATCGATAACAACGACAGTGGTCCATTGAAGCTGATGTAGTTTCACCCCTTTTTTGCAGCCTTTCCACGCATGTTCCCTCTCGATACGGAGCGAGTATGAATCTGGTTTTGCGCAATGCGCTAGCGGCAGTGGCCGTGGTTTCGGCCCTGACGCTTACGATGACGACAACAAGCACCGCATTGGCGGCCACGCCGAAAGACATGCTGGTGATTGCCACCACGCTCGACGAATTCTCGACGCTCGATCCAGGCGAAGTGTACGAACTGGTGCCCGAAGAATACGTGGCGAACACGTACGACCGTCTCGTGCGCGTCGACCTGAAAGATCCGTCGAAATTCAACGGCGACGTCGCGCAATCGTGGACGGTCAGTCCCGATGGACTCACATTCACGTTCAAGATTCGCCCCGGCCTCAAGTTCCACTCCGGCAATTCGCTGACGGCCGATGATGTCGCGTGGTCCATCCAGCGTTGCGTGCTGCTCGACAAGGGCGCGGCTGCCGTGCTGCAAGGCATCGGCTTGACGAAGGACAACGCGCTGCAGAACGTCAAGAAGATCGACGATTCGACCGTCAGCATCACGACCGACCAGAAGTACGCGCCGACTTTCGTGCTCAACGTGCTGGGTGCGTGGCCCGCTTCCGTGCTCGACAAGACGCTGCTGATGTCGCATCAAAAGGGCAATGACTTCGGCAACGAATGGCTGCGTACGAACGAGGCCGGCTCCGGCGCATACAAGCTCGTCAAATGGACCGCTAACGAAAGCATCATTCTGCAAAAGTACGACGCTTATCGCATGCCGCTCGCGATGAAGCGCATCGTCATGCGCCACGTGCCCGAAGCCGCAAGCCAGCGCCTGCTGCTCGAAAACGGTGACGCGGACGTCGCGCGCAATCTCAGCCCCGACGATCTCACCGCGCTCACGAAGGGCAACAAGGCGAGCGTAACGGCCGTGCCGCAAGCGACGCTGCTCTATCTCGGCCTCAACGTGAAGAACCCGAATCTCGCGAAGCCTGAAGTGCAGGAAGCGATGAAGTGGTTGATCGATTACGACGGCATTCAGAAGAACGTGACGAAGAACACCTTCAAGGTGCATCAGACGTTCCTGCCTGAAGGCTTTCTCGGCGCGCTGAACAGCAATCCGTATCACCAGGATGTCGCTAAGGCCAAAGCACTGCTCGCCAAAGCTGGCTTGCCGAACGGCTTCAACGTGACGATGGATGTGCGCAGCGCGTATCCGTACAACGAAATCGCGCAAGCGGTGCAGGCCAATCTCGCGCAAGGCGGCATCAAGGTCGAGATCATTCCGGGCGACAACAAGCAGACGCTCGCGAAGTACCGCGCGCGCCAGCACGATATCTATATCGGCGAATGGTCGGCGGATTACATCGACCCGCACAGCAATGCGCAAGGTTACGCGTGGAATCCCGACAACTCCGACAAGTCTTCGTACAAGATGCTTGCATGGCGTAATTCGTGGGACATTCCAGAGCTGACGAAAGAGACCAACGCGGCTCTCGCCGAGTCGTCGCCGACCAAACGCGCGCAGCTCTATCAAACCATGCAGAAGGAAATGCTCGCGAAGTCGCCGTTCGTCATCATGTTCCAGCAGGTGTCGCAAGTGGCGATGCGTCCGGGTGTGTCGGGCCTCGAAGTCGGTCCGATCAATGACCTCGTGTCGTATCTGCACGTGAAGAAGCAATAACGGCCGGCATGTCGACACCGCTCACTCCCATCGACCGGGTTCGCGCAGCGTCGGCCCACAGCGCGAGCGTGCTCTGGACGCTGCGCGTGCTGCGCTGGGCGCTCACGCTCGCGATCACGTTCACGGGGCTGCTCGCCGTGACCTTCGTGATCGGCCGCAAGGTGCCCATCGATCCCGTGCTCGCGATACTCGGCGACCGCGCATCGGCAAGTGCATATGCGGCCGCGCGCCTCCAGCTCGGCCTCGACAAGCCGCTCGCCGAGCAGTTCTTCATCTATGTGAGCGCGGTGTTGCATGGCGATCTCGGCGTGTCGCTGCTGACCGCCAACCCGGTGATCGACGACATCAAGCGCGTGTTCCCTGCAACGCTCGAACTCGCCACGCTGTCGACCATCATCGGCATATTGATCGGCGTGCCGCTCGGCGTGGTCGCAGCGGTGAAGCACAACCGCTGGATCGATCACGTCGCGCGCTTTATCGGTTTGATCGGCAGTTCGGTGCCTGTGTTCTGGCTCGGGCTGATGGGCTTGCTGCTGTTCTATGCGAAGCTGCATTGGGTATCGGGACCAGGAAGACTCGACCCCGTATTCGACGGGATGGTCGATACGAAAACAGGCAGCCTGCTGATCGATTCGCTGATTGCGGGTGAATGGGATGTGTTTTTCAACGCGTTCTCGCATATCGCGTTGCCCGCCGCGATACTCGGCTACTACTCGGTTGCGTATCTGAGCCGGATGACGCGCTCGTTCATGCTCGATCAGCTGAATCAGGAGTACATCACCACGGCGCGAGCGAAAGGTTTGTCCGAGCGGCGCGTGATCTGGGTGCATGCATTCGGCAATATCGCGGTGCCGTTGCTTACCGTGATCGCGCTGTCGTACAGCTTTTTGCTCGAAGGCTCGGTGTTGACGGAGATCGTCTTCGCGTGGCCCGGCATCGGCTCGTATCTGACGGGTGCCTTGTTGAACGCCGATATGAACGCCGTGCTCGGCAGCACGCTCGTGATCGGCATCACCTTCATTGCGTTGAATCTGCTGACCGACGCGCTCTATCGCGTGTTCGATCCGCGCGCCCGCTGATGCAACGGAGACTTCCTACGTGCGACACCCTGTTGACCGTTCGACGCAGGACTGGCCGATGAACGCCCCGCGTCCTACCTGGAAGGAATGGCTGCTGACCGACACGCCCGCATCGCGCAAGCAGGCGGCGCTTGGCCTCGCGTATCGGCGCTGGCGGCGCTTCAAGGGCAATCCGCTGTCGGTGTTCGGCTTTCTGATTCTCGTGCTGCTGGTGATCGTCGCGATCATCGGGCCGTGGATTGCGCCACATGATCCGCTGCGGCAGGTTCTGTCGGATCGCCTGCTGCCGCCGGGTTCGGTATCGCATTGGCTCGGCACCGATCAATTGGGCCGCGATATTCTCTCGCGCATCATCTATGGTTCACGACTCACGCTGTCGATTGCGATACTCGTCGTGGTGGTCGTCGTTCCGATCGGGCTGTTGATCGGCACGATGGCGGGCTTTTTCGGCGGCTGGATCGACAATGTGCTGATGCGCATCACCGATATCGCGCTCGCGTTTCCGAAGATCGTGCTTGCGCTCGCCTTTGCCGCTGCGCTCGGCCCGGGTGTATTCAATGCGGTAATCGCCATTTCGATCACCGCATGGCCCGCCTATGCGCGACTCGCGCGCGCAGAAACGCTGCGACTGGTGCAGGCGGACTTCATTCATGTCGCGCGGCTGCAAGGCGCATCGAACGCACGCATTCTGCTGCGCTATATCGTGCCGCTGTGTTCGTCGTCGGTGATCGTGCGCGCGACGCTCGATATGGCGGGCATCATCCTGACCGTCGCGGGCCTGGGTTTTCTCGGCCTCGGCGCACAACCACCTAGTCCCGAATGGGGCTTCATGGTCGCATCGGGCCGCAACGTACTGCTCGACTCGTGGTGGGTCGCCACCATTCCGGGCATCGCGATTCTGCTCGTGAGCCTCGCGTTCAATCTGCTCGGCGACGGCTTGCGCGACGTCTTCGATCCGCGTCATGGAGACTGACATGAGCACGCACGATACGACACCCGCACTGTGCGAGATCGACGATCTGCGTATTGCGTTCCGCACGCACGACGGCACGATGAACGAGGCGGTGCGCGGTCTCTCGCTGACGCTGAACAAGGGCGAGCGGCTTGGCATCGTCGGCGAATCGGGATCGGGCAAATCGCTGACGGGCCGCGCGTTGCTCGGCCTGTTGCCGCCTGCCGCGCATTGCAGCGCGAAGACGATGCGCTTCGACGGCAACGATCTGCTTACCATGCGCGCCGACAGGCGTCGGCGTCTGTGCGGCCAGCAGATGGGCATGATCCTGCAGGACCCGAAATACTCGCTGAACCCGGTGATGACCGTCGCGCAGCAGATGCGCGAAGCGTTTGCGCTGCACGACCCGAAACTGGGCAAGCGTGCGATGCGCGAGAAGATCATCGCCGCGCTCGAAGCCGTCCACATCCGCAATCCCGAACGCGTCGCCGATTCCTATCCGCATGAGCTTTCCGGCGGCATGGGCCAACGCGTGATGATCGCGATGATGGTATCGACGGGGCCGCGTCTCCTGATCGCCGACGAACCGACCAGCGCGCTCGACGTACTGGTGTCGATGCAGGTGCTCGCCGTGCTCGATGAGATGATCGCGAAACATGATACTGGCCTCATCTTTATCAGCCACGATCTGCCGCTCGTGATGTCGTTCTGCGACCGCGTCGTGGTGATGTATGCGGGGCGCGTGGTCGAAACCTGTGCGGCGCGCGATCTGGTTCATGCGCAGCATCCGTACACGCGCGGGTTGCTCGCTGCGAATCCGCCGCTCGTCAATCCGCCGGCTGAATTGCCTGTGCTATCGCGAGATCCCGCGTGGCTCAACGAGGTGCAAGGAGCGTCCGCATGATCGATGTCGATGCAGTTACCGTGCGCTTCAAGACGGCAGCAGGCGCCGTCGACGCGGTGCGCAACGCAAGTTTTCATGTCGCGCAGGGCGAGGTATTCGGACTCGTCGGCGAATCGGGTTCCGGCAAGTCGACCATCTTGCGTGCGTTGAGTGGTCTCACGCCGATTGCGCAAGGTTCGATGCGTATCGCGCAGCAAGCTGAATCGACGCGACGACGCGATGTGCAAATGGTGTTTCAGGATCCGTATGGCTCGCTGCATCCGCGCTTCACCGTCGATCAAACCTTGCGCGAGCCTTTGCGCATCAACGGTATCGACGAACACGAAGAGCGCATCGTCAATGCGTTGCGCGAAGTCGGACTGAATGCATCGTTTCGCTTTCGTTATCCGCACCAGCTATCGGGCGGGCAGCGGCAACGTGTGGCGATTGCGCGCGCGTTGATCGTCGAACCGCTGGTACTGCTGCTCGATGAGCCAACCTCTGCACTCGACGTCTCGGTACAGGCCGAAATACTGAATCTGTTGAAGCGCCTGCATCAGGAGCGCAATCTGACGATGATTCTCGTCAGCCACAATCTCGCCGTGGTCGGATTTTTGTGCTCGCGCGTGGCGATCATGCGCAATGGCGAGATTGTCGAAGAACTCGATGTCGAGCGTATTCGCGCGCAGCAGGTGGAGAATGAGTATTCGCGCAGCCTGCTGCTCGCGACGAGTGGATATCGACGCAAAGCGGTTGATGCGATGGGCGTCGATATCGCTCAGTGAGTATGGCGCTTCACTCCACTGCAGGCGACCATTCAGCGCCTTCAATGACTGAAGCTTGAGGACGTCTCGCCGTTGCAAAGACACCGACCGCTGCGATCACCGCAGGCACGGCGAGCAGGCTGAACACGGATCCAAACTGCCAGCCCAAGCCCATCAACGCAGCGCCGACCAGCGCGCCCGCCACGCCGCCGATACGCCCAATGCCAAGCATCCATGCGACGCCCGTTGCGCGTCCTTGTGTCGGATAGAAGCTTGCTGCCAGCGCGGACATCGACGTGACAGCCGACGTAACAACTGTGCCCGTCAGAAAGATCAGCGTGCCGAGCCACACCTGATGACCAAGCCCACGACCCACGAGCATCACCAGCGCAGCCGCGACGACATACGTGCACGCAATCACGCGATTCGCCTTGAAGCGGTCCATCAGCCAGCCGACGCTCAGATTGCCGAGCACGCCGCCAAGCGGAAACAGTGACGTCATCAACGCGGCGTTCTGCCCTGAAAAACCCGTGTCCTTGAAAAGCGTAGGCAGCCAGTTGGTCAGCAGATAGTAGATCAACAGCCCCATGAAATACGCGAGCCACAACATCAACGTGCCGAATCGATACCGCGCTGACAGCACCACACGAAGCGCCGACCCGCGATGTTCGACCGATTGCCCGGCCGTCACGAACCTGCACGCATCGAGGCTCTTGTCTTTTTCAATGCGAGAAAGAACTCGTGCGACACGCGCATCGCCACGCTTTCGCGTCACCATGAATTGCGCCGACTCGGGCAAGAGAAGAATAAGCACCGCCGTCAGCACAATCGGCCCGACGCCACCCGCAACGAGCACGCTTTGCCAGCCGAGGTGCGGAATCAGCCACGCCGACGCAAAGCCACCAATCGCAAGTCCGCATGAAAAGCCGCAGAACATCGCATTAACCGCTACAGCGCGAATGCGAGCCGGCGCATATTCCGACACCAACGTCACGGCATTCGGCATTGCGGCGCCGAGTCCAAGTCCCGTCATGAAGCGCAACGCTGTCAGCGATTCAATCGACGTCGCGCGTGCGGCAGCCAGACTCCACAGCCCGAAGAAAAACACCGACAGCACCAGCACCGCTTTGCGCCCGACGCGGTCGGCAAGCGGCCCCGCACCCAACGCACCGATGCCGAGCCCGACGAGTGCCGCACTCATCACCGGCCCGAGCGCCGCGCGCGCCACGCCCCAATCCTGCACGAGCGAAGGCGCGATGAAACCGACTGCGGCCGTGTCGAAGCCATCGGCCGCGACGACCAGAAAACAGAGGACGAGGATCGTCCATTGAAAAGGCGAAAAACGTTGACTGTCGATGAACGCCTGCACATCGACTGTCGATTCTGGCTGGTGCATTGCATGTCTCCTTGAGCGCGCCTGCTGCCTCTCGCGCACGTTTGTGATGTCGCCGCGTGTTGTTTTGTTATCGCAGCGCCGTGAGGCTCCTGAATTCGACGCGCCGGATGATCCTGCTTTCCTGCGCAACAATCAGATGCGCCGACGCCTGCAGATACGCGGGCCATTCGGGGTCCGCATCGCGTGCGGTGCGGCGCTGGTCGTAATCGCCAATGCTCTCGTAGCCCCACAGATGCACGACCTGATTCAACGCGCCGATATCGCTCATATAGAAGCCGACAGGCGCACCGAGGTACTTCAATTGAATTGGCATCGCGAGTCGATCGAATACTTCGATGAACTCGGTCATACCGCGCGGCCGGATCGTATAGATACGATGATCGACAAAAAGCTTGCTGCTGCTCATGGTGCTTTCCTTTAAACCGTTTCCGATTGACGCCTGTTATTCACGCTTGCCGCATTACCATCGATGCCCGCAAGCCGCTGGCCGGTGATGTAGCCGAAGGTCATGATTGGGCCGAGCGTAATGCCCGCGCCCGGGTAGTTCCCGCCCATCACACTCGCGCGGTCGTTGCCGACTGCGTACAGTCCGTCGATAAAGCCACCGTTCGAATCCAGCACTTCCCCCGTGACAGCCGTCGTGATGCCGTCGAAGGTGCCCAGATCGCCCATTACGACTTTGAGCGCGTAGTAAGGGCCGTCGCCGACAGGCGCGACGCACGGATTGGGTTTGCGTTCGGGATCGGCGAGATAGCGATTGAACGATGTCGAACCGCGTCCGAACTCGCGATCTTCACCACGTACCGCACCTTCGTTGTAGTTGCGCACGGTGGCTTCGAGCGCATTCGCGTCGATGCCCGCGCGCTGCGCGAGTTCGGCAAGCGTGCGCCCTTTGACGAGATAGCCGTTACGCAGCAAAGGCCCTAAGGGCACGGGCGCCGGCTTCGCGTACCCCAGCCCATATTTGCGGATGGTCGCGTGATCGCAGATCAGCCACATCGCCGTTTCTTTTTCATCGCGGCATGCTTCGATCATGGCCGCGCCGACGTCGTGATATGAATTCGCTTCATTCGTAAAGCGCTTGCCCTTGCGCGTCACGCCGATAATGCCTGGCTTGTAGCGATCCAGCAGATGCGGAAACACGCCAGTCGTACCGTCGCGCATCGGCACGCGCGAGACGGGCATCCATGCGGCAGGCTGCGGATAACGGATCGGCACCTGAGCGCCGACGCTTTCGGCCATGCGCGCGCCGTCGCCCGTATTGCCCTTCGGCACCGGTGAGCAATGCTCGCCGCCGCGCTTCACATGGGGATACGCTTTGGCGATGCGAGCGACATCATGCGAGAAGCCGCCGCATGCAAGCACCACACCTCGTCGCGCGGTAATGCGCGTCTCGCCTTGCGGGCCATTAACGATTGCGCCTGTCACGCGCTTTTCGGACATAGTGAGTTCTCGCGCCGCCGTACTCGTGTGAATCGGAATACCCAGCGAGAGCGCTGATTTCGCGAGCCGCGCGGCGAGCGCGTTGCCGCTCGTGATCTGCACGCCGCGTCTATACAGCGCAAGATCCTTCAGATGGCTCGCGAGACGCTTCGCCACATAAACAGCGGACGTTACCGAGCGCGTCGCGTTGAAGAAATGCTTGAGGTCGGCATTCGACGAATTGAACATCATGCCGATGAACGTGATCGTCTTCAGCGGCGGACGCAAACGCGTTATGTCGTCACCAAGCGCGCGAGCGTCAAAAGGCGCAGCGACGACAGAGCGGCCAATATCGACACCGCCTGGCGCGTCAGGGTGATAGTCGGGATACAGCGTCGGCACGAATTTCACTTCCGTTTCGCGCTCGAAGAAGTCGAGCATATGCGGGCCGGTTTCGAGAAATGCATCGACCGCTGCTTCGTCGAAGCACGCGCCGGTTTCGTTGCGCATATAGGTCTTCGCCGCTTCGCGCGTATCGGTTACACCGTTCGCGCGCGCATGCCGGTTGCCGGGAATCCACAGCACGCCGCCCGAATAGGCCGTCGTGCCGCCGAAATACGCTTCCTTTTCGATCACGACGACATCGAGACCGTGCTTGCGCGCAGTGATGGCCGTCGATAATCCGCCTGCCCCTGAGCCTATGACAAGCACATCGCATGTGAGGGAATGCGTTCTGGAATCCATGATCTTTGTCTCCTGCCAGATGTCGTTTTGTCTTCAGCGCGCCGGGTTCGTCTTTGCGTCGTAACCGGGGCGCGGCACGAGATCCATCAACATGCATTCCAGTCCGCCGTCGACGACGACTTCCGTGCCGTTCACATACCCTGCGCGCGGGCTTGCGAGAAAGGCGACCACTTCCGCGATATCGATGGGTTCGCCAATACGCCGGCTCGCCGTCATCGCGCTGCGGCGCTGCTCGACATCGCCTTGTGCATAGAACGATGCCGACAACGGCGTGCGGATCATGCCTGGACACACTGCGTTACTGCGCACGCCGCGCGGTCCCCATTCAGCCGCAATCTGCTTCGACAGCATCGTGACGGCAGCCTTGCCTGGGCTGTACGCGCCGCTCCAGGTCTGCGGATGATGCGCAGCCACCGACGCGACATGCACGATGCTGCCCGCGCCCTTGCGCAACATCGCGCGGCCAAATGCCTGCGAGCACAGCATGTAGCCGGTGAGATTGACCTGCAGCATCGCGTTCCATGCATCGAGTGCAATCTCTTCGATGCCGCCAGGCCGCAGCAGACCGGCGTTGTTGACGAGCACATCCACCGCGCCGAACTTTTCTTCAACGCGCGCCGCTGTCGTCTCGACACTCTTCTGATCGCCGATATCGCAAGCGAATGCATAGGCTTCGATGCCGTTTGCGCTGAGTGTCTGCGCGAGGTCTTCACACTTTCCCGCTTCACGGTCGAGCAATGCGACCCGCGCGCCGCCTTCGCCGAGTACTTTCGCGATTGCGCTGCCAATGCCGCCTGCTGCGCCTGTCACCACGCACACCTTGCCATCCAAGGCAAGCCATTCAGCGTTGTATTGCTTAGTCATCCCAATCTCCATGTATCGATTTTTATCAGTGCACCCGGAAACGGACTGCACGATTCATGGAGAAAAGTATAGGGACACGCCGTGCGTTGAAATTGGACAAACGGCACGCATCGCAGGACAATTCGTACACGGCGGAGGCAACGGCATGAGGAAAATCCCTAACTACGATCTGTACGGCGAATCGGCGCGACCGCCGTGGTTCGACGCGTTCAATTTCGAGTGGATTGCCGAGCGCAGCCAGCCCAATGACTTCCATATCGCAGCGCACCGGCACGATGCGCTGCTGCAGGTCCTGTACATTCGCAGCGGCGGCGGGCATGTGGTGATCGAAAGCGAAAAGCACACGCTCTCACCGCCCTGCGTGGTCGTGTTGCCCGCGCAAACCGTACATGGATTCGTGTTTTCGCCCGATATCGACGGGCTGGTGATTACGGCTGCGCAGCGGGCGCTGGAGACGATTTCAAAGGCGATATCGCCGGGTCTTTTGCCTGTGTTTCAGCGCGCCGCCGTGATACCCGTGAAGGCATCAGCGGGCAACGACATATTGATGCCGCTCTTCGCGCTGCTCGAACAGGAATACCGTGGCAATGCACGCGGCCATATTGCCGCGGGCATGTCGTTGATGATTGCACTTTTCGTGCAAGTGGCGAGATTAAGCGACGCAGCGGCAATGCCCGCAACGAGCGCCGTTGCCGATCGTCGCAGCGGACAGATCAAGCGCTTTCGCGAACTGGTTGCCGCGCATTTCCGCGAGCATCGGCCAGTCGAGTTTTACGCGGAAAAGCTCGGCATTACGACGGCCCAATTGAGCCGCATTTGCCGCGACGAACTCGGCCATTCGCCGATGTCGCTAGTGAATGAACATCTGATACGCGAAGCGCAGCGCGATCTCGTCTATTCAGGTTTGACCATCAAGCAGATCGCGCACGCGCTCGGTTTCGAGGATGCGGCGTATTTCAGCCGCTATTTTCGCAAGCAGACGGGCGCGACGCCGAAAGAATTTCAGGCCGCCGCGCACACCGATCTGTCCTTGAACTGAACGCGGCTGATTACACCGCTACAGCGCCGACGTAGTTCTCGGCCATCGAAATCGCCGCGCTGCGCGACGTCGTCACATGCTCGAGTTCCGCGACCTGCAATTGCTGCTCGAACCGCGATGCGTCGTCGAGACGGTGCATCATGCGCGTCATCCAGTACGAGAAATGTTCTGCGCGCCAGATGCGCTTGAGCGCCGTTTCGCTATAGCTGGCGAGCAGATCGTCGCGGTCTTCCTTGTAGAACGCGCGCAATGCTTCGGAGAGAATCCGCACGTCGGAGACGGCCAGATTCAGGCCTTTCGCACCCGTCGGCGGCACGATGTGCGCGGCGTCGCCAGCCAGGAACAGACGGCCATGCTGCATGGTTGTCGACACGGCACTGCGCATGCCGACAATGTTCTTCTGGAAGATCTTGCCTTCAACGACTTTGTGTCCGTCATCCGAATCGACACGTGCGTGCATTTCCGCCCAGATACGGTCGTCGGACCAGTTGTCGACGTTGTCCTTCGGATCGCACTGGAAGTACATACGCTGCACATTCGGCGAACGGGTGCTGACAAGCGCGAAGCCGCGCTCATGGCGCGCATAGATCAGTTCATCCGACGAAGGCGGCGCTTCCACCAGAATGCCGAACCAGCCAAACGGATAGACACGTTGATAATCGCGGCGCAGTGCTTCAGGAATTGCATTGCGCGCAATGCCCTGAGAACCGTCGCAGCCAATGATGAAATCGCATTGCAATTCGTGCGCCTCGCCTTGATGGCGATAGCGGATAGCCGGCGTCGTGCCGTCAACGTCGTGCACCGAGACATCCGACACTTCGAAATGCAACGCACCTTGCGCTGCCACGCGCGCCGCAACGAGATCCTTGATGACTTCGTGCTGCGCGTACACAGTGATCGCTTTACCCGTGAGGTCGGTGAGATCGATACGGCGGCGCTTGCCTTCGAATGCGAGTTCGAACCCGTGATGCAGCGCGCCTTCTGCTTTCATCCGCTCGCCCACGCCCGTTTCGGTGAGCAGATCCATCGTCCCCTGTTCGAGCACGCCGGCGCGTATCGTCGATTCGATCTGCTCGCGGCTGCGCGATTCGAGCACGACCGAATCGATACCTTGCAGATGGAGAAGATGGGAAAGAAGCAGTCCGGCAGGACCGGCGCCAATGATGCCGACTTGAGTACGCATAGGTGTCTCCATTAATGCGTGGTGCGTTTCTTTGATGTGGGTCAAAGTGTGCCGTCGGCGCCTCTATCGAGCAACGCAATAACGTGAATAAGCGTTATCTCGATTTTGGATAATAGAAGATTGCGGGTTTTCCCTAACAAAGCAAACGCAACTTTGGTGGAAGCAGAATGTTGGCTATCTTTACTGAGCGGTCCCGGTGCGGCCTCGCTAGCAAACAAGGAGAAAAGCCATCATGAAGATCCGCAACGCCCTGAAGCTGCTCGCCGTCATCGGCTGCGTCACGCTGACGTCGAACGTGTACGCGCAAGCCAGCGATTCGATGTCGATGGCGTCCAGTCCCGCCCCGGCTTCGAAGAAAGCAACACCCGCCGACAAGAAGCTCGGCCGCGATGTGCGCAAGGCCTTGTCGAAGGCGCCTGGCTTCAATGTATCGAATGTGTTCGTGAAAGCGCGCGGCGGCGCAGTGGTGTTATCGGGCAGTGTCCCAGACGGATCGCAGATTCCGCAGGCAACGGAAGTGGCGAAAGGCGTGGCGGGCGTGACTTCCGTCAGCAACAAACTGACGTTGTACTCGCATGGAAATAACTAGCGGTTGATCGTGAGACGGGGTGAGTTCACGTATGTCTGACTTGCCCCGTCGCTTCGAGAATCGCCTGCCTGATACGCGGATACGTGCCGCAGCGGCAAATGATGCCGTGCAACGCGCAGTCTATTTCTTTCACGCTCGGCGTTGGATTGCGCTGTATCAGCGCGCTTGCGGCCATCAGTTGCGCGCTCTGGCAATAACCGCATTGCACGACGTCGATGCGCGTCCATGCGGCTCTTAACGCACGCGCTTGCGGTCCTTGCAGTCCTTCTATCGTCGTGATGCTGTTGGCGCCGATATCGGAGAGCGTTTGCTGGCACGAAGTCTTTGCCTCTTTGCCGACATGCACCGTGCACGCTCCGCATACGCCGACGCCGCAGCCGAACTTGGTCCCCGTCATTTTCAGCTCGCAACGTAAGACCCATAGCAACGGTGTTATCGGATCCGAATGTACTTCGACGGTCTTGCCGTTGATGTTCAGCTTGAGCATGTTGCGCCCCCGGGATACAGCTTCATGGTCAGCGGCAACGCCTGATAGCGTGTGCCCGTCAGCGCGAATAGCGCATTGGCGACGGCAGGCGCGACAGGCGGCACGGCCGATTCCCCAACACCTTGCGGATGACTTCTGGACGGCATGATCTCGACGGTGATGTCGGGACACTCGTCCATGCGCACGACGTCGAATTCGCTGTACAGGCTCTGTACAACAGCGCCGTTATCGAGTGTGATGTCTTCCTTGAACGCAGCAGAAAGTCCGAACACGATCGCGCCTTCCACCTGTTGACGGATGAGATTCGGATTCACAGGCAAGCCGCAATCGATCGCACACCACACGTGATTGACCTTCACCGTATCGCCCGCGTCGAGCGACACGTCCACGACCTGCCCGACCACGCTGCCGAATGCCTCATGAAGCGCGACGCCGCGCGCATGCCTGACACCTTTATCCGACCACGCGAGCGGTGCTCGCCAACCCGACATGCTCGCGACTTTCTGCAGCACGGCGAGATGCCGCGGATGACGCGTCAGCAGTCCCGCACGAAATGCAATGGGATCTTTGTGCACGAGTGCAGCCAGCTCATCGATAAAGCTTTCGATAAAGAATGCCTGATGCGAATGCCCCACCGAGCGATAGAAACCGACAGGCATCGGCAAATCGACGATGCGCTGTCCGATCCACACGTTCGGCATTTCATAAGGCTGATCGAATGCGCCTTCGGAAACCGTCTTGTCGAAGTTGATGCCGAGATCGGGAAGCCGGTAATTCCGCGCGAGCCACTTCGCGACAATCGACTGGCTCACCGATGTGTTATGCCACGCAATCAGTTGTCCCTGCGCATCGAGTCCCGCCCTGAAGCGCGACAGACACGCGGGCCGATAGAAGTCATGGCGCATGTCCTGTTGACGCGTCCACAACGTCTGTACCGGACGCCCCTCTGCTTCGCGTGCAATGGCAACTGACTGCGCGATAAAGTCGACTTCGAGCCTGCGTCCAAATGCGCCGCCCGGCATCTGCTGCTGCAGGTCGACATCTGCCGTGCCGATGTCGAGCAGCCGCGCGACATGCATGCGCGCGACTGCGGGAACCTGTGTTGCCGCCCAAACAGTCGCCTTGCCGTCTTTCACCTGCGCCGTGCAGTTGACGGGCTCCAGCGGCGCATGCGCGAGGTAAGGCGCGCGATACTCCGCGTGCCATTTGTGCGTGGCGCGGCTCAGCGCGTCCTCCACGTCGCCATGTTTATACCAGGGGTGCCCGTCGCTTTCGTCGAGCGCCTGCTTGAGGCGTTTGTCGACTTCTTCGTTGGTCAGCCCTTTCGTCGGGCCGTCGCTCCAGTCGATCTTGAGCGTTTCCAGCGCATTCATCGCGATGAATGTGTTGTCGGCTATTACCGCGACACCGCCTGTGCCGCCGTTGTACGCATCGACGGCAAAGACCTTGTGCACGCCCGGCAGCGCCGCCGCGGCCGCGCCGTCGAAATGCCGGACGGTGCCGCCCAGCGTAGGACACATTTCGATGCTCGCGTACAGCAGACCGCCGGGCACGACGTCGATACCGAACACGGCGCTGCCGTTAAGTTTCGACGCGGCTTCGATGCGCGTGAGCGGCTTGCCGATCAGTTGGAAATGGTCGGGGTCCTTGAGCACGGGCTTGCGCGGAAGAGGCTGGCGCGCCGCTTCCAGCGCGAGTTGACCGAACGATGCGCGATGCCCCGCTTCATGCACTACGACGCCCTTCTCGATGCGGCAATCGGCAGCCTTCACGTTCCATTGTTCGGCCGCTGCCGCGATCAGCATGGAGCGCGCACACGCGCCGGCTTCGCGCATCGGTTGCCAGAGATCGTTGATGGTCGACGAGCCGCCCGTCATCACCGTGCCGAAGTCGCGCGCGAGCTTGCGCGTGAGCCACACGGCCAGTTCCTTGACGACACTGTCATCGTCCGGGCGAAACGGCAGATCGCCGATCACGCTTTCTACGTTGTTGTAGATCTGGTCGAGCGGTGCATCGGCAACGCGAATGTCCGCCCAGTTCGCGTCGAGTTCTTCCGCGACGAGCATCGCGAGCCCCGTATGCACGCCCTGCCCCAGCTCCGTTCTGCACATCATCACCGTGACGGTGTTGTCGGCGGCAATCTTCACATAGCCATTGAGCGCCGCTTCGCCCGGACGCACAGCCAAGGGCTCCGATGCGACAAGCCGTTGACGCGGCGGCAGCGCCGACCATCCGACCACCAGCGCACCGGCTAAGCCCACGCCGCCCAGCAGGAAGGTTCGACGCTTCAGCATGGCATCTCTCAGAGGAATCCAGCATGGACACCTGTAAAACGCACCAGCCGCGCTTCAACTGAAATCTGGACTATCGAACACCGGCGTCATTCGCCATTGACCCGGTTCGACATGCATCACTCAATCCCGTCAAAGTTCATATTAGTGCGCGTTGGGAATTTCGCCGCATTGAATAAGCGAAAGCACCGAGTGAAAAGTTTGCGAAGCAACGGCAATTACCGCATTCGCGATTGCAGGAAAGCAGCCGGAAAGCGCGCAGAAAGCGCAATAAGCCAATTCACGCGAGCGCTGTCGAAAAGCGTTTAAAGCGTGTTGTGACAAGGCTTTAGCGCATGCTGAACGCAATGCTGCGCTGCACTTCACTCACAGTGGCATATCGTTTGCATAAAGGATCGGCAAGCGCTGTGTCACGACGACCGCTTGGTCTCGGCAGTCGCACAGGGGAGAAGAGAGATGCCTTATCTGATTGGTTGGTTGCTAGGTGTGCCGCTTATCGTCCTTGTGATTCTTTATCTGATTTTCCACTAAGGACGCACAGCCATGGCGGTCGTTGCGACCGCTTCCTTTCTGCAGCAATGCAGGTCATGCTGCATTCGATCGCAAGCGCGGCGACTGTTCGTTCGACGCACAGTCGCCGCCCTGCTTATCTCATCTCATCAGGCGCCGCCAGCCTGCTTTTTCAATGCATTGAGAATGCGCTTTTCGAGCGCGGCATAGTCGTGGCCGAAGTGGTGATCACCCGATGTGCGGATCACTTCGATACCCGTCTTCGTGAGCGTCGGGCACAGCGTATCTTCTTCATGCTCGCCATAGAAGCACTGCACGATCTTCGGCGGCAGACGCGCGAATTCGGGTTGCACCTGCAAGGCCTTGTCGCTTGCCGGCATGCCGAGCCAGCCCGTCACGCGGATCTGGAAGTCGGCCGCGGGCGCGAAGCCGAGCAGCGAAATCAGCGAGACCTTGGCACGCACTGCATCGGGCAGGCGGTTGTACGCGAACGGCATCACGTCGGCGCCGAACGAATAGCCGATCAGCGCAACGTGGTCCGCATGCCAGCGCGTCGAGTAGGTTTGTATCACGCGTGCGAGGTCGCGGCTCGTCTGTTGCGGCGAACGCTCGGACCAGAAGTAACGCAGGCTGTCCACGCCGATCACCGACACGCCATCCTTCTGCAGTTCCTCGGCGATCGTCTTGTCGAGATCGCGCCAGCCGCCGTCGCCCGAAATCACGATCGCCATCAGGCCGTTCGGATGGGCAGCAGGCAGTTCGATCAAGGGCAGATCGGAAACGTCTTCTTCCTTCATTGCAGCAGCGCGCAGATGCGGCGTCGTCAGATCGACGATGCGTTGCGTGCCCGCCGATGCGTTCGCGTCGGTTTCCGCAAAGCCCGGCAAGCCGGGGCCGTGCGTGATGGTCGGGTCCGGCGGACACGGGTTGAAGCGCTTGTCGAGATCGCGCTGCGCAGCCACCGACACCGCGCCCGCCACCGTGTTTTCAGCCGCCTGCTTGAGCACCTGCATCGACAGCGTGGCGCCTTGGCCCGAGCCTGCCAGGATAGGCATGAAGTAGCGATCCGACTTCACCTGGCGTTCGAGTTGATGGCTCACGGCTTCCGCGTCGCCGACCAGCTGATGACACGCTTCTTTCTTCGCAGCGAGATTCGCCGCGTATTTCTCGGTATCCACGCCGACCACCATCGCGCCGTTCTTTGCAAGCGCGTCGGCGGCCTGTTGATCTGCCGGATTCCAGCCGCTCTCTTTCGAGAACAGCACGACGAAGCCGCGCACATCGCCCGTGGGCTTGGTCACAGTGACCTGGCCATAACGGCCGCCGGATACGGTCTCATACGCATGCGCCGACGGCGCAATGCCTGCAAGCGAGCACAACGAAACGCTCGCCACTGCGGCGAGCCGGTAAAACTTTTGCATGATCATGAACGCCGGCCCCCTGCCAGCAGCGAAAGGTCGGCCAGCGTGAAGAACACGCCGACGGAACCGGATGCAGCGAGATAGCGCGGCTCCCATTGAGGCTGGAATTTGCTCTTGAAAGCGCGCAGTCCGCGGAAGTTGTAGAAGCGGCCGCCGAAGCGCCACACGATGTTCGCGAGCCGGTGCCAGCGCGACGCGAGCGGCGTCGGCGACATACCGGAGAACGGCGCGATGCCGAGGCTCAGCGAACGGAAACCCGCGTGCTTCAGATGCAGCGCGAGTTGCGTGAACAGATACTCCATCGCATACGGCGACGCCTGCGGCACGTGACGCATCACGCCGACGGTCGCTTCCGTATTGAGGTCGGTCGTCATGAACGTGACAAACGCGACGGGCTCGCCGTTCTGACGCACGAGCATCACTGATTGCGCGGCAAGATAGTCTTCCGTGAACGCGGCCACCGAGAAGCTCTTCTCACGCGCATCGCGGCTGTCGAGCCAGCCATCGGAAATCGCGCGCAATGTACCAATCGATTCGGGCACACGCGCCGGCTCGATCACCTCGACGGCAAAGCCATCGCGTTCGCCGCGCTTCAACGCATAGCGCAGATGCGCGCGGTGCGAGCCCTTCAGATCGAATTCGTCGAGCACGACATGCGCTTCCTCGCCGAGCTTCATCAGCGTGAGGCCCGCGTCGAGATACAGCGGCAACGCGTTGGCGCGCACCTGATAGAACGCCGCGCGGCCACCGTGAGCATGCGCGAGCGCAACGAACTTGCTGATCAGCTCCGCCCATTCCGCGCGCGGACCAACGGGGTCGTGCAGCGCGGCCCACGTGCGGCCGTATTTCGCGTACATCAGGAATGCCTGACGCGACTCCGAGAACAGGAAGCTCTTGTCGCCCATCAGCGCGAGGCCCGCGTCGCTGCGTTCCTGTGCGCGAAAGATGCGCGCGGCGTCGTCGAGATCCTGCTTCACGGGCTTTTCGAAGCGACCCGCTGCGGGACGCAGCAATTGCCAGAACGCGAAGGTCGCGGCGAACAGGCTGGCGGCGAGCGTCGCGCGCAACGCACGCGGCGCGCGCTCGTCGAAGGCGAATTGCCACCACAGGTCGCGCGTATAGGGCACGTCGCGGAACGCGAACAGCATCACCCACACGGCGAGCATCAGCACCATCGCCACCGAAACCAGCCAGCCCGCCGTGAAAGGCTCCGAAAACAGCGACGAGCGGCGGTTGAAGCGCGAGCGTGTCGCGATCAGCAGCACGATCAGCGTCGTCAGCACGCCGGCTTCGACGAACGCGAGACCCTTGGTCAGCGACAGCGCAAGACTGACGACCGCCAGACCCAGCGTGAGCCACCAGGCGGCATCCAGACGCCGCGACAGCCCGCGCGCAACGAACAGCAGCGCGACGCCGACCACGCTGCACAGCATCTGAGAGCTTTCGAGCACCCACAGCGGCACGAGATCGCGCAGGATCGCGATACGCTGCCAGAACGCGGGCGTCGCGCTCGAAATCACCAGCATGCCGCCGACCACGAAGGTCACGAGGCTCAGGAACAGCGGCGCGAGTTGCGAGACGGTGGCCGCATGATGCAGCGGCAGATGCTTCTTCAGCGCGCGGCCTTCGAAGCCTGCCAGCAGGCCCGCCGACACGATCAGCGGCAAGCCGAAATAGATCGCGCGGTAGGCGAGCAGCGCGGCGACCATCGAATGCGTCTGCACGCTGCCGCCCAGTGCGAACACCATCGCCGCCTCGAACACGCCGACGCCGCCAGGCGTATGACCGATCAAACCGAGCAGCATCGCCGCCGCATAGATCGTGATGAACGACACGAAGCTCACGTGCGCGTGCGGCAGCAGCGCCCACAGCGCGAGGCCGGCGGCGACGACATCGAGCACCGCCAGCAGCACCTGTTCGATGAAATCGCGACGCGCGGGAATGTCAAATGACAGCCAGTTCCAGCGCGTGCGGATCTGGCGCGTGGTCTTGCCGCAAGCGAGCGTCATCAGACCGAGCACGGTCAGCAGCGCCGCGCCGCCCCAGGCGAGCGCGCCCGTCGGGCTGTGCAGCATCGGCGCGAGCGTGCGCGCGTCGCACAGCATGCCGAGCGCCGTCATCAGAACGAGGGCCAAAGCCAGCGACACACTGGTAAACACCGTCATGCGGCCAATCTGTGCCGGCGTTACCTCGGCAACGGCGTAAACGCGCGCGCGCACCGCGCCGCCCGTCAGCGCGCCGAAGCCGGTCGCGTTGCCGAGCGCCGAGCCCGCCGTCGCGCCGATCCACAGCGCCGCGCGCGGCACCGCTTTGCCGACGTAGCGCAGGCCGACAGCATCGCGACCAACGAGTGCGATATAGCTGAGAATCGTCGCGCCAAGCGCCGCCGACCATTCGCCCGCCGTCAGATGCCGCAGATGGCGGATCACCGAGCGGTAGTCGACAGCCTGCGACAGATGCTGCAATACGATCAGCAGCAGCACGCAGACGCCGAGCGACAGCACAGGCGACAACACGCTCCGGCTGCTCGCCGCGGCAAATGCGCGCTTGAGCAGCGCGGCAGCGCGGCTGAAAAACGGACGGGGATGGTCAGACATGGATGAATCCGGGTGTTGCCTGATGCAGCAGCAATGGTCTCGTTGCTACTGCATCGAATGAGGTTGGATTTCGGAGCGCGCCGGACGTTTTAACCGTCCTGATCTCGCCTGTTTCAACTCTTTACAAATGGACAACGGCAATTTGCCCAAAAGGTTGACACCGGGAGCAACCCGGAGGCGATTTTTTGCAGTTTTCGCTTAAGAAATCCTGATGTGAGTGAAATTCGACCTGAAAACGAGTCGAAATTTCCGATGCGCCGAAGCAGCGCCGCTTGCCAGATCGCCTCGCGCCGCGCAGCCACGGGCCGCATGACGGCTTGCTTTCCGGCCAGCGCCCGGGCCGCCGGTGTACCGGCTGGTACAAACCCCGACGGCATTTGCACCGGGTTCCAGCCACGCGAGCAGGGCTGCACGATACCAGATTTGACATTACGTTTAGCCTTATCGAACGTTCGATGGGCTTTCAAAGCCCTACGAATCGTCAACGGACGCGCTGTGGAAACCGGCTGTTTCTCTTCATATCAGGGTCGCGCGGCCGCATGTGAGCAGCGCCACCCAACTTCCTGCCGCATGTCAGTTGCTGGCGAACCAACACTTTTCCGGCCCCTCTCCCGCAGTACCCTGTGCCATCAAGCCTCAGACAAATTGGCATGTTCGATGCCTTGTGACAGGTGCGCCAATCGCTGCGCCCCGCAAGGAGACCCGCATGAAACCCCTCGACACCCCGCTCGCCTCGCTGCTCTGGGCGGCGGTCCGGTTCCTGTGCCGTCACGTGCTGTATCTCGGCATCGTGCTGCCGCTGATCCTCGTCGCCGCGTTCTATCTCGGGCCGCGCATCATCGCGCTGTGCGGCGCGTGGTTCGATCCGTTGACGCTCGTCCAGCCGATCGAGGTTTCCGACGATTTCCGGCGCCAAGGCTATACCGATCAGACCTTGCAACACCTGCTAGTCGATACCCTCAGCGATCTGCGCAAGGAAGCCGAATCCGTCACGCCCGCCAACGACACCGAGCACGTCCTCTCCGAATTCAAGCTGCCCGACTTCACCGTGCCGGGAACGGGACTGTCGATCCGTCCGATGATCGAATTTGCGCGCACGCTGCTCAAGCGCGATTCGTCGGTGTATGGGACCGTGGTCGGCTCGCCGTCGTCATTTGCGGTGATGCTCACGCTGCGCGACCCGGATGGCCGCACCGTCGCGCTCGGCAACGACGTGCCGCCCGACACGGGTGGCAAGCCGAACGTGACCAACGAATCGCAGGCGATGCGCGTTGCGCTGCGCCAGGCCGCGATGACGATACTTCAGCATCAGAGCCCGCTGCTGCACGCGTCGTATCTGACGCAGATGGAGCAGAAGCGCTGCCTGAAAGGCGACGCGCCGTGCCAGTTCGACGACGTGCGCGAGCGCTTCGCGCAGATCGCAGCGGGTTCGGGCCGCGATGCATCGGGCGCGTCGAAGGAGGACGCCGCATGGGCGATGCTCGCGCTGTCCAAGCTCGACACCTATGCGCGCGACTACGAAGGCTCGATCCGTCACGCCCGCGCGATCGTCGAGAGGAGCGAAGAACTGTATTCATGGCAGCCCGCGCGCCCCTGGGCGTATTACAACTGGGGGGTCGCGCTGACGGACATGGGTTGCTACCAGCAGGCGGCCGACGTGCTCAGGCGCGCAGTCGAACTTCACAAGGACTACGCGCCCGCTCACAACGCGCTGGCTCGCGCCTGGCTTGCGCTGGCGCAAAAGCCGACGCTGGCGGGCGGCGGGCCGCAATCACACGACTATCGCGCGGCCGCCGTGCGTGAATTGCGCATCGCGATCGAGAAAAGCCCCGGCTATCAGGAGGCGTATGTGAATCTCGGCGACGCGCTGCGCCTGCCGTCGATGAAAACGGGCCTTGTTTCTGCGACTTCGCTCGATGAAGCACGCGACGCGTATCGCACCGCCGTTGCGTTGGACATCGATAACGCGGGCCGCGCCTATGAGCGACTGGTCACGCTGAGCGACCGCGCGTTCGTGAAGGTCGCCTCGCGCATCACGCGCAGCCGCACGCAATGCGCGACGGGCATGGCGCGCTCGCTGCTCGAATCGTGGGGTTGCAGCGACGCGCAGATCGAAGCAGGCGCGGATCAGGACTCGGCCGATGTGCAACCCGTGGCACTGCGTGCCGCCACGAGCAGCCAGATCTGCAGCAAGCCCGAACTGGCACTGCCTGCAACGACACCTGCCGGCGGGGTGAATAAAGCCAGCCGCATCATCGAAGTGAAGAACGTCGACGATATGTCGAAACCACGGGACGTCGCACCCGGTCACGCCGATCCGATCCGCAAAGCGATTGCGCAGCAGCAACGCGGCTGAAAGCGCACAAAGAGAAAGGCCCCGTTCGCAATGCGAGCGGGGCCTTCTCCCTTCAACGTAACGCCAGATCAGTGCGCGCCTGCCGCCGCAGCGCCGCCACCACCGCCCTTGCGTGGCTTCGTCAGCCAGATCAGCGGAATGATCACGATGAAGATCACCGCCGACAACCAGAAGATATCGTTCAGGCCGAGCATCGCAGCCTGCGCATTCAGCGAGCGCTCGAAGAACGCAACCGCCTGATCCATGTTGCCGCCGAGCGCCGAGTGAATCGTATTGAGCGCGTTCGCGTAATCGGGGTTGTTCACGCTCGACTGTTCCGCGAGTTGCGCGTGATGCAGGATCGTCCGGTTGTTCCAGCCCGTCGAGATCAGCGACGTCCCCACGCCGCCCGCGAAGATCCGCGCAAAATTCGACAGACCCGCCGCAGCCGGAATTTTTTCAGCGGGCAGGCCCGACAGGATGATCGCCGTCAACGGCACGAAGAACAGCGCGGTCGGAATGCCTTGCAGCAGCGTCGGCAGAATCAGCGTCCATTGATCGACGCCCGTCGTGTATTGCGAGCGCATGAAGAACACGCCTGCGTAGCCGAGAAAAGCGAGTGTGGCGAGCACACGTGCATCGGAGCGCGGCATGATCTTCGCCATCACGGGCGCGAGCAGCACGGCGAAGATACCGAGCGGCGCTGTGACAAGACCTGCATCCACCGAACGATAGCCCAGATAGCCCTGAATCCACTGCGGCAAGATCACGAGGTTCGCAAAGAACACTGCATACGCGACTGAAATCGCAATCGTGCCGCCACGGAAGTTCTGCACCGCAAAGAGCCGCAGATCGACGACCGGGTTCTTCTCCGTGAACTCCCAGATCAGGAAGAAGATAAAGCTGACCGCCGCGACTACCGCGAGCACGCAGATCACGGGCGAGCTGAACCAGTCCAGATCTTTGCCCTTGTCGAGCATGATCTGCAGCGATGCAACCCAGACGACCAGCGACAACAGGCCGATCTTGTCGATGGGCAGCTTGCGCGTCTGCGATTCGCGGTCGCGATAGAGCATCCACGTCACGCCAGCGGCAAAGATGCCAACGGGAATGTTGATGTAGAAGATCCACGACCAGCTATAGCTGTCGGTGATCCAGCCGCCGAGCGCAGGACCTGCAATCGGGCCAACGGTCGCCGTCATCGCCCACAGCGACAGTGCCGTCGAGCTTTTCTCCTTCGGATACGAAGCGAGCAGAATGGCCTGCGAAAGCGGCGTCAACGGTCCCGCCACCAGCCCCTGCAAGATGCGCGCAGCGAGCAGCACAGTCAGATTCGGCGCGATGCCGCACAACCACGACGAAAACACGAACAGCAGGATCGAGACCACGAACAGCTTGATCTGGCCGACGCGTTGCGTAAGCCAGCCCGTCAGCGGAATGGCGATGGCATTGGCCGCGGAAAACAGCGTGATCACCCACGTGCCTTCGTCGACGGAGACGCCGAGGTTGCCGGAGATGGTTGGAATCGCAACGTTCGCGATGGACGAATCCAGCACGTTCATGAACGTCGCGAGCGCGACGGCGAGTGTCGCGAGGACCAGCTTGCCGCCGGTGAACGGGGCCGGTGCAGTTTGCGTCGAGGGATTCATGGCGCTTTCTTTATCTGACCTGTCAGGTAATTGCATAGACGAGGACGCGTTGGTGTGCGCGTCCTCTGCTTCGGCTTAGCCGGCGTGCGGCGCGGTAACGGCCTTATCGGAGGCGTCGCGCTTCGCGAGCGGCGCCCGCGCCGTGTCATGCGACGCCGCGCGCGTCGGCACCATGTTCTGCGCGATGATCCGGTCGATCTCGGCATCGGCCTGCGCGCCGTATTGCGCGAATACATCCGTGCGATAAGTCGTGTTCATCGCGGCGCCGAGTTGCGGCCCCGTGTTGTCGCGCGTGTCGACGTCGACATCCATCGAAAGACCGATACGCAGCGGGTGCGCTTCGAGTTCCTTCTGATCGAGCTGGATACGCGCGGGCAGACGCTGCACGACCTTGATCCAGTTGCCCGTTGCGTTCTGCGCGGGCAGCGTCGCGAACGCGCTGCCCGTGCCCGCCGAAAAGCCCACCACGCGGCCGTGATACTCCACCTTGCTGCCGTACACGTCGGCCGTCAGCGTAACGGGCTGACCGATGCGCATGTTGCGCAACTGGCTTTCCTTGTAGTTCGCATCGACCCACACGCCGTCGAGCGGCACCACGGCCATCAACGGCGTACCCGGCGATACGCGCTGGCCGACCTGCACCGAGCGCTTCGCCACGTAACCGGTGACGGGCGCGGGCAGCGTGTTGCGCGCATACGCGAGGTACGCGTCGCGCACCTTCGAGGCGGCGGCCTGCACGTTCGGGTGTTCGGCGACCGTGGTGCGATCGGTCAACGCGCGGTTCGCTTCGGCCTGCTGGCGCGCGGCGTCGAGCGCGGCCTGCGCGGCCGTCACGGCGTCGCGTGCATGCGCGATGTCTTCCATCGACACAGCGCCCGTGCTGGCGACCGCCTGACGACGACGCAAATCGTCCTGTGCACGCGCCAGGTCGGATTGCTTCTGCGCGACATTCGCTGCGTAGAAATCGTTGTTCACGTATAGGCCGCTCACCTGGCGCACGGTCTGGCCGAGCGTCGCTTCGGCGTTGCCCAGCGCGATCTTCGCATCGGCATTGTCGAGCGTGACGACCGGGTCGCCTGCCTTCACGATCTGCGTATCGTCCGCGTTCACGGCGATCACCGTGCCCGTCACTTGCGGCGTCAGTTGCACGAGATTGCCGCTGACGTACGCGTCGTCGGTGGACTCGTGGTAGCGCGCGTAGGTCATGTAGTACGCGCCATACGCCGCCGACGACACAACCACGGCCACGCCCAGCAGCGCGAGCATCAGCTTGCGCTTGCGCGTGTTCGGCTCGCCTGAAGCAGCGGCCGCAGGCTTCGTTGCCGAGTCCTGCTTCGCGCCCGGCGTTTGCGTCGTTTCGCGATCGGTGGTTTCGACTTCGCTCATTATCTATTCTCCTGGCAGTTCGATCGGTGGCCGCTCAATGCGCGGCGGCGGAAGACGTTTCGGTGGCAGACGCGACGCGCGCGTTCTGATCTTCATTCGATGCATCGACAAAACCGCCGCCCAGCGCGGACGCAAGCGCGATCTGCTGGTCGCGGCGATCCATGCGCAGATTCGCGACGGCCTGATCGGCGGAGAGCGCGTTCACATCGGCGTTCAATACGGTCAGCTGGTTCGTAAGCCCCGCCTTGTATTGCACGAGCGCGAGCTGGTCGGCCTGACGCGCGGCGGTCTGCGCGGTCTGCGCATCGACAAGCTGTCCGTCCGTCGAGCGCACGCCGGCGAGTTGCGTGGCGACTTCGCTCAATGCAGTCACGAGCGTCTGGTTATAGGTCGCAACCGCATAGTCGAAATCCGCGTAACGGCCCTTCAGCTGCGCGCGCAGTTCGCCCGCGTCGAAGATCGGCAGATGGATCGCGGGGCCGACCGACGCCGTACGGCTCGCTGCCGTCAGAAAGCGGCCGAAACCGAACGCGTCGAGACCGAGCGCGGCGCTCAGGTTGATGTCGGGATAGAACTCAGCCTTGGCTTCCTTCACGTCGTGCGTCTGCGCATCGACGCGCCAGCGCGCGGCCACGATGTCCGGGCGGCGGCTCACGAGATCGGCGGGCAGGTTGTCGGGCAGTTTCACGTCGTCGCCGATGCCGAGCGTCGGGCGCGCAAGCTGCAAGCCACGGTCCGGACCCGCGCCGATCAGCGCGGCGATCTGGTATCGCGTCGTGAGAATCTGTCCGTCCAGCGACTTCAGCGCGGCACGGCTCGTCGCGAGATTCGCCTGCGCGGTCTTACGCTCCACTTCGGTGTCGAGCCCCGTCGCAATACGCCCCGCCGTAATGCGGTCGATCTGCTCGCGCTGCGCGATCTCCTGCTGCGCGATATCGCGCAGCGCATAGAGACGCGCAAGCTGGTTATACGTACGGGCAATCGAGGTCGTCAGTGTCAGCTTCACGACTTCCGCGTCCGCCTGGCTCGCCTGCAACTGCGAGATCGCCGCCTTCAGTGCTTCGCGGTTCTTGCCCCACAGGTCGAGATCGTACGAAGCGCTCAGCAGCCCCTTGTTCTCCGTCTGCCACGAGCCGCCGGTCGGCGGCGGCACGAGCGCGGTGCCTGAAAATTGCTGGCGTGTGAGCGAGTAGCTTGCATCGACGCGCGGCATCGTGCTCGCCTTCGCGGTTTCGCTATACGCCGAGGCCGCCGCCACGCGAGCACGCGCCTGCTCGAGCGTCGGGCTGCTCTTCAGCGCTTCGTCGATCAGCGCCTTCAGTTGCGCGTCGCCGAACTGGTCGGCCCAGTTCGCGGCAGGCCAATGCCCCTGTTCAGCGGGAATGCTCTGCTGCGTTGCATACTGCTGCGGCTCGGCCGTCTTTGCGTCGCTGTGGATGCCGGCATAGTTCACGCATGCCGACAGTACCGCAGCAAACATCGCCGTGACGCCCACTTTTAGCGCCCGCGAAGCGTGTCGTCTGACATTTATTTGATTGCTCATTGTCTGACCTATCAGATAATTGGGTAAAAAAATGTTCAATCGCGCTCAGTCATTTAAGAACTTGCCAAGCAGACGGCGCAGTTCGTCGAATTCGTCCCGGGTGAAGCATTGCAGGCGGGCGTTCAGCACATCGGGCGCGATCTCCGCGATACGCAGCGCAACCTCGCGGCCCGCGCCGGTCAGCTCGAGATTCACGACGCGGCGGTCATCCTGGCTGCGCGTGCGCGTCAGCATGCCGAGCGTTTCGAGCTTGTCGAGCGTGCGCGTCATCAGCCCCGTGTCGACGCCCAGATGGCGCGACAGCATGACTGGCGTGGTTTCCGTGCCGCGCAATAGCGACATGAAAATGCCGACGTGGTGCGCCCGCACGTTCAGGCCCTTCACGGCTGCATCCATCTGCACCGTCAACAGATTGCGCGCCTTGCTGATCGCGAAACCGATGTTGTCGGTCAAATGAAAATCTTCCTTCGAATAGTGCGACATCTCTGACTCCTCGCTATTTGCAAGAACAATAATTGACATGTCAGATACAGTCAACGGTATCGGAGGGCAACTCATTGTTTCAGTAGTCGCAGCAATGCTTATCTTTCAGACGGATAATCCGGCGGACGCGCGCCGCGCGGGCGCGGCGGGAAGGATGGCGAAGCGCGAGCGGTGCTCAGTCGCTCAGAAACTTGCGCAGCAGACGGCGCAGTTCGTTGAGTTCGGTTTTCGTGAAGTCTTTCAGGCGTGCATTGAGCACGTCGGGGGCGATGTCGGGAATCTGGTCGGCCACCGCAGCGCCCGGTTTGGTCAGCGCGAGGTTGACGACGCGGCGGTCTTCTTCGTCGCGCGAGCGCACCACCAGCCCTTTCGTTTCAAGCTTGTCGAGCATGCGCGTCATCAGGCCCGTGTCGATGCCAAGCATCTTCGACAGTTCGAACGGCGTCGACGCCAGCTTTTGCCGGAGCATCAACATAATGCCCATCTGCTGGCTGGAGATGTCGAGATCTTTCAGCGCCGCGTCCATCTCGTTCGTGATGAGGTTACGCGCCTTCACGAGCTGAAAGCCGACGCTCTCGGTGAGTTTGAAATTGTCTTTGGTGTAGTGACGCACGCGGAGCCTCCTGACGAAACGGCAATCTGACTGACAAATCAGATACTACCAAATCAGTTCTCTGCCACGCGGCCAACCGTGCGCTATTTCAGGCCAAGGCGCTTCGCTAGCCGGTTCAGGTTCGCGCGGTCCATGCCGAGCGCGCGCGCCACAGCGGCCCAGTTGTGGTCGTTGCGTTCCAGCGCGTCGCTGACGAGTGTGCGCTCGTAAGCGGTGACGGCACTGCGGAAATCGGCGACGGCGGCTTCGTCTGTACCCGCCGAAGCTGCGCCGGAAGCACCCAGTGGCAACTCGCCGCCGTTGTTCGCCGACATGCCCAGATCCGCCGCCGTCAGCGTCAGAATGCGCGGCCGCTCGCGATGGCGCGACAGTGCCTTGAACGCGCTGCGGCCGATCATATGCTCCAGTTCACGCACGTTGCCCGGCCAGTTGTACGACAGCAGCGCGGCTTGCGCATCCTGCCCGAGGCGGATGCTGAGCAGACCGAGCCGCGCGCGGTTCTCTTCGAGGAAAAAGCCTGCCAGCAGCAGTACGTCGCGCCCGCGCTCGCGCAGCGGCGGCACACGCAGCGGATAGACGCTCAGCCGGTGATACAGGTCCGCGCGAAAGCGGCCGGCGCGCACTTCCTCCGCGAGATCGCGGTTGGTCGCGGCGATGAGCCGCACGTCGACCTTGTGCTCGCTATCCGAACCGATGCGCTGCAATTGCCCGTTCTGCAGCACGCGCAACAGCTTGGCCTGCACGCCGAGCGGCAACTCGCCGACTTCGTCGAGAAACAGCGTGCCGCCATCGGCGAGTTCGAACTTGCCGCGCCGGTCCGACGACGCGCCCGAGAACGCGCCCCGCACATGGCCGAACAGTTCGCTTTCCACCAGCGTGTCGGGCAACGCCGCGCAGTTCAGGCTGATCATCGGCTTGCTCGCGCGCGGCGAGCCGGTGTGAATCGCGTTCGCCACGAGTTCCTTGCCGACGCCCGTTTCGCCCGTGACGAGCACGGTCAGATCGCTATTCGCAACCACGCGGATTTCGTTGACCAGTTGCTGGTGCGCCGCGCTGCTGCCGATCAGTTCGCGGCTGCTCTGCCCGCTCGCCTGCCGGTACGCCTCCGCGCGCTGGCGCTCCTCTTCGGTGTTGCGCTCCAGCGTATCGATGCGCTCCGCCACGCTCACCGTCGCGGCCGCGAGGCTCAGAAAGGCCTGCAGCGTGTTCATGTCGATGCTGTCGAAACGCGCCGGATCGAGCGAATCGAGCGTCAGCAAGCCCCACGGCCTGCCGCCGATCAGCAGCGGACAGCCCAGGCAGTCGTGCACTTCGAGATGGCCGCTGACGCCCTGCACGAGACCGTCGTAGGGATCGGGCAAATCGGAATCGGCCGGAAAGCGCGTCGGCTCTTCGCTCGACAGCAGCGCTTCGAAACGCGGATGGTCGCTCACGCGAAAGCGGCGGCCGAGCGTGTCGCCCGCGAGTCCGTCGATGGCGAGCGGCACGAGCGTGTCTTCATCCAGACGCAGCAGCGCCGCGGCGTCGCCTGGAAAGAGCGTGCGCAACGTCGTCAGCAGACGGCGATAGCGCTCGCGCTCGGGCAGATCGCGTGACAGATCCTCGACGAGCGGAATCAACGCGTCGAGCACCTCCGGTGCAGTCAGTTTGACCCCCGATGGAGTCGATTTAACCCTTGTCATATTCACGGCCGATGTTTCTAAGCGACTGATTTTAAGACGATTCCAAGCTGGCCCGATAGATGCATTAGAAGAATCTGAAAACCCGCCGCGCTTGCGCGGGACTCCACTCACTCCACACTGCGAGGAATTCACTCATGCTGTCAGCCGAACATCGCGCAATCGTCAAGGCAACCGTACCGCTGCTCGAAAGCGGTGGCGAAGCGCTCACGACGCACTTCTACAAGACCATGCTGGCGGAGTACCCGAGCGTGCGCCCGCTGTTCAATCAGGCGCACCAGCAATCGGGCGATCAGCCTCGTGCGCTCGCGAATGCGGTGCTGATGTACGCGCGTCATATCGAACAACTCGAACAACTCGGCGGACTGGTTTCGCAGATCGTCAACAAGCACGTCGCGCTGAACATCCTGCCCGAGCATTATCCGATCGTCGGCACATGTCTGCTGCGCGCGATCCGCGAAGTACTCGGACCGGAAATCGCCACGGATGCCGTGATCGAAGCGTGGGGCGCTGCATATCAGCAACTCGCCGACCTGCTGATCGGCCTCGAAGAGAACGTGTATGTCGAGAAGGAAACGGCCACGGGCGGCTGGCGCGGCACGCGTCCGTTCGTCGTGGCGCGCAAGGTCAAGGAGAGCGACGAGATCACGTCGTTCTATCTGCGTCCCGCGGACGGCGGCGATCTGCTCGAATTCCATCCGGGCCAGTACATCGGCCTGAAGTTGACTGTTGATGGTGAAGAGATTCGCCGCAACTATTCATTGTCGGCTGCGGCAAACGGCCGCGAATATCGGATCAGCGTGAAGCGCGAGCCGAACGGCAAGGCGTCGAACTATCTGCACGACTCGGTGCACGAAGGCGCGACGCTGCAATTGCTCACGCCCTCGGGCGATTTCACGCTGGAACAGAGCGACAAGCCGCTCGTGCTGATCAGCGGCGGGGTTGGCATCACGCCGACGCTGGCGATGCTGAACGCCGCGCTGCAAACGTCGCGTCCGATTCACTTCATTCACGCCGCGCGTCACGGCGGCGTGCATGCGTTCCGCGATCACATCGACGAACTGGCTGCGCGCCATCCGCAACTCAAGCGTTTCTATGTGTATGAGAAGCCGCGTCAGCAAGACGACGCGCACCACGCGCAAGGGTATATCGACGAAGCGCGCCTGATCGAATGGCTGCCCGCGAATCGCGACGTCGATGTGTATTTCCTCGGACCCAAGTCGTTCATGAAGGCGGTGAAGCGGCACCTGAAGGCGATTGGCGTACCTGAAAAGCAGAGCCGTTTCGAGTTCTTCGGCCCGGCTTCATCACTCGATTGAGCTGGATTGATTCAGAGCTTCTTGTTGTTATAGTTGTTGCCTGTTGAGGCTACCCTGGTAGTGCTTTGGAAGAGACGTACTCCGCGCCTCTTCCTTTTTTATTTGCGCAAGACCTTTAGCGATCGTCGTCATGAATCGACGACGGATGACGGCACATTGCATCCACCGTCACTTCCATATACGGATAAAGCGGCAATTGCATGAGGATCTCATTCAGTTGCGCCGGGCTTTCCACGTCGAACACGCTGTAATTGGCGTAGAGTCCTGCAATGCGCCACAGGTGTCGCCAGATGCCTTCCTTTTGCAGACGCTGCGCCAGGGCCTTTTCCGTGGCCTTCAATTCGTTGGCGCGCTCGACGGGCATATCGGGCGGCAGCTTAACGACCATCTTCACGTGAAATAGCATTCGTGCACTCCCTTTAGATTCAATGCAATTGCAATGGCGCGACTGTTACTTCGGGCCACGCCTTCAAACAATGCGGCCACCTCGAACGGCGGCCGCGATTCATACTTTCAAGCGATCCCGCCGATCTCAGGCGCGCACGCGTTCCACTTCGCTCGTCGGCACCTTGTTGCTTTCCTTGACGAGGCTGAAGTCGAAATCGATCAACGCGAACTGGCCGTCGATGCCATAAGGCTTGCCCGTTGCGCCTTCTTCTTTCTTCACGGCAGGCACGAGACCTTCACGCGTCGCGAAAGCGAAGTCATCCCACAGATACGGATCGCCTTCGATATTGATCTGCGTCGTCAGCTTGCGGAAGCCGGGCGCCGACACGAAGAAGTGAATATGCGCCGGGCGATGACCGTGACGTCCAAGCAGATCGAGCAGTTGCTGCGTCTTGCCTTCCGGCGGCACGCTATAACCGATCGGCACCACGCTGCGGAAGCTGTAGACACCGTCTGCGTCAGTGCGAATCGAGCGGCGCAGGTTGAATGCGGCTTGCGATTTGTCGAAGTGCGAGTAATTGCCCAGATGGTTCGCGTGCCACACTTCGACCAGCGCGCCGCTCACCGGCTTGCCAGCGTCGTCGAGTACACGGCCGCGCATCACCAGCGTTTCGCCCGGTTCGTTGCCGTTGTCGAGGCGTGCATGGCCCGTCGTTTCCGGCGCACCTGCCACATACAGCGGACCTTCGATCGTGCGCGGCGTGCCGCCTTGCAGGCCAGCCTTCGCTTCTGCTTCGTCGAGACGCACATCGAGGAAATGCTCGAAGCCCAGACCGGCAGCGAGCAGACCCAGCTCGCCGCTTTGGCCCGCTTCGCCGAGATAGTTGAGCGCGGACCAGAATTCGTTCGGGCTCACGTCGAGTTCGTCGATCGTGATGAACAGATCGCGGATGATGCGATTGACCACCTGCTTCGTGCGGGCGTTACCTTCGTGCGTGGCGCTTGCGTTGATCTTGTTCAACAGGGCGTCGATGGTTTTGATGTCCATGGGGATGTCTCCTTTTAGTCCAATCACTGATGACGATGCCAAATGTGCTTAGGGCGCTGCGGATTCAGCACCGCCATAGCTAACCTTTGACCACACTCGCGCCGTACTTCGAATCGCGGCGCAGTCTCCCGATCTTGTCGAGGTCGAGTTGAATACCGAGTCCCGGGCCCTGCGGCAAGTGCAACGAGAAGTTCTCGTAGCGCAGCGGCTCGGTGAGAATTTCTTCCGTCAGAAGCAGCGGACCGAACAGCTCGGTGCCCCACTTCAGTTCGCGGAACGTGCTGAACAGTTGTGCGGAAGCGATAGTGCCGACCGCGCCTTCGAGCATCGTGCCGCCATACAGGTCGACGCCCGCTGCAAGCGCAATCGAAGCCACGCTCGCCGCGCCCGTCAAACCGCCCGACTGCGCGATCTTCACCGCGAATACATCGGCTGCGTGGGCGCTAGCGACGTCGAATGCATCGACGGGACCGTGCAGCGCTTCGTCAGCCATGATGGGTACTTTCGATTGGTGCGTGAGGCGCTTCAGGCCACGACGGTCGTCGGCGGCGATGGGCTGCTCGATCAGATTACAGCCTGCGTCCGCGAGACGTTCGCTCGCCCAGATCGCTTCTGCCTGGCTCCACGCCTGGTTCACGTCGACGCGCACTTCGGCGCGTTCGCCCACGGCCGCCTTGATGGCCGCGACGTGCGCGACATCGTCGGCCGGCGCACGCGTGCCAATTTTCAGCTTGAACACGCGGTGACGCTTCTTCTCCAGCATCACATGCGCTTCGTCGATATCGCGGCCGGTGTCGCCGCTCGCCAGCGTCCACGCAACTTCGACGGAATCCGTCACGCGGCCGCCGAACAGCTCCGACAGCGGCACGCCGAAGCGCTGTGCCTGCGCGTCGAACAGCGCGGTTTCCACCGCGCACTTCGCAAAGCGGTTGCCCTGGAAGCATTCGCGCAGCTTCGCCATTGCCTGACCGGGACGGGTTGCGTCCATGCCCTTGAGCATCGGCGCGAAATAGGTGTCGATATTGGTCTTGATGCTTTCCGGGCTTTCCTCGCCATATGCGAGGCCACCGATCGTGGTGGCTTCCCCCCAACCCGCTATACCATCAGCGCATTGAATCCGAACCAGCACGAGCGTCTGGCAGTTCATCGTGGCGACCGAAAGACGGTGCGGGCGAATCGTCGGAACATCGACGAGAATGGTCTCTACAGCTTGTATCTGAACGGCGCTTGGTATCATACGGCTCTCCTGCTGATGTGCCCATACTAGGGGCGCGGCCGGAATCCGTCCAAGACCGATTGAGTCTATTTCCATACCTTCGGGGCATAGATGGAACTGCGTCAACTTCGTTATTTCGTGGCGGTCGCCGAAGAAAGGAACTTCACCCGGGCTGCCGAGCGGCTGAACATGACGCAGCCGCCGCTCTCACGGCAGATCCAGCAGATCGAAGACAGCGTCGGGCTGGCGCTGTTCGAACGCGCCGCCCGTCCGCTCAAGCTGACGGAAGCCGGGCGCGTGTTCTACGCACAAGCCAAGCGTCTGCTCGAAGAAAGCGATGAACTGTTGCCGCTCACGCGGCGGCTCGCGCAACTGGCGGAGCGGATCGTGATTGGTTTCGTGCCGTCCACGCTGTATGGCCCGCTGCCCGATGTCATCCGTGCGTTCAGGGAAGCGGCGCCTCTGATCCAGATTTCGCTGATCGAGATGTTCACGATCGAGCAACTGAGCGCGCTCAAGGGCGGGCGCATCGACGTCGGCTTTGGGCGCATACGCTTCGACGAATCGCAACTGGCGCGCGAGGTACTCGTCGAAGAACCGCTAATTGCCGCGTTGCCTGCCGGCCACGCGCTTGCGGACGTCAAGCACTTGACGCTCGACGCATTGTCGAAAGAAACGCTGATCATCTATCCGTCGACACCGCGCCCAAGCTACGCAGATCAGCAATTGTCGGCGTTTCGCGATCATGCCGTCGAACCGGCTGCAATACACGAAGTGAGAGAACTGCAAACGGCACTGGGACTCGTCGCCGCGCAAGTGGGCGTGTGTCTGGTACCGGAGAGCGTGCGGGGATTGCGGGCGCGCGGCGTGACGTATCGGTCGATAGAAGAAGCGAGCGTGTCGTCGCCCATCATCATGAGCCGTCGCTTGCAGGATCAGAGCCCGACAACCGACCTCTTCTGTTCGATCGCAAGAGATCTGTTCAGGAAGCCGCTGTCCGTCTAGCTGTAGCCAATGCGAGCAGCGCGCCTGCCTTGAGCACGCATTCAACGAGCGATTGCGTGAAGATCCACCCCGACTCATTCAGCTCGACGGGCAAGGCGGGCACGATCGCAACGAGGCTCAGTCCGCACAGGAACGAAAAGATCCATTGCGCACGCCTGATACCGCGTGCGGCCGCCACGCCGATCACCGTCCACGCGATTTTCGCCACGGCGAGCGCCGCGACACCGAGGTCGCCGGCAGAAGGATCGAACTCCGCGGGCGTTTCGATCAACGACCAGCCGCAGACACCGAGAATGAGCAGACGCGGCATGAGCTCGAGACGCAGGCTGCCGCGTTGCAACGACGGCGACGGCGCGTCTTCGGGACGAAGTGATTCGACGCCGTCCAGTGCGTTCCGGAACGACCGGTCCACGCCTGCCTTCACGTTCGAAACCTCCCGCGTCGATGCACGCACGTCACTGCTGAACTGAATGTGGGAATTGTCAGTCGCCGAAAGCGCTAGCGGTAGTTAATCCTTGTTAACGCAAGGGCCTTCTATCCTCATTAAACGATCTGATCGAGTGCGCTTTTCATTGAATGGCAGAGCGGTCATTGCGCTGCCATTTTCACGCCATATTCAGCTCTGCTTTTATGCGCGCTCACGTGCGAATAGCGGCGCGACATAATCGACGATGACGACAAACACCAGCGCGACTGCACCGATTGCAAATAGCAATCTATGATTGCCGCCGCTCGTATTGAACAGCGCCGAATACGTATAACCCGCAATGGCTTGCGATGCAGCAAACGTCGTTGTGGCGCGGCTCCAGATCTTGTGCTGCCTGACGTGATCGTGCGGCACGACTTCGTGTATGCGCGCGAGCATCATCGGCACGATGCCTGGCGGGAAGCTGCCGATTGCGAGCGTCAGCACGCCAATCACGATCGGATTGCTGGACATGACGAAGGCTGCGACCACGACAATCTGCAGCAGCGACAGCACACGGATTGCGAGGCGTCCACCGAAGCGGTCGGCCACGAAGCCATATAACGGCGCACCGGAAATAGCGCCGACACCATACAGAATCCAATATGACGCGCCGACATGCGCGCCCGCGCCAAGGCCACGCGCAATGAAATCGACGAGGAAAACCATCGTGGGAACGAGGCCGATCGCCATCAATGCGTATTCGGCGTAAAGCACGCGGACGACCGAAGGATTGCGTGCCATCGCGGCCGCTGATGTATGCGCCGCGTGCGATCTGGTCGCGCGCGGCCATCCGTACCACGTCGCCAGCGTCAGGGCGGCAGACAGGATCGCAATGCCGATCCACGTATTGCGCAAACCCAGATTGAGCAGCAGCGGAACGATCGTCCCCGATGCCGCGATGCCGACGCCGAGGCCAAGAAAGATCGCGCCGCTGGCGAGCCCCTTGCGATCCGCAGGCACGTGCGGCAGCACGGTCGCCGCGACCAGCACCATGATCGTTCCCCCCGCCACACCCGACAGCAGACGCCAGACGAAGAACCACGCGACCGATACGGGAAACGCACATGCAAGGAACGCGGCGGTCACCAGCACCATCATCGCCCGCAGCGTGTGCGTGTTCGTCAAACGATGCGCAAGCGGACGGCCGAGCAGCGCGCCGAGCAGATAGCCCGCAAGGTTCGCCGCGCCCAGATACACCACATCCGACGCGGCAAACCAGTGCGCCTGAATGAGGGGCGGCAGCAGCGGCGTGTACGCGAAGCGCGCGAGGCCAATGCCGACGAGGCTCGCGCTGAAACCCGCAAAGATATGTCGCCACACGGCGGCCTGGCCGCCGGCGGATGGTGTCGAAAGTGATGCGTCGGTGGACATGAGAACGGATTCCGCTAGAAGCCGCGCGCCGCGCGGCTGTTTGTCAGGGACGGGACAGTTTCCCGCCATCTTTGACACGCTTGTCAATTTCGCGGATTCTAGACATCCGTGACAAAGATAGCAAGAATCCATTCTTTGAAAATGGAAATTGCCGGCACGCAATTGCGCGTTCCGTTGCACGATATCCAAAAAGCAGCTACTCTTCGAACTACGACTTACTTAGTCGCAGTTAAGGAAGCCATTCAGATGTCGTTCGGACTATTCGAACGAAGCAGAACCCGCCGCTTGCTGCGCGGCGTCATGGCATACCGCTTATTTATCGGAGAGTTAAAGTGAATTTTGTTCATACCGTTCTTGCATCCACGGCCGCAGTCTGCATCGCGATGACGGCACCGCACGCGGCGCATGCGCATGGCGTCGATGGGCCGCGCGAGCACATCAGCCCGGCCTTCCAGACGGCAATTGCCAACGTGCCGGGCAAGACCATGACGGCGATCGTCGTCGACTACAAACCGGGTGGCGTATCGCCGTCGCATCGCCATGGCCAGGCGTTCGTCGTGGGCTATGTACTTCAGGGCGAGATCCGCAGCAAGGTCGATGATGGCGAAGAGCGCGTCTATCACGCGGGCGAAAGCTGGACAGAAACACCAGGTGTGCATCACATGGTCAGTGAGAACGCAAGCAAGACCAAACCTGCGAAGCTGCTTGCCATCTTTGTCGCAGACGACAACGATAAAGATCTCGTCACATGGGACAAGAAGTAATCGCAGTACATGTTTAAGCTGAAGGCAAAGCCTTGGCAAGCGCGAACCCAATACAGAATTGGGCTTGCCATGGCTTTAAGAAAATCAAGCACCTGAAGCGGAAACTATTACGTTGCACTTTCCGGTTAACAACGCTTAACTTGCTGTATGGCCGTCTGAACGTCCAATATAGAGACACGGCGCGTTAATGACGGGAATCGACTCCGCGCATCGCTGCGCGCCATGCAGGCATATCGCTGATCTGCCTTGCGAGCCACACCGCACAACACTGTTGACGTCAGCAGCAGCACCTCGGCCGCGTCAGAGCGTGCCGCCCGCCAAACTCTGTGACGGAGGTGAATGATGACTCGTCCGGTTGAAGAAGATATCGTCAGGCGCGCATTGGTAGGCGTCCTGATGCCCACGCCAGTTGATTCGATCAAGAAAGCACAATACGGTCCCAAGAAAAAATTCCGCATGACCAAGCGGCCTCCGCCCGAAGCACTCGAACCCGTCGAGGTGGAGCCGCCGCCCGCGCATATTTCCATTCTCGAGCAGCTGTCGTCGAAGACGCTCAGCGTGTGCTGGAGCGATCCGCGCTCAGGCCATTACGCGGATCAGGTATGGCGAATCGGCCTTGCGCGCATGGACTCGTTCTGTGTGCTAACAGGCATGCCGATCCGGCGCGGTGACCCGGTATTCCGTCCGCGTGCTTGCGAAAGTTATTTTCCTGCCAATCGCGACCGGATGATTCTCGCATCCGCCGTTCCGCCTGGCCCGAACGGAATCATGCTGGATTGATTTCGCATGCGCACGGTTTTTCGTGCGCGCACTAAAACCTGAACAAACCTGAAGCGCCACGGGTCGCAAGGCTCCGGCGCTCCCATCTATTGGCGGCGCGCACGCATAACCTGCGCGACCTTTTCGCGCAGCAACATTCGTTGCGGGTGCCGGTTCAGAACTTCTACGCGCATACGCTACGACATCGTTTTGTACGTCGTTGTCATACGCATGACTTGTTATCGACGGCCGAGGGGCCACGCGTCAGTGCGATGACACGAAGGTGATACCGGTGTCGCGACCTTGCCGACCAGGGGCGCAACCGCGGGCCCGCTCACGAAACACTGAATCCCATTTTTTTCATATTTGCCCGGCCGTCTTCGTCGACCGCCGCGCCGCGCCTTGCTGCACAAGGCTCGCAGCCCGTTCGCGCGGCGCTTTGACGCACATGCATATACGTCCCCTCAGTTGCGCGCAGCCGGCAAACTCACTATCCTCACAGCTACGACAACTTTGATCGCAGTTACTGGAGAGCCAGATGAAAATTTTCCACGTCGATTCGAGCGCCAAGCGCGAACGGTCCAACTCCCGCGCGCTGTCGCGCCAGTTCATCGAAAACCTGCGCGCCGAAGGCGTGGATGTCGAAATCGACTATCTCGATGTCACCGTCGATACACCGCCGCACGTCACCGAGGCCTTCGCCATCGCGACCTATCACGCGGAGCACGAGCGCACCGACGCCATGCGCGCCACGCTCGCGCCCTCTGACGCGCTGTGCAAGCGGCTGCTGGAAGCGGATGCCCTCGTCTTCGCGATGCCCATGTACAACTGGTCGATGCCTTCGGTCTTCAAGGCGTTCATCGACAGCGTGACCCGCCCGGGCATCACCTACAAGATGGATGCCGAGGGCAACATTGTCGGTCAGCTGAGCCGGCAAAAGGTGTTGTTCATCACCACGCGCGGCGCAGATTTGCGCCCCGGCAACGTGTTTTCGTCGATGGATGCGCTGACGCCGGCGCTCAAGGCCGCATTTGCTTTCATCGGCGCGGACACGCCGGAATTCGTCGACGCGCAGCCGCTGCAGTTCTCGGATCAGGCCGCCCGCGCAGAAGCGCTCAAGCGCGCTCAGGCAGAACTGGCGGGTGTGGCCGCAGAGTGGGCCGCCTGGGAACGGGCACGCGCCGGCAGTGAGCAGGCCGAGACGGTGTAATCGTCAGTACAAAGCTACAAATGAAAAAGGCCGCAGCGTTGAACACTGCGGCCTTCCTTATTCAGGCGGGGTATTGACCCGTAGCGATCAGGAGCGCGTGCCGGGAGTCGAACCACCGCGCGTAGCGCCGCGCTCGCGCCGCCGGCCGGTCGTACGGCCATCCAGCCACTTGACCACCTGCGGCCCATAGGTGCGCGGCGCTTTCGCCGATGTGCGGACCGCGAGGTCTTCCAGCGACTGCGACGCCAGCGCCTCGCGCATGCGCTTCTCGGCGTTCTGCATCACCGCGTGGATCGAGCACACGCCGCTCGTCGCCCAGGTCGGCGCTGTCTCGCCAAATACTGCGCAGCGCGAGCGAACCTCACGGCACTCGAACAGCGATTTGTCGCCGTCGATCGCCGTGACCACGTCCAGCACCGAAATCTGGTTTGCCGGGCGCGCAAGCGCAAAGCCGCCCTTCGCGCCTTCTGTGGCAATGACCAGTCCGGCCTTGTGCAGCTTGGTAAACAGTTTCGCCACGTAGTCGGCAGGTACGCCTTGCAGTTCTGCAAGGTCACGCACGCTGGCCTCGGACACCCCGCCGGGCGCCGCTTCCGTCAGGAAAAGCAGGCAGTGCAACCCATATTCGACACCTGCGCTGATGTGAGACATATCCACTCCGACAAAAACAATCGGAGTTAGGCTACCCGCTTTTGCAAACACGCGCAACCCGGCGTCGCGGCACACGCGGGCTTAAGGTCTAAACAATCGGATGCGGGCGCTAGAGTGGACGAAGGCTGTCGAGAGGATGCAGTTCGAGCGTATCGTCAACGGCCAGTTCGCGCGCAATGAAGTCGATCAGCGTGCCGGCCCGCCGGCTCGGCACGGCTCCCGCATAGACAGCGAACAGATCGACGCGCTCGCCGATATACGCATCGAGGGCCGTTTCCAGCCTGCCCGACATCAGCTCGTGATAGATATCCCAGCGGTTCTTCAGGATCACGCCATAGCCATTGACAGCCCATTCGCGCAACACGCCGCCGTCGCTCGCAACGCGATTGCCAGTTACTCTGACGCCGATCTGCTTGCCTTCGACGATGAACGGCCAGTTCGAAATCGGCGCATCGGGCCGCGAGAGAATCAGGCAGTTGTGCGACGAAAGCTGCGACGGATGCATCGGCTTGCCATGCGTCGCCCAGTATGACGGCGCAGCGCATACGACGCGCGGCCCCGTCAGCAGCAGCCGCGCCTTCAGCCGCGAATCGATCAGCGGCCCGTTGCGCAGCGCGAGATCCAGATGCTGATCGACGAGATCGACCACGCCGTCCGTCAACAGCAAGGACACCTGCACTTGTGGATGCAGGCTCATGAACTTGTCGAGCAACGGCACGACACGCGTTCGGCCAAAATCGTTGCTGGCCGTCAGGCGAATCGGCCCATTCAGCGGGCCATCTTCGCGCAGGCTCAGGATCGCGGCATCCCAGTCGGCCAGCACGCGGCGCGCGTCGTCGAGAAAGCGCTGACCTTCATGCGTAAAAGCCAGCCGGCGCGTGGTGCGCATAATAAGCCGCGCGCCGACTTCCTCCTCCAGTTTTTGCAAAGCCAGTGTGACTGTCGATGTCGACACCGTGCTCTTTCGCGCGGCCGCGGAAAAGCTCCCGGCTTCGGCGATTTCGACAAACAGCCTTAACGCGTCAAGCCGGTCCATCTTTGTGCCCGTTCGAAAGTCGTAGCCGTGTGGAGTTATCTCGATCCGGTACGCCGTCGCGCCATGTAATCCCGTAGCCGGACCCATGACGCGGCAGTGGCGCGCCATAGCGCGCCGCGAATCGACTCCTGAGTATCGAATACTTCGATCGGCCTCTAAAGACAAACTAGCGCCTAATTCGGTCCATAACGCGCAAACATGAGTATTCGTGCTATGGCGCCGAAGCGTCAGGTTCTGCGCGCGAGCCGCATCATCAGCACGTACAGCACTGCGCCCGAGATGGCGCCGATCAACCAGCCGAAGTTGTTTTCAGGCAGCACATGCAGTAGTTGCGTGCACAATTCCCAACCAATGGAAATGCAGCCCGACAACAGCAGCGCTGCGACGCCGACCCGGTTCCAGCCGCCGTCGTAATAGAAGCGGCCTGTCGGCGCCATCGTGTACAACTCGGCCGTTTGCACCTGCTGTTTCTTGATCAGATAGAAGTCGGCCATCATCACGCCATAAAGCGGCGCGAGCACGGCACCGAACACGCTGACGAAAATCGTGATCGCCTTGGGGCTGTCGACGAAAATCCACGGGCACACGAGTACGGCGAGAATCGAAGCGATCAGCCCGCCGCGCTTGAAATCGACATGTTTGGGGAAAAGATTCGCGATGTCATAAGCGGGCGAAACGAAATTAGCGACGATATTGATGCCCATTGTCGCCACGATAAACGTGAGACTGCCAATCACGACGGCCACTTTGTTCTGGATATGCGCGACGATCGCCACCGGGTCCATGATCATCGAGCCGAACACGGTCGCACTGCCCGATGTGACGATCACCGTGATGATCGCGAAGACGATGAAATTGACGGGCAGCCCGAGAAAATTGCCCACCTTCATCTGTTGCTCGCTCTTGGCAAAGCGCGAGAAGTCGCCAAAGTTAAGTAGCAGCGCAGCGAAATAGCTGACGACGAGCAGCACCGCATTGCCCATGCCCGCGAACTGCTCCGAGCCCGTTAGCGTTTTACCGCCAAGTGTCAGACTCAGGCTGCCAAGTCCGGCTTGCGAAAGTATCCACGCCATCAACGCGAACATCACCACATAGACGGCCGGCCCGCAAAAGTCGATGAATTTGCGGATCGTCTCCATGCCGCGCTGGAAGATGATCAACTGGAAGATCCACATGAACAGGAAACTCACCCAGCCGAGACCGTCCAGTTTCAGGACGCTGAAGCCCTGCAAGGCAGCGGATGCGGGGATGAATAAAAGCAGCAAGGTCGCCACGGCTTTCGACGCGAAATAAGTTTGCACGCCGTACCAGACAATGCCGACCACGCCGCGTATCACCGCTGCGAGGTTCGCGCCCATCACGCCCATGCTCACGCGCGCCATCACGGGGAACGGAATGCCGTGCATATAGCTTGGCTTGCCCACCCAGTTCATCAGCAGGTAGACGACCAGAATGCCGACCGTGAGTGCAATCAGCACCTGCCAGCCGGAAATGCCGAGCAGAAACAGGCTCGCCGCGAACGTATAGCCGCCCACGCTATGCACGTCCGACATCCACATTGCAAAGATGCTGTAGCCCGTCCACGTTCGGCGGTTGTGCGGGACAGGCGCGAGATCGTGGTTGTGCAAACGCGAGTCGACCTGTTCGCCAGAATCGCCGAGGCCGTGAGGTGCATCGAAAAGCGGTGACGTAGACATGGCTCCCCCTGCTGGTTGAAGCATGGCTGTCTGTCGAAGACCGCCATGGCCTGACGATGCGGCGCAGCACACAGGCACGGTCTACTGCAAAACCCGATTGGAATCGCGATTCGCGATGAAAGGTCTTATTTCTGCAATATAGATTGTTTTACTAATAAAAGCGGCTGTCGATGCCGTCAAAAACACGCGCATCGATGTGAACTGGAAGGGGAAGAAAAAAGCGTAGAGGGGTGCATGCTTCCGTGACCGGTGAACGCGTCGCACGGCGTGGGTTTCGCCGCTGACCGCCCCTGCCGGCGCCATCTTGCGAATGGCGCGGCGCCCGTTGGCGGAGGGTAATCCGCCCGTCGTTGCGGGCAAGGAAGCATGGTGAAGAATATACCGGCTAACCGTCGGGACAGGCTTCCTGTTTCCCGGTGCACACCTACTGAATGCGGAATGATATTCCGGTAAGATAGGAAATCACCGAACATCCTTCCAGACGCACATCATGCAAGCCCGCAACCGCCCGCTGGACAACCAGGACCGCGCGATCATGCGCGCGTTGCAGAAGAACGCGCGCCTCTCGAACGCGGAACTCGCCGAGATTGTCGGCATGTCGACGACCGCGTGCTGGAACCGCACGCGTCAACTGGAAACCGATGGTTATATCCGCGGCTACGTCGCGCTGCTGGATCAGCAGAAGCTCGGTTTCGCGGATGTCGTGCTGATCGAAGTCACGCTCGACCGGCACGACGAAGACGCACTGGCGCGCTTCGGCGACGAACTCGCGACCTTGCCCGAAGTACTCGAGGCCTATCTGGTATCGGGCGAATACGACTATCTGATCAAGGTCGCGGTTGACGGCACCGCGGGCTACGAGCGCTTCCTGCGCGAAAAGCTCTACAAGCTCTCAGGCATTCGCCACAGCCGCTCGATGTTCGCGCTGCGCTGCATGAAGAACATTCCGTCCGTGCAGGTCTGAACGCACTGTCCGGACTCAGGGCCCGAACTGCCCGAAGTACGTCTCGCGCTCGACTATCACGAGCGCCGCACGCTTGTGCGGAAAATCGAACTCCTTCAGCGTGTACGCGCCCAGCCGGTGCATCCACGCGATGTGCCGCGTGTGATCGATACGCGGCTCGCCGACGATACGCCGCGTGCGCGGATCGTCGAGAAACATGTAATGCAGGATGCCATTGAACCACGCGCGCAGTTTGCCCGCGCTCTGGAAGTCGCTATTGCCGACCAGCAGATGCAGGCCGCGATCGAAATCATCCGCCTCGTAGAACGGCGCGACGCGATCTTCCTTCGCCCAATAGACTTCGAAATACGCAAACGGCTCGTCGTCGAAGCAACCGATCAACGGATGCACGTGCGGGTCCGCGCACTGCTCGGCCAGGTACGCCGCATGCTGCTCGCGCGTGCCCTTGAATTCCCAGAAGTGCGCGACGCGGTCCTGGTTCTGCCAGTAGTGAAAGATATCGGTGTCGCGCTCGACATCGACGGTGCGCAGCGAAAAGGTCATGCCCACCGTCGGCATGTAGCGGCGATACACGACGCCCTTCGGCTTCGGCGCACGCACGGGATGACGCCGGTTGTGATCGATCGTATAGCGCATCGGCATGCCTGCCGAACTGGGCGCCGTTATCCATAGCGACGGCTGCTGCCAGAAGGTGGCACGCGACGTCGTGAGCCGCAGCGTCGAGCCTTCGCGCACGGCCGTATCGACAATGCCTTCGCGGATCGCGCGCGTGACGAATGCATCCGTCGCGTCGTTGGGTTCGAACGGCAAGGTCAGCGACATCTGCTGGCGCTTCGGCTCGCGGCAAAAGATCTCCGCGAGCGCGGGTAAAAGCTGCTCGGGCGCCGCATCGCGCGGCCACGCCGACAATGCAAAGCCGTCCGGCGTCGGAACGAGTTCCTCAAAGGCCACGCGAGCGTTCATGGTTGTGTTTCCTTTCCTCAAATAGTCCAGTGATCGACGCGCTTACCAGTCGTAGCGCGCCGTCGCCAGCACGGTGCGCTGATTGCCATAGAAGCACGCGAACGCGCTCTGGCAACCCGACACATAGCGGCGATTGAAAATGTTGGTGGCGTTGACGGCGAAGCGCCATTTGCTGATGTCGTAGTGCACAGCAGCGTCGTACACGGTGTAGCCCGGCACGTGCAGCGAGTTGTCCGATCCGCCCGCGCTATAGCTCGTGTAACGCAGGCCGCCGCCGAAGCCAAGGCCCGTAAGCGGCCCCGTATGCCACGTCCAGTCGGCCCACAGCGAAGCCGTCTGGCGCGGCAGCGGAATCGCCACGGGCCACTTGTTCAGTGAATCGTCATTGGCCTTGATGTTCTTCACATCCTGATACGCGTACGAAGCGATGATGCTCAGATCGCGCGTCACGTTGCCGACCGCGCTGAACTCGATGCCGCGCGAACGCACTTCACCCGTCTGCACGCTGAACGTGCCTGTCGGATCGGTTGGATCGGGCGTCGTGACGTTGGTCTGGTTGATCTGATAGATCGCCGCGTTCAACATCAGGTTCTTCTCGAACGGCTGCCAGCGCAGACCCAGTTCGATCTGCTTGCCCTTCGTCGGCTCGAACGGCGAGCCGTTCGCGTTCACACCGATCACCGGATTGAACGACGTCGCATAGCTGATGTACGGCGACAAACCGAAATCGCCCAGATACACGGCGCCCACGCGATACGTGAACGCGTGATCGTTCTGCCGCTGTTCGGTGTTCGCAACCGTATCCGTCGTCGTGTTACGGCTCCAATCCTCACGGCCGCCGATCGTGAACACGATGCGCGGCGTCAGCTTGATCTGGTCCTGCGCATACACGCCGAAGCTGTCGAGCTTCGTTTTCGTATCGCTATAGCCGAACGAATCCGGTCCGCTGAAGATCGCCGACGTCACCGGCACATAGACGGGATTGAACATGTTCAGGCTCGGCGCGAGCGCGAGCTGTTCGCTATCCGTCGACAGTTGCCTGTTGTATTCGAAGCCGAGCAGCACCGTATGTTCGATCGAACCGGTGCGGAATTGCGCCTGCGCCTGATTGTCGATATCGAAGCGCGAGTAGTTCGGCTGGAACAGGCCCGCATAACGCGTGAGCGATGCTTCCGTCGGGTCGGTGGGATCGAGGCCGCCGCCATACACCGTCGAGTTGTTCAGCGACAGATGCATATAGCGCGTGTTCTGCCGGAACGTCCACGTCGGATTCAGATGATGCTCGAACCTGTAGCCGACCGACCATTGCCGCTTGTCGTAACGCGCGAAGTTGCCGTCGCCCGTGTACAGGTCGTTCGAAATGACGCCGTTCGGGTTCGGCAGAATCGTGCCCGATGCAGGCAGGAAGTTATCCGACACATCGCTGTTGTCGCGCAGATAGGTCGCATAGAGCGTGAGCGACGTATCCGCCGTGGGCTGCCATTTGATCGACGGCGCGAGCATCAGACGCTGGTCCGCGTTCGGTCCCGTCGGCATGTTGCCGTCGCGCCCCACGCCGACGAAGCGATACGTCAACGTGCCGTCCTTGTCGATCTTGCCGCCCAGATCGATGCCGATCTGCTTGCGCGCATCGGTGCCGAGCTGCAGTTCAATTTCGCGGATACGCTCGGCCGTCGGCTGTTTGGTCTGGATATCGACGAGCGAACCCGGATCGCCCTGACCGTACAGCACGGACGTCGGCCCGCGCAGCACCGTAATGCTCTCCACCTGATACGGATCGATGCGCCAGCTCGCGAGGTTCAGCGTGTTGGGCACCTGCAGCCCGTCCTCGAATACGCTCGGCACAAAGCCGCGAATCGCCGTGTACCAGTCCGAGCGCGTACTCGCGCCATACGACGAAAAACCGGGCACGTAACGCAATGCCTGGTTGATCGACGTCGCGCCCTGCTCTTCGATCTGCGCCGCCGTCACGATGTTGACCGTCTGCGGCACTTCGTCGAGCGGCGTGTCCGTCTTCGTCGCGGTCGACGTGCGATGTGCAACAAGGCCTTCCGTATCGCCCGCCGTCGTCCCCTGCACCTTCACGGCGGGAAGCGTGGTCCCCTGCGCGTTGTTCTCCTTGTCCTGAGTCTGTTGTGCCTGCGCGTGACCCGTTGCGCAAGCGAGAAAAGTCATGCTGGCTGCCACAGCAATGGCACGCTGCTGCGTGCCTTTGACCCACTCCATCTGAAACCTCGGAAATATGGAATGCAGCGCGTCGCGCTGCTTATTGTTGTCAAAGAGCGAATGCCATGCGGCCGCCGCTCACCCCGGTTTGCGCCCCTGTGCGCGCTTGCACTGCAAAACTGTTTTCGTTGTTGCCGGCTTCGAGCGAGCCGGCGATTTCGTCTGCGCGGCGCGCGAGCACCGACAGCAATGTGTCGCTCAAGCCGTGGCTGTCTTCGCAGCAGCCTTGCAGATAGATGCGCGGCTGGAAGTGCGCGGGCGTCGCGAGCAGATAATCGCGCGCCACTTCGCATTGCTCGACGGGCTTGCCCAACGCGTCCGCGAGCGGATCGAGCAGCGCATGATGCGCATCGCGGCGATAGCCCGTCGCGAGCACCACGGCATCGAAGCGCTCCGCGCGCGCATCGCCATCCATGCGGTCACGCATGCGCATGTCGATCTCTGCTCCATGCGCGCCCTGCACTTCACGCACGGCCTCGATCGCGCAGTTGTTCAGCAGACGATGACGCGCGGAACCGCTCACGTTTTGCACATACAGCAGTTCGTAGATCTGCTCGATCAACGGACGGTCGACCACCGAATAGTTCGTGTCGCGGAACGTATCGAGCAGCGACTGGCGCGCGTCCTTCGGCTGCGAATAGATGAGGTCGGTAAACGAAGGGTTGAAAATCTCGTTGACGAACGGGCTGTCGTCGGCGGGCTTCAAGGCGGGCGCGCGCATGATCAGCGTCGCGTCGACATGCGGGAAACGGCGCGTGAGATCGATGAACACTTCAGCCGCACTCTGACCGCTGCCGACCACGGCAACACGTCGCCGTGCCGCATCGCCCTTGCCATCGCCGAGCACATTGCCAATCGACGTCAGATAGCTCGATGAATGGATCACGGCCGCCTCGCGCAAGGCAGCAAACGCAGCAGGAATCTGCGGCACGCCACCCATGCCGACCGACAACGCGCGCGTCAGCCTGTGACGCTCCTTGCCCTGTGCATCTCGCGAATGCACGCGCAGATGCGTGACGTTGCGCGGATCGCTGTCGGCCGCGATCGGCTCGATCAGCGTCACGGATTCGCCGTAATGCACCTGATCGTCGAATGCGCCCGCTACCCAGCGCAGATAGTCATGAAACTCGATCCGCGTCGGGTAGAAGTTCTTCAGATTGACGAAATCCTGCAGACGTCCACGCTCGAACAGATAGTTGATGAACGTGAAGCGGCTCTTCGGATCGCGCATCGTGACGAGATCCTTCAGGAAGGAAATCTGCATGCGGCTGTCGTCGAGCAGCATGCCGCGATGCCAGCCGAATTCCGGCTGCCGTTCGATGAAGCAATGCGCACCCGGCGCATTGCCGTTTTCCGCGAGGCGCACGGCCAGCGCGAGATTCGACGGCCCGAAGCCGACGCCGATCAGATCGTGAATGTATTCTCGTTGACTCATGAAATGTCTCCCTTCTACCAGTGGCGACGGACGTGGTACGTATGACGGAAAGCGCAGCGGGCCATCACAGATGACGGCCGTCGAAGAACGCTTCGCGGATCACGCGCATCAGCAACGCCCGTTTGTGCGGAAAATCGAAATGCGCGATGCTCGAAAAACCATGCTGCTTCAGGTAATCGATCATGCGAGCGTTGTCGTGACGCGGCTCGCACACGACAGCCTGCGTGCGCGGATCGTCGAGAAAGAGGTAATGCACGAGCGAAGGCAGCCACGCCGCCACGCATGCGGCGCCGCGCCAGCGCGTATCGCCGACCAGCATGTGCAGGCCGCGTTCGAAATCCGCCGATGCCGCGAACGGCGCAATGCGGTCTTCCTTCGCCCAGTACGCTTCGAAGTAACCGAACGGCTCGCCGTCGAACGCGCCGATCAGCGGATGCACATGCGGCGTCGACAGCACGCGCTCCAGATACGCGCGATGCGCGTCGAGCGTGCCCGCTTCGCCCCAGAACGCATTGACGCGCGGCTCGTTCATCCACGCATGCAGATGGTCGAGGTCGTTCGCAACGGAAGCCGTATGCAGCGTGAAGCGATGGCCGAAGCCGGGCACATCGCGCGTATAGACGACGCCGTCCGCATAGGGCGAACGCCGTGGATGCCGCGCGCCTTCCGTCATTGCATACGAGAGCGCCGCGAGCGGCACAGATGCATCGCGCGTGAGCCACAGATCGGGCTGCTGCGCCCACGCATCGCGCAAGCAAAGGTTTTGTGCCGTCAGCACGCCGCTGTAACGCAGCGCATCGAGCGCGTCGCGATGCAGCTCGTCGGTATCGAGCGCAATCGACTTGCTGTCGAGACTCGCGCCGAATGCCGCGCGCAACGCGGCCAGCACCGCGCGGCGCTGTCCTTGCGGCGAAATCGCCGTGCACCATTCGACGATGCGCAGGCCACCTTCGCGCGTCCAGCGCGCATTCAGAACGATGCCCTCGGCGCGGCCGTCTTCGGCCACTGTGATTGCATCGCCTTCCAGATACGCCGCCAGCGTCGGCTGCTTGTATGTGTTCATGTCGCTCCGTGTGAAATCAGCGTGCATCGCGCACCTCCGTAGCCGGTTCGCGCGCATCGCGGTCGATGTCGGTGTCGATCCGCAGCGCCAGTGCCTGTGCCGTGCGCGCGAGCGTCTGATGCACGAACACGTCATCGATCGTGATTGCGTGGCCAGCCGTGTTCGCGGCATCGACGAAACGCACGACGTCGAACGAGGTCGCGCCTGCTTCGAACAGGTTGTCGTTGTGATCGGGCGCATCGCTGTCAAAGGTGTACGCCCAGATGCGCGCGAGCGCCTGCATCAGTTGTGGGGCGCGCGGCGATGCGGCTTCTTCGGTGTGCTTCTGTCGGGTCTGCTCGCGCGACACCGTATTGCCCGAAATGACAATCGCTTCTTCTGGCGCATCAATAAAGCGCGTAACAGCGGCCAGATAATCGCTGCACAGCCGCTCGACGAATGCGCCGTCCACCAGTTCGCGCCCGTATGAAAACGCGCCCGTCACGCGGCCATCAGGATGCTCGACGATATCGAGTTCGAGATCGAACACGACGCGATGACGCACGTCGTTGAATTCATCCACTTCGATGCCATGCCATTGCCGCGCATCGCTTTGCGCGGGGCGCAGATAGTTGAACATCACCTGGAACAGCGGATTGCCGTTCGCGGTGCGCGATGCACGCACGTTATCGACGACACGCGCGAACGGTGCGGCGACGTGCGCATACGCGCCCAACGCGGACTCGCGCACAGAAGCAATCACTTCACGCGGCGACGCTTCCTCGCGCATGGCCGTGCGCACGACGACCGCGTTGATGAAAAGACCGATCACGTCGTCAGTTGCAGCATCGCGCGTCGACGCAAGCACGCCGACTGCCTGATCCAGCGCGCCTGTCTGCCGTGCGAGCGAGACGTTCAGCACCGCGTGCAACAACATCGGCAGCGTCGCATGCGTCGATACGGCCAACGCCTTCGCACGCTCGACCGTTTGCGTATCGAACTCGAATGCGATGCGCGCCGCGCTCCACAAAGGCGAAACAGGTCGCTCGCCTGCGGGCTGCGGCAAGTGGATCGCGGGCACATCGCGTAACGCGTCGCGCCAGAACTTCAGGTCGACTTGCCTCGGCTTCGCGCGCGCAGCGAACGACGCTTTCATCGACGACATGCTCAACGGTTCGCCCGTCACAGATGCGGCGTAAGCGTGCTGCACGTCATTGAGCCACACGTCGATCGAGTGACCATCGGCGACGATGTGATGGATCACGACCGACAGCACGTGATCGTCATCGGAAACGCGGATCAGACGAGCGCGCCACAACGGCGCGTTGGCGAGATCGAACGGCGCGAGCGCATCTTCGTCGGTGAGCCGCGTGGCTGCCGCGATGCGCTCTTCCATCGACGCAAGCGCACGCAGATCGACCACGGGCAATGTCACGCGCACATGCTCGTCGATCACCTGACGCGGCTCGGCAGCGCCCTTCGTGGACACCAGGCGCACGCGCAATGCCGGATGCTTTTGCGCCGCGTAATCGAATGCGTTCTCAAGCGCGCTCACATCCACTGCGCCACGCAAGCGCAGCGCAACGGGAATGTTGTACGCCGCGCTCTCCGGCTGCGCGCGCCACAGGAACCACAACGCGCGTTGCGCATCGCTCAGCGCGAGGTCCGCAGAGTCGCTTGCCGCAAACTCGTGACGCGTGCTTTCACGCGTGGCAACGCTCGGCGATTCAGCGACACGCTGCGCATAGGCCGCGAGCGTCGGCGCTTCGAATAGCGTGCGAACAGGAACATCGAGCGCGAGCCGTTCGCTCACGCGCGTCGCCACGCTCACGGCAGCGAGCGAATGGCCGCCCAGTTCGAAGAAGTGATCGGCGCGGCCTACGCGTTCGACGCGCAGCACATCGCGCCAGATCTCCGCGAGTTCAGTTTCGATACCCGCAGCAGGCGCATCGAATGCGCGCTCGACGCGCACTGGCTCCGGTAACGCCGCGCGATCGATCTTGCGATTCGCGTTGCGCGGCAACGCGTCGAGCACGACGATATGCGGCGGCACCATATAGTCCGGCAGCGCACGACGCAAATGCGCCGCGAGCGCATCGCCGTCGATCACATCATCACGCTTGCGAGCCTCTTCACTGAGTTCGACGTACGCGGCAAGCGCGGCATCCGCGCCGCTGCCGCGCACCACGGCAACCGCATCGCGCACATCGTGATGCGCCATCAGTCGCGCTTCGATCTCGCCAAGCTCAATACGCAAGCCGCGCACTTTCACCTGATGATCGATGCGCCCGACGAATTCCAGCACGCCATTCGTGCGTCGCCGCACCAGATCGCCCGTTCGATACAACCGCGCGCCCGGCGCGCCGAACGGATCCGGCACGAAGCGCTCGGCAGTCAGCGCGGCGCGCGCGTGATAACCGCGCGCGACGCCCGTGCCGCCCAGATACAGTTCACCCGTCACGCCGATAGGCAACGGTCGCAGGTTCGCACCGAGCACATGCGCGGTGCGCTCGCCGACAGGCGTGCCGATAGGAAGATACGCGGCGTCCGCAATATCGCTCGCGTCTTCGTGCGCGTCGATCATCCACAGCAACGGCGTGATGACCGTCTCCGTCGGACCGTAACCGTTCACGACGCGCACTTCGGGAAACGCCTGGCGCAGCGCGGCGAACGCCTCGCGCGACGTCGCCTCGCCGCCCACCGTGAGCGAGCGCAGCGTACGCGGCGCGCCATGCGTGCGCGCCCATTCGGCCATTTGCAGCGCGTAGCTCGGCGGGAATGCTGCAATCGTGATGCGTTCGCTCGCGATCGTCTCGCACGTTTGCGCGGGCGGCCACAACGCGTCGTCGGTGATGCGGATATCGACGCCCGCCGTCAGCGGCGCGAGCCAGCACTCATGCGCGCCGTCGAAATTGATCGACATGAAGTGCAGCACGCGGTCTTTCTCGCGCATGCCGTAACGCGCGGCGATTGCTGCGCAGTGCATCGCGATCGACGCATGATCGACGACCACACCCTTCGGTTTGCCTGTCGATCCCGATGTGTAAATCAGATAAGCGGCCTGCGTCGGCGCGATGTTCGGTTCGCTATACGCGATGTCCTGTTGCGTTGCTTCGTCTTCGGCGTCGATCAGCCATACACGCGTGTTATCCCGCAACGGCAGTTTCGACACATGCTGACGCTCGGTGACGACATGATCGATCGAAGCATCGTCGACGATGTGCGCGAGGCGGTCGCGCGGATGCGTTGGATCGAGCGGCACGAACGCGCCGCCCGACTTCAGGATCGCGAGCAGTCCAACAAACAGGTCCGTCGAACGCCCGACAGCAATGCCGACTCGGGTTTCCGCACCGACACCCGCCGCCATCATTCGCGCCGCGAGACGCGCAGCGCGTGTGTCGAGTTCGGCACGCGTGAGCGTTTTGTCCGCATCGATCACCGCGCTCACATCGGGCTTCTTCTTCGCGTGTTGCGCAAGCTTCGCATGCACGGGGACGAACGGCGCATCGTCACGCTCATACGTGTTCCATGCATCGAGTTGCGCGCGCTCGTCGCGCGTCAACCATTCGAGTTCGCCCACGGGTGCTTGCGACGCAGCCAGCGCGCTGTCGAGCAACTGTGCGTATTCGCCAGCAACGCGCTCGACGGCGCGCGCATCGAACAGATCCGTCGAATAAACGAACGCAGCATTCAGCGCGCCGTCATCGCGCTCCTCGAAACCCAGCGTCAGATCGAACTTCGCATACGGTGCGCCGAACGGCAGGTCGGTCACGCGCACATCGCCGAATGCGGGCATCGTACGGCGCGCTGCATACGAGGCCATCACCTGAAACAGCGGATGATGGCTCGCACTGCGCGGCACGCCGAGCGATTCGACCACCTGCTCGAACGGTACGTCCTGATGCGACTGACCCTCGACGAGCGCACGTTGCACAGCGTCGACCAGCGCGTCGAAAGACTCGCGCATATCGACGTTCGCACCGACCACGAGCGTGTTGACGAAGAATCCGATCAGCCCCGCCGTTTCCGCCCGCTCGCGGTTCGCAGCGGGCACGCCGATCTGCACATGCGCTTCGCCGCTGGCCCGTGCGAGCAACGCATGCAAGGCCGCGAGCAGCACGGCGAACGGCGTCGCGCGGCGCGTCTGGGCAAGCGTACGCACGCGCTGCGCCGTCTTTGCGTCGATCGTGAAGTAATGACGTCCGCCATGCGCGCTGCGCTGCATCGGGCGCGCGCCGCTGCCGGGCAATGCGATCACGCCCGCATCGGCCTTCACGTGCTCGCGCCAGAACTGCAACTGGCGCTCCGCTTCGCCAGCGTCGAGCCAACGTCGCTGCCACAGCGAAAAGTCCGCATATTGAACCGGCAACGGCGCAAGCGCGACCGTTTCGCCGTTTGCATACGCGCGATAGAACGCGGCCAGCTCGTCGAGCAGCACATCGATCGACCAGCCATCCGAGACGATGTGATGCATCGTCAGCACGAGCCAGTGGGTCGCGTCGTCGAGCGCGATCAGATGCACGCGCACGGGCGCGTCGCTGGCGAGATCGAACGGCTGGTCTTCGTCTTTCGCGGCCACGTCGGCGGCAATGCGCTCACGCTCGTCCTTCGCCGCACGCGACAGGTCGGTGAAGCGCCACGGGCAGCGCGCGGGCGCATGCACGATCTGCTCGACGCCGCCTTCCGCCGATTCCGTAAAGGTCGTGCGCAACGCCTCGTGACGCGCAATCAGCGCATCGAACGCATGCCGCAGCACCGCGCGATTCAGTTCGCCATCGAGTTGAAGACGGCTCGTCACGTGATACGCGGCCGGCTCGTCGATCATGCGTGCGTGCAACCACAGCCGCGTCTGCGCAAACGACGCGGGCACGGCCTGCGAACGGTCCGCGCGCGCCGGGATCGGCAATACGCGAAAGTCGATGCCCGCCTCGCCGAGCTTCGTGATAAACAGCTTGCGCTGCGCGTCCGGCAGTTGCGCGAACCGCGCCGCAAGCGCCAGCAGATCGGGTTTGGATGTCATTCGATCGTTCCTTATTGCGCTTCGAGTTCACCGAGCAGCGCGTCGATCGCGCGCGCTGCATCGTCGAGTGAGTGCGCGCCGCGCGCGTCGAGCGCAGCGTCGATGGCAGCGGCGCAGCGCGCCAGCGTGCGGGCATCGAACAGCGTGCGCAGCGGCAGCGCGAGCGACCAGTGGAGATTGATTTGCGCGTTGACCTGCGTGGCCAGCAGCGAATGGCCGCCTAGCGCGAAGAAGTCGGCATCGCGGCCAATCGCGTTTTCAGCTTCAATGCGCAGCACGCGCGCCCAGATCGCGGCAAGCTCGCGTTCGGTGTCCGTCTGCGGCTCGGCCACTTCCGTGCTTTGCAACGTCGGCGCAGGCAGCGCATTGCGGTCGCACTTGCCGTTCGGCGTAACAGGCAGCGCATCGAGCTCAATGACATGCGCGGGCACCATGTAAGCGGGCAACTGAGCGCTCAATGTCGCGAACAGCGCGGACTGATCGAAGGCTTCTTCGGCGCGTCGCGCGACGTAGCCGATCAACTGCTCGTCGCGCACGATCACTACGGCGTCGTGCACGCCGGGTGCCGCACGCAGCAGTGCTTCGATCTCGCCCGGCTCGATACGCAGGCCGCGCAGCTTGACCTGCTGATCGGCGCGGCCCAGGTAATTTTTTTTTT
>NZ_JAAGPI010000019.1 GCF_017104715.1 Burkholderia sp. Ac-20365
CCGTGCGATAAAGACGCGCACCCGGCATGAACGGATCGGGGATGAAGCGATCCGCCGTCAATGCAGCGCGGTCGAGATAGCCGCGCGCAAGCCCGACGCCGCCCAGATACAGCTCACCGGTTGCGCCCGGCGGCAACGGATGCAGCGATGCATCGAGCGCATGCAACTGGATATTCGCAATCGGCTTGCCGATCGGCACGGCGAGCGCCTGCGCATCGGCATCCGTGCAGGTCCAGTGCGACACGTCGATCGCGGCTTCCGTCGGGCCATACAGGTTGTGCAATTGCGCTTGCGGCAGCAGCGCACGCGCGCGGGCCACCAGTTCGGGCGACAGCGCTTCGCCGCTCGCCACGATGCGCGCGATGCTCGTGCATTGCGCGGCGGCGTCGAAGTCCTTCAGATGGCCGAGGAACGCGCCGAGCATCGACGGGACGAAGTGCAGCGTCGTAACGCCGAACGTCGCGATCGTGGACGCAAGACGCGCGGGATCGCGATGATCGCCAGGCGCGGCAATCGCCAGCGTTGCGCCGACCGACAACGGCCAAACGAATTCCCAAACGGACACATCGAAGCCAAACGGCGTCTTGTGCAGCACCACATCTTGCGGCGTCAGCCGGTACGCGTCCTGCATCCACGCGATGCGATTCGCGAGCGCGCGATGCGTATTGCCAGCGCCTTTCGGCTTGCCTGTTGAACCCGACGTATAGATCAGATACGCAAGCTGGTCGGACTCGACAGCGACGGGCGCTGCAGGCGGTGCGTTTGCCGCGAGCTCTTCGACGCACAGCACGCGTGCGCTATCGCTGCGAATCGAATCGACGACGCGCGCATGCAAGGACTGCTGGGTCAGCACGACGGCGGGCTGCGCATCGTCGAGCAGATACGCGATGCGGTCGGCGGGATAGTCGGGATCGACGGGCAGATAGGCCGCGCCGGCTTTCAACACGCCGAAGAGCGCGACGACCATCTCGATCGAACGTTCGACGCAGAGCGCGACGACGCTATCCGCCGTGACGTTCATCGCCAGCAGCGCACCCGCCACGCGGTTTGCGCGCTCGTCGAGTTCGGCATATGTGATGCGCTTGCGCGCGCCGTTGCTGTCGATGAAATCGAGCGCTATTGCATCAGGCTTTGCGGCCGCATGATGTTCGAACTGGCGATGAAGCGGCAGCTGTTGCTCAATGGGCCATTCGCGCGCCGTGTCGTTGAATTCGGCCAGTTGTGCGAGATCGTCTTGCGTCGCAATCGACACGCTGCCGAGCAGCGTATACGGATCGGCGATGAACGCTGCAATGCATGCATCGAACGCGCGATGCAGCGCCTGCACGCGCGCTGCGTCGATGCGCGCGGTGTCGTAGCCGTAGTCGATCGTCAACGTGTCGCCCGCCTGCACGACCAGCGTGACGGCGAGATCGGTCGCTTCGATGCTGCGAATGTCCGACAGGCGCAGCGCGCGCTCGTCGTTCGCCGACCATGCCGGATCGACGGGATAGTTCTCGAACACCACCAGCGTATCGAACATCGCGCCGCCGCCCTGACCGGCCCAGCGCTGGATGTCGAACAGCGGCGTATGCGCATGCTCGGCGTTCGCAGCGTTGTCGCGTTGCAGGTCGGCGAGCCAGTCGGCGATCCGGCGCTGCGGCGCGGGCGTGGCAATAACAGGCAACGTGTTGATGAAAAGACCAAGCACGCTGTCCACGTCCGGCAACGCGTCAGGCCGGCCTGCAACCGTCGCGCCGAATGCGACCGTGGCGTGATGCGTCATCCGTTGCAATGCGAGCGCCCATGCGCCTTGAACGAGCGTGTTCACGGTCAGCCTGAGGCTTCGTGCGAGCGCGGTCAGCTTTGCGGTGGTGCTTGCGTCCAGTTGCGCGCGCCATGTGTCGTTCGGTGCGGTGGCCTCATCGGTCGATACGTTCGGCGCAACCAGCGTCGGCTCATCGAATTGCGTTAGACGTTCGAGCCAGAATGCCTTGTCGGCTTCGTGATCGCGCGCATCGAGCCACGCGATGAAATCGCGGTAGCGCAAACGCGCAGCCTGACCGAACGACAACGCACGTCGCTCGCTCATGTAATCGCGCAGCACATCGGCGAACATGCGCGCCGTGCTCCAGCCGTCGAGCAGCAAATGATGACGCGTCCACACGAAGCGCCATTCGTCTTCGCTCAAGCGGATCAGCGAGACGCGCATCAACGGCGCCTGCGTCAGATCGAAGCCTTGCGCGCGATCTTCCGTCAGCCATTGCGCGAAGCTGTCGGCTTGCGCGGCGCGGTTGCGCCAGTCGAGCACAACAACAGGCAGCTTCGCCTGCCGATGCACGATCTGCAGCGGTACGTCGCCGTCGTGCCAGAAGCTCGTGCGCAAGATATCGTGCTGCGGCACGATGCGATTGAATGCATCCGTCACGCGGGCGATATCCGGCGATGTCAGCGTGGCAACCAGCTGATTGACGTACGTCGTGCGATCGGGCGCATACAGCGAGTGGAACAGGATGCCCTGCTGCATCGGCGAGAGCGGATAGATATCGTCGACCGTGCGCAGATCCAGTTCGAGACGGTCGAGCATCGGCTGCGTGAGGCCTGCGCGTCGGGCCAGCGGGAAGTCGCCAGGCGTTGCACTGGCTCCGCGTGTCGACACGCGTTCGATGCAACGCGCCGCGATATCACGCAGTGTCGTTTCGAACGTGCGCGCGAGCTTTTCTATCGTGCCTGCGTCGAACATGGCCGCGCTGTAGACCCAATGCACTTTCAGCTTGCGCGTGCCGTCGATATGCGCGTGAATCGCCAGTGCGTTCGACATCGGACCTGCCGGATCGCGTTCGCAGCCGGCGCCACCGAAGCGCGCCGCCAGTGCGCGGTCGATCGAGGCTTCGTTGAACTGGCCGAGGTAGTTGAAGGTCACGCGCGGACGCGGCAGCGCGGCCAACGCAGCGCGCGTCGCTGCGTCCGTGAGATGGCGCAGCACGCCGAAGCCCACGCCCTTGTTCGGCACTGCGCGTAATGCGTCCTTCACGGCAGCGAGCGTCCCGGTACCCGACTCTTCAACAGGCAACGCAACGGGATAGTGGCTCGTCAGCCAGCCGATCGAGCGGCTAGCGTCGAAGTCTTCGAACAGCGCTTCACGTCCGTGGCCTTCCAGTTCGATCAACACCGAATCCGCTGCGACGCTCGTGCCGAGCGTGTGCGCGAGCGCAGCGACGAGCAGGTCGATGGTCTGCGTGCGCCATGCGGCATTCGCGTCTGTGAGCAGCGTCTGCGTGAGCGTCGCGTCGATGGTCCATTCGACCGTGCTCGCGTCGGCGTTGGTCGCAGCGCCTTGCGGATTGTCGAACGGCAACGCAACGCTCGCATGCTGCATGGACGTCCAGTACGGCAGTTCTTTGGCGAAGAGCGCGGTTGCGCCGTCTGCGAGACGTTGCGCCCAGTCCGAAGCGCGCGCGCCTTGCGTGGCAAGGCGCACCGTGCGCCGCTCGCGGGCTGCGATATACGCCGCATCAAGGTCTTCGAGCAGCACGCGCCACGACACGCCATCGACGATCAGATGGTGAACCGCGATCCACACGCGCGGCGTGCCGTCGGGCAGCATCGCGACGAGCGCGCCCGCGAGCGGCCCGCAAGCGAGATCGAAGCCGCACTGCAACGTGTCGAATTGCGCGAGTGCGTCGTGCTCGTCGCGCGCTTCGATTGCGATCAGCGGCAGCGTATCGAATGGTTTGTCGGCGTAACGCGCGCGCCATGACGACGACTCGTCTTGCGTGAAGCGCAAGCGGAACGCGTCGTGATGAGCGAGCACGGTGTCGAAGGCCTGCGCGAAGGCGTCGAGATCGAAGCGGTCGTCTGCATGCAGTTCAACGGCCTGGTTCCAGTGATGACGCGCGGGAATGGCGAGTTCGAAGAAGCGATGCTGCGCAGGCGTGAGCGCGATATGCGACGTGATAGATGACTTCGCCGCAGTCTGCACTTGCGCCTTCGGCTCAGCGACAGCCGCCGTTTGCGCGACTTGCGCCAGTTGCGCGACGGTCGGCTTGTCGAACAGCTGCTTCGGCGTGAAGCGCACGCCGCGTTTGCGCGAACGCGCGATTACCTGCAACGCGAGAATCGAATCGCCGCCAAGCTCGAAGAAGTTGTCGTCGCGGCCCACGCGCTCTGCGCGCAGCACCTCTTTCCAGACATCGGCAAGAATGCGCTCCGTGCCTTCGAGCGGCGCGTCGCCAGTCGATTGCACGACAGGCTGTTGCGCCAGTTCACGAAGCTTCGTGCGGTCGATCTTGCCGTTCGCTGTAACGGGAAACGCATCGCACAGCGTCAACGTTGCGGGCACCATATAGTCGGGCAGACGCGCGGCGAGTTGTGCGCGCAGCGATGCTTCGTCGCCCGCGCCTTGCATGACGACGAAGGACGCGAGACGCGCACGGCCCTCTTCGTGGATGGCGAGCGTTTCCGCCTGGCTGACGCCGTCCAGTGCGCGCAAGGTCGCGCTCACTTCGCCCGGCTCGACGCGATAGCCGCGAATCTTCACCTGATCGTCGAGGCGGCCCAGATAATCGATCGCGCCGTCCGCGCGCAGACGCACGCGGTCGCCCGTGCGGTAAAGCCTCGCACCGAATGCATCCGGCACGAAGCGTTCCGCCGTCGCCGCCGCGCGGCCCAGATAGCCGCGCGCGACGCCCGGCCCGCCCAGATACAGTTCACCGATTCCGCCAGCAGGCACAGGCGCGCCGTGCGCATCGAGCACGCATGCACGCGCGTTCGGCAGCGGACGTCCCGTGGGCACACCTGCGGATGCGCTTGCATCGCGCATGTTCGCGGTGGCATCGAAGGTAAGCGCGCCGACGGTTGCTTCCGTCGGGCCGTAGTGATTGATCACGCGGCAATCACGGCGCAACGATGTGATGCGCTCGACGAGTTTCCACGGCAGAGGCTCACCGCCCAGCACGAGCGCATGCGAAGGCAGCACATCCGCCGGTTGTTGCGCTTCGAGCAGCGCCTGCAGATGGCTCGGCACGATCTTCAGCACGCCGACGCTGCGCTCGCGCATCGTCGCGGCAAAACGGTCGGGATCGAACGCGGCTTCTTTCGGCAGCAGATGCAGCGTGCGGCCCGAGCACAACGCGCCGAACAGCGTCGTGTGGCCAAGGTCCGCGGCAACTGTCGAAACCATCGCCATGCTCGCGCCGGGCGCGAACTTCAGTTCGTCGAGTACGCCCTGAACGTAATCGGCGAGCGCGCGATGCGTGACGACGACGCCCTTCGGCGCGCCCGTCGAGCCCGACGTGTAGATCAGATATGCCGCCTGTTCCGGCGCAATGGACGCGTATGCGGCTTCATCGCGTGCGGTGGTCAATGCATCGAGCGCGATCACACGCGCGTTCGTTTCGATCTGTGGCGCGTTCGCGGCGACGATCACGCAACGCGCCGCACACGCGGCAATCGATGCTTCGATCCGCTCGCGGGGCGCAGCAGGATCGAGCGGCACGGCCATCGCGCCCGACTTCAACACGCTGAGCAAGGCGACGACGAAATCGACCGAGCGGTCGATGCACAGCGCAACCGCCTGTTCCGCACCCGCGCCCTGTGCGATCAACGCATGCGCGGCACGCGACGATGCGCCATCGAGTTCCTCGAATGTAAGCTGGCGTTGCGCATCCGTGACTGCAATCTGCTTCGGCGTTGCATTGGCATGATGCGTGAATGCAGCCACGACATCGGCGAACTCGAACGTTTGCGCGCGGCCTGGCAGCATGTTGCTGCGCGAGTCGGCGCAAGCGAGTGCACTGATGGAAGCCGCCGGATTTGCAATGCCGTCCGTCAGCAACGCAACGAAGCTCTCGAGCCATGCATGCGCGGTGTCGTCGTCGATGCAATCCGTCGCCCACGCGGCGACCAGTTCGATGCCGCGCGCGTCGTCGGTGAAATCGAGCGCGAAGTCGAAGCGCGCGGCGTTATCGGGACCTGGCGTCAATGTCGCGACGGCATGCGGCAGCGCGACGGGTTCATCGAACACGAACTGCTGCGCAAACTTCACGCGCAACCATTCCTCGCCGCGCCGCCCGGGCGGCTTGACGGCGTCGATCACCTGATCGAACGGAACGTCCTGGTTCGCGTATGCGCCTAGCGTCGTATCGCGCACTTGCGCGAGCAGATCGGAAAATGATGCGTGCGGCGAAACGCGAGCGCGCAGTGCGACGGTATTGATGAACAGACCGAGGAGATTCGCGACTTCCGCGCGCTGTCGATTGGCAACCGGTGCGGCAATCACGACATCCGTTGCCGCCGTCAGACGATACAGCCACGCGTGCAGCGCGCTCAGCAGCACGATGAACGTCGAAGCATGCGCGCCACTCGCGAGTTCACGCACAGCGTTCGACGCACGCGCATCGAGTCGCCGCGAGGCACGCTTGCCGGCGAGCGTGCGTTGGGCGGGCGCGGTGCGATCGACGGGCAATGCGAGTGCTGCGGGCGCGTCTTTCAATGCTTCGCGCCAGTAGCCGAGTTGACGCTCGCGTTCCGCTCCCTCGAGCGATTCGCGCTGCCATTGCGCAAAGTCCGCGTATTGCGCATCGAGCGAGGGCAATGCGGCGATCCGGCTTTGTGATAGCGCCGCGTAGGCTTCCGCCAGTTCCGCGAACGCACAACGCGACGACCAGCCGTCGCTGATCGCGTGATGCGCCGTCAGCATCAGACGATGTTCGTCATCCGCGAACGTAACGAGCGATGCGCGCAGCAACGGGCCGTGTTGCAGGTCGAAGGGCCGCGTCGCGTGCTCGTCGGCGAGTGTGTCGAGCGATTCGGATGCAAGGTCGCGCAGGTCTTTGCGATCGACAGGCACCGTGACGCGCGCATGAACGCGCTGCATCACGATACCGTTTTCGTCTTCATGCAGCGTCGTGCGCCACGCTTCGTGGCGCACGATTACTTGCGCAAGCGCTTTCTCCAGCAGAGCGTGATCGATCGAACCGCGAATGTTCCAGTGCGCGGCGATGTGATAGGCGTCGCCGGCATCGCGTGTTTGCGCGAGCACCCAGAAACGCTGCTGCGCGAACGACGCGCGATAGTCGATGAATGCCGCTGCCGTGTTGCGCGCCGTCGCTTTCAGCGGCAGTGGCTGCGTGAAGTCTTCCACCTCGCTCGCAGCGACGAGTGCTGCGAGTTCTTCAAGCGAGCGGTCCGCGAAGAGCGAATCGAGCCGAAGGTTCACGCGCAGTTCCGCGCGAATTGCGGCTTGCAGTCGCATGATCGCGATCGAATCGCCGCCGCGCGCGTGAAAGCGGTCGTCGAGACCGACGGGTTCGCCGCCCAGTAGCGCATGCCAGATCGCCGCGAGCTTGCGCGCGGTGTCGCTCCGCGGCTCGCGATACGCTGCGCGCGTCGTCAGCGACGCAACCCTTGCGCGCAACGATTCGCGATCGAGCTTGCCATTCAATGTGTACGGCAATACATCGAGCAACGCAAACCGATGCGGCTGCCATGCCTCGGGCAAATGCCGCGACAGATGATCGCGCAACGCGCTTTCATCGGTTGATGCGTTGTTCAATACTGTACATGCCGTCAATTGCACACGGTCTGCATTCTGCTCGACCAGCACGGCAGCATCGCGAACAGCGGGATGCGAACGCAGACATTGCGCGATCTCACCCGGCTCGACGCGCACGCCGCGAATCTGCACCTGATCGTCGATGCGGCCCATGTAGTCATAGCTGCCGTCAGCACGCAGACGCGCGAGATCGCCCGTGCGATACACGCGCGAGCCGGGCGCGCCATGTGCATCGGGAATGAAACGCTCGGCCGTTTGCGCAGCGCGACCGTGATAGCCGCGCGCGAGACATACGCCGCCCAGCAGCAACTCGCCCGTCGAACCATTGCCAATCGACGCGCCATCCGCCGATCCCGGCTCGCTCACACGCGCCGCGCGCAAGCCGATCGGCTTGCCGATCGGCAGCGATGCACAGGACGTGTCGTCAAACGAACTGCTCGCGTCGAGCGGCCACAGCATCGGCGAGATCACGGTCTCCGTCGGACCATAACCATTGATCAGCCGCACCTTGTTAAACGTTTGCCGGATTTCGGCGAATACATCGCCCGGCATGGCTTCACCGCCGAAGGCGAGCACCCGCAATGCAGCGGGCACGCGATGACGCCGCGCAGCCTGCGCGAATTCGCGCAGATAAGCCGGCGGAAACGCTGCAATCGTCACGCGCTCGTCGTCGACGAGCTTGCGAGCGTCGTCGGGTGCGACCGTTCCGGGCGGCGTGATCGCGATGCTTGCGCCAGCGGCAAGCGGCGCAAGCCAGTACTCATGCGCAAGGTCGAAGTTGATGGAAGCGAAATGCAGCACGCGGTCCGCATCCGTCATCGGATAGGCATCGATCACCGCATCGCAATGCGCGGCGAGCGGACCATGCTCGACCACCACGGCCTTCGGCGTGCCCGTCGAGCCCGACGTATAGATCATGTAGGCCGCCGCGCGCGGATGAACCTCCGCATCGTCGAATTCAACGGGCTGGGTGATATCGATTGCGTCGATGTCGATGCAGTGCTCGAACCGTGCGCGCATCGTTGCATCCGCGGCGCATGTGACGACGCCGTGACGCAAACCCGCGTCGCGTGCCATCCAGTCGAGCCGTTGCGCCGGATGACGCGGATCGAGCGGCACGAACACGCCGCCCGCTTTCAACACCGCGAGCAACGCGACGAACAGTTCGCACGACCGCTCGATGCATACGCCCACGCGCACTTCGGCGCCCACGCCGCGCGCACGCAGCGCCGCCGCGACGCGCGACGCACGTGCGTCGAGTTCGCCGCGCGACATGCGCACGGTGTCCGGCGAAAACGCAGCGAGTGCGGGCGCGTTGGGTGCGCTGCGCGCAAGTTCGCGCAGCCGCTGATGCAAGGCAGTCGGAAAAGTCGTCATTCGTGTGAAGTCCTTCGGCATGGCCGCTATGCCGCCGCATCCGGACGCGGTTTGTCGCAGTCCCGATTTAGCGGCTTCACACGAGTGACGAACCGCGCAAAAAAAATTTACCCCTGATCGGAATAAATTCTGTGGAGTCCTTGTTTGCTGGCGCTCGCGAATTTGTAACTAAAGTTTTTCGACGCCCAAACGTCTATCCGGTTGATGACCCTTCATGCGCGTTGCGCGCATTCACACTCTCACGCCTGCATTCGATGACTGTTTCCAACGCACCGCCCGTGAATGGTTCGGATCGACCGAACAAACCCGCCACCCGTCTGCTGTTGTCGCTATTACGACGCTCGCGCGGCGCACTCGCGCTCGCGCTGGTCGCGTGCATTGCGAATGGCGTGTCGAGCGTGCTGCTGGTCGCCACGCTCAATCGTGCATTGAGCGCGCCCGCTGCCGCCGATCTGCCGCTTGCGCTGCGCTTCGCCGCATGCGCGCTCGTCGCGCTGATTGCGCGCATCGTATCGGGGGTGCTGTTCGCTGGACTTTCGCAGGACACAATGGGCCGCATGCGCGAGCATGTATCGGCGCGCGTTGCCGCGGCCGAACTGCGCGACGTCGAGCGTGTGGGCGCAGCGCCCGTGCAATCGATCCTCACCGACGACGCAACCAACGTATCCATGCTGTTCTTCGCGCTACCGAACATCGTGATGCACGGCTCGATCGTCGCGGGCTGCCTTGCGTATCTGGCGTGGCTGTCGTGGCCCGTTTGCGTGCTGGCGTTGAGCGCGATCGTGATCGGCTCGCTTGGCTATCGTTTCGGCGATATCCGCGCGATTGCCGCGCTCGAAGCGGCAGGCAATGCGCAAGACCGGCTGTTCGACTATCTCGGCTCGCTGTTCGCGGGCGCGAAGGAACTGAAGCTGCATCGCGAGCGCGCGCGGCAATTCGTCGGCGGGCAACTTGGCGCGGCGATCACCGAGGTGCGCGACCATCGCCGGCGCGCGTTCGTTGCGTATGCGATAGGCGTGGGCTGGATCATCTTTCTGTTTTACGTGTTTCTTGGTGCGGCAACGTTCCTGCCGTCGATCGGCGTGCACGCCGACGCACAGGCGGCTGCCGGTTACGTGATCGTGTTTCTGTTCATGTTGGTGCCGCTCGATGGCCTGCTGAACAATCTGCCCACTGTCAACGCGGCGCGCGTGTCGCTCGAACGGATCGAGCGCGTGCTGGCGGAGTTTGAAGAGCCGCATCATGCGGCGCTGGCTGCGCCTGCTTCGAACGCGAAGCCAGCGGCGTTCGACGTGCTTAAGCTGCGCGGCATTACGCATGCGTATTTTCATGAGCGCGACGAACGCATGTTCCGTATCGGACCGATCGATCTGAGCTTCAAGCCTGGGGAACTGGTATTTATCGTCGGCGGTAACGGCAGCGGGAAGACCACGCTCGCCAAGGTGTTGACGGGACTCTACGAGCCGGAAGGCGGTGTGATCGAAGTGGATGGCACGCCGGTGACGCGGGATACGCGGGCTGCGTATCGCGAGCGCTTTTCGACGGTGTTCAATGACTTCCATCTGTTCGATTCGCTGCTCGGGATTGTCGATCCTGATGACAGCGACCGCGCCGCTGCCGATTCGCGTGCCAACGCGTTGCTTGCGAAGCTTGCGCTTGATCACAAGGTGCGGGTGGAGAACGGCACGTTTTCGACTCGTGCCTTATCGACGGGGCAGCGTAAGCGTCTTGCGCTGGTGGTCGCTTATCTGGAGGATCGGCCGTTTTATCTGTTCGATGAATGGGCTGCCGATCAGGATCCGTCGTTCAAGGCTGTGTTTTATGAGCAGCTGCTGCCGGAGCTGCGGGGACGTGGGAAGACTGTTGTTGTGATTACGCATGATGATCGGTATTTTTCGATTGCGGATCGCGTGTTGAAGCTCGATAACGGGGCTGTTGTTGATGAGGTGCATGGCGGGCCGTATGCGGTTGATGAGCGTCGTGGCTCGGCTCGTGTGGCGTGAGGTTTTGTCTTTTGCTTTCGCCTTTGCTTTCGTTTTCGCTGGCATCCGCGATATGCCTTCGTGCTTCAAGCGTTGCCCCTGTGCGGGGCGGCACTTACTTTCTTTGCCGCCGCAAAGAAAGTAAGCAAAGAAAGCGGGCTAACACCGCCCGTTCTTGACCTCCGCCTGAGGGCCCCCAGCTGTTCTTCCGCTTTAAACGGCGTCCTGCCATTCACTGCCCGTTGCCAACGCCTTGAATGGGCGCCTCACCCACTTCAATCACCCGTAGCGCAGCCAGCGGCAGCGAATGGTTGATGCCGCCCAGGTGGCAAACTGTGTGTAGGTCGCAGTGCTGCACACGTCAGCGCTCTTACGACACCGATCGTGTTTTTCAGTCCGGAGTGAGGCGCGTACGTCGCGAAAGCCGACACACAGTTTGCCGCTATAGAACGGGAGCGATTTGATCGCGTATGCCGCGACGCGGGAGTGTGAAGCGGGTGATGAGCCGATTCGAAGCGTTGGCAGCGGGCGTCGAGAAGAGCGACGCCGCATGAAGGAGAGGACCCGTTGGGGGCCCTCAGGCGGGAACAAGAATTGGCGGTGTTCAGCGGCTTTCTTTTGCCTACTTTTCTTTGCCGCGGCAAAGAAAAGTAGGTGCCGCCCCGCACAGGGGCGACGCTTGAAGCAGGCAAAACAAAACGCGGATGCCAGCGACAACAAAAGCAAACCAACCTAACGTCGCAAGACAAACCAAAAGCAAATGCCGCCCCGCAAAGGGGCAACGCGGATGCCGGCGCAGAAGCAAAAACAAAAAAGCAAAGGCAAAAAGCAAAACCAAAAACCAAAAAAAAGCCCGGCATAAACCGGGCCCCAAAGTTACTGCGCCCTCAGAGAGAACGCAGCACCTGCAAAAAAACAAAACCTTACGCTGCCAACAGCGAGCGCAGCACAAACGGCAAGATCCCGCCGTGCTTGTAATAGTCGACTTCGATCGGCGTATCGATCCGTAGCAGCACCTGCACACGCTGCTCGGTTCCATCCTTACGATGAATCACCAACGTGACTTCCTGTTGCGGCTTGAAGTCATCGCCGAGACCTTCGATATCGTACGTTTCTTCGCCCGTGATATTCAGCGACTGCACACTATCCGTGCCCTTGAACTGCAGCGGCAATACGCCCATACCCACCAGGTTCGAACGGTGAATCCGCTCAAAGCTACGAGCAACCACAGCCTTCACGCCCAGCAGCTGCGTGCCCTTTGCAGCCCAGTCCCGCGATGAGCCCGTGCCGTACTCTTCGCCAGCGAAAATTACCGTCTGCGTGTCCGCCCCGATGTACTTCATCGCTGCGTCGTAGATCGGCATCTGTTCGCCGCTCGGCTGGTGAATCGTCAGGCCGCCTTCCACACGCGTGCCGTCTTCCTTCGCCGGGATCATCAGGTTCTTGATACGGACGTTCGCGAACGTGCCGCGCATCATCACGTCGTGGTTGCCGCGGCGCGAGCCGTAGCTGTTGAAGTCGGCCTTCTGCACGCCGTTTTCCTTCAGCCACTTGCCTGCGGGCGAGTCTTCCTTGATCGAACCAGCCGGCGAGATGTGGTCGGTCGTCACTGAGTCACCGAAGATGCCCAGTGCGCGTGCGCCCTTCACAGCGGCGATGCTCGCAGCCGGTTCCATCGAGAAGTCGCTGCCGAAGAACGGCGGCTCGGCAATGTACGTCGACTTCGGCCAGTCGTAGACCTGACCTTCCTCGCCTTCGATCTTGCTCCACAGATCGCCCTTCTTGGTGAGCTGCGAGTAGTTCGTGCGGAAGGCGTCGGCGTCCAGCGCAAACTTGAGCAGCGCGTTGACTTCTTCGCTCGTCGGCCAGATGTCGCCGAGGTAGATGTCCTTGCCGCCCTTGCCCTTGCCGACGGGTTCCGTCATCAGATCGCGCGTGATGTTGCCTGCAATCGCGTAAGCGACGACCAGCGGCGGCGATGCCAGGAAGTTCGCGCGGATGTTCGGGTGAATACGCGCTTCGAAGTTACGGTTGCCCGACAGCACGGCCGCCGCGACGATGTCGTTCTTCGTGATCGCTTCGTTCAGTTCCGGCGTCAGGTCGCCCGCGTTGCCGATACAGGTCGTGCAGCCGTAAGCAGCCAGCGCGAAGCCAAGCTTGTCGAGGTAAGGCAAGAGGCCCGTCTTCGTCAGATACTCGGTGACGATACGCGACCCCGGTGCCAGCGACGTCTTGATGTGCGGCGCGACTTCCAGACCGGCTTCGACCGCCTTCTTCGCCAGCAGGCCAGCCGCCAGCAGCACGCTTGGGTTCGACGTGTTCGTGCACGACGTGATCGCGGCGATCAGGATGTCGCCGTTCTTCACGTTGACGCCGTTGGACGTCGTGTATTGCGTGTCGAGATCAGCCGCCTTCTTCGCGAAGCCGTTTTCGTTGACGGGCTTCGAGAACAGGTCGGTGAAGGTCGACTTGACGTACGTGATCTCGATGCGGTCTTGCGGACGCTTCGGGCCGGCCAGCGACGGTGCGACCGTGCTCAGATCCAGCGTGACGACCTTCGTGTAGTCGATCGCGCCGGCGTCCGGAATGCCGAACAGATCCTGCGCCTTGAAGTAGTTCTCGAAGGCCGAGATTTCAGCGTCCGTGCGGCCCGTGCCCTTGAAGTAGTCGATCGTCTTTTCGTCGACCGGGAAGAAGCCCATGGTTGCGCCGTATTCCGGCGCCATGTTGCCGATCGTCGCGCGGTCGGGCAGCGACAGCGAGCGCGTGCCTTCGCCGAAGAACTCGACGAACTTGCCGACCACCTTCTCTTTGCGCAGCAGTTCGGTGATGGTCAGAACCAGGTCGGTCGCCGTCACGCCTTCGCGCAGCTTGCCCTTCAGGTGCACGCCCACCACGTCCGGCGTCAGGAAGTACACAGGCTGGCCGAGCATGCCCGCTTCCGCTTCGATGCCGCCCACGCCCCAGCCGACCACGCCGATGCCGTTGATCATCGTCGTGTGGCTGTCCGTGCCGACCAGCGTGTCAGGGTAATAGACGGTGTCGCTGCCTTCCGTCTTCTTGTGGACGCCGCGTGCGAGGTACTCCAGGTTCACCTGGTGAACGATACCGACGCCCGGCGGCACGACCTTGAACGTGTCGAACGCCTGCATACCCCACTTCATGAACTGGTAGCGCTCGTTGTTGCGCTTGAATTCCAGCTTCATGTTCAGATCCAGCGCGTCTTTCTCGCGGAAGTGATCGATCTGCACCGAGTGATCGACGACGAGATCGACCGGGACCAGCGGTTCGATCGACTTCGGATTCTTGCCCGAGCGTTGCGCGACGCCGCGCATCGCCGCGATGTCGGCCAGCAGCGGCACGCCCGTGAAGTCCTGCAGCACCACGCGTGCCACGACGAACGGAATTTCGTCGACGCGCGAAGCCGTCGGCTTCCAGTTCGCGAGCTGCTCGATGTGTTCTTCCGAGATCTTCTTGCCGTCGTAGTTACGCAGCACCGATTCCAGTACGAGGCGGATCGACACGGGCAGCCGGTCGATCTTGACGTTCAGTGCCTTACCAAGCTGCGGCAGCGAGTAGAACTTGCCTTTGCCGGAACCGCTGTCGAATTCCTTGAGCGTTTTGTGGAGGTTGTGGGCCATGGTAGTTTTCCTGGGGTTTTCGAGGAAATGACGTTGCTACGTTTCTGAACTCAAGTGACGTACAGATCGACGTATTCATTGACTGGCATTGCTTCTAACTTTGCCTGGTCCAGCGACACATCGAGGATCGCCTGTTGCTGCTTCGCCGGAAAGCGCCGTGCGAGGTTCGTCCTGAACTTCTCGACCAGCAGCGGGATGCCTTCAGCGCGGCGAAGCCTGTGACCGATCGGATATTCGACAACTACCTCGCCGAACTTCGATCCGTCGGTGAACTCGATTGTCAGCGCATTTGCAATCGAGCGCTTGTCGGGGTCGTGATAATCCTTCGTGAACTGCGGGTCTTCCACGCATTGCATCGTGTCGCGCAGCGCGTCGATGCGCGGATCGCGTGCGACTTCGTCTTCGTAATCGGCAGCCGTCAGGCGCCCGAAGATCAGCGGCACGGCGATCATGTACTGGATGCAGTGATCGCGGTCAGCCGGATTGTTCAGCGGACCTTGCTTGTCGATGATGCGGATCGCGGCTTCATGCGTGCGGATAGTGATTCTCGCGATGTCCTCGACACGCTTGCCGCTCGCGCGCAGCTGCTCGTGCAGCGAAATGGCGGCTTCAGCAGCCGTTTGCGCGTGGAATTCGGCAGGGAAGGAAATCTTGAAGAGTACGTTCTCCATCACGTACGAGCCGTACGGACGTTGAAACCGGAATGGTTGCCCCTTGAACAGCACGTCGTAGAAGCCCCAGGTTTTCGCGGTGAGAACGGACGGGTAGCCCATTTCGCCCGTCTTCGCGATCAGCGCGAGGCGTACCGCGCGCGAGGTGGCGTCGCCTGCTGCCCAGGACTTGCGGGAGCCCGTATTCGGCGCATGGCGGTAGGTGCGCAGCGCATGTCCATCGACAAACGCCTGCGAGACTGCATTGATCAGCTCATCGCGCGTCAGCCCGAGCATCTGCCCCACCACGGCCGTGGAAGCGAGCTTCACGAGCAGCACATGGTCGAGACCGACCTTGTTGAACGAGTTTTCGAGCGCGATGCAGCCTTGAATTTCGTGCGCCTTGATCATGCCGATCAAAACGTCTTTCATCACGAGCGGCTTTTTGCCGTTCGCAATGGCGGTGCGGGAGAGCCAGTCGGCTGTGGCGAGAATGCCGCCGAGGTTATCCGACGGATGGCCCCATTCGGCCGCGAGCCAGGTGTCGTTGAAATCGAGCCAGCGGATCATCGCGCCGATGTTGAACGCGGCTTGCACAGGATCCAGCTGGAACGGCGTGCCCGGCACCTTTGCGCCGTTCGGGACGATCGTGCCTGGCACGATCGGTCCCATCAGCTTGGTGCAGGCAGGGTAGGACAGGGCCTCGAGTCCACAGCCGAGGGTGTCGATCAGACAGTTACGCGCCGTCTCCAGCGCGAGATCGCTCTCGAGCTTGTAGTTCAGCACATAGTCGACGATATCGACCAGTACTGTGTCCGGATCGGGCCGGACGTTGGAGATCGGTGCGGACATCGAGGTTTCCCTGTCAGGCCCGTGTTACTGGGCCTTGTTGATGGCGTTCGACTGCGTCGGCGCCGGTGCGCCTTCGCCCATTGCCGCCGTCTTGCACTCGTCGGCCAGACGCGAGCTGTCCTTGTCCGAGAACAGCATGGCCTTGGTCGGGATCACGACGAGATCCATGCCGCTTGCTGCGTCGTGGAAACGGTCTGCGCCCGTCGTCGTGGCTTCACGCGGCAGGTTGTAGTTCTTGTTGCCCCAGTGGACCGTGACGATCTGGTCGCGCTTCATGTCGCCCTTCAGATCGAACGAGAGACCTTCATTGCACGACCACTTTTCCGCGCCTTCCGGTACCGGATCGACCTTGGCTTCCTTGGCCGGGTTCGGCTTGCGCTTGATCAGGCGCTTGGGCTGCGGTGCCTTCGGCTTGGCGTGGGTCGTCGTGGACGACGATTGTGCGAACGCGCTGGGCGCCGTCACCAGCAGTGTCGAAGACAGAGCGCCAATAACGGTAGCGATCAGCAGTTTTTTCATGGGAGAGAACCTTTCTATCTAATTTCAGAGTTAAAACAGTGCACGATTGCAAATTTTTGCAATCGCCGGGGTACTGCACGCGCCCCGAGAGCGCACAGCGGACGCTATTTTCTCCTATTTAGCGCCACGAACTTCAAATTCTCCGGTCCGGTGTAATTCGCGCTGGGTCGAATGATCTTGTTGTCGACGCGTTGCTCGATGATGTGCGCGGCCCAGCCGGCGGTGCGCGAGATCACGAACAGCGGCGTGAACATGGCCGTCGGCACGCCCATCATGTGGTACGACACGGCGCTGAACCAGTCCAGATTCGGGAACATCTTCTTCGCGTCCCACATCACGCTTTCGAGCCGCTCGGCGATGTCGAACATCTTCGTGTTCGACGCTTCTTTCGACAGCTTCTTCGCCACGTCCTTGATGACCTTGTTGCGCGGATCGGAAATCGTGTACACCGGGTGGCCGAAGCCGATCACGACTTCCTTGTTTTCCACGCGGCGGCGGATGTCGGCTTCCGCTTCATCGGGCGTCTGGTAGCGCGACTGGATTTCGAACGCGACTTCGTTGGCGCCGCCGTGTTTCGGGCCGCGCAGCGCGCCGATGGCGCCGGTAATGGCCGAATAGATGTCCGAGCCCGTGCCCGCGATCACGCGGCCCGTGAACGTCGATGCATTGAATTCATGTTCGGCATACAGGTTCAGCGACACATGCATCGCGTCGACCCACGCCTTCGACGGCTCCACGCCATGCAGCAGATGCAGGAAATGGCCGCCGATCGAATCGTCGTCGGTTTCGACTTCGATCCGCTTGCCGTTGTGCGAGTAGTGATACCAGTACAGCAGCATCGAGCCGAGCGAGGCCATCAGCTTGTCGGCGATATCGCGCGCGCCCGGCAGGTTGTGATCGTCTTTTTCCGGCAGAACGGTGCCCAGCACCGATACGCCCGTGCGCATCACGTCCATCGGATGCGCGGCGGCGGGAATCCATTCGAGCGCGGCCTTCACGTTCGCGGGCAGGCCGCGCATGGCCTTGAGCTTGGTCTTGTAAGCGGCGAGTTCGGCGACGTTGGGCAGCTTGCCGTGCACCAGCAGATAGGCGATTTCCTCGAATTCGCAGGCGCTGGCGATATCGAGAATGTCGTAGCCGCGGTAGTGCAGGTCGTTGCCCGTCTTGCCGACCGTGCAGAGGGCCGTGTTGCCCGCCGTCACGCCCGACAGCGCCACGGATTTCTTAGGCTTGAAGCCGCTTGTTGTTCCCGGTGCAGCCGATTGCGTCGTATCGCTCATTCCAGGGGTCTCCTTGATGTCCCTTTTACTTATCCTGCTTGTCCTGCCCGTTTTGTGCTTTCTGGCTGAACAGCGCGTCGAGCTTCTGCTCGTACGCGTGATAGCCGATGCGATCGTACAGTTCTGCACGCGTCTGCATCGTGTCGACGACATTTTTTTGCGTGCCGTCGCGGCGAATCGCCGTGTAAACGTTTTCGGCGGCCTTGTTCATTGCGCGGAACGCCGACAGCGGATACAACACCAGCGAGACATCGGCGTTGCGCAGTTCTTCCGTCGTGAACAGCGGCGTCGCGCCAAACTCGGTAATGTTCGCAAGCACGGGCACCTTTACGGCCTGCGCGAACTGCCTGTACATGCCGAGTTCCGTCATCGCTTCCGGGAAGATCATGTCGGCGCCGGCTTCGACACAGGCCATCGCGCGGTCCATCGCGGACTGCAGGCCTTCGACGGCGAGCGCGTCCGTGCGCGCCATGATGACGAAGTTGGGATCGGTGCGCGCGTCGACGGCAGCCTTGATGCGGTCGACCATCTCATCCTGCGACACGATCGCCTTGCCCGGCCGGTGTCCGCAACGTTTCGCGCCCACCTGGTCTTCGATATGCATCGCGCCCGCGCCCGCTTTGGTCAGCGCCTTCACGGTGCGCGCGATATTGAACGCCGACGGCCCGAAGCCCGTGTCGACGTCGACCAGCAGCGGCAGATCGCAGACATCGGTGATGCGGCGCACGTCGGTCAGGACGTCGTCGAGCGTCGAGATGCCGAGATCGGGCAGGCCCAGCGAGCCAGCCGCGACGCCGCCGCCCGACACGTAGATCGCCTTGAAGCCCGCGCGCTGCGCGAGCAGCGCGTGATTCGCATTGATCGTGCCGACCACCTGCAACGGTTTCTCAGCGGCGACGGCAGCGCGGAACGCGGCGCCCGCGGACGTATTGGCATTCGTGTTCATGATGCGGATTCCTCGTTTGGTCCGAACAGCGGCGCGGCTTCGGCAGGTACTGCGCGGCCCGTCGAGCGGGCGCGGCGCAGCACCGACCAGTAATAGCGGTAACTCGCGCGGTCGTGCAGCGTGTCCTTGTGGCGCGTCGGGCCCCATTGCGCGGACTGCGCGGCGAGCAGGATTTCCGTCGCCGTGGTGATTTCTTCGTCACGCGGCGCGAAGGCCGAGACGATCGCGGGAATCTGCGCCGGGTGGATGCTCCACATCCGCGTGTAACCGAACTCGTTGCGTGCGCGCAGTGCGTCGTTGGCGACGACGCTCATGTCGCGCACTTCCGTCGACACATTGTGCGACGGCACTTTGCCATGCGCGTGGCAAGCCGCAGAAATTTCGAGCTTCGCGCGCCGCACGAGCGGGTGATCGAACTGGCCGGGCGAGCGCATCGCGGTGTCGGGGATCGCGCCGTCGTGCGCGGAGACGAAATCCATCAGGCCGAAGCTGAGCGACTGGACGCCCGGCAGCGCGGCCAGATCGAACACGCGCGTCAACGCGCCATGCGTTTCGACCAGCAACTGAACGGGAACGGGCTGAGCGATGCCGAGCTCGCGCCGCGTCGCCTCGATGAACGCGCACATCTCGGCGGCATCGGGCACGTTGCGGATCTTCGGCAACATGATGAAGGCAGGCGCACGCTTCGCCGCGCGCAGGATGAGGCGCACGTCTTCGCGCCAGTGCGCATGGTTGAAATCGTGAATCCGCACGCCGACGCGGCCAAAGCGGTCATGCTCGCTGCCGAGCAGCGACGCGACGAGTTCCGCATGCTCCGCCTCGCGGCCCACCTGGGCGCCATCTTCACAATCGAGGGTGATATCGAAGACGGGCCCGAGTTCCTGCTGCAAAGCGAGCGATTTCAGCATCAGCTTCTCACTGCCGGCGTAGTGGTCGCAGGCAGGCAGCACGGCGGGCGGCGCTTCGCCGTCAAACAGGACTTCGGCGGGAGTCAATGCGCGCATTATCGGCGTGTGGGTACTGTTTTAAAGTTCCGATTCGGGCGCGTTCTGGTCTTCTCTGACCTTTAGTTATGCTGGTCGGATCAAAACGCGCTCGGATCAGTTGCGGACATCGGCATGCAGGTTGAAAAGCAGACCGGCATGCAGGATACCGCACGTAAAAAAACCGGGCCCCGTCGCGTGACAACGGAGTCCCGGTTGTTCTGCATCTGGCGATTAGCCGAGCAGGTGCTGAACGCCTTCGCGCTCTTCGAGCAGCTCGTTCAGCGTGTTGTCCATCTTCTCGCGCGCGAACGCGTCGATCTGCAGGCCTTCGACACGCTTGTATTCGCCGTTTTCGCACGTCACTGCCACGCCGTAGACGATGTCTTCGGGGATGCCGTACGAGCCGTCCGACGGAATGCCCATCGTGACCCACTTGCCGTTCGTGCCGAGCACCCAGTCACGCACGTGGTCGATGGCTGCGTTCGCTGCCGAAGCCGCCGACGACAGGCCGCGCGCTTCGATGATCGCTGCGCCGCGCTTGCCGACCGTCGGGATGAACGTGTTGCGGTTCCACTCTTCGTCGTTGATCAGCTTGGTGAGGTCCTGGCCTTCAGCCGTCGCGACGCGGAAATCCGGGTACATCGTGGGCGAGTGGTTGCCCCACACGACCAGCTTTTCGATCGACGAAACCGGCTTGCCCGACTTGGCAGCCAGTTGCGACAGCGCGCGGTTGTGGTCCAGACGCAGCATGGCCGTGAAGTTCTTCTTCGGCAGATCCGGCGCCGACTTCATTGCGATGTAGGCGTTCGTGTTGGCCGGGTTGCCGACCACCAGCACCTTCACGTCGCGGCTTGCCACTTCGTTCAGCGCCTTGCCTTGCACCGTGAAGATTTCGGCGTTGGCCGACAGCAGGTCCTTGCGCTCCATGCCCTTCGAACGCGGGCGTGCACCGACCAGCAGCGCGACGTCGGCATCCTTGAACGCAACCTTGGGATCGTCAGTGACTACGACACCCGCGAGCAGCGGGAACGCGCAGTCTTCGAGTTCCATCACGACGCCTTTGACGGCGGCTTGCGCTTGCGGCAGGTCGAGCAGCTGCAGGATAACCGGCTGATCCTTGCCGAGCATGTCGCCATTGGCGATGCGGAACAGCAGGGAATAACCGATTTGACCTGCGGCGCCAGTGACGGCAACGCGCTTTGCGGGCTTAGCCATTGAGAAATCTCCAGGACGATGCGTTGAACGCTAGGGAAAACGCCATTCTATATGCGCGTTACGCGAAGCGTGGTTTTAGCACGGCGAATTTGCTGTGCGAACCCTGCAGACGGTCCGAAGAAGGTCAGAGGACGCGCTGGCGGCGAAGCCGCCGTGCCGGATAATCTGAGCTGCCGGGCGCGGGGACGGGAGGCTGCTTGCGGCGTTGGCCGCAGCCCCGGATCCAACATCGGGCCGCTGCATGGCGCGGGCTCCTGCAAACAGCGCGTTTCGGCGGGCATTGCGGCGCTCTGGCGCGGGCAATGCAGGGCGAAGCGAAACCTGGACTGCATGAGGGAACAGCGTGATGCAGGGCGGCCTTCCGGTGCATCACGCCATTGACATAAAACGCTGTCAAAAATGCGTGTCACAACCCGCAAACCCTTGCTCGGTAAGGAGTGTAGGAGTCAGGCGAAGCAAAGTCAACAGTATCTTATGTCTTATATAAGACATAACTATTACGGGAAAAAATGTGGACGGCATGAGGCGCTTTGTGTTGAAATGCGCGCATGAATTCGAACCCGGCCAGCACAGCAACTCCGCCCGGCGCGTCCGGCGCGGGTGACGCTGTGCCTGTCCCGGCACCGGCTCCGTCGCCCACCTTCAGCCCGCTCTATCAGCAGATCAAGGCGCTCATCACGCAGAGCCTGGAGTCAGGTGAATGGAAGCCTGGTGAAATCATTCCCAGTGAAGTCGAACTGGCCGCGCGTTACAAGGTCAGCCAGGGCACCGTGCGCAAGGCGATCGACGAGCTCGCCGCCGACAACCTGCTGGTGCGCCGCCAGGGCAAAGGCACCTTTGTTGCTACGCACAACGAAGAGCGCGCGCAGTTCCGCTTTCTCCGTCTTCTCGCCGACGACGGCGCCGAGCATCCGCACGTCAGCCGTCTGCTCGAATGCCGGCGCATGCGCGCATCGGCGGACATCGCGAGGCAACTGGATCTGAAGCCGGCCGATCCCGTCGTACTGATCAAGCGTCTGTTGACGTTCGACGGCGAAGACACCGTGCTCGACGAAATCTGGCTGCCGGGCGGCGTGTTTCGCGGCCTGACGCTCGAGCGGCTGTCGGAGTACAAAGGCCCGCTCTACGCGATGTTCGAAACGGAGTTCGGCACGCGCATGATTCGCGCGTCGGAGAAGATTCGCGCCGTCGCCGCGGACCCGTCCGTTGCAGATCTTCTGCACGTGCCGACGGGATTTCCGTTGCTGTCCGTGGAGCGCGTGTCCTATACCTATGGTGACCGTCCCGTCGAAGTCCGGCGCGGCTGGTATGTCACAACCGGGTATTACTATCAGAACGATTTGAGTTGAAGAAAGAGGCGTTGCCGTGGGCTTGCGGCAAGGCTTGCAGGGGCCTTCCTGCGCGCTTCGCGGCACGCTTTCCAGAGCAGTGTTACGCTGCAGCGCGAAATGAAAAGGCGCTAAAATTGCGGATTAGTGTGACTACAAGTAGGGGTCTAGCATGACAGAAGCCGTAAAAAAACCGAGGCCGGAATACCGGAACATCGGTATCGGGCAGATATTGACGGCATACCGTCTTCCTCTCGCGGGACGCGTGTCGATTCTTCACCGTGTGAGCGGTGGTCTGCTGTTCATTTTCCTTC
>NZ_JAAGPI010000020.1 GCF_017104715.1 Burkholderia sp. Ac-20365
TCAAACCTTCCTCAATTACTTCTGTGTGAGACTCGATTACTTTCGCTATTCCGGCAGTTCGAAAACCACCGTGCGTCGCCATCGAGCACCCACACTTATCGGCTGTTGATTTTTAAAGAACATTCGCGGGAAGCGCCTTGCTTTCACCACGTTGCTGCGTCAGCAGCAGAGAAACGAGATTATGAAGAACCTTTTTCGTTTCGTCAACCGGTTTTTTTAACTTCCTAACCTGCCGACTGAACGGGAAAGCCTGTCAATACTGGCTTTCCGGCCTCCCTCGTTTCTTTCGCACCGCGTTGGCCGCAGCGCGAAAGAGCGGAATTCTAGCTACATGCAGCACCGCATGCAAGCACATTTTGAACAATATCGTTAGCGGTGTTTGAAGGCGGGTTTGCGCTTCTCGACGAACGCGGCCATCCCTTCCTTCTGGTCTTCCGTCGCGAACAACGAATGGAACAATCGCCGCTCGAAATGCACGCCTTCGGCCAACGTGGTCTCGTACGCGCGATTGACCGACTCCTTCACCATCATCACAGCCGGCAACGGAAATTCGGCGATGGTCGCAGCCGCGGCGATTGCCTCATCGATCAGATTGGCGGCCGGAATCACGCGCGACACCAATCCGGACCGTTCCGCCTCAACTGCGTCCATGAATCGTCCTGTCAAACACATGTCCATCGCCTTGGCCTTCGAGACCGCACGCGGCAACCGCTGCGTGCCGCCAGCGCCAGGCATGATGCCAAGCTTGATTTCCGGCTGACCGAACTTCGCGGTGTCCGCAGCCAGGATGATGTCGCACATCATCGCAAGTTCACAGCCGCCGCCCAACGCAAAGCCCGCAACGGCCGCAATGATTGGCTTACGAATTGATCGGACAGCTTCCCAATTCCGGGTGATGTAGTCGCCCTTATAGACGTCCATATAGGAATACGTCGCCATCATTCCGATGTCCGCGCCGGCCGCAAACGCTTTTTCACTCCCGGTAATAACGATGGCACCGATGCCTTCGTCCGAATCGAAAGCACGCAATGCTTCGCCCAGTTCGTCCATTAGCACGTCGTTCAGTGCGTTAAGCGCCTTCGGGCGATTCAACGTAATCAGACCGACGCGGCCCCGCGTCTCGACCAGAATGTTCTCGAAAGCCATCCACTCCTCCTAAGTGTTTACCAGCAGGCGCAAAGGACTCGCGCCGCATCCCAACAATGCTAACATTCACCAACCAACCGGTCGGTCAATAAATCGACAAGGTTTCCTCTAACGTTCAGTCAGCATCTTGCCCGCCATGACCCACCCACTCTTTACGAAGCACGAAGACACGCTGCAGAAAGCTCTTACCGCCATCGAAACCCGTGGCTACTGGAGCCCGTTCTCCGAAATGCCGAGTCCCAAAGTGTACGGGGAAACCGCGAACGCGGACGGCGAATCGGCTTTCAAAGCTCTTCTGAACAATCAGTTCGAACTCGACCAGCCGAGCACAGGCGAAACCGTCGGCACGGAACATTCGCCCTTCGGTTTTCCGCTTGGCGTCCGCTATCCCAAATCCAATCCGGACGCACTGATTGCGGCGGCAGTGCTGGCCCAACGCGAATGGCGCGAAGCCGGTCCCAAAGCCTGGATCGGCGTAAGCCTCGAAATTCTTGCCCGTCTTAACCGTCTGAGCTTCGAAATCGCCTACAGCGTGATGCATACCACCGGTCAGGCGTTCATGATGGCCTTCCAGGCGGGCGGTCCGCACGCCCAGGATCGCGCACTTGAAGCCGTCGCCTACGCATGGGACCAACTGCGACGAATTCCCGCCGACGCCCACTGGGAGAAGCCGCAGGGTAAGAATCCTCCGCTGGCGATGCAGAAACGCTTTAACATCGTGCCGCGCGGAACAGGGCTCGTGCTTGGTTGCTGCACGTTCCCGACGTGGAATGGCTACCCTGGCCTCTTCGCCGATCTGGCCACCGGCAACACGGTCATCGTCAAACCCCATCCGGGCGCGATCCTGCCCCTCGCGATCACCGTCCGCGTCGCCCGTGAGGTACTGCGCGAAGCCGGTTTCGACCCGAACGTCGTGACCTTGCTCGCGACCGAACCGAACGACGGCGAACTCGTTCAGAACCTCGCACAACGACCGGAAATCAAACTCATCGATTTCACGGGCAGCACGCAGAACGGCACCTGGCTTGAACGCAACGCGCATCAGGCGCAAGTGTTCACCGAGAAAGCCGGCGTGAACCAGATCGTGATCGATTCGGTCGACGACATTAAAGCTGCCGCGCGCAATATTGCTTTCTCGCTGGCCCTGTACTCGGGCCAGATGTGCACGGCGCCGCAAAACATTTACGTGCCGCGCGACGGCATTCGCACCGCCGAAGGCACGATCCCGTTCCAGGCGGTCGCCGACGCGATTGCCAGCTCCGTCCAGAAACTTGGCTCAGACGCCGCCCGCGCCGTTGAACTGCTAGGCGCGATCCAGAATCAAGGTGTCGAGCAACGTATCGACGAAGCCCGCAAGCTCGGACGCGTGCTCGCGGACAGCCAGTCGCTCGAACATCCCGCGTTCGCAGGCGCCCGCGTGCGCACCCCGCTCGTGCTGCAACTCGATGCCGCGACGGATGAGGCAAAGTTCACGAAGGAGTGGTTCGGCCCGATCTCCTTCGTGATCGCAACGGACTCGACCGAACAGTCGCTCGACCTTGCCGGCCGCATCGCCGCAGAACATGGCGCGCTGACCTTTTCCGTCTATAGCACCGACGACAAGGTCATCGACGCGGCCACCGAAGCCTCGATTCGTGGCGGCGTTGCACTCTCCATCAATTTGACGGGCGCCGTTTTCGTCAATCAGTCGGCTGCGTTCTCGGACTTCCACGGAACAGGTGCCAACCCGGCGGCGAATGCTGCGCTCGCCGATGCAGCCTTCGTCGCGAACCGCTTCCGCGTTGTTCAAAGCCGGGTCCATGTTGAACCGAAGGCCGTTACTGCGTAAGTCGGCCAACCGGTATAGGACGTTCGACCGACGTTTTGGCCTATAACTTCTGGCCGACTCAATATGCGCCGGACGTCGAACTAACATGCAGTCCAAGGGCCGGCACGCTTGCCGGTCCCTCTTCGCAGGAACATCGACATGACCGACGCTTTTATCTGTGACGCAATCCGCACCCCCTTTGGCCGCTACGGCGGCGCATTGAAAGACGTCCGCGCCGACGACCTCGGCGCCGTCCCCATCAAGGCGTTGATCGAACGCAATCCCGGTGTGGACTGGCGCACACTCGATGACGTGATCTACGGCTGCGCCAACCAGGCAGGCGAAGACAACCGCAACGTTGCGCGCATGTCCGCCCTGCTCGCCGGCCTGCCGACCGATGCGCCCGGCGCGACCATCAATCGGCTGTGTGGATCAGGCATGGATGCGGTCGGCACCGCAGCCCGCGCGATCAAGGCGGGCGAGGCGAACCTGATGATCGCGGGTGGCGTGGAAAGCATGACGCGAGCGCCCTTCGTGATGGGCAAAGCGACTTCGGCCTTTTCCCGCCAGTCTGACATCTACGACACGACCATCGGCTGGCGCTTCGTCAACGCGCAGATGAAGCACCTGTATGGCGTCGATTCGATGCCAGAAACAGCAGAGAACGTCGCAGTCGACTTCAACATCAGCCGCGCCGACCAGGACGCGTTCGCAATGCGCAGCCAGGAGAAGGCCGCTCGCGCACAACGCGACGGTACGCTCGCCCAAGAAATCGTGGCCGTCGAAATCCCACAGAAAAAGGGCGCACCGGTCAGCGTGACGCTAGACGAGCATCCGCGCGAAACATCGCTCGAAGCGCTCGGCAAACTGAAGGGCGTCGTGCGTCCCGACGGTTCGGTGACGGCAGGCAACGCGTCCGGCGTGAACGACGGCGCGTGCGCGCTTCTCATCGCCAGTCGTGAAGCTGCGGAGCAATACGGCCTGAAGCGCCGCGCGCGCGTGATCGGCATGGCGACGGCAGGGGTTGAGCCGCGCATCATGGGCATTGGACCGGCGCCCGCCACGCAGAAGCTGCTGAAGCAACTCAATATGTCGCTCGACCAGTTCGACGTGATCGAACTCAATGAAGCGTTCGCGTCGCAGGGCCTCGCCGTTCTGCGTCAACTCGGTTTGCGCGATGACGACCCGCGCGTCAATCCCAACGGCGGCGCAATTGCGCTCGGTCACCCGCTCGGCGCGTCCGGTGCCCGCCTGATTACGACGGCGCTATATCAGCTCGAACGCACGAATGGCCGGTACGCGCTGTGCACGATGTGCATCGGCGTCGGACAAGGCATCGCGCTCGCCATCGAGCGCGTCTGATCGACCCGATTTCGGAAACCGTAGGAGACGAGGAGACAATCGATGCCCTATGAAGCAATCCGCGTAGACATCGACGCCGCGACGCGCGTCGCCACCGTGACGCTAAACCGCCCCGACAAGCTGAACAGCTTCACGCGCGCCATGCATCAGGAACTGGGCGCGGCGCTCGACGAAGTTGAAGCTGCCGGCGCGCGCGCGCTCGTGCTCACTGGCGCTGGCCGCGGTTTCTGCGCGGGCCAGGATCTGGCCGACCTGGATTTCACGCCGGGCGCCATGACGGATCTCGGCGATCTGATCGATCAGTACTTCAATCCGCTGATCCGTCGTTTGCAAGCCCTCAAGTTGCCCGTCATCGCTGCTGTGAACGGCACGGCGGCTGGCGCCGGCGCGAACCTGGCGCTGGCCTGCGACCTCGTGCTGGCCGCGCGTTCGGCAAGTTTCATTCAGGCTTTCGTGAAGATTGGCCTGGTGCCGGATTCGGGCGGCACGTGGCTCCTGCCGCAACGCGTCGGCATGGCTCGCGCATTGGGACTGGCGATCACGGGCGACAAACTCAGCGCGGAAAAAGCGGAAAGCTGGGGCCTCATCTGGCAAGCCGTCGACGACACCGAGTTGCAAGGCACAGCAGCCCAGCTCGCCGCGCAACTTGCGCAGCAGCCCACGCGTGCGATCGCGGCCATCAAGCAGGCAATGCGCTTAAGCGCCACGCAAACACTCGACCAGCAACTCGACCTCGAACGTGATCTGCAGCGCGAACTCGGCGCATCGCACGACTACGCGGAAGGTGTTCGTGCATTCATCGAAAAGCGCGCCCCGCGCTTCGAGGGCCGTTGATATGTCCACGCAACCCAACCTGACCGACGCGATGACACCCGACGAACTCGCCCGAGCCACCGCTGAAGCCATGTACGCGAACGACGCCTGCAGCAAGGCCCTTGGCATCGAAGTGGTCGAAGTGCGCGCAGGCTACGCGCGCCTTCGCATGAACGTGCGGCCCGATTTCCTGAATGGCCATCAGATCTGTCACGGTGGACTGATGTTCACGCTGGCCGATTCGGCATTCGCATTTGCCTGCAACTCATACAACATCAACACCGTCGCAGCGGGCTGCTCGATTGAGTTCCTGCGCCCCGTGCAAGGCGGTGACGTGCTGACTGCGGAAGCGGTCGAGCAGACTTTGAGCGGTCGCAACGGCATCTACGACATTCGCGTCACGAACCGCGCGAACGAAACCGTTGCAATGTTTCGCGGCAAGTCCGCGCAGATCAAAGGCACGGTGATCCCCGTCAATAGCTGACAGGGAATCTCACCACATCAAGTAATTGCGTCGCCTTTCGCGCGGCATCCTATTCTGAAAGCAAGGAGACATCCGATGACAACCCCGCTTCCGCTCGATCCTATTGAAAAAGCGAGCCGCGACGAGCTCGCTGCGTTGCAGCTTGAACGGCTGAAATGGTCGCTGACTCACGCGTATGAAAACTCGCCCGTCTATCGACGCAAGTTCGACGAAGCGGGTGTGCATCCGTCCGAGTTGAAGACGCTTTCGGACCTGTCGCGCTTCCCGTTCACCACGAAGAAGGATTTGCGCGACAACTATCCGTTCGGCCTGTTCGCTGTGCCGCAGGACCAGATTTCGCGGATTCATGCGTCATCGGGCACGACGGGCAAACCGACCGTCGTCGGCTATACGGCACGCGACATCGACAACTGGGCGAATCTCGTCGCGCGGTCGATCCGTGCGGCAGGCGCGCGGCGCGGCGACAAGGTGCACATCAGCTATGGCTATGGCCTCTTTACGGGCGGCCTCGGCGCGCACTATGGCGCGGAACGCGCGGGTCTCACGGTAATTCCGTTCGGTGGCGGCCAGACTGAGAAGCAGGTTCAGCTGATCCAGGACTTCCGTCCAGACATCATCATGGTGACGCCGAGCTACATGCTGTCGATCGCCGACGAACTTGAGCGTCAAGGTGTCGACCCGAAGACATGCTCGCTGCGCATCGGCATCTTTGGCGCGGAACCCTGGACCAACGACATGCGCCGTGCGATCGAAGAACGCATGGGCATCGACGCCGTCGACATTTACGGCTTGTCCGAAGTCATGGGTCCGGGCGTCGCGTCGGAATGCGTCGAGACCAAAGACGGCCCGACAATCTGGGAGGATCACTTCTATCCCGAGATCATCGATCCCGAAACGGGCGAAGTACTCCCCGACGGCGAACTCGGCGAACTCGTGTTCACGTCGCTGACGAAAGAAGCGCTGCCCATCATCCGCTATCGCACGCGCGATCTGACGCGTCTGTTGCCCGGCACGGCGCGCACGATGCGCCGGATGGAAAAGATCACCGGCCGCTCGGACGACATGATGATCATCCGCGGCGTCAACGTCTTTCCGACGCAGATTGAGGAGCTGCTGCTGAAGCAGCGCGCGCTCGCGCCGCACTATCAGATCGTGCTGACCAAGGAAGGTCCGCTCGACGTGATGACGCTGAATGTCGAACCGTGCCCGGAGACGGCGCCTGACAAAACCGCGCTCGACGCTGCAAAACAGGCGCTCGCCTACGACATCAAGGCGTTGATCGGTGTCACGGCGAACGTGGTGCTGCAGGGCGTGAATGGCATCGAGCGCTCGGTGGGCAAGGCGCGACGTGTGATCGACAAGCGTAAAGCTGGCGCGTAAAAGCAAACAGCCCGACGGCTGTCATATAAACCGTCGGGCTGTTCAGCTAACGCTGCCCGTTCGAGGCAGCGCTGAAAATCAGGAATTAGGCAGCAGCAGCCACATCCGTCCGCCCTGCTTCATCTTGCCGGCCAGGTCACCTGCCTCGTCGCCGAGTCCCCAGAAATAGTCGGCGCGCACACCACCCTTGATCGCCGAACCCGTGTCCTGAGCAAACACGAGGCGATTCATCGGGGAATTGGTCAACGGGCGCGTCGTCTGCAGGAAAACCGGCGTGCCAAGCGGAATTGACGACGGATCGACCGCAATCGACCGTTCCGGCGTGAGCGGCACACCCAGTGCACCGATCGGGCCATCGGCACCGCCCGACGGCGCTGCCTCGTTCGAGGGCATCTCGCGGAAAAATACGAAGCGCGGATTCGTGTCCAGCAGCCCATCGACACGCGTCGGATTCGCGCGCGCCCACGCCTTGATGCCTTGCATCGTCGCCTGAGCGGGCGTCAGTTCGCCGCGATCGAGCAGCCATCGGCCGATCGATTTATACGGCTGGTTGTTCGTCCCGCCGAAGCCGACGCGCATCACGCTGCCGTCTTCCATCACGATGCGTCCCGAGCCTTGCACCTGCAGAAAGAAAGCCTCGATAGGATCGTCGACCCAGACAAGCTCATTGCCGGTCAAAGCGCCCGAGCGCTCCAGCTGCGCGCGCGCCGGCAACGCAGAACCGGGACGGTATGACGAAGGCCAACGGTACAAAGCTGTCTGATACACGCCATGACGCACGCGCGAACCCCTCAGCAGCGGCTCGTAGTAGCCTGTCACGAGTCCGTCGAGCGTACCGTCGGTGTTCGCGAACTGGAACGGTGTGAAGTAGGTTTCGAAGAAGGTGCGCGCGCTCGACACGTCCAGGTCATCGAGCATCAACGCAGCCGCGCACGCGCGCCGCCACGTCGGTTGAGCCGCGAGACGCACGCAGTTCTGGCGCAGCGCTGCCGCCGCTCCGATCAGCGAATCGTCCTGCCAGCCCGGCACCTGTTGCCACGCCACGGCGGTCAGCCGCTGTGCAGCTATCTGACCGGGGATGATCGCTGCGCCCGTCGGCGGCGAAACGGACGGCCGCACAACGCCGCCACCGCCGCACGACGCAAGCAGTACAGCAATCGACAGGGCTCCCGCCCAGGCCGCGGCCCGGCGGGCAAAACGCATACAATGATTGTTCTCGATGGAAACTGCCATGTCTGATCTGTTCGACGAATACCCGATGCTCATCTTCGCGCTCGAATCGCTCGTAGCGCTTTTCCTGCTGATTTTCATCGTTGTGTGGACAGCGTCCGGCAAGAAAAAGAATGCCGCACGCCAGAAGCAGGACGCAAAACAGGTCCCGCCGCAGCAGCAACCGCGCCGCTAACTGACCGCCTGCGGTGCGTCGAGTTCAACGCGTGTTCAGTGCAGCGTACGCGGCATGCGTAAAACGAACTCCGGCACGGGCGCGTCCCAGCGCTCGCCGTCCTCCGCCACGCAGAAATATTCGCCGCGCATTGTGCCGACGGGCGTCGCGATCACCGCATAGCTGGTGTACTCGAACTGTTCGCCCGGCTTCAGCAACGGCTGATGCCCGACCACGCCGAGCCCTTTCACTTCCTGAACGCGATTTTCGCTATCCGTAATCACCCAGTGCCGTGCGATCAGCTGCGCGGTGACCTGGCCGGTATTGCGGATGGTGAGCGTGTAGGCGAAAGCGTATTTCCGATGCTCCGGGTCCGACTCTTCGGCGATGTAGCGAACCTGGGAAGACACGCTGAATTCGTACTGACTCATGCTGATTCCGATGGTGAGCGAAGCGCGTGACCGATTGGCGCGAGGCCGCATGGAGGCGGTTCGGCGCGAATGGCTGCACGCCGCGGCACAAGCGTTGACATGGTTTGGCATTCTGCTTGATGCAGCGCGCCCCCGCAACCGCATTGGCCTGCCGGACGAGGCCCGCGAATCTCGCGCGGACCTGGCAACGCGGACGCGGCGCCAAAGGCCGCGCCCCGTCCACCAGCGCTAAAATAGCGCTTTTCTGTCTCCTGCCCCACCCCACGCCATGACTCAATTCCGCATCGCTCCCAGCATCCTGTCCGCCGACTTCGCGCGGCTCGGCGAAGAAGTCCGCAACGTCGTCGCCGCGGGTGCCGACTGGATCCACTTCGACGTGATGGACAACCACTACGTGCCGAACCTGACGATCGGCCCGCTCGTGTGCGAAGCGATTCGCCCGCACGTGCAGGTGCCCATCGACGTGCATCTGATGGTGCGCCCGGTCGACCGCATCGTCCCCGACTTTGCGAAGGCCGGCGCGAACCTGATCAGCTTCCATCCGGAAGGCTCGGATCACATCGACCGCACGCTGTCGCTGATCCGCGATCACGGCTGCAAGGCAGGCCTCGTGTTCAACCCCGCCACGCCGCTGAACTACCTCGATCACGTGATGGACAAGGTGGATCTGGTGCTGATCATGTCGGTGAATCCGGGTTTCGGCGGCCAGTCGTTCATTCCTGAAGCGCTGAACAAGCTGCGCGAAGCTCGCGCGAAGATCGACGCCTACAAGGAAAAGACCGGACGCGAGATTCATCTCGAAGTGGACGGCGGCGTGAAAGTCGACAACATCGCGGAAATCGCGGCGGCTGGCGCGGATACCTTCGTAGCCGGCTCGGCGATCTTCGGCCACCCGGACTACAAGACGATCATCGATCAGATGCGTGACAAGCTGGCATCGGTTGGGCGTTGAGATGGAAACGACGCCTCGTTACCCCGCTCCCGCGTTCACGGCCGGGAAGATTCGCGCGGCCATCGTCGATCTCGACGGCACGATGGTCGATACCGCCGACGACTTCACCGCATCGCTGAACGGCATGCTCGCGCAGCTCGACGCGGACGAAACCACGCGCGAAGAAGTGATGGACTACGTCGGCAAAGGCTCCGAGCATCTGATCCGCAGCGTGCTCGCGCCGCGTTTCGAGGCGCAGCTCGCGCAGTCGCGCTTCGACGAGGCGCTCGCGATCTATCAGGAGGAATACTCGAAGATCAACGGTCTGCACACGCGGCTCTATCCCGATGTGGAAGCAGGCCTGATCGCGTTGCGCGACGCCGGATTGAAACTCGCGTGCGTGACCAACAAGCCGCATCGATTCGCGACGCAACTGCTCAAGCATCACGGGCTGCTGCAGTACTTCGGCGTCGTGCTCGGCGGCGACAGCGTCGCGGCGAAAAAGCCCGATCCGCTGCCGATGCTCACCGCGTGCGAAGCGCTCGGCGTGTCGCCGCAGGAAGCTGTCGCGATCGGCGATTCGCAGAACGATGCGTTCGCGGGCCGCGCGGCCGGCATGGCGACGCTGACCGTCCCGTATGGCTACAATCACGGCGAATCTGTGCAAACCATAAAATCGGATGGTATAGTTGTGTCGCTGTTGGGCGCCGCCAAGGCGATCGCAGCGCACAATGCACTGCAATGAGCAGTAGAATGAGCGCCGACCCAAGCAGCAACCAATCAACGACTTAACAAAGTCTTCTCTCATGTTTCTGAATAAAAAACGGAGTCTGAGCACGATCGACCGGGGAGCCTGGCCCTGGCGTCGCTGGTCGCGCTGATACCTCGCCCGAGGTACGCTGAAGCTCGTCTTTGGCACCCGTTTTTTACTTCGCTGCGCTCACGCGCTTTTCCGAAACGCCGGTTTGACCGGCACGCTAACGCTGCACTCAGTTTCAGCTAGCCGTCGTGTACCTTGCGTACTATCGTCGTGCTGTGAAGCCGTGCATGCGTTCGGGAAAGCGCGCGCCGGTCTCCCAACCTGTGACGAGCACATTCGACCGGTAACGCAGCCCCCGCTTTGTCCGGCGCACCACGGCGCCAGGACGCACGAACAGGATCGGAACATGACCGAACTCGAATTTCAGTCCCTCGCGAACGAGGGCTTCAATCGCATCCCGCTGATCGCCGAAGCGCTGGCCGACCTCGAAACGCCGCTGTCGCTGTACCTGAAGCTCGCGCAAACCGAGCGCAACGGCGCGAACTCGTTTCTGCTCGAATCGGTGGTGGGCGGCGAACGCTTTGGCCGCTACTCGTTCATCGGCCTGCCGGCGCGCACGCTGATCCGCACGAGCAACGGCGTGACGGAAGTCGTCAAGGACGGCAAGGTCACGGAAACGCACGAAGGCGATCCGCTCGAATTCATCCAGCAATACCAGAACCGCTTCAAGGTCGCGCTGCGTCCGGGACTGCCGCGTTTCGCGGGCGGTCTGGCCGGCTACTTCGGCTATGACGCGGTGCGCTACATCGAGAAGAAGCTCGCGCATACCGCTCCGCCGGACGATCTGAACCTGCCCGACATCCAGCTTCTGCTGACGGAAGAAGTCGCCGTCATCGACAATCTCGCGGGCAAGCTGTACCTCGTGATCTACGCCGATCCGACGGCGCCCGAAGCGTACACGCGCGCCAAGCAGCGTCTGCGCGAACTGAAGCAGCGTCTGCGCACCACCGTTCAGCCGCCCGTCACGTCGGCGAGCGTGCGCACGGAAATCTTCCGCGAGTTCAAGAAAGACGATTACCTCGCCGCCGTGCGCAAGGCGAAGGAATACATCGCTGCCGGCGAACTGATGCAGGTGCAGGTCGGCCAACGTCTGACCAAACCGTATCGCGACAATCCGCTGTCGCTGTATCGCGCGCTGCGCTCGCTGAATCCATCGCCGTATATGTATTACTACAACTTCGGCGATTTCCATGTGGTGGGCGCGTCGCCGGAAATTCTGGTGCGTCAGGAAAAGCGCAACGAAGACCGCATCGTCACGATCCGTCCGCTCGCCGGTACGCGTCCGCGCGGCAACACGCCCGAGCGCGACACCGAACTCGCGACCGAACTGCTGAACGATCCGAAGGAAATCGCCGAACACGTGATGCTGATCGACCTCGCGCGCAACGACGTGGGCCGCATCGCGCAGATCGGTTCGGTGTCCGTGACCGACAAGATGGTGATCGAGAAGTACTCGCACGTGCAGCACATCGTCAGCTCCGTCGAAGGCACGCTGAAGCCGGACATGACCAACTTCGACGTGCTGCGCGCAACGTTCCCGGCGGGCACGCTGTCGGGCGCACCGAAAGTCCGGGCGATGGAACTGATCGACGAACTCGAACCGGTGAAGCGCGGCCTGTACGGCGGCGCCGTCGGCTATCTGTCGTTCACGGGTGAAATGGACCTCGCGATCACGATCCGCACGGGCGTGATCTGCAACGGCAATCTGTATGTGCAGGCGGCAGCGGGCGTGGTCGCCGACTCGGTGCCCGAATCCGAATGGCAAGAGACCGAGAACAAGGCGCGCGCCGTGATGCGCGCCGCAGAGCAAGTGCAAGACGGCCTCGATAGCGACTTCTGACGGGAGACTGACCATGCTGCTGATGATCGACAACTACGACTCGTTCACCTATAACCTGGTCCAGTACTTCGGCGAACTCGGCGAAGACGTGCGGACCTATCGCAACGACGAAATCACCCTCGACGAGATCGCGAAGCTCAACCCTGAGCGCATTTGCCTCTCGCCGGGACCGAGCAATCCGCAACACGCGGGAATCACGCTCGACGTGCTGCGCGAGTTTTCCGGCAAGTATCCGATTCTCGGCGTGTGCCTCGGCCATCAGGCAATCGGCGAAGCATTCGGCGGCCGTGTGGTGCGCGCGCAGACCATCATGCACGGCAAGGTGAGCCAGATCGAAACCGACTGCAAAGGCGTATTCGCCGACCTGCCGAAGCACTTCACCGTCACGCGCTATCACTCGCTGGCCATCGAGCGCGAGTCGCTGCCCGATTGCCTCGAAGTGTCCGCATGGACCGATGACGGCGAAATCATGGGCGTGCGTCACAAGACGCTGCCCGTGGAAGGCGTGCAGTTCCACCCGGAATCGATCCTGTCGGAACACGGCCACGCATTGCTCGAAAACTTCGTGAAGCAGTCGAAGGCTGCCGCACGCAGCGCTTAACAAGGAGACGTGACCATGATTACGCCGCAAGAAGCGCTGCAACGCACGATCGAGCATCGCGAAATTTTCCACGACGAAATGCTGCACCTGATGCGCCTCATCATGCGCGGCGACATGTCGCCCGTGATGGCGGCCGCGATCATCACAGGCTTGCGCGTCAAAAAAGAGACCATCGGCGAAATCACTGCGGCGGCCACGGTGATGCGCGAGTTCGCACGTCACGTTGAAGTGCAGGACAACTCGAACTTCGTCGATATCGTCGGCACGGGTGGTGATGGATCGCACACGTTCAACATCTCCACAGCGACGATGTTCGTGACGGCAGCAGCCGGCGCGAAAGTCGCGAAGCACGGCAATCGCGGCGTGTCGAGCAAGTCAGGCAGCGCGGACGTGCTCGAAGCGCTTGGCGTGAATATCGACTTGCAGCCGGAACAGGTGGCGGCATCGATCGCCGAAACGGGCATGGGTTTCATGTTCGCGCCGAACCATCACCCGGCGATGAAGAACATTGCGCCCGTGCGTCGCGAACTCGGCGTGCGGACCATCTTCAACATTCTCGGCCCGCTGACGAATCCGGCCGGTGCGCCGAATCAGTTGCAAGGCGTGTTTCACCCTGACCTCGTCGGCATTCAGGTTCGCGTGATGCAGCGTCTCGGCGCCAAGCACGTGCTGGTCGTGTATGGTATGGACGGCATGGATGAAGTGTCGCTCGGCGCGGCCACGCAAGTCGGCGAACTGCGCGACGGCGAAGTGCGCGAGTACGAGATTCATCCTGAAGACTTCGGCATGCAGATGGTGTCGAACCGGACGCTGAAAGTGGCGGACGCGTCGGAATCGAAAGTGCTGCTGCTCGAAGCGCTCGACAACAAACCGGGTGTCGCGCGTGAAATCGTCACGCTGAACGCGGGCACGGCGCTGTACGCGGCGAACGTCGTGGATTCGATCGCGAACGGCATTGAACTCGCGCGCGAAGCCATCGCGAGCGGCAAGGCGCGCGCGAAGGTCGACGAACTCGTCCGCTTCACGCAGCAATTCAAGAAATAACGGAACTCCCATGAGCGATATTCTCGACCGCATCATCGACGTCAAGCGCGAAGAAGTGCGCGTCGCGCAGCAAAGCGCGCCGCTCGAAGAACTGCGCCTGCAGGCGTCGACGCGCGATCTGCGCGATTTCGTCGGCGCGATTCGCGCGAAACACGAGGCGGGCCTCGCCGCCGTGATCGCCGAAGTCAAGAAAGCGAGCCCGTCGAAAGGCGTGCTGCGCGAAAACTTCGTCCCGGCGGAAATCGCGCGTTCGTACGCGAAGCACGGCGCGGCGTGCCTGTCCGTGCTGACCGACGTGCAGTTCTTCAAGGGCAGCGCGGCCTATCTGGAAGAAGCGCGCGCCGCGTGCGAACTGCCCGTTCTGCGCAAGGATTTCATCGTCGATCCGTATCAGATTCTCGAAGCGCGCGCGATGGGCGCCGACGCGATCCTGCTGATCGTCGCGGCACTCGAAACCTCGCAGATGCAGGATCTCGAAGCGTACGCGCACTCGCTGGGCCTCGCGGTGCTCGTCGAAGTGCACGACAAGAACGAACTGGTCGAAGCACTGACGCTGAAAACGCCGCTGATCGGCGTGAACAACCGCAATCTGCGCACGTTCGAAACGTCGATCGATACGACGCTCGGCCTGCTGGACATGATGCCGGACGACCGCATCGTCGTGACGGAATCGGGCATTCTGTCGCGCGTCGACGTCGAGCGGATGCGCGCGATGGACGTGAACACGTTCCTGGTGGGCGAAGCGTTCATGCGCGCGGAAGAGCCGGGTGCAGAACTCGCGCGCATGTTCTTCTGATCCTTTCGACGAAAGCAAGCGAGCAGCACGATGGGCATGGAGCAGGAAATCAAGCTGGCGTTGCCGCCCGGTCAGGTCGGCGCGGCGACGCAATGGTTCATCCAGCGCGCGGGCAGCGCCGGCCGCACGATCACGCTGGAGAACAGCTATTACGACACGCCGTCGCTGACGCTCGCGCGCGCGAAAAGCGCGGTGCGCGTGCGCCGTACGCCGGATGGCTGGCTGCAGACCTACAAGACGGTCGGCACGTCGACGGGCGGCTTGCACAGCCGGCACGAGTGGGAAATGCCCGTCAAAGGTAACGCGCTCGAAATCGACGCGCTGCTTGAAGCGTGCGACGACGAGCCGTCAAAAGCGGCGCTCAGCAGCGCGCGTGACGAACTGATTCCGCTCTTCAGTACGAATTTTTCGCGGACGATCTGGCATGTGAGTATCGACGGCGCCGACGTTGAAGCGGCCATCGATCAGGGCGGAATTCTCGCGGTCGTGAACGGCGAAACGCGACGCGCGCCGATCTGCGAAGTCGAACTGGAACTGAAGCATGGCGACGCGGGCGCGCTGCACGCGTTGTCGGCGGAACTGGCGCAAGCGGTGCACGGCTTGCGTCCCGACGACATCAGCAAGGCGCAGCGCGGTTATCGTCTGCGCGAAGGCAGCTCGCACTAGGCGATGTTGGCGGCGAACGGCGAGCGAAAGCGCATCTTGAGCGCGCCCGCGTTTGCTGCCACACTAGCCCGCCATGAATTCCGCAAAACGCTCCCACACTCCGCCGACGCAAACTTCGCTCTTCGCCGAAGAGCAAGCAGCGCCCTCTCCCACCGCCAGCGTCCAGACGCTCGAATCGCAATTCGAAGCGTTGCCGACCACATGGCGCACGCACCTCAAACCGTTCACCGATAGCGACGCGTACGCGCCGCTGTGTCGTTTCGTCGATGGCGAACGCGCGGCGGGCAAAACCGTGTATCCCGCCGATGTCTTCCGCGCGCTGCGGCTCACCAGTCCTGACGACGTCAAGGTCGTGATTCTCGGCCAGGATCCGTATCACGGCGAAGACCGCGGCACGCCCCAGGCGCACGGTCTGGCGTTTTCGGTACCACCTTCGGTGCGTCCGCCGCCGTCGCTGCGCAACATCTTCAAGGAAATCGCGGCGAGCTTGGGCCATGAAGCGCCGCAGCACGGCTGTCTCGACGCGTGGGCGCGACAAGGCGTGTTGCTGCTGAATACGGTGCTGACGGTCGAACGCGACCACGCCGCGAGCCACGCCAAGCGCGGCTGGGAAAAATGCACCGACACGCTGATCCACGAACTCGCGAAGCGTCACGACGGCCTGGTCTTCATGCTGTGGGGCGCGCACGCGCAGGCCAAACGTGCGCTGCTCGAAGGCAAGTCGCATTACGTGCTGGAAGCGCCGCATCCTTCGCCGCTGTCCGCGCATCGCGGCTTTCTCGGTTGCGGGCATTTCGCGCTCGCCAACGAATTTCTCGACAAGCAGGGCCGTCCGACCATCGACTGGCGTTTGCCGGAAACGGGCGAAGTGTTCGCCTGAAGCTCCTCTAGCAACACCGCGCCGCCTGAAAAAGAAAACGCCACGGAATTGTGTTCCGTGGCGTTATGTTTTGCCGTCGCGACACGGCTGATCACCGTATCGGACGCGCGAGCGGTCCGCCGGATGGCGAGCCGCAAAACCGCAAAACAATTCAGAAAACTTACGCTGCCGCGATCGCTTCGCGTGCGCCGGCCAATGCTGCCGTCGCTGCGTCCGGGCCCATGTTCAGGCCTTCCGCGTAGATGAAGTTCACGTCCGTCATGCCGAGGAAGCCGAGGAACGTCTTCAGGTACGGCGTCTGCGAGTCACCCGGCGTGCCGAGGTACACGCCACCGCGTGCCGACACCACGAACACCTTCTTGCCCGTCACCAGACCTTCAGGGCCGTTCGCGCCGTACTTGAACGTGATGCCAGCGCGTGCGATGAAGTCGAAATACGTCTTCAGGTGTGACGAGATGCCGAAGTTGTACAGCGGCGCGCCGATCACGACGATGTCGGCGGCTTGCAGTTCGGCGATCAGCGCTTCGCTGCGCGCTGCTATCGCTTGCTGCTCGGCCGTGCGTTGTTCAGCCGGCGTGAAGAATGCGCCGAGAATCGCGTCGTCGAGGTGCGGCAGTGCGTCTTCGTGCAGATTGCGGACGACGACTTGCGCGCCCGGATTCGATTGTTGCAGCTTTGCCGTCAGTTCGTTGGCCAGCAGCGTCGATTGAGCGCCTTGCGAGCGAGCCGACGAATTGATTTGCAGGATCGTGGTCATTCTGTGACTCCAGTGAGGGGCGCGCTGTGTTGCGCGAGTGGAGCCATTGTGTTTTTTTACCCGGCCGGGAAAAAGTAGCGCGGCGGCGACGGATTGTTGCACCGATAGAACAATCCGCCGCCGGGTTTGGCCGGACAAAAGGTCGCGAAAGCGGTTACTTGCCGCCCAGCCAGCGCTTGCGTGCCGTCACCGCCGATGCGCGCCTGTCGTTCGCGGTGAGCTTGTAGCGCGAGACTTCCGGGCCATCCAGCTTGACCTGCGCGACGCGCAGCTCGTCGCGCCGGAATGCGTGCACTTCGACCTTCGCGCCGGGCTGATAGCGCGACAACAGCGTGTCGAGATTCGAGCCCGTTACGCGCAAACCATCGACGGCGATCAGCACGTCGCCCGCCGAGAGGCCCGCTTTCTGCGCCGCGCTGCCGTCGTGCACAGCCGCCAGCGTGCAGTCCGCGCCGCCGCGCACGCGCGCGCCGAGCGACGGCTTGGCCTTCGGATCGACGTCCGGCTCGAGCGACACGGCAAACGATGCCAGCATCGATTCGAGCGGCAGATCGCGCGTGCCGCGCACGCCTTCCGCGAAAATTTCCGACAGATCCGCGCCGGTGGCTTCGGCAAACAGCGCCTCGACTTCGTCTTCGGCGATGCCCTGCCCCTTGTCCTTGTAGAAATCGCGTCCGTAGCGCTGCCACAGCAGACGCATCACGTCGTCGAGCGATTTGCGGTTCTGCGTTTGCGCGCGAATCGTCAGATCGAATGCGAGCGCGACCAGCGAACCCTTCGTGTAGTAGCTGACGATCGAGTTCGGCGCATTCTCGTCCTGACGGTAATACTTGACCCACGTGTCGAACGAGCTTTCGGCGACCGTCTGTTTCAATCGACCGCTGCCGCGCAGCACGCCGCCAATCGTCTTGCCGAGCAGCGTGAAATACTCGGCTTCCTTGATCAGCCCGCTGCGCACGAGCATCAGATCGTCGTAGTACGACGTGAAGCCCTCGAACAGCCACAGCAGCGTCGTGTAGTTTTCCTGGTTGAGGTCGTATGGGGCGAACACGGCCGGCTTGATGCGCTTCACATTCCACGTGTGGAAATACTCGTGGCTGCACAGGCCGAGATACGTGCGATAGCCGTCCGTCGTCTCGTCGCGGCCCGTGACGGGTAAGTCCGAGCGGTTGCAGATTAGCGCAGTCGACGCGCGGTGCTCCAGCCCGCCGTAGCCATCGGTGACGGCTTGCGCCATGAACACGTAGCGGTCCATCGGCGCTTTCTTCGAGCGCGGCTCGAACAGCGCGATCTGCGCTTCGCACACGCGCTTCAGATCCGCGGACAAACGCTCCATGTCCAGCCCGACCACGCGCCCCGCGATCACGACATCGTGCGGCACACCGTGCGCCTTGAACGTGCCGAGCGAGAATTCACCGAGCGTCACGGGATGATCGATCAGCTCGTCATAGTTCTGCGCGCTGTACTCGCCGAAACCGTAGCGCTTCGTGCCGCGCGCTTCCGTCAGCGACGTGGCGACGCGCCAGTCGCGAAACTGCGGACCGGCCGGCTTCTGGATATCGACAACGCACGGCGCGTCCTCGAAACCGTGCGGCGACAGGAACACGCTCGTGCCGTTGAAGAAACCCGTCGTATCGTCGAGATGCGCGGCGCGCACCGACATGTCCCACGCGTACACCTCGTAGCGCAACGTCAGCGCGCCCTTGACGGGCGCCGCCTGCCACGCGTGCTTGTCGGTCTTTTCGACGCGCACCTTGCGGCCTGCGTCGTTGAACGCGCGCAGCGTGACGATGTTGCGCGCGAACTCGCGGACCATGTAGCTGCCGGGAATCCACACGGGCAGCATGAAGCGCTGGCCGGACGGATCGGGCTCGGCGACGGTCACGGTGACTTCGAAAATATGGGCGGCGGGTTGCTTCGGAACGATGGTGTAGCGGATCGGCTTCATCGGCGCTCGTGTGTGGAATCTCATGAAGAAAAGACAAGAGGCGCCAGGCGCCTCCTTTCAAACAGCTTCAAATAAGGTACGCAGTTCAGCGCACCGAGGACAACGCCTTGTCCAGTTCGTCCGCCGGCACGGCGCCCGGCAGGCGGCGGCCATCGGCGAGGAACACGGTCGGCGTGCCGCTGACGTTCATCGACTGGCCGAGTGCCAGGTTCTTGTCGAGCGCTGCCGTGTCGCAGGTGCCCGGCGCGGTCGGCGCGCGGTGATCCTGCATCCACGCTTCCCACGCCTTCGCGCGGTCGGCGGAACACCAGATCGACTTCGACTTCACCGTCGAATCCGGCGACAGCACCGGGTACAGGAACGTGTAGATGGTGATGTTATCCATCGACTTCAGCGTCGTTTCGAGCTGCTTGCAGTACGGGCAGTTCGGATCGGAGAACACGGCGATCTTGCGGCTGCCGTTGCCCTTCACCACTTTGACCGCGTTCGCGAACGGCAGGCTCGCGAAATCGATGCGGTTGGTTTCGGACAGGCGCGCTTCCGTCAGATTCTTGCGCGTCTTCGCGTCGACCATGTCGCCGAGAATCAGATGGTCGCCCGTTGCATCGCTGTAGATGATCTGCGAGCCGAGGTTCACTTCGTAAAGCCCGTCGATCGGCGACTTCGACACGCTCTTGATCGACGCTTCGCTCAGACGCGATTGCAGCGTGGACTTGAGCTTGTCGGTGGTCTGGTCGGCCTGCGCCGAACAGCCGAGGCCGATGGTCGCGACGGCCAGCGCCAGCGCGGCGATACGGATATGTTTCTTCATGCTGCTGCTCCTGATTCGATTTGGCGCGCGGCGAGCTTGCCGCTCATTTGCGCCGGTGTTCATGTTCCGCGCGGGTTTCCGGGTGCACCGGAATGTTCCCTGTTGCAACGTTCGTGTCGGGCACTGTTGCGACGATGGTATGCCTTGCGTTCAATCCTGTCAGGCGTAGACGCGACGGCCGATTCTTCAGCCCAGCGCCGCCGACACCAGCCAGCGCTTGACCAGCGGCTGCGCGCCGACGAACGCCATGCCCGTATTGCGCACCGCGCGCGCGACATTGCCCGGCAGCGCGAACAGCTTTTGCAGGCCGTCCGTGGCGATGGTCAGCGCACGGATGTCTTCGCTGCGCGAGCGCTCGTAGCGGCGCAACAGCACCGTGTCGCCGATATCGCGAAACGCCTCTTTCTTCGCGATCACGTCCACCAGCGACGCGACGTCGCGCAAGCCGAGATTCATGCCCTGCCCGGCAAGCGGATGAATCAGATGCGCGGCATCGCCAACCAGCGCGACACGCGGCGCGACCAGCTTGTCGACCGTTTGCAGCGCGAGCGGGAAACCTTGCGCGGGCGTCACGCATTCGAGCGTGCCGAGCGCGCCCATCGTCGCGCGTTCGACTTCCGCTGCCAGCTGCGCCGGGTCGAGCTTGATGAGCGTGGTTGCGTGTTCCGTCTTCGCCGACCAGACCAGCGACACGTGACCGTCAGGCAGCGGCAGCAACGCGATGATCTCGCCGTCGCGGAACCACTGGTAGGCCGTCTCGCCGTGCGGACGCTCGGCCTTGAAATTCGCAACGACGCCCGTCTGACGATAATCGCGCCGGTTCACCTTCGAGCCGATCTGCGCGCGAACCCACGAATGCGCGCCATCCGCGCCGACCACGAGATCCGCTTCGAGCACGTTGCCATTCGCAAGACCGATCGTCGCGCCGCCCGGCTTGACGTCGAGCCCCTGCGCGCGCGTGTCGAGCCACGTGAGATTGGGCTGGAAACGCAGCGCGGCGTCGAGCGCCTGCTCGATCAGCGACGATTCCGCGATCCACGCCAGTTGCGGCACGGAAGCCTGAAAAGCCGAGAAATGCAGTTCGGCGTGTGCGTCGCCGTAGACACGCATGTCATAGACGGGCGCAAGCCGCGATGGTTGCAGCGCCTGCCACACGCGCAGACGCTCGAGCAGCGCCTGCGAACTCGCGGACAGCGCATAGACGCGCGAGTCGAACACGGCGTCGGCGGGCAGCGGCTGGCAATGCTGCGCGAGCAACGCGACGCGCAGCCCGCTTTGCGTCAGCGCAAGCGCGGCCGTCTTGCCGACGAGCCCGCCGCCGATCACGGCGACATCGAAGGACTGATGGTGAGCATTCATCCGGCCATTATAGCCGCGAGGGGTGCCGGGGACGGATCGACACGGCCGGGCTTGCGGCGCGGTTTGGGCGTTGTTTGAGCAGAGATTGATGCAGGTCGCGCACAAGTCACGCGGATTGTCGCCCGGCCGCGAAGGCAGTCTGGTGGCAACCGGCGCGCGCCGCTGTTCTTCCATTGCCGCGAGCGCGCCGCCGGACAGGGTTACAATTACGGTTTTCGGTTATCCGGCATCCCCGGCTCGCATCTGCGACGCGGCGGGTGCTTTGCGACAGTCCGCCTGTGCCGCTTGCTTCTGACACGTGCATGGCGCCAGCGGACTTGCGGGCCGCGGCCAGTCTCGCGCCGCGCCATATGCAGCCCGGTAGCCCGCGCTCCGTGCGCCGAAGCCTGTCACCACCTGATTTGTAGAGAACCTCATGAGCCTCAAATGCGGCATCGTCGGCCTGCCTAACGTCGGCAAGTCCACCCTGTTCAACGCGCTGACCAAGGCGGGCATCGCCGCCGAAAATTATCCGTTCTGCACGATCGAGCCGAACGTCGGCGTGGTCGAAGTGCCGGATGCACGTCTGACGGCGCTCGCCGGAATCGTCAAGCCGGAGCGCATCGTGCCCGCCGTCGTCGAATTCGTCGATATCGCGGGTCTGGTCGCCGGCGCGAGCAAGGGCGAAGGTCTCGGCAACCAGTTCCTCGCGAACATCCGCGAAACGGATGCGATCACGCACGTCGTGCGCTGCTTCGAGGACGAGAACGTGATTCACGTCGCGGGCAAGGTCGATCCGGTGTCGGACATCGAGGTGATCAACACGGAACTGGCGCTCGCCGATCTCGCGACGGTCGAAAAGGCGCTCACGCGCTATGCGAAAGCCGCGAAGTCGGGCAACGACAAGGAAGCGGTCAAGCTTGCAGCCGTGCTGGAAAAGGTTCGCGTGCAGCTGGATCAGGCCAAGCCGGTTCGCGGTCTGGGTCTGACGGAAGAAGAAGCGCTGCTGATCAAGCCGTTCTGCCTGATCACGGCCAAACCGGCCATGTACGTGGCGAACGTCAAGGAAGACGGCTTCGAGAACAACCCGCACCTCGACGCGGTGCGCAAGTACGCTGAATCGGAAAATGCGCCGGTAGTCGCCGTGTGCGCAGCAATCGAAGCAGAAATCGCCGATCTCGCCGATGAAGACAAGGAAGTGTTCCTCGCCGACATGGGCATGGACGAGCCAGGCCTGAACCGCGTGATCCGCGCGGGCTTCAAGCTGCTCGGTCTGCAGACGTATTTCACGGCAGGCGTGAAGGAAGTGCGTGCATGGACGATTCATATCGGCGATACGGCGCCGCAGGCAGCGGGCGCGATCCACACGGACTTCGAACGCGGCTTCATTCGTGCGCAGACGATCGGTTTCGACGATTACATCGCGTTCAAGGGTGAACAAGGCGCGAAGGAAGCCGGCAAGATGCGCGCGGAAGGCAAGGAGTACATCGTGCACGATGGCGACGTGATGAACTTTTTGTTCAACGTCTGACGCGAAGGTTTGGTTTTGTAGGGGCATCCGCGGTTTGCTCTTTCGCTGGCATTCGCGTGATGTTTTGCCTGGTTCAGGCGTTGCCCCTGTGCGGGGCGGCACTTACTTTCTTTGCCGCGGCAAAGAAAGTAAGCAAAGAAAGCCGCTCACACCGCAAGCTCTTGACCTTTACCCACGGGCCCCCAACCGCCCCGTCCCGTCCACGGCATCGATCCTCTCGATGCCCGCTGCCAGCGCTTCGAACTGACTCATCACCCGCTTCACTCCCCCGCGTCGCCACTCGCGCGATCAGATTTCCCACGTTCTATAGCGGCAAACTCTGTGTAGGCTGTCGCGGCTTACGCGCATCACTTCGAACTGGAATGCTGACGTGGTCACGGAGCACGATCGGTGTCGTAGGAGCGCTACCGCGTGAGGCACTACGACCTACACACAGTTTGCCACCTGGGCGGCATAAACCATTCGCTATCAATGGATGCGCTACGGGTGCTTGAAGTGGGTGAGGCGCACGGCCGAAGCGCGGGCAACGGGCGGCGACTGAGAAGTTGCCGAGTGAAGGATAAGAACCTGTGGGGGCCCTCAGGCAAAAACTAGAATTTGCGGTGTGAGCCGCTTTCTTTGCTTACTTTCTTTGCGGCGGCAAAGAAAGTAAGTGCCGCCCCGCACAGGGGCAACGCTAGCAAACCGGAAGCGAAACGCGGATGCCAGCGAAGCAAATGCAAAAGCAAAAGCAAAACCAAAAGCGAAACCAAAACCAAACCACTAGTTGCCCCCACATCCATCTTCATCCGGGTAATCGCCCTTTTTCCAGATACCCTCCAGATGTTAAATTGCCCGTTTGGCACAAACTTACACAAAGAAAACTCGCCGACGCTTTCCTGTCATCGATCACAACTAGAATCGCGCGACCATTAATCGCGCATTCCTCAAAGAGGAGACTCTCGATGCATTGCAAGCCGCTGTTCCGTTCGCTGTCCGTCGCTGCCGTTCTGGCCTTCGGCGTCCATCAAAGCGCGCACGCCGCCACTGAAATCCAGTTCTGGCACGCGATGGAAGCCGCCCTCGGCGAACGCCTGAACACAATCGCCAACGACTTCAACGCATCGCAGAGCGACTACAAGATCGTCCCCGTCTTCAAAGGCACCTACGACCAGACGCTCGCAGCCGGCATCGCCGCATACCGCAGCGGCAACGCGCCTGCCATCCTGCAGGTCTACGAAGTCGGCACGGCAACGATGATGCGGGCGAAGAAAGCCGTGATCCCCGTCTCCGACGTGTTCAAGCAAGCCGGCATGACGCTCGATGAAAAGGCCTTCGTGCCGACCATCGCCAGTTATTACAGCGACTCGAAGACGGGCCATCTGATCTCGATGCCGTTCAACAGCTCGACGCCTGTCCTCTACTACAACAAGGAAGCCTTCAAGAAAGCCGGCCTCGATCCGAACTCGCCTCCCAAAACGTGGGCCGAGCTCGAGCAGGACGCACAGAAGCTGAAGGCAGCGGGCATGTCGTGCGGCTACTCGTCGGGCTGGCAAAGCTGGATTCAGCTCGAGAACTACAGCGCGTGGCACGGCGCGCCGTTCGCGACGAAGAACAACGGTTTCGACGGCGCCGACGCACAACTCGAATTCAACAAGCCGCTGCAGATCGCGCACATCACGTTCCTGCAGAAGATGGCGAAGGAAGGCACCTTCACCTATGCGGGCCGCAAGGACGAACCGGTGTCGAAGTTCTATAGCGGCGACTGCGGGATCATTACGAACTCGTCCGGATCGCTCGCGACCATCCGCAAGTATGCGAAGTTCGACTTCGGCACGGGCATGATGCCGTACGACGCAAACGTCAAGGGCGCGCCGCAGAACGCGATCATCGGTGGCGCGAGCCTGTGGGTACTGTCAGGGAAGGACCCGGCCGTTTATAAGGGTGTCGCGAAGTTCCTCGCGTATCTCAGCTCGGCGCCCGTCGCCGCTAAGTGGCATCAGGACACCGGCTATCTGCCCGTTACCACGGCTGCTTACCAGTTGACGCAGCAGCAAGGCTTCTACGAGAAGAACCCCGGCAGCGACACGGCTATCAAGCAGATGCTCAACAAACCGCCTCTTCCGTATACGAAGGGCCTGCGTCTGGGCAACATGCCGCAGATCCGCACGATCATCGATGAAGAACTCGAACAGGTCTGGGCCGAGAAGAAGACACCGAAGGATGCGCTCGATTCGTCGGTGACGCGTGGCGACGAACTGCTGCGCCGCTTCGAGAAAGCCGGTAGCTGATCCACAGGACAGGCGCGCTTTTCACGTCCAGGCGTAAAGCGCGCCCCGCTCCGCTCACTGTTGGTAAGGACGTCGATGGACAAGCGTTCCCGCTTCGGCACCAGCCTCCTGCCGTATCTGCTCGTCGCGCCTCAGCTCGCGATCACGCTGCTGTTCTTTCTGCTGCCCGCGGGCGAAGCCCTCTGGCAATCGACGCAGACACAGGACGCGTTCGGCACGTCGAGCGAATTCGTCGGTCTCGGCAACTTCAAGCAGCTATTCGGCGATCCGCTGTATCTCGCATCGTTCGAAACGACGTTGCTCTTTTGCGCGCTCGTCACCGTGTCGGGCCTCGTGATCTCGCTGCTGTTCGCGGCCTGCGCGGACCGCGTGACGCGTGGCGCAAAGGCATATCAGACGCTGTTGATCTGGCCGTACGCCGTCGCGCCCGCCATCGCTGCCGTGCTGTGGTCGTTCCTCTTCAACCCTAGCATTGGTCTGGTGACCTATTCGCTCGGCAAAGCGGGAATCGTCTGGAATCACGCGCTCAATCCGGGACAGGCGATGTTTCTCGTCGTGCTCGCGTCCGTCTGGAAGCAGGTCAGCTACAACTTTCTGTTCTTCTACGCGGGCTTGCAGGCCATTCCGCGCTCGCTGATCGAAGCGGCCGCGATCGACGGCGCCGGTCCCGTACGCCGCTTCTTCGGCATCGCGCTGCCGCTGCTGTCGCCGACCACGTTCTTTCTGCTCGTCGTCAATCTCGTCTACGCGTTCTTCGATACCTTCCCGATCATCGACGCCGCGACAGGCGGCGGCCCCGGCCAGTCGACGCGCACGCTGATCTACAAGATCTTCGCCGAAGGCTTCCAGGGACTCGATATTGGCAGTTCGGGCGCGCAGTCGGTGGTGCTGATGCTGATCGTCGTCGGGTTGACGGTCGTTCAGTTCCGTTTCATCGAGCGGAGGGTTCAATACTCATGATCGAGAATCGCCGCGGCTTCGATATTTTCTGTCACGTCGTGTTGATTGTCGGCGTGCTGCTGGTCGTGTTTCCCGTCTACGTCGCGTTTTGCGCGGCGACGATGAACGAGCATGAAGTTTTCAACGTGCCGCTGTCGCTCGTGCCGAGCACGCATCTGTTCGAGAACATCGCCAACATCTGGACGCACGGCACGGGCAACGCCGCCAGCCCGTTCGGCACGATGCTGATCAACAGCCTCGTGATGGCGCTGGTGATCGCAATCGGCAAGATTGCCGTGTCGATCATCTCGGCCTTCGCGATCGTGTTCTTCCGCTTTCCGGGCCGCAACGTCGCGTTCTGGCTGATCTTCATCACGCTGATGCTGCCTGTCGAAGTGCGCATCTTTCCGACTGTGCAGGTCGTGTCGTCGATGCATCTGAGCAACACGTATGCGGGGCTCACGTTGCCGCTGATCGCGTCCGCGACTGCGACATTCCTGTTCCGCCAGTTCTTCCTCACGCTGCCTGACGAACTGATGGAAGCGGCGCGCATCGACGGCGCGGGGCCGCTGCGTTTTTTCTGGGATGTCGTGCTGCCGCTATCGAAGACGAATCTTGCGGCGCTGTTCGTGATTACGTTTATCTACGGCTGGAATCAGTATCTGTGGCCGATCCTGATCACGAACGAGCAGTCGCTGACGACGGCCGTGGTCGGCATCAAGAGCATGATCGCTTCGGGCGACACCGCCACCGAATGGCATCTCGTGATGGCGGCGACGCTGCTGGCGATGCTGCCGCCGCTCGTCGTCGTGCTGGCGATGCAGCGCTGGTTCGTGCGCGGTCTGGTGGATGCTGAAAAATAAGGATAAAGAGTCATGTCTGCACTGACCCTCAAGGGTGTGAAGAAATCGTACGACGGCAAGCAGAACGTCTTGCACGGCATCAACGCGGACGTCGTGGATGGCGAATTCGTCGTGATGGTCGGGCCGTCGGGCTGCGGCAAGTCGACGTTGCTGCGGATGGTTGCGGGACTGGAAGCGATCACGGAAGGCGAGATTGCGATCGATGGCAAGGTGGTGAACAACCTGGAGCCGAAGGATCGCAACATCGCGATGGTGTTCCAGAACTACGCGCTGTATCCGCACATGACGGTTGCGGAAAACATGGGTTACGCGTTGAAGATCGCGGGCCTGCCGAAATCGAAGATCGAATCGCGCGTGCTGACGGCGGCGAAGATTCTCGAACTGGAGCCGTTGCTGTCGAGAAAGCCGCGCGAGCTATCGGGTGGCCAGCGACAGCGCGTCGCGATGGGCCGCGCGATCGTGCGTGAGCCGGCTGTGTTTCTGTTCGACGAGCCGCTGTCGAATCTCGATGCGCGATTGCGGGTGCAGATGCGGCTGGAAATCCAGCGGCTGCATGGGCGGCTCAAGACGACGAGTCTTTACGTGACGCACGATCAGATCGAAGCGATGACGCTGGCGCAACGCGTGATCGTGATGAATCGCGGGCACGCGGAGCAGATCGGGCCGCCCACCGAGGTTTATGAGCGTCCGGCGACGACATTTGTGGCGGGATTTATCGGCTCGCCGGGGATGAATCTGCTGAGCGGCTGGGTGACTGAGGATGGTGCTTTTTTTGAAGTCGCCGGAGAGGGGCCGAAGTTGCCGCTAGCGGGTGTGGCTGCTGTCGGCCGCGAAGTGGCGGCTGGGCGTGCGTGTGTGCTTGGAATTCGGCCCGAGCATGTGACGCCCTCTTCTGATGCGGGTGTGGCGACGGCCACGCTTGCCGTCGATTCCTGCGAATTACTCGGTGCGGATAATCTCGCGCATGGGCGCTGGGGTCGACATGATGTCACTGTGAGGTTGCCGCATGGGTATCGGCCGCTGGCCGGCGATCGGATCGAGGTTGCATTGCCTGCGCAGCATTTGCATTTTTTTGACGAGGAAGATGGTCGGAGATTGAACTGAGCGTTTGGTTTTTGTCTGCGACGCTGGGTTGGTTTTTTGGGCTTTTCGCTAGCATCCGCGCTTTGCCTTCGTGCTTCATGCGTTGCCCCTGTGCGGGGCGGCATTTGCTTTGGTTTGTCTTGCGACGCTGGTTTGGTTTTTTGGGCTTTTCGCTGGCATCCGCGCTTTGCCTTCGTGCTTCATGCGTTGCCCCTGTGCGGGGCGGCACTTACTTTCTTTGCCGCCGCAAAGAAAGTAAGCAAAGAAAGCGGGCTAACACCGCCCGTTCTTGACCTCCGCCTGAGGGCCCCCAACGGGTCCTCTCCTTCACACGGCAACTTCTCAGTCCTCTCCCATTGCCAGCGCCCTTAATGGGCGCCTCACCCACTTCAAACACCCGTACAACTGCCAGCGGCAGCGAACGGTCACTGCCGCCCAGGTGGCAAACTGTGTGTCGGTCGTAGTCCTTCACCACGTCAGCGCTCCTACGACACCGATCCCGCTTTTCAGTCCGGAGTGAAGCGCATAAGCCGCAAAAGCCTACACACAGTTTGCCGCTTTAGAACGCGAGCGATTTGATCGCGCATGCGTCAACGCGGGAGCGTGAAGCGGGTGATGCGCCTGGCAAGAGAGTTGGCAGCGGGCATCGAGAAGAGCGCTGCCGCGAACAGGACGGGGCCGTTGGGGGCCCGTGGGCAGGAAGAAGAGTTGGCGGTGTTCAGCGGCTTTCTTTTGCCTACTTTTCTTTGCCGCGGCAAAGAAAAGTAGGTGCCGCCCCGCACAGGGGCGACGCTTGAAGCAGGCAAGACAAAACGCGGATGCCAGCGAAAACAAAAACCACACCACCCCAGCACCACAAGACAAACCAAAGCGACCAAAAGCCCGCGGAACACCAAACAAAAAGCGTCGCAGACACAAGAAGTACAATAGCGTTTCTCGCCCGCGGCGCGCGCCAACAAGTAACCCGCAGCGCCCGGCAACCGCTCAGCAACACACCAAACCCAAACCCATTCACCCGAAGCCGATCGCCATCACGCGGTCCGCGACGAAAACCAAAGCGCAAGCAAATGGCCCAATACGTCTTCACCATGAACCGGGTCGGCAAGATCGTGCCGCCCAAGCGTCAAATCCTGAAAGACATCTCGCTGTCGTTCTTCCCCGGCGCCAAAATCGGCCTGCTCGGCCTGAACGGCTCGGGCAAGTCCACGCTGATCCGCATCATGGCCGGCGTCGACAAGGACATCGAAGGCGAAGCCACGCCGATGCCGAACCTCAACATCGGCTATCTGCCGCAGGAACCGCAGCTCGATCCGCAAAAGACCGTGCGCGAAGCCGTCGAAGAAGGTCTCGGCGACGTGTTCCAGGCGCAAAAGAAGCTCGATGAAATCTACGCCGCCTACGCCGAGCCGGACGCCGACTTCGACGCGCTGGCCGCCGAACAGGCCAAGTACGAAGCCATTCTCGCCACCAGCGATGGCGGCAGCCCCGAGCAGCAGCTCGAAGTCGCCGCCGACGCGCTGCGCCTGCCGCCGTGGGACGCGAAGATCGAACACCTGTCGGGCGGTGAAAAGCGCCGCGTCGCACTGTGCAAGCTGCTGCTCCAGAAACCCGACATGCTGCTGCTCGACGAACCGACCAACCACCTCGACGCTGAATCCGTCGAATGGCTCGAGCAGTTCCTCACACGCTTCCCCGGCACCGTCGTCGCCGTCACCCACGACCGCTACTTCCTCGACAACGCCGCTGAGTGGATTCTCGAACTCGACCGCGGACACGGTATTCCCTGGAAGGGCAACTACAGCAGCTGGCTCGACCAGAAGGAAGACCGCCTGAAGCAGGAAGAAGCGTCGGAATCCGCGCGTCAGAAGGCGATCAAGAAGGAACTGGAGTGGGTGCGCCAGAATCCGAAGGGCCGTCAGGCTAAGTCGAAGGCGCGTATCGCCCGCTTCGAGGAACTGAACAGCCAGGAATACCAGAAGCGCAACGAAACGCAGGAAATCTTCATCCCCGTCGGCGACCGCCTCGGCAATGAAGTGATCGAGTTCAAGAACGTCAGCAAGTCGTATGGCGACCGTCTGCTGATCGACGATCTGAGCTTCAAGATTCCGGCAGGCGCGATCGTCGGCATCATCGGGCCGAACGGCGCCGGTAAGTCGACGCTGTTCCGCATGCTGACGGGCAAGGAGCAGCCGGATTCGGGAGAAATCGTGCAAGGCCCGACCGTCAAGCTCGCGTATGTCGACCAGAGCCGCGACGCGCTCGAAGGCGACAAGACCGTGTTCGAGGCGATCTCCGGCGGTGCGGACGTGCTAACGGTCGGCAAGTACGAAACGCCGTCGCGCGCATACATCGGCCGCTTCAATTTCAAGGGCGGCGACCAGCAGAAGATCGTCGGCAATCTGTCGGGCGGTGAACGCGGCCGTCTGCATCTGGCCAAGACGCTGATCGCCGGCGGCAACATGCTGCTGCTCGACGAACCGTCGAACGACCTCGACGTCGAAACGCTGCGCGCACTCGAAGACGCACTGCTCGAATTCGCCGGCTCGGTGATGGTGATCTCGCACGATCGCTGGTTCCTCGACCGTATCGCGACGCACATCCTCGCGTTCGAAGGCGATTCGCAAGTGACGTTCTTCAACGGCAACTACCAGGAATACGAAGCGGACAAGCGCGCGCGTCTGGGCGAAGAAGCAGCCCGTCCGAAGCGTCTGCGTTACAAGCCGATCAGCCGTTAAATCTCCGTTGTACTGCCGTCCGAATCAGGGCCGCCTCGTGCGGCCGGATGCGGACGGCATAAGAGTTGCTCCCCTCCGTCGCAAGGCTCGCTTGCGTTTCCCCGCAGTTTCCAGCCTCAGGCGCTTGCTGCCTGCGCTGCGCATTTGGTGCATCCCGTGCATCATGCGTGGCAATCCGCAATTCACAAACCGAACCACGGCCATTGCACGGACGAGGAGGTCGCATGGCGATGTCGATGGGCAAGCGCGTCATGTTGACGGTCGCGGGCGCGATCGTGCTGCTCGTCGTGATTGCGATCGGCGGATTGTATTTCGTGCAACACGAAGTGAAAGAGCGCATCGTCGTCGCGCTCGCGCCGCTTGGCACGGCGGAGAGCATCGACGTCGGCTTTTCGGCGATCACGCTGCGCCGCGTTCGGCTCACGGCGCCCAAAGACTGGCCGACACCCGACGCCCTCACCGCCGACGAAATCACCATCACGCCCGACATCCGCGATCTGCTGGCGCAACGCGTGCATCTGCAGAGCGTCGTGATTCGCGGCTTCGATCTCGCGCTGGTGCGAACCGCGAGCGGCCGCCTGGAAATTCTGCCGAAGCTGCGTCAATCGATGAGCAAGCCTGGCCAGCCCGCGAGCGACGCGAGCAGCGCAACGTCGGACCGGCCGCCCCTGCCCGCCGAAAAGCTCATCGACCACGTCGCGTTCGCGGACGGCCAGTTCGTCTTCTACGACGAAATGGTCCGCAAGCCGGCTTACAAGGTGATCGTCAGCAACGCGAGCGCGAGCGTCGACCACATCCATCTGCCCGATCTAACCGAGCCGACCAGCCTGTCCATGCGCGGTTCGATCAAGGGGCCGGCGCACACAGGCACCGTGACTTTCGACGGCTGGATGAAAATCGCCAGCAAGGATTCGCAGACGACCACGACACTGCGCGGCATCGACGTCCTGACGCTCGATCCGTATCTGCTGAAAAAGGCTGGCGCCAAAGCGCAGGTGACGGGCGGCACGCTCGATCTCAACCTGCAGTCGACGGTGACGAACTATCACATTCACGCGCCAGGCACGGTCACGCTGCATCATCTGCAACTGGCCGAAACGGACGATCCGCTCGATACGTTCATGCAGATTCCCACGCGCGCCGCCGTTGCTGCGCTGAAGAAACATGGCGACGACATCACGCTGCACTTCGTGATCGACGGGAATCTGCGCGATCCGAAGTTCAAGCTGAATGAAAGCGTGATGACGGAATTGCGCGCGAACTTCGCGAAGGCGCTGGGTGTCAGCGCCGAAGGCGTCGCGAAGGGAGCGGGGGAAACGGTGAAGGGGCTGGGGAACGCGCTAAAAAACCTGCTGGGCCAATAGCGCGCTTAGACAGGCAAGCCCAGTTCGCGGAGTTTCGCTTCCGTCTTCGTCGCATCCGTGTGATGCACGCCATGCCAGCCAAGCTCGGTCGCAGCGGTCGCGTTCTTCAGGTTGTCGTCGATGAAAACGAGTTCGTGCGGCTGGATATCCGGCATTTGCGCGCGGATCCGACCCAGCATTTCCGCGAAGATCGCCGGATCGGGCTTCACCATTTTCACGCGTCCCGACACGACGATATCCCGGAACCGCCGCAGCACGGGATAACGCTCCCACGCATACGGAAACGTCTCGTCCGACCAGTTCGTCAGGCCGAACAGCGGCACTTCCGCCGCTTCCAGTTTCTCGACGGTCGCGACGCCATCGTCGAGCACGCCTGCCACCATCTCATGCCAGCGCTCGTAGAACGCGCGAATCAGCGCTTCGTGCTCGGGAAACTTCTCGACCAGTTCCGCCGTGCCTTCCGCAATCGACTGGCCGCCGTCCTGACGGATCACCCAGTCCATCGTGCAGACGTTCGACAGAAACCACGCGCGCTCGGCTTCATCGGGAATCAGTTCGCGGTACAGATACTGCGGGCTCCAGTCGATCAGCACGCCGCCGAAATCGAAAACGACCGCCTTGATGGTCATGCGAACTCCGTTTGCAGAATGTCGGTGAGTGGACGCACCTTGACGCGCCGGCCCGTCATCGACGAATTCGCCCAGACGAAGTTCTGGTGCTCGACGATCTTGTCGGCGCTGAGGTGCGGCTTGTCTTGCGTGGTATGCAGATCGGCGACGATCGTTGTGCGCAGGCCGAGCAGTTCGGCGCGGCGGGCCGTTGCGTTCACACAGAACTCGGTTGCAAAACCGCATATCAGCACGCTGTCGATGTCCTTTTGACGAAGCTGATCGGCAAGCGGCGTCTCGTGAAACGAATCGCCGACGGTCTTGTAGATCGACGCGTCCGTTTGCTCGCGGACGAGCGCGGCTGGCAATTGCCAGCCATCGCTGCCGCGTGCGAGCGGGCCGTTCGCGTCGCTTTCATGCTGCACGAAGAACACAGGCGCGTTCGCGTTGCGCGCCGCCGCTGTGAGCCGGTTGATGCCGCCAATCACCTCTTCGCCGCGATACGCGGGCGAAGGTCCGCTGAAGAACATCTGCTGAACGTCGATGACGATGACGGCAACACCGGACATGCGAGCCTCGCTATGTGTTGGGGATGGATTCAGCGAATGGAGCGGCGTTGGATGCAGCAACCGCCCGCTTGAAGCGAGTCGTCAGCATAGCTGCAAAGCACGCGCTATGTGTGACGACGGGTGAAACGCGCTGCGCGATTCGCGTCGAAGCGAATCGCGCAGCGGTATGAAGTGCGTCAGACAGGCTGCGTGCGCGTTTCGAGCCACGCCTTCGCGTCGCCCGACACATGCGGCGACACGCGCGTGCGCACCATCTCGTGATACGCGTTGAGCCACGCGCGCTCGTCGTCGCGCAGCAGGTTCAGCGCGACGCAGCGCGTGTCGATCGGGCACAGCGTCAGCGTTTCGAACTCGAGGAAATCACCGAACTCGGTCTTTTCAGCCGAGCGATTCAGCACCAGATTTTCGATGCGAATGCCCCACTTGCCCGGACGATAAATGCCCGGCTCGATCGACGTGATCATGCCCTCTTCCATCGCCGTCCATGCTTCGGCCGGCGCGTAGTGCGAGATCACCTGCGGGCCTTCGTGCACGTTCAGGAAGTAGCCGACACCGTGGCCCGTGCCGTGGCCGTAATCCGCGCCCGCTTCCCAGATGGGTGCGCGCGCAATCGAATCGAGCATCGGCGAACGGATGCCGCGCGGAAACTTCGCGCGCGACAGCGCCATCGTGCCCTTCAGCACAGTCGTGAAATCGCGACGATGCTCGTCGTTGATCGTGCCGATGGGAATGACGCGCGTGATGTCCGTCGTGCCGCTGAGGTACTGGCCGCCGGAATCGATCAGCAGCAGGCCGTTGCCTTCGATGGTCGAATGCGATGCGGGCGTTGCGCGGTAGTGCGGCATCGCGCCGTTCGCGTTGAAACCTGCGATGGTCGCGAAGCTCAGCGTGACGAAGCCCGGCTGGCGCGCACGCGCCGCCGTCAGCTTTTCGTCGATGGTCATCTCGGAGATCTTCTCGCGGCCGAGCGCGCCTTCGAACCACGCGAAGAATTCGGCGAGCGCCGCGCCGTCCTGCTCCATCGTCGCGCGCACGTGTTCCGCTTCGGCTTCCGTCTTGCGCGACTTGAAGAAGGTCGACGGATTGACGGACTCGACGATCGCCACAGCAGCCGGCACCGATTGCAGCAGACCAAACGTGATGCGGCGCGGGTCGATCAGCAGCGTCTGGCCGTGCGGCAACGCGGCGAGTGCGTCAGCTGCTGTTGCATACGGTTCGACGCGAATGCCGTCGCGTGCAAGCGATTCCGCCAGTTCCGCCGGCACCTTGCCGTCGACCACGAACAGCGACGCGCGCTCCAGACCGATCAGCGCATGCGCGACGAACACCGGGTTGTAGTTCACGTCCGCGCCGCGCAGGTTCAGCAGCCAGGCGAGATCGTCGAGTGTCGAAATGAAGTGCCACTGCGCGCCCTTCTCCTGCATCGCGCGGCGGATCTGGTCGAGCTTTTCCGCGCGCGAGACGCTCGCGTGCGGCGCGACGTGCTCGTAGACAGCGGCTGTCGGCAGCGACGGACGCTGCGGCCAGATGGTGTCGAGCAGATCGAGATCGGTGCGCAGGTTGACGCCGCGTGCTTTCAGCGCATCGCCCAGCGCGCGCGCCGCCGCGAGACCGAGCACCGCGCCGTCGACGCCGACCGTCGCGCCCGCCGGCACGTTCTGCGCAAGCCAGTCGATATGCGGCGCCGTCTGCTGACCGCCGAACATTTTCATCAGCTGAATGCCCGTGCCCGCCAGTTGAGCCTCGGCTTGCACCCAGTAGCGGCTGTCGACCCATAGCCCGGCGAAATCAGCCGTCACGACCAGTGTGCCGACCGAGCCGGTGAAGCCCGACAGCCATTCGCGCCCTTGCCAGCGGCCGGGCAGATATTCGGAAAGATGCGGATCCGCCGATGGCACGAGCCAGGCGGCAAGCCCTGCCTGCGTCATGGCGCTGCGCAACTGCGCGATGCGCTCGGGGATCGAGGCGGTTTCGGGGAGTCGTACGTTCATCGGTTTCACCTGCAAGAATTCATCGACGGGAGAACAGGCCGACCGTCACGGCAACTGCAACGAGAGCAATAGCGGTGCAGACGGGCCACTCGAGCGTGTCACCGTCATGGAAGAGTTGAATGACGTTGCCGGCCATGTGCGCGACCACCGCGCCCACTACGCCGATCAGCATCGCCGCCCACAGCGCGACGCGGCTCGCGCGCCGCAACGGATGCAGCCACCAGCTGGCCGCGCCAACCACGGCGCCAAGCGCGATGAGTCCCGGCCAGCCCATCAGCGCGCTCCGTCCATCGAATTAAGACTGTTCTGATAGGCGACTGTTTTATCGATGGCTAGCATTTTTGCTCTTTCACTAGAAGGTCTGCACGGCTTTCTGCGTAGCGGTTGAGTTTAGGGGCCGGGGTTAGGTTAAGCAAGCTGTAAGCCTTCCGTGCCAGATCGCTGCGTCCCATCCCACTTCCATGCGAATCGCCCTTATTGAGCCGGATCTCCGGCACGCGGAAATCGTCGGCCGGCTGATGCTTGCCGGGGGACATGCCTGTCACCATTTTCCCTCCAGCGCGCCCTTTCTCGCGGGCGCCGAAGACGAGTTCTTCGATCTTCTCGTCACCGACTCATTTTGCGGCGACGCCGCCGCGGAAGACGTGATCGCCAGTGTGCGCCGGGTTTTGCCCGGTCTGCCCGTCGTCGCGATGATGACGACACCGCGCGAAAGCGAAGTGGTCGCGATGCTGCAAGCTGGCGCGGACGACTGCCTGTCAAAGCCCGTGCGAGGCCCTGAAATGCTGGCTCGCATCGAAGCGCTGATGCGCCGTGCCGGCATTCGCCGTCCGCGCAACCGCGCTCGCGAAATGTTCGGCGAGTACGCATTCGACGCCGGTCGGTCGATTGTCACATTCCGGGGCCAGAGCATGACGCTGACGCCCAAGGAGTTGCAGTTCGCACTGCTGTTGTTTACCAATATGGGCAGGCCGGTGTCGCGCGCGCACATCCTCGAAACCGTCTGGTCGCGCCGCCGCGACGTAAAGTCGCGCACGCTGGATACCCACGCGTCGCGCATCCGCACCAAGCTCGAATTGCGCCCGGAAACCGGCTACACCCTTACGCCGCTGTACGGCTATGGCTATCGTCTGGACCAGATTCCAGTTGAAAAACCGGATAGCACGGATAAACCCACGCCGACTGAAAGAATCGCGGAAACGCTATAATATTGGGCCTAACCATAGCCCACATACGTCGCGCCAAAATCGCCGTAGCGTCCCCAGTGCAACTGCTAACGATCGGAATCAACCACCACACCGCGCCTGTCGCCCTGCGCGAGCGCGTGGCGTTTCCGCTCGAACAGATCAAGCCGGCGCTGTCGACGTTCAAGGACATCTTCCTTGGCCGCACCGCCCGTACGGCGCCGGAAGCAGCGATTCTGTCCACCTGCAACCGCACCGAACTCTACTGCGCGACGGACGATCAGGCCGCCCGCGAAGCCGCGATCCACTGGCTGTCCAGATACCACCACATCGCCGTCGACGAACTCGCGCCGCACGTGTACGCGCTGCCGCAGTCGGAAGCCGTGCGCCACGCGTTCCGCGTCGCGTCCGGGCTGGATTCGATGGTGCTGGGCGAGACGCAGATCGTCGGCCAGATGAAGGATGCGGTGCGCACGGCCTCGGAAGCCGGCGCGCTCGGCACGTATCTGAACCAGTTGTTCCAGCGCACCTTCGCCGTCGCGAAGGAAGTCCGCACGACGACTGAAATCGGGGCGCAATCGGTTTCAATGGCCGCCGCTGCCGTGCGCCTCGCGCAGCGTATTTTCGACAAGGTGTCGAATCAGCGCGTGCTGTTCATCGGCGCGGGCGAAATGATCGAACTGTGCGCGACGCACTTTGCCGCGCAACAGCCGCGTGAACTGGTCGTCGCGAACCGTACGGCCGAGCGCGGCCAGCGTCTGGCCGAAAGCTTCAACGGCCGCGCGATCCCGTTGTCCGAACTGCCCACGCGCATGCACGAGTTCGACATCATCGTGTCGTGCACGGCGTCGACGCTGCCTATCATCGGTCTTGGTGCGGTCGAGCGCGCGGTGAAGGCACGTCGTCACCGCCCCATTTTCATGGTCGATCTCGCGGTGCCGCGCGACATCGAACCGGAAGTCGGCCAGCTCGAAGACGTATTTCTTTACACCGTCGACGACCTCGGCGCGATCGTCCGCGAAGGCAATGCGTCGCGGCAAGCCGCTGTCGCGCAGGCCGAAACGATCATCGAAACGCGCGTGCAGAATTTCATGCAGTGGCTCGACGCGCGCAGCATCGTGCCCGTCATCCGCCACATGCATACGCAGGCCGACGCGCTGCGCCGCGCCGAAGTCGAAAAGGCGCAAAAGATGCTCGCGCGCGGCGACGATCCCGCCGCCGTGCTCGAAGCGCTGTCGCAGGCGCTCACCAACAAGCTGATCCACGGTCCGACGCACGCGCTCAATCGCGCCAGCAGCGACGAACGCGATTCGCTCATCGAACTGATGAGCGGTTTCTACAAGCACGCACACTCTTCTTCCGAGCGTTAGCGGCGCTTCATGCCGTAGCGTCGCGCGGGCCACCGACCAGGCCCGCCCGGTGCTTCATCTCATTGTCCGGGGCGTTCGTCCCGGGTTATCGTCCCGATTCCCCGAATCCAGCCGTTTTTTCCGGACCCCGCTCCGACCGACCGCCCCAATGAAAACGAGCATGCAAGCCAAGCTCGACCAGCTCACTACCCGGCTGGCCGAACTGAATGACCTGTTGAGCCGCCAGGACATCACGTCGAACATCGAGCAATACCGCAAGCTCACGCGCGAACACGCGGAATTGCAGCCGGTTGTCGAGCATTACGGCCTGTGGCGTCAGTCGATGAACGACGCGGCGACCGCGCAGGAACTGCTGTCGGATGCGTCGATGAAGGATTTCGCCGAAGAGGAAATCCGCGCGTCGCGCGACCGGATGGAAACGCTCGAAGGCGAGCTGCAAAAAATGCTGCTGCCGAAAGACCCGAACGACGACCGCAACATCTTCCTGGAAATCCGTGCAGGCACGGGCGGCGACGAATCGGCGCTGTTCGCGGGCGATCTGCTGCGCATGTATCTGCGCTACGCGGAGCGCAACCGCTGGCAGGTCGAAATGATGTCGGCGAGCGAATCGGATCTGGGCGGCTACAAGGAAGTGATCGTGCGGATCGCGGGCGATGCGGCGTATTCGAAGCTGAAGTTCGAGTCGGGCGGACACCGCGTGCAGCGCGTGCCGGCGACGGAAACGCAGGGCCGCATCCACACGTCGGCGTGCACGGTGGCGGTGATGCCGGAAGCGGATGAAATCGGCGAAGTCGAAATCAATCCCGCCGATCTGCGCATCGACACGTTTCGCGCGTCCGGCGCGGGCGGTCAGCACATCAACAAGACGGATTCCGCCGTGCGCGTGACGCACTTGCCGACGGGTATCGTCGTTGAGTGCCAGGACGACCGTTCGCAGCACAAGAACAAGGATCGCGCGCTGAAAGTGCTCGCCGCGCGCATCAAGGACAAGCAGTATCACGAGCAGCACGCGAAGGAAGCCGCGACGCGCAAGAGCCTGATCGGCTCGGGCGACCGCTCGGAGCGCATCCGCACGTACAACTTTCCGCAAGGCCGTCTCACCGATCACCGGATCAACCTGACGCTGTATCGCCTCGAATCGATTATGGAAGGCGATCTCGACGAGCTGATCGCGGCGCTCGTGTCGGAGCATCAGGCTGAATTGCTCGCGTCGCTCGGCGACGCGGACTGAGCGGCGCGTATGGATACCGTCGCCACTTTGTTGCGTGCGTCGCCGCTGCCCGCGCTCGAAGCGCGCATTTTGCTCGGACACGCGCTGGGCTGGCGTCGTACCGAGCTGATCACCCGCGCCGATAATCCGCTCGATCCCGTCCAGGCGTCAGCCTTTCGCGATCTGGAAGCGCGGCGCCTAGCGGGCGAGCCGGTCGCGCAACTGATCGGATCGCGTGAATTCTTCGGGCTCGAATTCGAAGTCACGCGCGATGTGCTGATTCCGCGCCCCGAAACCGAATTGCTGGTCGAAACAGCGGTGCAGGCGCTCGAAGGCCGCGCGATGCGCCCGCGCGTGCTCGATCTCGGCACGGGGACGGGCGCGATTGCGGTATCGATCGCGTGGTCGCGGCCGGACGCGCGCGTCTGGGCCGTCGACCGTTCGACCGAAGCACTGGCCGTCGCTCAACGCAATGCCGTGAAGCTGCTCGAACCGAAGCGTCCCGGCGGCGAGCTGCAATTCGCGCAAAGCGACTGGTACGCCGCGCTCGACGCATCGCTCACGTTCGACGTGATCGTCAGCAATCCGCCGTACATCGCGAATGGCGATCCGCATCTGTCGCAAGGCGATCTGCGCTTCGAGCCGCGCGGCGCGCTCACCGACGAAGCCGACGGGCTCTCGGCGATCCGCGCGATCGTCGCGGGCGCGCCGTCGCGGCTCGTGCCGAACGGCGTGCTGTGGATGGAACACGGTTACGATCAGGCCGAAGCCGTCCGCGAAATCCTGACAGCGCAAGGTTTCGCCGATGTCCGTTCCGAGTGCGATCTGGCCGATATCGAGCGCATCAGCGGCGGGCGCTGGCCTGGCTGACACCCTGCGATAGCGCACGCGGCGCGCAAAGCCAGCCGCCGGTCGGTATCAGAGAAATCCGCTATCATTTCACTCTATCCCTTACACACACCGGAACCGCAAGGTCAGTCATGGACACGCAACAACGCATCAAGCAAATCGTCGACGAAAATCCCGTCGTGCTCTTCATGAAAGGCAACGCGCAATTCCCGATGTGCGGCTTCTCGGGCCGCGCAGTGCAGATCCTGAAGGCATGTGGCGTCGACCAGTTCAAGACGGTCAACGTCCTCGAAGACGACGCCGTGCGCCAGGGCATCAAGGAATTCTCGAACTGGCCGACCATTCCGCAGCTGTACGTGAACGGTGAGTTCGTCGGCGGCTCGGACATCATGATGGAGATGTATCAGTCGGGCGAACTGCAGCAGCTCTTCGCTGCTGCCTGAGGCACGTAACGGAGCCGCGCAACACGGCGCCGCACGTCATGGAAACACGCGCTGCGGCGCCTCGCCGTCTCATCATCGCCATCACCGGAGCAACGGGCGCCATCTACGGCGTGCGGTTGCTCCAGACGCTGCGCAAACTCGGCGGCGTCGAAAGCCATCTGCTGATTTCCAGCGCAGGGTGGCTCAATATCCAGCACGAACTCCAATTGTCGCGTGAAGACGTTCATCCGCTCGCGGATGTCGTTCATTCCGTGCGCGACGTCGGCGCGAGCATCGCGTCCGGATCGTTCGCGACGGACGGCATGATCATCGCGCCCTGCTCCATGAAAACGCTCGCGAGCGTCGCACACGGTCTCTCCGATAACCTCATCACGCGCGCCGCCGATGTCACGCTGAAAGAGCGCCGGCGCCTCGTGCTGATGGTTCGCGAAACGCCGTTCAACCTCGCACATCTGCGCAACATGACGGCCGTGACCGAAATGGGCGGTGTGATTTTTCCGCCGCTGCCGGCTTTCTACAACCGGCCGGAAACAATCGATCAGCTAGTCGACGATACCGTCGCGCGCATGCTGGATCTGTTTGCGCTTGGGCCAGCGCTGGCGCCAGCGTGGCAAGGGTTGAACAGTCCGTCGAAGTAAATCGCGCCACTGATTCACAACTGGTGCGAGGCAATCAAATCCCAGTTACGCCGTTTATCAAATGGCAGTGTGGCCTTATATTGGCATCAACGAAACCCTTACGGCCCGCACCGCCATGACCCGCTTGCCCTCCCTCTTCCTGTCGCACGGCGCTCCGACGCTGCCTATCGATCCGTCGATGCCGCGCGCCGAATTCGCTTCGCTGTCGGCTGAAGTGCCGCGTCCGAAGGCGATTCTGATGCTGTCCGCGCACTGGATGACGCTGCAACCCGCCGCCAGCACATCGGAAGCGCCCGAGACGATCCACGACTTTTACGGCTTTCCGCGTCAGTTGTACGAAATCCAGTATCCGGCGCCGGGTGCGCCCGATGTCGCGCGCCGCGCTGCCGCGCTGCTTGGTGAGCACGGCATTCCCACGGCGACGCAACCGCACGGTCTCGACCACGGCGCGTGGGTGCCGATGCTGCTGATGTTCCCGCACGCCGACGTGCCGGTCGCGCAACTGTCGATCCAGCCGAAGCTCGATCCTGCGCATCATTTCCGCGTAGGCCGCGCACTGCGTCCGCTGCAGGACGAAGGCGTGATGATCGTCGGTTCGGGACAGATCACGCACAACCTGCGCGAAGCGGATTTCTCGGCACGGCCGGAAGACGCCGATCCGCGCGTGACCGAATTCACCGACTGGTTCGAGGCGCGTCTCGCGGACCACGATATCGATGCGCTGCTCGATTACCGGCGTCAGGCGCCGCACGCCGCGTTCATGCATCCGACCGACGAACATCTGTTGCCCGTATTCGCCGCGCTCGGCGCTGCGCCGGATAACTACAAGCTCGGCATTCAGTCGCTCGGAACGTTCCAGCGCTCTCTGGCGATGACGAACTACGTGTTCGGCAACGCGTAAGCGCGCTCGGCGCGACGGACGAAAAAAAAGCCCGCCAGAATCTGGCGGGCTTTTTTGTTGATCAAGCGTCGATCGATCAGGCGCCGATACCTTCGAGAATCTCGTCGTGCGATTCACGCTCGTTCAGATACTCGGTGCGATAGCCCGTATGCACGCCCCAGTAATAGAAGATCAGCGAGAACACGATCACGACCACCATGTCCCAGCCATACGGCAACACGCCAAGGCCGCCGAACTGCTTGCTGCCGATCAGCGACAGAATCGCCATGACAGGCAGATACGCAACCAGCCACCACGCCGCCTTCAGATCCTGGTTGAATCCCGCGAAACCCGACTTCGCCTGGAAGTAGAAGAACACCGGCAGCGCCACGATCATCAGCAGGATGATCTCGCCCGTCAGCGGCCATTTCGCCCAGTACAGGATCAGCGACGCGCACACGAACGCGAACGGCGCGATCACGCTCATGCCGCCAATGCGCAGCGGACGCTCGATATCGGTCGCCGCGCGACGCAGCGCCATCAGGCTGATCGGGCCCGTCAGATACGAGATCACCGTCGCCACCGAAATCACCGCCGCCAGCGAACTCCAGCCACGGAAGAAGAACAGGAAGATGAACGACACGAACAGGTTGAACCACATCGCCGGACGCGGCACGCCGTACAGCGGATGCACGCTGCCGAACATCTTCGGCATCGTGTTGTTGCGCTCCATCGCGTAGATCATGCGCGTCGTGGTCGCCATATAAGTCGTGCCCGTGCCGCTCGGGCTCACGAACGCATCGACGTATAGCAGGATCGCCAGCCAGTTCAGGTTCAGCGCGATCGCCAGCTCCGCGAACGGCGACTTGAAGTTGAACTGGCTCCAGCCCTTGACCACATCCGCCGGGTTCACTGCGCCGATGTACGCGATCTGCAGCAGCACGTAGATCACCAGCGCCAGCAGGATCGAACCGATCACCGCAAACGGCACGCTCTTCGCCGGATTGCGCGCTTCACCCGCGAGGTTGATCGGACTCTGGAAGCCGTTGAACGCAAACACGATGCCGCTCGTCGCCACCGCCGTCAGCACCGCCGACCAGCCATACGGCGCGAACACGCCCGTCCCGCCAAAGCTGTCGCCGAGGTTTTCCTTGTGGAAGCCGCTCATCATCAGGCCGAGAATCGTCAGGCCGGGGATGATGAACTTGAAGATCGTGATGGCCGTGTTGGCGCGCGCGAACACCTTCACGCCCCAGTAGTTCAACAGGAAGTAGATCACCACGAGCACCGCGGAGAGCAGCAAGCCGGGTGTGGTCAACTCGCTGTTGATGAACAGGTTATGCGCCCATTCATACGGCCATGTGCTCATGTACTGGATCGACGCTTCGGCCTCGATCGGAATCACCGATACGATCGCAATCCAGTTCGCCCACGCGCTGATGAAGCCCACCAGCGCGCCGTGCGAGTAGCGTGCGTAGCGCACCATGCCGCCCGACTCCGGGAACATCGCGCCGAGTTCGGCATAGGTCAGCGCGATCGCAAGAATCACCACTGCGCCGATCACCCACGCGCACAGCGCCGCAGGACCCGCGATCTTGGCCGCCTTCCAGGCGCCGAACAGCCAGCCCGACCCGATGATCGAGCCGAGGCCCGTCAGCATCAGCGCGAATGGGCCGATATGCCGTTGAATAGAACTTTTCACGTCTTCTCCTATATCTGAAAGCACGCCGCTGCCGCGGCCATGAGACATGGCGGAAGTCATAGGAAAGACTAGGGCATACGGCGGGCGGTCGCGAGCGCGATTGCGGGTTTCCCCAGGTGCAACCGGTCGCGCGCGGGGCGTAGTTTAACGGTTGCACCGACCGATTGCAGTCAAAATACACTTGCGCCCTACAAAAAAATCGAACAAATAGCAAGCTTTGTAAGCCGTTTCACGCATAAATATCCCCCGTCTATATGAGGATTTAAAGATTACGGTTGACCTTCTCTCGAAATCCCCGTATAAAGATCGGGCAGGATTTCAAGCGGCGAGTGAATTGGTCTTTCGTAGTTCGCCCATCAACGGTACTCCGGTTGGTCCCATTACCCTTCCTTGATTTTCATGCACACTCGGGCTTCGGCCTTATTCACCATTTTTAGGAAAAAGTAATATGGAAACCGGTACCGTCAAGTGGTTCAATGACGCAAAGGGCTTTGGCTTCATCACCCCGGACGCTGGCGGCGAAGATCTGTTCGCGCATTTCTCGGAAATCCGCGTTGAAGGCTTCAAGACGCTCCAAGAAAACCAAAAGGTTAGCTACGACGTCAAGACGGGTCCGAAGGGCAAGCAAGCGGCTAACATCAAGCCGGTCTAAGCTTCGCTTCCTCTGGAACGCAAAAACCCCGCTTCGGCGGGGTTTTTTGTTTTTGCGCCAAACGATTTGTCGGCGCGAAATCTGAATTCTTTACCGGAATACGCGTTGCGCGTGAATGCCCAACCCGGTTGCAACGCTTGCGAGCCGGTCGCCGAATACGGGACGCGCATCGGGAAACGCCGCCGCCAGCGCGCCTGACAGGAATGCCAAACCCGTCGACCCGCCCGTGAAGTACAGCGCATCCACCTCGCGCGGCGCGACGCCCGCGCGTTGCACGGTATCGCGTGCGGCCTGAACGATGCGTTGCGTCTCGTCCTTGCCGGCTGCGACCAGTTGCGCCTCATCGAACGCAAGGCGCAAATCTTCCTCGATAAGTTCCAGATCGATCAGCGTCTCGCCGCCTGCCGCCACGCCGATCTTCGCTTCTTCCGCGTGCGCCGCGAGCGCATGGCCAAAACGCTGCTCGACGACGCGCATCAGCCGGTCGTGATGTCGCGTGTCCGAATAGAGGTGCCGCATCAAGCCGAGTTCGGAAACGCGCTTCGGCGTGTAGATCGTGTTGATCAGGTGCCAGGTGGCGAGATCGAAGTAAATACGGTTCGGCACCTCGCGCCCTTCCGGATCGAGCGACTGATAGCCGAGTTCGCGCAGAATCGTCGCAAGTTCGACGCGCCGGTCGAAATCCGTTCCGGCAACGTGCACGCCGTGGTGCGCGAGCACGTCTTCCTTGCGCTCGATGCGCTTCATCCGCTCCGGGCCGACGCGCACCAGCGAGAAGTCCGACGTACCGCCGCCGATGTCCGCCACCAGCACCAGCCCTTCCTGCGTGAGATGCGCTTCGTAATCGAACGCGGCTGCGATCGGCTCGTACTGGAAGTGGATTTCGTTCAGTCCGACCGAGCGCGCCGCCGCTTCGAGCTGGTTCTGAGCCAGTTGATCGGCGCGCGGATCGTCGTCGACGAAAAACACCGGGCGCCCGAGCACCGCGCGATTGATCGCTGTGCCCGCCGTCTGCTCGGCGCAGCGCTTCAGATGCGTGACGAAGATTGCGATCACGTCGGTGTACTTGATCGCCGAGCCGTCGCCGAGATCGGTCGTGTTGTCCGCGAGCGCCGAGCCGAGAATGCTCTTCATCGAGCGCATCAGCCGGCCGTCGAAGCCGTCGACATACGACTCGAGCGCCGCACGCCCGTAGGCGCGCGTGTTTTCGTCGGTGTTGAAGAAGACGGCCGTGGGCAGCGTCGTGTAGGCGCCTTCGACGGGCGCCAGTTTCAGCTGCGCCTGACCGCCCGGCGAGCCGCCGACAGGAACGGCAACCGCCGAATTAGACGTGCCGAAATCGATCGCGCAATAGGTCATGGCAGGTTTCGCCGTTCGCGCTGGCGCGCACAGAAAGAGGACGGGCTTTGTAACATGAAAGCAGTGACACCATCAACCGGCAGCATCCCGCACGCCGCAGCGTCGGGGAATGTAGCTTGCTTTGTCGGAAGATCGCGCCGGATTCGAAATAATCCGACAGGATACGCTGTTCGACGTCCGGCTTACAAAGGCCTCCAAAAACTCGTCCATTCACGGGTTCGTTCGCCTGGGAGACTCGATGCAGGAACCTTCCGCCGCCTCGGTTCGCGCTGAACCGGTTGCCATTGTCGAAACCGATTTGCCGTCGCGGCTCGACCGCTTGCCGTGGGGTCGCTTCCATACGCTGATTGTCGTCGCGCTCGGCGTCACGTGGCTGCTCGACGGGCTGGAGGTGACGCTCGCGGGATCGGTGGCGAGCGCGCTGAAGTCGAGCGGCGTGCTGCGCTTCTCTAATGCGGACGTCGGGCTGGCGGGCAGCGCGTATATCGCCGGCGCGGTGCTGGGTGCGCTCGGTTTCGGCTGGCTCACAGACCGTCTCGGCCGACGCAAGCTGTTCTTCATCACCCTCGCGCTCTATCTCGCCGCGACGGCGGCGACGGCGTTCTCGTGGAATCTCGCGAGCTTTCTGGTGTTCCGCTTCCTGACGGGCGCGGGCATCGGCGGCGAGTACACCGCGATCAACTCGACTATCCAGGAATTCACGCCCGCCCGCGTGCGCGGCCACACCGATCTCGCGATCAACGGCACGTTCTGGGTCGGCGCGGCGCTCGGCGCGATCGGCTCGCTGGTACTGCTCGAACCGCATCTGCTGCCCGGCGACTGGGGCTGGCGCGCGTGCTTCTTCATCGGCGCGGTGCTCGCGCTGGGAATCCTGCCGATGCGCGTCTGGATACCCGAAAGTCCGCGCTGGCTGCTCACGCATGGCGAAGAAAAGGAGGCGCGCGAGATCGTCGAAGGTATCGAGGCACGCTTTCGCGCGGAAAACTATACGCTTCCCGATGACGCACTCAAAGTTCTGCGCCTGCGCGCCCGCGAGCGCACGACCCTGCGCGAGGTCTTCCATACGCTCTTCACGCTGCATCGGCGCCGCGCGCTCGTCGGGCTGTCGCTGATGACCGCGCAGGCGTTCTTCTACAACGCGATTTTCTTCACCTACGCGCTTGTCCTGACCGACTTCTATCACGTGCCGGGCGACCACGTCGGCTGGTACATCCTGCCGTTTGCGCTCGGCAATTTCGCGGGGCCGCTGCTGATCGGCAGACTGTTCGACGTGATCGGCCGGCGCAAGATGATCGCCTCGACCTACGCGATATCCGCGCTTCTGCTGACGGTGAGCGGTTATCTGTTCGAGCAGCAGTTGCTCACCGTGACGACGCAGACGATTGCCTGGATGGTCATTTTCTTCTTTGCGTCAGCGGCGGCGAGTTCGGCCTATCTGACTGTCAGCGAATCGTTCCCGCTCGAAATCCGCGCGCTCGCGATAGCGGTGTTTTACGCGTTCGGGACAGCGCTGGGCGGTATTGCGGGACCGGCGTTCTTCGGCCGGTTGATCGACACGCAGCAGCGCAGCGAAGTGTTTTCCGGCTATCTGGTCGGCTCGGCGCTGATGCTGGCCGCGGCGGTGATCGCGGCGATCTGGGGTGTGGACGCGGAGCGGCGCTCGCTGGAAAGTGTCGCCGCGCCGCTTTCCGCCATCGACGAAGAGTGATCATGCAATGAAAAACGCGGCCCATTGGGCCGCGTCGTCATTTCGTCAATTCAGGCGCTGACGGAACTTCAGAATGCCTTTTTCCACGCGCCCGCGAATGCGATATCGCCGAGCGGCACGCGTGTGCGGACTGCCTTCTCGCGTTCGCGCAGCACCGGGTCGAGCTTGTCGATATCGCCATAGTGGCCGAGCGAAATCATCGCGATCACTTCGACGTCGTCGGGCACTGCGAATGCCTTGCGGAACGCGTTGACGTCGAAACCGCTCATCTGATGCGCGGCGAGTCCAAGCGCATGCGCCTGCAACACCAGCGACAGCGCCGCTGCGCCCGCATCGTACGGTGCGCAACGATTGATTTCGCCCTTCGAGGTCAGCGTATGCGCCGTCACGCAGATCAGCACCGGCGAATTCACATTCCAGCCCTGGTTGAACGGCACGAGCGTGTCGAACGCTTTCTTGAACGAAACTTCGTCCGTCGTGCGGTCGAACACCATGAAGCGCCACGGCTGCAGGTTGTACGACGAAGGTGCCCAGCGCGCCGCCTCGAGCACCGCGTGCAGCTGCTCGCGGCTCACGGGCTGGTTCGAGTACGCACGCGGGCTCCAGCGGCCGGCAATCAGGTCATGAACGGGAACGTCGGTGGGTGCGGGTTTGGTGGTCATGCGCATCTCTCGGTCGAAATCCATGATCGGCGGGCAGTAGAGCCCGAGGGGTGACTAGCATAACCCGAGCCGGTCACATCGCGCGTTGCAGGTCGCGCAGATGTGAATCGGAAAGGCGCATAACAAAAGCGCGTCGGGGCTTTTCAGCCGCGACGCGCTCAGCGTAAGTTGGAACGTTGACGGAATTCAGACGGCTTGCGCCGCGACGCTCCGCTCGCCGCGATTGATCCGCAGCACGATGATCGACGCGATGATGCACAGCCCGCCCGAAATCATCGATGCGATCGTGTAAGTACCGAGGCTCGCGCGCAACATGCCCGCGCCGAGCGCTGCAAACGCGGCGCCAAGCTGGTGGCCCGCCACGACCCAGCCGAACACCACGGGCGCCTTATCCTTGCCATACACATCGGTAGCGAGGCGTACGGTCGGCGGCACCGTCGCGATCCAGTCGAGGCCGTAGAACACGGCAAACAGCGGCAAACCGAAGAAGTCGATGCCGAACGCGTGCGGCAGATACATCAGCGACAGACCGCGCAGCCCGTAGTACCAGAACAGCAGCACCCGCGCGTTGAACCGGTCCGAGAGCCAGCCCGACAGCGTCGTACCGAACAGATCGAAAATACCCATCGCCGCGAGCAGCGACGCGCCCTGCACTTCCGTCATGCCATAGTCGCCGCACATCGCGATCAGGTGCGTGCCGACGTAGCCATTCGTACTCGCGCCGCAGATGAAGAAGCTGAAGAACAGCAGCCAGAAGTCGCGTGTCTTGCTCGCCATCGCCAGCGTGCCGAATGCGATCGCGAGCGGATTCTGCTTGCTCATGTCGGATTTGACGGGTGCGTCGGCAGGTTCGCCGAACGGGCGCAGCGCCATGTCGGCGGGACGCTCCGGCAGCAGGAACGCAACCAGCGGCAGCACGACAGCGGCCGCGACCGCGACCGTCCAGACAACAGGCCGCCAGCCGTGATGCTGCGCGATCGCCGCGAGCAGCGGCAGGAACACCAGTTGGCCCGTCGCCGAACTGGCGGTCAGAATGCCCATCACGAGGCCACGGTGCGTCGTGAACCAGCGGTTCACGACCGTTGCCGACAGCGTCAGCGCCGCCACGCCCGTCGCACCGCCGACCACCACGCCCCACACGAGAATCATCTGCCACGGATGCGTCATCAGCGACGACAGCGCGACGCCCGCCGCCATCGCGCCAAGCGCCGTCAGGATGGTCGGACGCACACCGAAACGCTGCATCGCCGCCGCCGCGAACGGCCCCATCAACCCGTACAGCGCGATGTTCACCGAAATAGCCAGCGAAATCGTCGCGCGGCTCCAGCCGAAGTCGTGCTCGAGCGGCACCATCATCACGCTCGGCGTCGCGCGCGTGCCGGCCGCCGCGAGCAACACCAGAAACACCACCGCCACGGCCAGCCAGCCGTAGTGGAAGCGCCCACCAATCATTCTTGCTGCCCAGTTCATCGGTTCTCCAAGGGGTTGCGTGACGGCTGCCGGGTGTCGCGATGCCAGCCGCATCTGATTTTTACCAACTTCGTAAAGGTGTTGTGACTGACCTGTCACAATCGGTGTTGCGATGTTAGTTACCGATCGGTAACATGTCAAGGCGTCGACTCAAGGACCACACGACCATCATGGCTACTTCCGATACCGCCAAACGCGCGTCGAATCGCCGTTCGCAAACGGCTGGCTCCGACGCGCAGCAGCACCTTTTGCGCGCCGCCGCCGATCTCTTCTACAAGGAAGGGGTGCGAGCGGTGGGCGTGGATGCCGTCGTCGAGCGGGCGGGCGTCAACAAGATGAGCCTGTACCGCCAGTTCTCTTCGAAAGACGATCTGGTCGTTGCGTACCTGGAACAGTCCGACGAGCAGTTCTTCAGGCGCCTCAACGAAAGCCTCGCGAAGCATCCGGGCGACGCGCGCAAGCAGATCGGCCAGTATTTCGAGGACCTGGCCGGGCGGGCGTCGAAGGACGACTATCGCGGCTGCCCGTTCGTCAATGTATCGGCGGAGTTTCCCGACCCGGCGCATCCGGCGCGGGTTTGCGTGCTGAACAACAAGACAAAGCTCATGCAGCGGCTCAACGAGCTCTGCACGGCAGCGGGCGCGCGCGATCCGGGCGAGCTGGCGAACGCGCTCGCGTTGCTGATCGAAGGCATCTATGCGTCGAGCCAGACCTACGGTCCGGGTTGCGGGCCGATCAGGATCGCACCGCGCATCGCGGAACAACTCGTTGCGCAGGCGTGTGGAGATGCGCCGGTAAAATAGCGGTTTTGCTTTCTGCTTCACGCACCGCCATGTCTTCGACGCCTTCCGAATCTCACGATGCCATTCTCGACGCCACGCGCCACTGGCTGACGCGCGCCGTGATCGGGCTGAATCTGTGCCCGTTTGCGAAGGCCGTGCATGTGAAGAACCAGATTCGCTACGTGATCAGCGAAGCAACCGGTATGGAAGGCGTGCTGACCGCTCTGGAAGCCGAACTGCGCACGCTGATGGACGCCGATCCCGCCACGATCGACACGACGCTGTTGATCATCCCCCACGCGCTGGGCGAATTTCTCGACTACAACGACTGCCTGTTCTTCGCGGACCGGATGCTCAAGCAGATGCGTCTGGAAGGCACGCTGCAGATCGCGAGCTTTCACCCGCAGTATCAGTTCGAAGGCAGCGACCCGGACGATATCGAGAACTACACGAACCGCGCGCCCTACCCGATTCTCCATTTGCTGCGCGAAGCGAGTATCGAGCGTGCGGTTGACGCCTTTCCGGACGCCGCCGACATCTACGAGCGCAACGAGGAAACGATGCGCCGTCTCGGCCCGGAAGGCTGGCGCAAATGGATGAGCGAGCCGGCCAAAGACTGACCGGCGCGCTCACCGGCGCTTACGCGTCGGACGCCTCGACGTAAAAACGCTCGCGCAATTCCGCGATACCGAGCGTATCCATCACTTCATTGAGCCGCTCGGCCGGGCGCCGGCGCGGCAAATCCTTAAAGGTCGCGATGATGAGCTCGTTCTTCATCGAATGCTCCCAGCCGACCAGTTCCGTCACGTTCACCTGATAGCCGTGCGCCTCCAGTTGCAGGCAGCGCAGCACATTGGTGATCTGGCTGCCGAATTCGCGCGTATGCAGCGGATGCCGCCAGATCTCCGTCAGCGCGTTGGCCAGCGACTTGCCCTTGTTCCGGCGCAGCACGCCGGCCACTTCCGCCTGACAGCACGGCACGACCACGATGTATTTCGCATGTTTTTCGAGCGCGAAGCGGATCGCGTCGTCGGTGGCCGTGTCGCACGCGTGCAAAGCGGTGACGATGTCCACTTGCGGCGGCAGTTTGTCCGATGTAATCGATTCCGCTACGGAAAGATTAAGAAAAGACATACCCTTGAAGCCGAGGCGCGTGGCGAGCTCCTCAGACTTCGAGACCAGTTCCTCGCGTGTCTCAATGCCGTAGATATGCGAGTTATCGCGCAGTTCCTTGACGAACAGGTCATAGAGAATGAACCCGAGGTAGGACTTGCCGGCGCCATGATCGACGAGGGACAGTTCACCTTTCGTCTCTTTTACGTCTTTGAGCAGCGGCTCGATGAACTGGAACAGGTGGTACACCTGCTTAAGTTTGCGGCGGCTGTCCTGGTTCATCTTGCCGTCGCGCGTCAGGATATGGAGCTCCTGTAGCAGTTCGACGGACTGGTTAGGACGGACTTCGTAGGATTTGCTGGACATCGAATGAGCGTGCCACCGATTGCATCGCGAACGTGCGTCAGGTGACGGAAAAAGGAAAAAGTGTCTGTCAGTTTACCCAAAGCGCGAAGAACGGTCCCGGTTCTTGCGCGTCGACGGCGACACTGCACCCGACTTGGAACGTTTCGTGCAGCAACGAGCGCATGTCGCATGGCAGTCATCCGTGGCGGGTTCGTTAGAGCGTGACGGACTTGCAGGATGCATAAAGAAAGACAAGCTACCGGTCGCTGCGAAGTCGAGAAAGTGCCGGTAAGCGTGGGGGAGGTCGGGCCGGAACAATGGTTCGAACGTTACGTAACCTGAAGCGCGACGGGACTGCAACGGAGCGTGCTCAGATCTGATGAGGCGGCAAATGGATACGACACCCAACGGAAACGCCGAGCAGAAGTTTCAGGAGCTCATGGCGAAGCTGCTGGCCACACCCGAGTGGACGGAAAAGCAGCAACTGGAACTCGAGATGGCACGCGATATTTCGGTCGAGATGCTGCGTTTGGCGGAAGCCATGCGCGACGGCAGCGTCGATATGGAGACGTGCCTGACCCTGCTCAAATACGCGAAAGTGCTGGACTTTGTGATGACTACGCTTGCGTCGCGGCGTGATATTAAGCCTCAAACGCTGCGCGTGATTTTTAAATTAGCTGGGCTTAAGGTTGATGAGGCTTATCCTGGATGAGGTGTGTTGCTGGCGGCGCCTCGTTTGGATTGGTTTGGTTTGGTTTGGTTTGCTTTGGTTTGGTTTGCTTTGGTTTGGTTTGCTTAGGTCTCCCGCTGGCATCCGCGATGTGACTTACCACTTCACGCGTTGCCCCTGTGCGGGGCGGCACCTACTTTTCTTTGCCGCGGCAAAGAAAAGTAGGCAAAAGAAAGCCGCTGAACACCGCCAGCACTTGTTCCTGCCTGAGGGCCCCCAACGGGTCCTCAGCTTCACACGGCAACCTGCTTTTCACTGCCCGTTGCCAACGCTCCTATTGAGCGCCTAACCCGCTCCACACTCCCGCGTCGCCACACGCGCGATCGCATCTCCCACGTTCTATAGCGGCAAACTGTGTGTAGGCTTTCAAGACGTACGCACATCACTCCGGACTGAAAAGCACGATCGGTGTCGTAAGTGCGCTGAGGTGTGGAGTACTACGACCTACACACAGTTTGCCACCTGGGCGGCCGTAACCATTCGCTGCCGGTTGCTGCGCTACGGGTGATTGAAGTGGGTGAGGCGCCAATTCGAAGCGTTGGCAACGGCGCGGTGACTGAGAGATTGCCGTGCGAAGTGGAGGACCCGTTGGGGGCCCTCAGGCAGGAACAAGAACGGGCGGTGTTAGCCCGCTTTCTTTGCTTACTTTCTTTGCGGCGGCAAAGAAAGTAAGTGCCGCCCCGCACAGGGGCAACGCTTGCGCCGCGTAGGCGCTAACGCGGATGCCAGCAACAACACAAGAAAACCAAACAAAGCGTCGCAAGACAAAACCAAACCCTATCTCTTAACTCTAGTCATCAACCGCTCAAACGACTGCCTCAAATGCCGCTGCATCGCCGCATGCGCCTGCACTGAATCACGCGCCTCGAGCGCTTCAAGCACCGCGCGGTGTTCTTCCAGCGCAACAGCCCATGTGTCCTCGGCTTCGAAATGCCCTCGCATCGTGCTCGACAGTGGACTATGCCGTTCGTCGAACAATTCAGCCACCGTGCGCACAAGCACGCTATTACCCGACATCTGCGCGATGCACACATGAAACTCACGATCAGCGGCGGTAGGAATCTGCCCGTTGGCAACCTCATCAGCCATGCGCTCATATAGCGCGCGCAGCGCCTTGAGCGCCTTGGGTTTGGCGAACGGCGCAACACTCGCCGCCAGCGCTCCTTCGATCAACGACCGCGCCTCCATGATCTCGCGCGGGCTTTCGCCGAGTTTGTCGGGATCCGGCGCGGCCACGACGGGCGATACGTTCGTCACGTAGACACCCGAGCCCATCCGGATCTCCACGCGCCCTTCCAGTTCCAGCGCGACCAGCGCCTCGCGCACCGTCGGACGCGACACGCCAAGCGTCTGCGCCAGATCCCGCTCAGGCGGCAAGCGTCCGTTCGATACGAAGCCCGGTTGCGCGATCAGTTCGCGCAGCCGGTCGGCGATCTGCTGATAAAGACGGCGTGTTTCGACGGTTCTGACGGCCACAAAGACTCCTGCATCGACGTCGCGCGAAACCGGCGGGAACCGCTCTGCGCGAGAAAACGAGCATTGTAATCAGCCGGGCGCCGCATCGGCCGACAGGTTCGGACTAAGGGTAAATAGCCAGACAATTGGCTTGACCACTTGCGCTTAGCGCTTCTATTATCGCCAACTGGTCAGGCCGAAATTCAATAAGCGCATAAGACGCAACCGGCCTGTCCGCCCCGACAATGCAGCACCGCAGCCCGCCGCCAGAGCGGGACGCACACATGCAGCATCCGCCACACGCACGCAGCACGACGTAGGAAAGCGGCCACCGGTCCGGCATCGCCGACGGGCGCAAACCATACGACAGATGCCGCCAATGGAGGAGACAACGTCATGAGGAAAATGCGGTGGGTGGTGATCTTGCTCTGCTTTCTCGCTATCGCGGTCAATTACATCGACCGCGCGAATCTCGCCGTCGCCGCGCCTGAAATCCAGAAGGCGCTCGGCATCGGCCCCGCGCAGATGGGCTTCATCCTGAGCGGCTTTTTCTGGACCTATGCGCTGATGCAGATGCCGTTCGGCTGGTTCGTCGATCGCGTCGGCGCGCGCATCGCGCTGCCGCTCGCGGTCGGCTGGTGGTCGCTGTTCACGGCAGCGACGGCGGGCGCGAGCAGCGTCGCCGGCATGTTCGGCTGCCGGCTGATGCTCGGCGTCGGTGAAGCGGGCGCGTATCCGTCGTGCGCAAAGCTCGTCAGCCAATGGTTCAAGCCGTCGCAGCGCGCACTCGCGACCAGCATCTTCGACAGCGGCTCGCGCGTCGGCTCGGCGCTGTCGATTCCCGTCGTCGCGCTGATCATCGGCACGCTCGGCTGGAAGGCGTCGTTCATCATCACGGGTGTGGTGGGCGCTGTGTGGATTCTTGGCTGGCTCGTCATCTATCGCAGCCCCGCGCACGGCGACATGACCGGTGAAACAGACGTCGTGCCCGACACCCGCGCCGCGCGCGCCGCCGACAAGGTCACGTGGGGCTCGCTGTTCCGCCACCGCACGCTGTGGGGCATGATGCTCGGCTTCTTCTGCCTGAACTTCGTGATCTACTTCTTCATCACGTGGTTTCCGAGCTATCTCGTCCAGACGCGCGGCTTTTCGCTGAAATCGCTCGGCACGCTCGGCATGATTCCCGCGCTGATGTCGATTCCCGGCGGCTGGATCGGCGGGCTGGTATCGGACTCGCTGTTCCGGCGCGGCTGGAGTCTGACCGCCGCGCGCAAGACCTGCATGGTCGGCGGGATGCTGCTGTCGTCGACGATCACGCTGTCGGCGTTCACGTCGAACACCTATCTGATGCTCGCGTTCTTCGGCATTTCTTATGGCAGCCTCGCGTTCGCCGCCGCCAGCATCTGGTCGCTGCCCGCCGACGTCGCGCCCACGCCGCGCCACGTCGCGTCGATCAGCGGCATCCAGAACTTCGCGTCGAACCTCGCGGGCATCGTCATCACGACGTTCACGGGCGTCATGCTCGCGCTTTCAAAAGGCTCGTTCACGATTCCGCTCGTCGTCGCGGGCGGCTTCTGCTTTCTCGGCGCATTCAGCTATCTTGTGATCGTCGGCCGCATCGAGCCGCTGCCCACCAATTCCGAGCAGCCGTATCTGCCCGAAGGCGCGCAGCGCTCGCACGTCTGATGATCTAACCCGTCAGCTTTCAGCTTTCAAAAAAGGCCCCGCATCATGTCGACAGCCACCTTGCCCGCGACGCACGCCGCCATCCGTCTGCATCCGAACGACGACGTGATCATCGCGACGCGTCAGCTCGTATCGGGAACGCGCATCGAAGCAGAAGACCTCGTCGTCACGGGGCTAATTCCGCCCGGCCACAAAATCGCGACGCGTGCGATCGCAAAAGGTGAACCGGTGAAGCGCTACAACCAGATCATCGGCGTGGCGCGCGAATCGATTGCGCGCGGACAGCACGTGCACACGCACAATCTCGCGATGGCCGAATTCGCGCGCGAGCATGAATTCGGCGTCGATACGCATCCGACCGCCGCGGCCCGCGATCCGGCGCATTTCATGGGCATCCGCCGCGCGGATGGCCGCGTCGCGACGCGCAACTACATCGGCATTCTGACGAGCGTGAACTGCTCGGCAACCGTCGCACGCGCGATCGCCGATCATTTCCGGCGCGACGTGCATCCCGAAGAACTCGCGGCGTATCCGAACGTCGACGGCGTGATCGCGTTGACGCACGGACTCGGCTGCGGTGTCGATCTGCGCGGCGAAGGCATGGCGATCTTGCAGCGTACGCTGGCAGGCTACGCGGCCCATCCGAATTTCGCGTCGGTGCTGTTCGTCGGGCTGGGTTGCGAGACGAACCAGATTGGCGGCGTGCTCGAATCGGGCGGTCTGGCGGATAACACTGCAAAGCTGCGCAGCTTCACGATTCAGGACAGCGGCGGCACGCGCAAGACCATCGAGCGCGGCATTGCACTGGTGCGCGAAATGCTCGCCGATGCGAACCGAGCGGTGCGCGAGAAAGTGAGCGCGTCGCATCTGATGGTCGGCCTGCAATGCGGCGGCTCGGATGGCTACTCGGGCATTTCGGCGAATCCTGCATTGGGCGCCGCCGTCGACCGGCTCGTGCAGCATGGCGGCACCGCGATTCTCTCGGAGACGCCCGAAGTCTACGGCGCCGAGCATCTGCTCACGCGCCGCGCGGTGAGCCGCGAAGTCGGCGAGAAACTGCTGGCGCGTATCGCGTGGTGGCAGGATTACTGCGCGCGTAACGGCGCGGCGCTCGACAACAATCCATCGGCGGGCAACAAGGTCGGCGGGCTCACCACGATCCTCGAGAAATCGCTCGGCGCGGTGGCGAAAGGCGGCACGACGAATCTCGTCGACGTGTACGAATACGCGCAGCCAATCCACGCGAAGGGTTTCGTGTTCATGGATTCGCCTGGCTACGACCCGATGTCGGCGACGGGCCAGGTCGCGTCGGGTGCGAACCTGATCTGCTTCACGACCGGGCGCGGCTCCGCGTATGGCTGCGCGCCGTCACCGTCGCTGAAGCTCGCGACCAACACGGCGTTGTGGGACCGTCAGGAAGAAGATATCGACATCAATTGCGGCGGCGTGATCGACGGCACCGCGACCATCGATCAGCTCGGCGCGGACATCTTCCAGATGATGCTCGACTGCGCGTCGGGCACGCGCTCGAAAAGCGAACTGCACGGCTACGGACAGAACGAGTTCGTGCCCTGGCAAGTCGGCGTGGTGACCTGAACGCAGACCGGCATTACGCGGCTGCGGGCGCGCTGACGGGTGGCGTGCCGTCGTGCATCATCGCCGTCAACTGCGCGCGCAGTTCAGGCGAATCACTGTGCTTGTGTGCCTGCATCGCATGCGCGACGGCGGCTTCGATCAGTTCACTTTCCGAATCGGCGCAGAGCGCGACCGTGCAGTTGATGTCGCTCGGGCATTCGCGGCAATCGATGTATTTGCGGCCCATGACAGTCTCCTCAGATCAAAGGCGTCGAGCGCAACGCGTGCGTTGACTTGGCCTCGTCGTTAAAGTCGACGAAGCTGCGGCCAATGTGCGTGTGCGCGACGGGACGGCGCGGCTTGAGCCGAACAGGAAGGGGTAAGAAAAGTATAGGTCGCGGTGTGTGCGTTTGCCCCGCCTCCAGGCCAGTGGGACAATACCGGCCTTCGCGCCGAGCGCGTTTCATCGCCATTCACGTCCTATCTCAATCGATGCCGAATTCGTCCGAACACATCACGAATCACGTGCGCGTTGCCGTCATCGGCGGCGGCCCTGCGGGGCTGATGGCCGCTGAAGCGCTGGCGCAAGGCGGCGTGCGCGTCGATGTGTACGACGCGATGCCGTCCGTCGGACGCAAGTTTCTGATGGCGGGCAAAGGCGGCATGAACATCACGCACTCCGAGCCGATCGAGCCGTTTCTCGGCCGCTACGGGAAACGCCGCGCGGACATCGCGCCATTGCTCGATGTGTTCGGCCCGGACACGCTGCGCGCGTGGCTCGATGAACTGGGCGTCGCGACGTTCGTCGGCAGCTCGGGTCGCGTGTTTCCAACCGACATGAAGGCCGCGCCGATGCTGCGCGCGTGGCTGCATCGGTTGCGCGAAGCGGGCGTGCGGTTTCACATGCGGCATAAGTGGATTGGGTGGACTTCGACCGGCGCGCACGGCTTGCGCTTCGCGACGCCCGAAGGTGAGCGTGAGGTGAACGCGGATGCTGTCGTGTTTGCGTTGGGCGGCGGCAGTTGGGCGCGCCTCGGTTCCGACGCCGCGTGGGTTCCGTTGATGCAGCAGCGTGAGATTCCCGTCGAGCCGCTTCTGCCCGCCAATTGCGGCTTCGACGCGGAGTGGACCGCTTACTTCAGCGAACGCTACGCGGGTCAGCCGGTGAAGCCGGTTTCGATCGCTGTCGAGAACGTGGACGGCACGGTCCAGCATCGACAAGGTGAGTTCGTCGTGACATCGACGGGAATCGAGGGGAATCTCGTCTACGCGATGTCTTCCGCGATCCGCGACCGTCTGCTCGCCGACGGTGAGGTCACTATGCGGCTCGATCTGGCGCCTGGCCTGAGCGCGCAACGCGTAATCGATGAAGTGACGCGGCCGCGCGGCTCACGTTCGATGTCGAGTCATCTGCACAGCCGCATCGGCATTACGGGCGTGAAGCTCGGCTTGCTGCACGAATGCCTGTCCAAGGAGGACTTCACCGATGCAGCGAAGCTCGCGCAAGCAATCAAGTCGTTGCCCTTGCGGCTGACGCGCGCGCGACCCATCGACGAAGCAATCAGCAGCGCTGGCGGCATTCCGTTCGAAGCGCTCGATAGCGCGATGATGGTGCGGCAACTGCCCGGCGTGTTCTGCGCGGGCGAGATGCTCGACTGGGAAGCGCCGACGGGCGGCTATCTGCTGACGGCGTGCTTCGCCAGCGGGCTCGTGGCTGGGCGCGGCGCGCTCGCTTATCTACTCGCGCGCTGAACGGCGCGCTTTATTTGGCCTTGAGCCGCCACAGCGAAGTGATTTCAGCGACACGCGCGGCGTGCAGCGGATCGGACGCATCCGTCGCTTTCGGATGACGCGGCTTGATATCCTCGCGACCCGCGACGACGAGACCGGCTTTGTCGATTGCAGCCGTCAGCCAGTCGCGCGTGCGCATGCCAAGATGCTCCGCAAAATCCGACAGGATCAGCCAGCCCTCGCCGCCCGGCTCGAGATGCCCGGAAAGCCCGTTGAGAAAGCCGAGCAGCATGCGGCTTTCGTAGTCGTACACGGCATTTTCGATTGGTGAGGCCGGGCGCGCCGGCACCCACGGCGGATTGCAGACGACTAACGCCGCGCGGCCTGCGGGAAAGAGATCGGCGGCGATCAGTTCGACCTGTTGGTCGTAGCCGAGTCGCGTGAGATTTTCTTTGGCGCATGCAAGCGCGCGTGGATCCTGATCGGTCGCGACGATACGCTTGACGCCGCGCTTCGCGAGCAATGCCGACAACACGCCCGTGCCCACGCCGATATCGAATGCCAGTTCCTGCGACGGCAATGGCGCACGCGCGACGAGATCCACATATTCGCCTCGCACGGGTGAGAACACGCCGTAGTGCGGATGAATGCGCTCCTGCAAAGCAGGAATCTCGACGCCCTTCTTGCGCCACTCGTGCGCACCGACCAGACCGAGCAGTTCGCGCAGCGAGACCACGGAAGCTTCGCCGGAAGGCGGCCCATACACCTCTTCACAGGCCTGCTGGACGTTCGGCGCGCGGCGCAATGGAATCGTGTAATCGCCCTCGAGCGGAATGAGCACCATCCCGAGCGTGCGGGCGCGCTGCGATTGCGCTTGCCGGTGCAGATTGAAGGCGTCGAGCGGATTTGCCGGCGCCTGCTTGCGCGGTTTGCGTTCGAGTCGACGCGTCATCGCCTGCAATAGCTGACGGGCATTCTGGAAGTCACCGCGCCACAGCAACGCGGTGCCTTCGGAGGCGAGGCGGTAAGCGGCGTCGGCGGTCGTACGGTCATCCGCGATCACGACTCGCTTCGCGGGCGGAACCGCGGCTTCGGAGCGCCAGCGCGCCGAGTGCGGGCCGTCGGCTTCGGGCCAGGTCAGGGTGGGGAAATCGGTCATGTCCGTATTGTATTGAACCCTTGGGCCTCGTCGACTTCGAGCCACGTTCGCGCAAGACAGAACGTCAAAGACGACAGAACAGGAAAACGGCGCACCAAAGAAAAACGGGTTACACGGAATTCCGTGTAACCCGTTTCTTACAACTGGTGCCGGCTGCAGGACTCGAACCCGCCACCTCATGATTACAAGTCAAGCGCTCTACCTGATGAGCTAAGCCGGCATGAGACCGCGATTCTACTTCATTTCACGACTTTGAGGTGGCCTCTTCCGCCACCTTTCGATCCGTCGTCGTCGGGTCCCGGGGTGTCATCCGGTTCGCTGACGCTCTCCGCCGCCTTGGCCGCTTCCTGCGGTGCCTCGGCGATCACGGCTTCGTCGTCCTCGGAATCCGTCGCCTCGCCACCCGCCGATTCGACCGGGAACGCCATGCCCTGCCCGTTCTCGCGCGCGTAGATGGCGAGCACGTTCGCCACCGGCACCTCGATCTTGTGCGACTTGCCCGAAAACCGCGCGTTGAACTCGATCCACTCGTTGCCCATCTGCAGCTGGCTGGTCGCCTCGAAGCTGATGTTCAACACGATCTCGTTGTCGCGCACGAACTGGCGCGGCACGCGCGTCTGGTTGTCGACACGCACGGCGATATGCGGCGTATAGCCGTTATCGGTACACCATTCGTACAGCGCGCGCAGCAGGTACGGCTTCGTGGAAATCTCTTGCATCAACTGTCCTTTTGCCGGGCAGGCGCGCGAACCGGTACGAAAACGCCGCGCGCCGAACCCGAAGCCAATCTCAAACTCAGCGGCGCATCACCTTTTCCGACGGCGTCAGCGCTTCGATATAGGCCGGACGGCTGAAAATACGCTCAGCGTACTTCATCAGCGGCGCGGCGTTCTTCGACAGTTCGATGCCGTAGTGATCCAGACGCCACAAGAGCGGCGCGATCGCGACGTCGAGCATCGAGAACTCTTCGCCGAGCATGTACTTGTTCTTCAGGAAGATCGGCGCGAGTTGCGTCAGACGATCACGAATGGCCAGGCGCGCCTTTTCGTGATTCTTCTCGGCGGCTTTGCCCTTCTCGTTTTCGAGCGTGCCGACGTGAACGAACAGCTCCTTCTCGAAATTGAGCAGGAACAGACGCGCGCGAGCACGCTGGACGGGATCGGCCGGCATCAGCTGCGGATGCGGGAAGCGCTCGTCGATGTACTCGTTGATGATGTTCGATTCGTACAGGATCAGATCCCGTTCGACGAGGATCGGCACCTGACCGTACGGATTCATCACGGCGATGTCTTCCGGTTTGTTGAACAGGTCGACGTCGCGGATTTCGAAGTCCATGCCCTTTTCGAACAACACCAGCCGGCAGCGCTGGGAGAACGGGCAAGTAGTGCCGGAATACAGAACCATCATGTTTGCGTTTCCTCAAAAAACTTAAAGGGCCAGCGAGCGGGAAAACCGTCTTGCAGGTTTTCCCTTGCGCCGGCCCCACACCCGTTACGGTGTGACTATTTGATATCTTTCCAGTACGCGGCGTTCAGTCGCCAGGCTAAAAAGCTCAGAACGCCCAGGAACAGCAAGACCCAAACGCCAAGCTGACGCCGGGTTTTCTGCGTCGGTTCGGACATCCATGACAGGTACGACACGAGGTCGGCCACAGCAGAATCATAATCTACCGGCGACATCGTCCCCGGCGTGACCTGCTGGTATCCCACGAATTTCTTGACCTTTTCCTTCGTGTGTTCGTCGATGTCGTCTTCGAACTTCGCTGTTCTCTGCCCCTGAAGCTGCCACAGCACGTGAGGCATGCTCACGTTCTCGTACACCATATTGTTCCAGCCAGTCGGCCGTGTGTCATCGCGATAAAAACTGCGCAGATACGTGTACAGCCAGTCACGGTTCCGCGCCCGCGCTTCCACCGACAAATCGGGCGGCGTCGCGCCGAACCACGCCTTTGCGTCGTCGGGGCGCATCGCGACCGTCATCGTGTTGCCGACTTTATCTGTCGTGAACAGCAGGTTCTTTTCAATTTCCTTCTGCGAAATGCCGATATCTTGCAATCGGCTGTACCGCATCAGGTTCGCGCTATGGCAATTCAGGCAGTAGTTTACAAACAATTGGGCGCCGTGCTGCAACGAAGCAATATTGTCCGCGTTGTCGGGCGCACGGTCGAGCGGGAATTCGCCTTCCGCGCGAACAGACGTAGCGGATAACGCCAGCACGGTTGCACCGAGCAGCGCGAGCGTCGAAAGCAGTTTTTTCATCTTCGTTTTCTCCTGGCTCGCGGTTAGTGGGGTTTGAACCGCACTCGTTCGGGTGGCTGCTTGAACTTGCCAAGCGGCGTCCAGAACGGCATGCCGAGGAAAAACGCGAAGTAGACCAGCGCGCAAATCTGCGCAATCAGCGTCGCGGCGGGAGACGGCGGCTTGGTTCCGAGGAACGCCAGCGTCAAAAAGGCCAGTACGAAGATGCCGTAAAACACCTTGTGGAAGAACGGCCGGTAGCGGATCGATTTCACCGGCGAGCGGTCCAGCCACGGCAGAAAGAACAGCGACACCACCGCGCTGCCCATCACTACCACGCCCCAGAACTTCGACTCCGTGAACGCCATCGCCAGAATGACGAGGATCGCGAGCACGGGCAGGCCGAGCTTCCACTTGCCACGCGCGCGGATCAGCGCGAACAGGCCAAGCAGGCCAATCACGATCATCAGCACGATCTTGAACGGATCGGTGGTGGCGCGCAGCATCGCGTAGAACGCGGTGAAGTACCAGACCGGCGCGATTTCCGGCGGCGTCTGCAGCGGATTCGCCGGCACGAAGTTGTTCGACTCGAGGAAGTAGCCGCCCATCTCCGGCGCGAAGAAGATGATCGCCGCGAACACCATCAAAAAGACGCACACGCCCATGAAGTCGTGAACCGAGTAGTACGGGTGGAACGGAATGCCGTCGAGCGGAATGCCGTTCGCGTCCTTTTTCGCCTTGATCTCGATGCCGTCCGGGTTGTTCGAGCCGACTTCATGCAGCGCGACGATGTGCGCGACCACCAGCCCGAGCAGCACCAGCGGAATCGCGATCACGTGGAACGCGAAAAATCGGTTCAGCGTGACGTCGGACACCACGTAGTCGCCGCGAATCCACAGCGACAGGTCCGGGCCGATGAACGGAATCGCCGAGAACAGGTTCACGATCACCTGCGCGCCCCAGTACGACATCTGGCCCCAAGGCAGCAGATAGCCGAAGAACGCTTCTGCCATCAGGCACAGGAAAATCGCGCAGCCGAAGATCCACACCAGTTCGCGCGGCTTGCGATACGAGCCGTACAGCAGCCCGCGGAACATATGCAGATACACGACGACGAAGAACATCGACGCGCCCGTGGAGTGCATGTAGCGGATCAGCCAGCCCCACGGCACCTCGCGCATGATGTACTCGACCGATGCGAACGCGAGCAGCGAATCGGGCTTGTAGTTCATCGTCAGGAAGATGCCCGTGACGATCTGGTTGACCAGCACCAGCAGCGCGAGCGAGCCGAAGAAGTACCAGAAGTTGAAATTCTTCGGCGCGTAGTACTCGGACACGTGCGCTTTCCAGGTCGCCGTCATCGGAAAGCGGCGATCGATCCAGCCCGTGAGTCCGGTTGTTTCCACCTCTTTCTCGGTCGTCGCCATTACGCTTCTCCTTTCTCGTCCCTGCCGATCACGAGCGTGGTGCCGGTGATCATGTAGGGCGGAATGTCCAGGTTTTGCGGCGCAGGTTTGTTCTTGAAGACGCGGCCGGCCATGTCGTAGGTCGAGCCGTGGCACGGGCACAGAAAGCCGCCGGGCCAGTCGTCAGGGAGATTGGGCTGCGCGCCTTCCTGAAAGCGCGGAGTCGGCGTGCAGCCAAGATGGGTGCACACGGCGACGGCAACGAACAGATTCTTGTGTTCGGGACGGGAGCGGAACTCGTTTTTCGTGTAGTCCGGCTCGGGCATCGAAAACGGGTTCTTGCTTTCCGGATCGGCGACTTCCTTGTCGGCCTTCTGAACGTCGGCAAGCTGCTGATCAGTGCGATTGATGATCCAGACGGGCTTGCCGCGCCAGGCGACCGTCATCATGTCGCCGGGCTTGAGGTTGGAGATATCGACTTCGACGGGGGCTCCCGCCGCTTTGGCTTTTTCGGATGGTGCAAACGAACTAACAAAGGGTACGACGGTGGCGACTCCTCCGATGCCACCTGCTACGGTCGTCGCAATCAGCCAGCTACGGCGGCCGCCATCGACGCGTTCATCTTCCTTGTCTCGCATCACACGCCCCACTTCTGAGTTGGATTTTTCCTTCACGTCGGGTCTACCGCCGCTAGTTTGCTCGAATGGAGTCGCCATTTACAAGGGCCGATTGCCAAAAACCGTGCGAAGTCCTTGATAAATCAGGGTTTCCCCGCACGGATCGCAAACCTTTATGCGGCTTTTATTAAGCATTTCCTCCGTTTTTCAATCCTTTTTCTCGCTTAATGCAGCCGATATTCAAACCGGATTATGAATATCGATAAACAGGTGTTCCAGCTCGAAATGTTCGGACAGATGCGAGCCGAGCGCCTGCACGCCGTAACGCTCGGTCGCATGGTGACCCGCCGAGATGAACGCAACACCGCTTTCCGCCGACATATGCGTGATCGGCTCGGAGATTTCGCCCGTCAGATAGACGTCCGCGCCGGCCTCGATGGCGGCTTCGAAATAACCTTGCGCGGCGCCCGTGCACCACGCGACGCGCCGCAACTGCTTGTCGGGATCGCCCAGCACCAGCGGCGTACGGCCGAGCGTCTGCTCGACTTCCGCGCTGAAGTGCGCGAGCGTGATCGACATGGGCAGCGTGCTCATCCAGCCGATGTCGTTGTCGCCGAAACGGCCGTCGGGGATCAGACCGAACTTCGCGCCGAGCTGCGCGTTGTTGCCGTAGAGCGGGTGATCGTCGAGCGGCAGATGGTAGGCGAACAGGTTCAGATCGTTCGCGAGCAGCGCCTTGAGCCGTTGATATTTGCGGCCGGTGATCTGCGGCGCCTCGTTGCGCCAGAAGTAACCATGATGGACCAGCACGGCGTCCGCGCCCCACTCCAGCGCCGCCTCCAGAAAGGCCAGCGACGCCGTCACGCCCGTCGCGATTTTCTCGATCTTGCGTCGCCCTTCGACTTGCAGACCGTTCGGGCAATAGTCCTTGAAGCGCGAAGTTTCAAGGAGATTGTTCAAGTACAATTCGAGTTCGATCCGATCCATATACACCTCTAATTTTCAGATGCTCAGACGCTTTTGGCTGTTCTTCGCCCAGGCGGTGACCGTGCTGCTGGCGCTGATGTTCATCATTGCGACCCTCAAACCGCAGTGGCTGCAACGTCAAGGGCAGTTCGGCAAGCAGCTGGCCGAGCCGATCGTCGCGCTCCGAGAGGTGGCCCCCGGAATGGGCAGCGGCGGCTCCGTCCAGAATTCCTACGCGGACGCGGCACAGAAAGCGATGCCCGCCGTCGTCAACGTGTTCTCCAGCAAGGACGGCTCGCTTCCGCCCGACCCGCGCGCCAAAGACCCGCTGTTCCGCTACTTCTTCGGCGACAAGAACAAAAAGCAGCAGCAAGAGCAACCCGCGGCCAATCTCGGCTCTGGGGTTATCGTGAGTTCGGAAGGTTACATTCTAACGAACCAGCATGTCGTCGACGGCGCGGATCAGATCGAAATCGCGCTCGCCGACGGCCGTACGACGAACGCGAAGGTGATCGGCGTCGATCCCGAAACCGATCTCGCCGTGCTCAAGGTCAACATGACGAACTTGCCGACCATCACGCTCGGCCGCATGGACCAGACGCGCGTCGGCGACGTGGTGCTCGCGATCGGCAATCCGTTCGGGGTAGGTCAGACGGTGACGATGGGCATCGTCAGCGCGCTCGGCCGCAATCACCTCGGCATCAACACGTTCGAAAACTTCATCCAGACGGATGCGCCGATCAATCCTGGCAACTCGGGCGGCGCACTCGTCGATGTGAACGGCAATCTGCTCGGCATCAATACGGCGATTTACTCGCGCTCGGGCGGCTCGCTCGGCATAGGCTTCGCGATTCCCGTTTCGACGGCGCGCAGCGTGCTGGAAAGCATCATCACGACGGGCACCGTGACGCGCGGGTGGATTGGCGTCGAGCCGCAGGACGTGACGCCGGAAATCGCCGAATCGTTCGGGCTCGAGCAGAAGTCGGGCGCGATCGTGGCGGGTGTGCTGAAAGGCGGTCCAGCCGACAAGGCCGGCATCAAGCCGGGCGATATTCTGGTGTCGGTCAACGGCCAGGACATCACCGATACGACGCGCCTCCTGAACGTGATCGCGCAGATCAAGCCGGGCACCGACGCGAAGGTTCATCTGGTCCGCAAGAACAAGGAAATGGATCTGACGGTGATGATCGGCAAGCGCCCGCCGCCGCCAAAGCAGCCTTCGGACGATAGCGATGACGACGATGGCGGTTGAGCTTCAGGTCGTCAGAGCGGCCAGCTAGCGCAGGCAAATAAAAAGGGCAGTCTCCAACGGAGCACTGCCCTTTTTGCTGTCCAGCGCCCGTTCGACGCGGGCTTCTTCAGCTTGCCGCGTTGCCCTCGTTCTCAGGCGCCGCGACCGGCTTGCTCACGAACAGCCGCGCCGCGATGATGCCCGCTTCGTACAGCACGATCAGCGGAATCGCGAGAATCAGCTGCGAGAACACGTCCGGCGGCGTCACCACAGCGGAAATCACAAACGCGCCAACAATCACATACGGCCGTATTTCCTTGAGCTTCTTGATGGTCAGCACGTTCATGCGAACGAGCAGCACGACGACGATCGGTACTTCGAAGGTCACGCCGAAGGCGATGAACATCGTCAGCACGAAACTCAGGTAATTGTCGATATCGGTCGTCATCTCCGCGCCGAGCGGCGCATTGTAGTGCGCCATCACGCGGAAGATCGTGGGGAACACGACGAAGTACGCGAACGCCATGCCGCACAGAAATAGCGTGTAGCTGCTGCCGACCAGCGGCCCGACCAGCTTCTTCTCATGCTGATACAGGCCCGGCGCGACGAACGCCCAGATCTGGTACAGCACGATAGGTAGCGCGATCACGAACGCGACGAGCATCGTCACCTTCATCGGCACGAAAAACGAGCCGGTGACGTCGGTGACGATCATCTTGCCGTCCTTCGGCAGGTTGTTCATCAGCGGACGCGCAAGCAGCCGGAAGATGTCGGGCGCCCAGTAGACGAGCCCAACGAACACGACGATCACCGAAATGCCCGCGCGGATGATGCGGTCGCGCAGTTCGACGAGATGCGAGATGAAGGTCTCTTCAGTGCCTTCGTTCTGGTTTTGGGGGTCGCTCACACCGGCCCTCGGTTAGAGATTGATGCACAGGACATCGGTCGATCAGAAAAAGCGTGTCGGCCGACGCAGACTGACAGGCGTATGCCGCGCGACACGCGCCGCGCCCGATTGCACCCGCGTGCGCCGCAGCGTGGCGCGCTTGTACCAGTTCGGCGTAGCCGTCTGCTTGACGCGCCAGTTCTTGCGCTTCGGCGCGGCGGCATCGGTACTGCGCCAGGACGAGCCGCCCGTCATAAGGGAATCGGACGTGTTGAAGGTATCGGACGCCAGGCTTTCCGTCGCGCCGCCCGCAATGCTCGGCGACACCGACGTGCCTTGCGACCACGCCTCGTTCAGTTCGGTTTCGTGCTTGCGCAGATTGTCGTGAATCGAGGTTTCGACGTTTTGCGCCGCCGATTCGAATTCGGTCTTCATGCGGCGCAATTCGTCGAGCTCGATCTCACGCGTGACTTCGGACTTGACGTCGTTGATATAGCGTTGCGCGCGGCCGAACAGCGCGCCCGCCGTTCGGGCGACGCGCGGCAGGCGCTCAGGGCCGAGCACGACCAGCGCGACCACGCCGATCAACGCCATCTTGGTTAAACCGAGGTCCAGCATGGATAGGGCTTCCCGTCAGTGCGCGCGTGTCAGCGCAAGCTCGGCTGGCGCCGGATTAGCGGGAATCGCCGGAATGCGGCGCCTTTTCCTTTGCGTCGACATCAACGGTGTTCGTGCGCGCGATCTGATCACGCTGCTGGCCTTCGGGCGTTTCGCCGTCCTTCATGCCTTCCTTGAAGCCCTTCACCGCGCCGCCCAGATCAGTACCGATATTGCGCAGCTTCTTCGTACCAAACACCAGTGCGACGATCAGCAAAACGATCAGCCAATGCCAAATGCTCAACGAACCCATAAAAATCTCCTTAACCCCCACCGTCGTGCCTGGCGACGGCAACTGTGCGCCTTGCGGCCTGAATCGAAGCGCGCCTGACGGTCACGCTTCACCTGCAAAACTCCCGCCAACGCCCTTTTATTGCGTCAGCGCCCTCGGTCCCATTATGAACATGTCTGCGAGTCGCTGTCGTTACATCCCTACATAAACGCACGATGTCGTGATGCCGGGCCCGTCATTGTGCGCAGTCAAAAAGCATATGCGGCGAATCTTTGACGGTTTGGCCCATGTTGATTGCGAATTTGACCCGCGTTCAGCCCATTCTCAGCCACGGGCGAGGTCCCGCCAGCAGATGCGCATGCAGGTGATAGACCTCCTGTCCACCGCCCGGCCCCGTATTGATGACCGTGCGGAAACCTGTCTCGCCACCTTTGTACGCAACGCCCAACTGATCGGCGAGACGCGCAACCAGTATCAGCATCTTACCAAGCAGGGCCGAATCGCTCTCGGTACAGTTCGAGAGCGTCGCGATGTGCTTGCGCGGTATCACGAGCACGTGCGTTTCGGCCGCCGGACGGATGTCGCGGAACGCGACGAAGTCTTCGTCTTCGTGGACTTTGGTCGACGGAATTTCGCCTGCGGCGATCTTGCAGAAAAGGCAGTCCGGATCGTGGCTCATGGTCTTGTGAACGGCGAACGCCTTATGTGGCGCGGGTTAAAACCAGCCGCGCGGATTCGTCAGCGGCTTGTTGTCGTACAGATACAGCCAGCCTTTGATGATACGGTACAACGTCCAGATCGCGACAGCCCACAGGATCGGCACGCCAATCAGCACGATGAAGAGCGCAACGCCGATCAGATGCCCAATCAGCCCCAGCCAGAACGTACGGATCTGCCAGTCGAAATGCGCTTCGTACGGCGTGCCGACCGTCTCCGGCCGCTTGATGTAGTTGATGATGATCGCGATCAGCACGGAGATGCCGCCCGTGAGCCAGTACACGGCGTAGAGCGCGTAGATGATGTGCGTCAGCGTGCGCAGGCTGCGCTGCCGGTCGATTTCGACTGCGCTCTGATAAGACGGTGGCGGATAACCGCCGTGCGACTGTTCCATGCTGACGTCCTCCTGGAGGGGCGAATGGATACTGTTGCTACTGGTCTCTCGTCGCTCTTGTGTCCGCGCGCGCCGCCGCGCCTTGCTGGCTCAGTCGCCGTTCTGCTCGCGGTCGCGGCTCTTGCGCAGCGCCTTTTCCTCGATGCCCGACAAGCCCTCGCGGCGCTCCAGTTCGGCGAGCACATCGGCGGGATTCAGGTCGAAATGCGACAGCATCACGAGGCAATGGAACCACAAATCGGCCACTTCGCCGACCAGCGCCTTGCGCTCCGCGCCCAGCCGCACGTCCTTGGCGGCCAGCACGACTTCCGTGGCTTCCTCGCCGATCTTCTTGAGCACCGCATCGTCGCCCTTGTGGAACAGGCGCGACACGTACGAAGTTTCGGGATCGCCGCCCTTGCGGCTGTCGATAACGTCAGCGAGGCGCCGAAGCGTATCGTTCGTCGATTGCGAATCTTGCGTCATTTGTAGATATGTTCGGGGTCTTTCAGCACGGGATCGACGGCAACCCAGTTGCCGGCATCGACCGAGCCTTCGAATTTCTGGAAAAAGCACGAATGCCGGCCGGTATGGCACGCAATGCCCGACACCTGCTCGACCTTCAACAGCACGACGTCTTCGTCGCAATCGAGCCGCACCTCATGCACATGCTGCACGTGGCCCGATTCCTCGCCCTTGAACCACAGGCGCTGGCGCGAACGCGAAAAGTACACCGCGCGGCCCGTTTCGATCGTCTTCGACAGTGCTTCGCGGTTCATCCACGCGAACATCAGCACGTCGTTGGTCGATGCTTCCTGCGCGATCACGGGCACGAGGCCGTTCGCGTCCCACTTCACCTTGTCGAGCCAGCCGACTTCAGACGGATTGACCACGTTACAACCTCACCGAAATGCCCTGATCGGCCATGAAGCGCTTGCACTCGCCGACCGTGTGCTCGCCATAGTGGAAGATGCTCGCGGCCAGCACGGCGTCCGCGCGGCCTTCCTTGATGCCGTCGGCCAGATGCTGCAGCGAGCCGACACCGCCCGACGCGATCACGGGAATCGGCACCGCGTCCGACACCGCGCGCGTGAGCGCGATATCGAAGCCGCTCTTCGTGCCGTCGCGGTCCATGCTGGTCAGCAGGATTTCGCCTGCGCCGAGTTCGGCCATCTTGCGCGCCCATTCGACGGCATCCAGCCCCGTGTTCTTGCGCCCGCCATGCGTGAAGACTTCCCAGCGCGGCGCTTCGCCTTCGGCCGACACGCGCTTCGCGTCGATCGCGACGACGATGCATTGCGAGCCGTATTTGTCGGTCGAATCGCGCACGAGTTGCGGATTCGCCACCGCCGACGAGTTCATGCTGACTTTGTCCGCACCCGCGTTCAAGAGGCGTCGCACGTCTTCGACAGCGCGCACGCCGCCCCCGACCGTTAACGGAATGAACACTTGCGAGGCGACTGCTTCGATGATCGGGAGAATCAGGTCGCGCTGGTCGGAAGTGGCCGTGATGTCGAGAAACGTGAGTTCGTCGGCGCCCTGCTCGTCGTAGCGGCGCGCGATTTCAACGGGATCGCCCGCGTCGCGCAGTTCGACGAAGTTGACGCCCTTGACCACGCGGCCAGCCGTGACGTCCAGACAGGGAATGATGCGTTTAGCTAAAGCCATAGTCTTGCTAATACTTGCCAATACCGCTGGTGAGGCCGCTCACCCGTGCATCACGCCTCAAAAGGCGGTGGGGAAAACGGCGCAGGGCCGGTGCGCCGGAACCGCGCGGCGCGAGCCTGAATCATCTGTCAGACGCGCGCCATGCGCAGCACAGCCAACGCTCAGGCGTCGTCCGATTCGCGCAGGCGGTCCGCGTGCGTTTGCGCCGCGGCGAAATCGAGGTCGCCCGAATAGATCGCGCGGCCGCAAATCACGCCTTCGATCCCTTCGGATTCCACTTCGCACAGCGCTTCGATATCGCCCATGTTCGACAAGCCGCCGCTCGCGATCACGGGGATCTTCATCGAGCGCGCGAGACGCACGGTCGCCTCGATGTTGATGCCCTGAAGCATGCCGTCGCGGCCGATGTCCGTATAGATGATCGACTCGCAGCCATAGTCCTCGAACTTGCGCGCGAGATCCACGACTTCGTGGCCCGTCAGCTTGCTCCAGCCGTCGGTGGCAACCTTGCCGTCCTTCGCGTCGAGCCCGACGATGATATGGCCGCCGAACGCCGTGCACGCTTCGAGCAGGAAGCCGGGATTCTTCACGGCAGCCGTGCCGATGATCACGTACTCGAGGCCGTCGTCCAGATAGCGTTCGATCGTGTTCAGGTCGCGGATGCCGCCGCCCAGCTGCACGGGAATCTCACCGCCGACTTCTTCGATGATCGCGCGAATCGCTTCCTCGTTCTTCGGCTTGCCGGCGAATGCACCATTCAGGTCGACGAGGTGCAGGCGTCGCGCGCCGCGGTCGACCCAATGTCGGGCCATCACCGCCGGTTCCTCGTGGAAAATCGTCGCCTGGTCCATATCGCCCTGTTTGAGGCGTACACACTGACCGTCTTTCAGGTCGATGGCGGGGATCAGCAGCATAGCAATCGGGTGTTGTCAGGGAAAAAAGTTGAAATTCGGCTGGCGGAAAAACCGGCTGCGGTCCGCGCCAGGCCGTTTCGCTAGTTTAGTACATGTCTTTCGGCGACCTTGCTGACCGGCGTCGGATGCGTATGCATGGGAGCGAGGCAGCGGGGACGGACGGAGAACATGGACGGTTAATGATGTTGACGGCAGGGATGCTGACGGCAGCGATCAGGGATTCCAGTGCACGAAGTTGCGATACACGCGCAAGCCCGCGTCGGCGCTCTTTTCCGGGTGGAATTGGGTCGCAAAAATGTTATCCCGCGCCACCGCCGAGGTAAAGGGCACGCCATACACGGTTTCGCCCGACGTATGCGCGGCGTTTTCCGGCACGACGTAATAGCTATGCACGAAATAGAAGAACGCGTTGTCCGCGACGCCGTCCCACAATGGGTGCGACTGCGCCTGACGCACGCGATTCCAGCCCATTTGCGGCACCTTGAAGCGCGAGCCGTCGTCCTGCAGCTGGCCTGCGAGATCGAAGCGCACCACTTTTCCGGGCAACAGGCCGAGGCCGTTCGTGTCGCCTTCCGCGCTCCAGTCGAACAGCATCTGCTCGCCGACGCACACGCCCATCAGCGGCTTGCTGCGCGACGCTTCGATAACCGCGTCCTGCAAGCCGGATTCGCCGAGCGAGCGCATGCAGTCAGGCATCGCGCCCTGGCCCGGCAGCACCACGCGGTCCGCCGCGCGGATCGCTTCGGGCTTGTCGACGATCGCCACGTCCGCTTCCGGCGCGGCTTTCTTCAACGCCTGGGCAACCGAGCGCAGGTTGCCCATTCCGTAATCCACAATCGCAATCGAAGTTTTCATTTCAAGTTAGGCAGCAACGCCTTCAATCCGTTGACGATGAACTCCACCGCCAGCGCTGACAACATCAAACCCATCAACCGCGTGCCGATATTGATACCCGTGCGGCCAACCCAGCGTGCAATCGGTTCCGCGAGACTCAGCGATCCGAAGCAGAGCGCCGCAATCACAGCGCCGATGGCAATCAGACTAATCCGCTCGTACCAATGAGGATAGCTGGCCGAATAGACTAGGACAGTACTGATGGAGCCCGGCCCCGTCAGCAGCGGAATCGCGAGCGGCACCACGGCGATGTTGTCCTTCATCTCGGCTTCGTGCCGTTCTTCCGGCGTCGAGCGCGCATTGCCGACCTGTGCGTTCAGCATGCTGATCGACATCAGCAACATGATGATGCCGCCGCCGACTTCAAGCGCGCCGATCGAAATGCCGAAGAAGCGGATGATCTGCTGCCCGATCAGCGTCGACACCGCGATCACGCAAAACACGGAAATCGATGCGACACGGATCGTGCGCCGCTGTTCGGCGACCGACTGCTGTGACGTCAGACTCAGAAAGAACGGTATCGCGCCAACCGGGTTGATCAACGCCAGCAGCGAAATAAACGACTTGATGATGTCCATCTCAAGCCGGCCGCGCGACGCGCGCCGGTCCCGTTTGGTCGCTTAGAGGCTGCCCTTGGTCGACGGAATCTGCCCCGCCGCGCGCTCGTCCAGTTCGACGGCCATGCGGATTGCACGGCCGAACGCCTTGAACACCGTTTCCATCTGATGGTGCGCGTTCAGCCCGCGCAGGTTGTCGATATGCAGCGTGACGCCTGCATGGTTCACGAAACCGCGGAAAAATTCGATGGAGAGATCGACGTCGAACGTGCCGATGCGCGCACGCGTGAACGGCACGTGGAATTCGAGACCCGGACGGCCGGAAAAATCGATCACGACGCGCGACAGCGCTTCGTCGAGCGGCACGTACGAATGACCGTAGCGGCGAATGCCCTTCTTGTCGCCGACGGCCTTCGCGACGGCCTGACCAAGCGTGATGCCGACGTCTTCGACGGTATGGTGGTCGTCGATATGCGTATCGCCATGCGCTTCGACATCCAGATCGATGAGCCCGTGGCGGGCAATCTGGTCGAGCATGTGATCAAGAAACGGCACGCCCGTGGCCAGCTTTTGCTGACCGGTGCCGTCCAGGTTGATCTTCACACGGATCTGCGTTTCGCTGGTGTTGCGAACGACTTCCGCAAGGCGCATGGCAATTCCTCGAATCTGACTTAAAAAGTGGGGGTTGTGAAAAGTGCTGGCGTGAGTTCAGTTCAGCACGAGTTTCAGCGCGGCGAGCATTTGAGCGTTTTCATCCGGCGAACCGACCGTCAAACGCACGCAATTCGCGAGCAATGGATGCATTTTACTCACGTTTTTGATCAAAACCCGCGAAGTAAGGAGGGTTTCGAACGTCGCCGATGCATCCGGCACACGCACGAGCAGGAAATTGCCCGCGCTCGGGAACACTTCGGCGCCCGGCAGCGCGGCGACCGCGTCGGCCAGTTTCGCGCGTTCGTCGCGCAATTGCGCGGCCTGCGCGTCGAGCACGTCGATGTGATCGAGCAGGAAATCGGCCGTCGCCTGCGTCAGCACGTTGATGTTGTACGGCGGACGCACCTTGTCGAACTCGTTGATCCATTCGGTGCGGCCCGCCATATAGCCGAGACGGATGCCCGCAAGGCCCAGCTTCGACACGGTACGCATCACGACGACGTTATCGAAGTCGGCTGCACGCGGCATCCAGCTTTGCTGCGCAAACGGCTGATACGCTTCATCGATCACCACAAGACTGCCGCTCGCCGCCGCGATGATGCGCTCCATCTGCGCCGTATCGAACAGCGTACCCGTCGGGTTGTTCGGATACGCGAGATAGACGACGGCCGGCTTGTGTTCCGCGATCGCCGCCAGCATTGCCTCGACGTCGAGCGTGAAATCGGCGTTCAGCGGCACGCCGACGAACTCCATGTTCGCGAGCTTCGCCGACATCGCGTACATCACGAAGCCCGGCACGGGCGCCAGCACTTTCGCGCCCGGCGTCGCGCACGCCATCGAGATCATGCTGATCAGTTCGTCCGAGCCATTGCCGAGCAGCACTTCGCAGTTCGCCGGCACGTTCATCACGCGCTTGAGCTTGTCGAGCAGCGCCTGCGGACGCGGCGCCGGATAGCGATTCAGCGCGACGCCCGCCAGATGCTCGCCGAGTTGCGCGGCTAGCGCTTCGGGCAACGAAAACGGGTTCTCCATTGCATCGAGCTTCACGAGGCCCGTCGCGTCAGCGACCGGGTAGCTCGTCATCGCGAGCACGTCGCGGCGGATGATGTCTTGAGGTGTCGTCATGGCGTGTGATGCGCGTGCCTGCTCTCAGGCGACAGCGCAATAGGGGCGGCTGTGTGGCCGCCCCGGGTTGAGTTCTCTGTCTTTGTAGATCCGGAAGCCATCTCGAATTTAGCGCGCGTATTGCCCGCGTGAGACGGCTCGCCGCAAGGTCAGCCCGTGTTCTTCATCCGGTATTCGGCGCTGCGCGCATGCGCTTGCAGGCCTTCGCCATACGCGAGTTCGGCGGCGATTTCACCGAGCGTCTGCGCGCCGTCCGCGCTCACTTCGATCAGGCTCGAGCGCTTGAAGAAATCATAGACGCCGAGCGGCGACGAGAAACGTGCGGTACGAGACGTAGGCAGCACGTGATTCGGCCCCGCGCAGTAGTCGCCGAGGCTTTCGCTCGTGTAGCGGCCAAGGAAGATCGCGCCCGCGTGGCGGATCTGCTGCGCCCATTGCTGCGGCTCCAGCGCGGAGATTTCGAGGTGTTCGGGCGCGATATCGTTGGCGATCGCGCACGCTTCGGCCATGTCGCGCACCTTGACGAGCGCGCCGCGGCCTTCGAGCGACGCGAGAATCACGTCGCGGCGCGGCATCGTCGGCAGCAGTTCGTTGATGGCGTCTTCGACGCGCGCGATGAAACCCTGGTCCGGGCACAGCAGAATGGATTGCGCGAGTTCGTCGTGCTCGGCCTGCGAGAACAGATCCATCGCAACCCAACGCGGATCGGTCGTGCCGTCGCACAGCACGAGAATTTCCGACGGACCGGCAATCATGTCGATGCCGACCGTGCCGAACACGCGGCGCTTCGCCGACGCGACATAAGCGTTGCCAGGACCGCAGATCTTGTCGACGGCAGGAATGGATTGCGTGCCGTACGCGAGCGCGCCAACCGCCTGCGCGCCGCCAATCGTGAACACGCGATCGACGCCGCCGAGCAGCGCCGCTGCCAGCACCAGCGGATTTTTCACGCCGTCGGGCGTCGGCACGACCATGACGATTTCGCGCACGCCGGCCACACGCGCGGGAATCGCGTTCATCAAGACCGACGACGGATACGCCGCCTTGCCGCCCGGCACGTAGATGCCCGCGCGGTCGAGCGGCGTCACCTTCTGGCCGAGCACGGTGCCGTCGGCTTCCGTGTACTGCCAGCTATGGCTGCCGCATTCGATCTTCTGCTTCTCGTGATAGCCGCGCACACGCGCCGCCGCCGCTTCGAGCGCCGCGCGGCGCTTCGGCTCGAGACCTTCGAGCGCGGCTTCCAGCTCCGACATCGGCAGTTCGAGCGCAGCCACGCTATCGGCGCTCAGGCGATCGAAACGGTTCGTGTAGTCGAGCACGGCAGCATCGCCGCGCGCCTTCACGTCAGCCAGAATCTGCGCGACCGAGCGTTCGATCGCTTCGTCTTCGCTCGCCTCGAACGCGAGCACCGCATGCAGCGACTTGCGGAAATCTTCAGTGCTGGAATCGAGTTTGCGAATCTTGATAGACATGCTGGTATCCGTTTCGGTAAGGCGCGCGAGTGAGACTCTGGTTAAGACCTTGGGTTTGAAACTTGGGTTTGAATCTTGCCTCAGGCCGTTGCGTCGGTGCGTTGCGACGCGCGCTGGAACGCGTCGAGAATGGGCGCCAGCGCGGCGCGCTTCAACTTCAGCGCCGCCTGGTTCACCACGAGGCGCGACGAGATCTGCATGATCTCCTCGACCTCGACAAGATTGTTGGCGCGCAGCGTGCCGCCCGAGCTGACCAGATCGACGATCGCGTCCGCGAGGCCCACGAGCGGCGCGAGTTCCATCGATCCATACAGCTTGATCAGATCGACGTGCACGCCCTTGGCTGCGAAGTGCTCGCGTGCCGTCTGCACGTACTTCGTCGCGACGCGCAGGCGCGCGCCCTGGCGCACCGCGTTCGCGTAATCGAAGCCGGCCGCGACCGCCACCGACATGCGGCAGCGCGCGATGTCCAGATCGATCGGCTGATACAGACCGCTGCCGCCGTGCTCGATCAGCACGTCCTTACCCGCGACGCCGAAATCGGCGGCGCCGTATTCGACGTACGTGGGCACGTCCGTGGCGCGCACGATGATCACGCGCACGTTCGGATCGTTGGTCGGCAGGATCAGCTTGCGCGACGTTTCCGGGTCTTCCGTCACTTCGATGCCCGCTGCCGCAAGCAGCGGCACCGTTTCCTCGAAGATACGCCCCTTCGATAACGCGAGCGTCAGCGGCTTGTTCGCTGCGGGCGACGACGACGTTTGCGGCAATTCGCTCATGCCTGATTACCCTTGATGCGGCGCACCTTCGCGCCGACTGCCGTGAGTTTCGATTCCATCCGGTCGTAGCCGCGATCGAGGTGATAGATACGGTCGATCAGCGTTTCGCCATCGGCGCACAGGCCCGCGATCACGAGACTCGCCGATGCACGCAGGTCGGTTGCCATCACCTTCGCGCCCGACAGCTTCTCGACGCCGTTCACCAGCGCCGTCTTGCCGTCGATCGTGATGCTCGCGCCGAGACGGTTCAGTTCCTGCACGTGCATGAAGCGGTTTTCGAAGATCGTTTCGACCACTTGCGAGGTGCCGTCGGCCAGCGTGTTGAGCGCCATGAACTGCGCCTGCATGTCGGTCGGGAACGCCGGATATTCCGACGTGCGGAACGACACGGCCTTCGGACGCTGGTTCATGCGCACGCGCATCCAGTCGTCGCCCTCTTCGATCGTGACGCCGGCTTCGCGCAGCTTGTCGGTCACGGCTTCGAGAATCTGCGGACGCACGTGACGCAGCGTGACGTCGCCGCCAGCGGCCGCGACCGCGCACAGGAACGTGCCCGCTTCGATACGATCCGGCACCACCGTGTGCTTCGCGCCATGCAGCTTGTCGACGCCTTGAATGACAAGACGATCCGTACCGATACCGTCGATCTTCGCGCCCATCGACACCAGCAGGTTCGCGAGGTCGCCGACTTCCGGCTCGCGCGCGGCGTTTTCGATGACCGTTTCGCCTTCCGCGAGCACCGCTGCCATCAGCAGGTTTTCGGTGCCCGTGACGGTGATCATGTCGGTGATGATGCGCGCGCCCTTCAGACGCTTCGCGCGCGCTTCAATGAAGCCGTGCTCGATGTTGATCTCGGCGCCCATCGCCTGCAGACCCTTGATGTGCTGATCCACCGGACGCGCGCCGATCGCGCAGCCGCCGGGCAGCGACACCTTCGCCTCGCCGAAGCGCGCGACGAGCGGGCCGAGCACGAGAATCGATGCACGCATCGTCTTCACGAGTTCATACGGCGCGACGAGGTTGTCCACCTTCGACGCGTCGAGCATCACCTTGCCGTCCGAGCTTTCCGTGCGCACGCCCATCTGGCCGAGCAGTTTCAGCGTGGTGCGAACGTCCTGCAGATCGGGCACGTTATCCAGGTGCACCGGCTCCGCGCTCAACAAGCCCGCGCAAAGGATCGGCAGCGCCGCGTTCTTCGCACCCGAAACAACGATCTCACCAGCGAGCTTCTGCCCGCCTTCAATCACGAGTTTGTCCATGCCTGTTTGTTCCTGATCTGCCCGTCCGCCTGCGGGCGTCTTGTTGTGGGCGGTTGCTGCGGCGCCGTTGGCGGCGTCGCGATTCTCATGTGTAAGTCGCACTAATGTTCCAGCTAATTTGCAGCTACGTCTAAAGCTTATTGTGCAGCTTGTTGTTCCGCTCTTCCTGCAGCCAGTTTGTCAAGCGCCGTCCTCCGACAGACAGCACGGTTTGCGCGCAATCGCTACGCGCAGGTCAGGCGCTTTGCCATTCCGTGGGCGTCAGCGTTTTCATGCTGAGCGCGTGGATCTCTTCGCGCATGCGATCGCCGAGCGCCGCGTACACGAGTTGATGGCGTTGAATCAGACGCTTGCCTTCGAAATTCGGCGACACGATGGTCGCGAAGAAATGCTGGCCGTCGCCTTCCACTTCGAGATGCTCGCAAGGAAGGCCTGCCGCGATGTAGTTTTTGACCTGTTCAGGTGTGGGTAGCATGAATGGTGCTCCTAGTGACGCAGCTTGAAGCCGGTTGCGAGCATGCGCATCGCGATCACGGCCAGCACGACGAAGAAACCGGCGACGATCAGCAGGCTCCACAGCGGATTGATATCCGACATGCCAAAGAAGCCATAGCGAAAGCCGTCGATCATGTAGAAAAACGGATTGAGCCGCGAAATTTCGCGCCACACGGGCGGCAGCGTATGCGTCGAGTAGAACACGCCCGACAGGAACGTGAGCGGCATGATCAGAAAATTCTGGAACGCGGCAAGCTGGTCGAACTTCTCCGCCCAGATGCCCGCGATCACGCCGAGCGTGCCGAGAATCGCCGAGCCGAGCACGGCGAACGCGATGATGAAAAGCGGCGCAGTGAAGCTCATCGGAATGAACCAGACGGTCACGATAAACACGCCCAGCCCGACGCACAGTCCGCGCACGACCGCCGCCAGCACATACGCGCCGTACATTTCCCAGTGCGACAGCGGCGGCAGCAGCACGAACACGAGATTGCCCGTGATCTTCGATTGAATCAGCGACGACGAACTGTTCGCGAATGCATTCTGCAGCACGCTCATCATCACGAGGCCGGGCACGAGAAAGCTCGTGTACAGCACGCCGGGATAGACCTGCACGTGATCGCGCAGCGCATGGCCGAAGATCGTCAGATACAGCAATGCGGTGATGACGGGCGCGAGCACTGTCTGGAATGCGACCTTCCAGAAGCGCAGCAGCTCTTTGTAAAACAGCGTACGAAACCCGCTCATGCCAACCCCTCAACCACTTCCGGCCCGTTCATCACCTGCATGAACACGTCTTCGAGGTCGGCCTTGCGCACCTCGATTTCATCGAACGTGCAACCTGCCGTGCGACATTGCGCGAGGATGCGCTCCACGTCGTCATAGCTCGACAGGCGCAGCAAATGCTGGCGTCCGTTGACGTTGCTGGGATCGACTTCGAGCGAGCGCAGCTCGGCGGGCAGCACGCCCTGCGCAAAACGGATGAACAGTTGCGTACCTGCAAAGCGGGCGAGCAACGTGCTCGTGCGCTCCAGCGCAACCACTTCGCCACGACGCAGCATCGCAATGCGGTCGCACAGCGATTCGGCTTCTTCCAGATAGTGCGTGGTCAGCACGATCGTGTGGCCTTCGCGGTTCAGGCGCGAAATGAATTTCCACAGCGTCTGGCGCAATTCGACATCGACGCCCGCCGTCGGCTCGTCGAGCACGATCACGGGCGGCCGGTGTACCAGCGCCTGCGCGACCAGCACGCGGCGCTTCATCCCGCCCGACAAGGCACGCATGTTCGCGTCGGCTTTTTCGGTGAGATCGAGATTGGCCATCACCTCGTCGATCCAGTCGTCGTTCTTGCGCAGGCCGAAATAGCCCGACTGGATACGCAACGTTTCGCGCACGGTGAAGAACGGATCGAACACGAGTTCCTGCGGCACGACGCCGAGCGCGCGGCGCGCGAGACGGAAATCGTCGACGACATGGTGGCCGTGAACCGTGATGCTGCCTTCATCGGCGCGCGCGAGGCCCGCGAGAATACTGATGAGCGTCGTCTTGCCGGCGCCGTTCGGACCAAGTAGCCCGAAGAACTCGCCTTGTTCGACGGTGAAGCTGACGCCTTTGAGCGCTTGCAGATCTTTGTAGCGCTTCCTGACGTTACGAATTTCAATCGCTGACATGACTGTGCGCCGTCGGGGGAGACAGCGCCTGATAGGTCGCCCGGCAAGGGCGCGAAGCATGGGGACGGAATTGGGGCCGGGTGTAAAAGACCGCTTGCGCTGCCGCGCGCGTTGCTATTACAACCGCTACGACCGTTTCCGCGATGCGGGATGAAACGGCCAGGCGCCAAAAAACATTTGATTATAGGGCAAAAGTCTAAACGGCCGACTTGCCCTGGAGGAACGTGAGCCAGCGCAAATGGTGAAACGCGATGCGCGGCTCACTGACGCGTGAGCGTCAATGTCGTGAGGGTAACAGCGAATCGACGCCGTACGCTTGCGCGAGACTGGACAGCCCCGCAGGCAGGTTGACGATGGCGAGCGGCGTGCCGCGCGCAGTCGCTGCGCGTTGCCATGCGAGCAGCACGGCAAGCGCGGAAGAATCGAATTGCGTGAGCGCCGCGCAGTCGACAGCGGTCGCACCGCTGCCGATACGCGCAAGACCCGCTGCGAGCGCGGCCTTCGCGCTCGCGTGGGTCAGCGTGCTGCCCGATTCGAACGTGTTGACCGGCGTGCTGACCGGCGCGCTCACAAAGTTGTTCACGACTGTTTGCCGCCCGAGAGTTGCTGGTTGCGCGCCGTCAGGAACTGGATCAGGCCATCGACGCCACTCTTCTGGATCTGCTCGTTGAACTGCTGCTGGTACGCCTGGATCAGCCATGCGCCGAGCACGTTCAGGTCATACACGCGCCAGCCTTGCGGCGTCTTGTACAGACGGTAGTCGAGTTCGACCGGCGAGCCGTTGTTCATCACGACCGAGCGGACCACGACATCGGTATCTTCCGGGCTGGCGCGGAACGGCTTGTATTCGATCTGCTGGTCCTTCACCTGCGCCAGCGCACCCGAGTACGTGCGGATCAGCAGCATCTTGAACTGCTCGACCACGGCGTTCTGCTGCTCGGGCGTCGCGGTGCGCCAGTTGCGGCCCATTGCCAGTTGCGTCGTACGACGGAAGTCGGTGTACGGCAGGATCTTTTCGTTCACGAGCTTCGTGACGGCGCCGATGTTGCCGGTTTGAATCGTCTTGTCGGCGCGCACGGCGTCGATCACTTGCTGCGTGACGGTCTTGACCATCACGTCAGGATTGCTGCTGTCGACGGTTTGCGCGGATGCCACGCCGCCGAACGCAAAAAAGGCTGCAATAAACGGGATAAAGAAGAAGAATTTTTTCATTTCCAGTCCTGCAAAAAAGAGAAGCTCAGGTTGGAGGCGACGATATCACGCGAGTTCAGCCGCAATCCACGCCCAAACTGCGAGAGTCGTATCCGAGTGTTACGGCAGACAGATACGACGCTCGCATTTGACATACCTTAACGCAGCTTCAGCGACGGATAGCCGAAGAGCGCCGGCGGCACGATCTGACCAGCCGGGACGGTCGGCGGCGCATCGGTGCCGGATGCCGGTTGCGCAGCGCCTGCTGCGCCGTTCGATGTCGCGCCCGAAGCAGCTTCCGGCGCTGCAGCCGGGGCCGGCGCGGGTGCTGCTGCGGACGCGGGAGCCGGCGCGGACGCAGGTGCTGGCGTTGCCGCGCCGCCATCGACATCTTCGTACTTCGGCAGCGGCGCTTCGTTGCCGTAATCCGGCAGGCTCGACGACGCCGCAGTGCCGCCCGTCAGCAGATAACGGCGGCGTTGCAGGTACGCGTTGCGCACGAACGAATATTTGTCGAGCGCCGCGCCTTCGAGCACGTCGGTTGCATTCAGCAGGTTGGCGCGCGTGTTGACCAGATTCACGCCATACAACGCCCAGCTCAAACTATCCGGCTTCACATACGTGAGCGGATTGATGAAGTAGTTGCCGACGATACCCACGCCGTCACGCACCGTGCTCGGCCCGAACAGCGGCAACACCAGATACGGACCCGCAGGCACGCCATAGTGACCGAGCGTCAGACCGAGGTCGTTGTCGTGCTTCGGCAGCTTCGCTAGCGTCGCCACGTCGAACAGGCCGCCGACACCGAAGATCGTGTTGATCACGATCCGCATGATGTCCGACACACCGTCGGCGATCTTCAGCTGCAGCAGGTTGTTCGCCGCGATGTACACATCGCCGATGTTCGAGAAGAAGTTCGTGACGCTGTCACGCACCGGTTGCGGCGTGACGAACACGTAGCCCTTCGCGACCGGCTTGAACGCGTATTTATCGACGGTGTCGTTGAATGTGAAGACCGTGCGGTTAAAGCCCTCGATCGGATCTTCCTTTGTGGGGTTCTGAACGGTTGCGCAACCCGCAAGCGCGGCCACCGCGAGCGTCATCCCCGCGACACGTAAGCGTGTCGTCTTCATTGTTGTTCTCCTTATTGGCCGGATGCGCCCGACGCCGCTGCAGCAGACGCCGCAGGAGCGGAAGCCGCTTCTGCAGGCGCAGGCGCCGCAGCCGGCGCACCGGATTTGGCAGCGCCCGAATCCGCTGCCTTGCTATACAAAAACTGCCCGATCAGATTCTCCAGGACGATGGCTGATTGCGTCATCGTGATCGTGTCGCCGGCCTTCAGCATTTCGCTGTCGCCACCCGGCTCAAGACCGATGTACTGCTCACCCAACAGACCGGACGTCAGAATCTTCGCGGACGTGTCTTTCGGAAACTGATATTGCTTGTCGAGATCGAGCGTCACCAGCGCCTGATACGAATTGCTGTCGAAGCCGATCGACGCCACGCGGCCCACCGTCACGCCCGCGCTCTTCACGGGCGCGCGTACCTTCAGGCCACCGATATTGTCGAACTTCAGCTTGACCGGGTACGTCGCCTGAAACGACAGCGAGCTCATGTTGCCGGCCTTCAGCGCGAGGAACAGCAACGCGATGAAACCGAGCACCACGAACAGACCTACCCAGAAATCGAGAGCAGTTTTTTTCATCTTCATCCCAAAGAGAATCTATGCCGCTGCGGTGCGAGCCACGCGCGGCGCTTTGCGCGCGCGTTGGCTCGACATCGCCTAGCTGAACATCAGCGCGGTCAGAAGGAAATCCAGACCGAGCACGGCCAGCGACGCGTAGACAACCGTCTTCGTCGTCGCGCGCGAGACGCCTTCCGGCGTGGGCTTCGCTTCGTAGCCCTGGTAGAGCGCAATGAACGTGACCGCGAAGCCGAACACGATGCTCTTGATTACACCGTTGCCGACGTCGCGATACGCATCGACGCCGCCTTGCATCTGCGACCAGAATGCGCCCGCGTCGACACCGATCATCAGCACGCCCACGACATAGCCGCCGAGCACGCCCACCGCGCTGAAAATCGCCGCGAGAATCGGCATCGAGATGATGCCCGCCCACATGCGCGGCGCGACGACCACTTTTAAGGGATCGACGGCCATCATTTCCATGGCCGTCAGTTGCTCGCCCGCCTTCATCAGGCCGATTTCGGCCGTGAGCGACGTGCCCGCACGCCCGGCGAACAGCAGCGCCGTGACCACCGGCCCGAGTTCGCGCACCAGCGACAGCGCGACCAGCAAGCCTAGCGCCTGTTCGGAGCCATAGCGATTGAGCGTGTAGTAACCCTGCAAGCCAAGCACGAAGCCGACGAACAGCCCCGACACCGCGATGATCACCAGCGAATAATTACCGACGAAGTGGATCTGCTTCGTGACAAGACGCGGACGGCGCAGCAGCGGGAAAAATTCCAGCACGAGGCGCAGAAACATGCGCGCTGCGTAGCCCGTCTGCCCGAGCCCGCAGATGACGGAACGGCCGATGAAGCTGATCATGCGCGGCCTCCGCCAATGCCGAAGTCCGCCGCCAGCGGCGTCTTGCTCGGATAGTGAAATTTGAACGGACCGTCGGGCGTGCCGTCGATGAACTGACGCACGGTCGGATCCGTCGACGCACGCAGTTCCGCCGGTGTGCCTTCAGCAAGCACGCCACCGTTGGCGAGGAAGTAGACGTAATCGGCGATTGCGAACGATTCGGGAACGTCGTGCGTGACGAGAATCGAGGTCGCGCCAAGCGCCGTATTGAGCGCGCGGATCAGGTTCGCGGTGATGCCGAGCGAAATGGGGTCGAGTCCGGCGAACGGCTCGTCGTACATCATCAGTTCGGGATCGAGCGCGATGGCGCGGGCGAGCGCCACGCGGCGCGCCATGCCGCCCGAAATCTCCGACGGCGCGAGATCGCGCGCGCCGCGCAAGCCCACCGCGTTGAGCTTCATCAACACGAGGTCGCGGATCAGTTCTTCGGGGAGATCGGTGTGTTCGCGCAGCGCGAAGGCGACGTTTTCGAACACCGACATGTCGGTGAACAGCGCGCCGAACTGGAACAGCATGCCCATCTTGCGGCGCAGTGCGTACAGGCCATCGCGCGTCTGCGTGCCGATGTCCTGCCCATGGAACAGCACCTGGCCGCGCTGTGCGCGAACGAGGCCGCCGATCAGCCGCAGCACGGTCGTTTTGCCGCACCCCGAACCGCCCATGACCGCGACCACCTGGCCGCGTTTGAAGCGCAGATTCAGGTTCGACAGGACGAGCCGGTCGCCGTAGCCGAAGTCGACGTCGCGCAGCTCGAGGAGGGTCTCGGAAGAGGAAGGCACGTAACTGACAGTCCTTTTACACGGAAGGCCGAATTATAGGGCCTTCGTGCAAACCCTGCCTTGACGACGCTAACGATTTAACTTTTCTAAACTTTTTCTTGCAAAAAAGCGCTTTTTAACGAAGTAGCGGCTGCTGCGGGATCGGCAGCTTCCGTGATCGCGCGCACGACGGCCGCGCTCTTCACGCCCGTGGCCAGAACTTGCGGCAGCACATCGCCGCTGATCCCGCCGATCGCGACCAGCGGCACGACGCCATCCAGCAGTTTCACGTAACGCGCGAGTCTTGCCAGACCTTGCGGCGCGGTCGGCATGACTTTCGTCGTGGTCGGGAACACGGCGCCGAGCGCAATGTAGCTCGGACGGAAGTGCCACGCGGTGAGCATTTCGTAGTAGCCGTGCGTCGACAGGCCGAGGCGCACGCCAGCCTTCGACAATGCATGCAGATCGGCCGTATGCACGTCTTCCTGGCCGAGGTGAACGCCATAGGCGCCTGCGTCGATGGCAGCCTGCCAGTGATCGTTGATGAAAACCTGCGCATCGTGCTCGCGGCCCGCCGCGACCGAACGCGCGATTTCACGCTTCAGCTCGTCCGGTTCCGCCGATTTGCGGCGCAATTGCAGCGTTTTCACACCGAAGCCGGCCACGCGCTCGACCCAATCGGCCGTCGGCAGTACGGCGTAGAGGCCGAGTGCATCCGGACATGCCGCGAACGGTTGCGCGGGCGCGTCCGGCAAACCGGCGACGCGCGGAAAGCGCGACATGTCACAAGGCCATGCATCGTCGGATTTCGTTTCGTCGCCGTCGCGCCAGGCGAGCGCGAGCGTCAACGCGTCGTGCGGATCGAAACCGCAGTCGAGAAACGCCGCCAGTGCGGCAATCCAGTCTTCTGCAAGATGGCCTTCCAGCTGATAACGCACGCCGCCCAGGTGCAGCACCGCGCGGCCCGCCGCCGCCTCGATCACACCCGCGCCCTGCGTCTGCCAGCGGGCAATCCGCTCGACGTGCTGCGTGCTGTCCTGCTGCGTATCGGTGAAGACGATCAGATCGCCGCCGTTCGCGTCATCGGGCGCCGTCAGGCAAATGCGCCAGTTGACGTGCGTCGGCGGCCAGTCGCCGAGGCGCGCGCGAATGCGCTCGGCCGCTTCCGTGAGTTCGTCGGCGGGCGGCCAGAACAGATCGCGGCCCGCGAGTTTCAGAGTCTCAGTCATGCCGCAGCGCTCCCATCCTGATGCCAGAACGGCATGCCGACGACGGGCGTGCTCGCGTGGGCAGTTTCACGTTCGGCCATCGGGCCGGCCAGATAAGCTTCGCGACCGGCTTCGACGCCCATCGCGAAAGCACGCGCCATCGTTTCCGGATGCGTAGCCTGCGAGACGGCCGTATTCAGCAGCACGCCGTCGAATCCCCACTCCATCACCTGACACGCATGCGACGGCACGCCGAGGCCTGCATCGACGATCAGCGGCACGTCGGGCAGACGCTCGCGCAGCACGCGCAAGCCATACGGATTCACGACGCCCTTGCCCGTGCCGATCGGCGCGCCCCACGGCATTAGTGCTTCACAGCCCGCATCGAGCAGACGCCGGCCGATCACGAGATCTTCCGTGCAGTACGGCAGCACCTTGAAGCCGTCTTTCACGAGTTGCGCGGCCGCTTCGATCAGACCGACCGGGTCGGGCTGCAGCGTGTAATCGTCGCCGATCAGTTCGAGCTTGATCCAGTCGGTCTCGAAGACTTCGCGCGCCATGTGCGCGGTCGTCACTGCTTCAGTGACCGTCTGACAGCCGGCCGTATTCGGCAGCAGCGGCACGCCGTGGCGCTTGAGCAGATCGAAGAAGCCGGCTTCCGCGCCGCCCTCGCTCATCTGCCGGCGCAGCGCGACCGTCACCATGCCCGGCTTCGACGCCGCGATCGAATCCGACAGCGACTGCAGCGACGGATAGCGCGACGTGCCCAGCAGCACGCGGCTCTGGAAGATTTCGCCGTAAAGCGTGAGCGCGTCGGCGGGTGCGTTCGCGTGTGAGTTCATGTGTGATTCCTTGTCTGTGGCTTGCGTCGCGTGGCTTGGCCTGGCCTGGCCTTAGCCGCCCGCGACGGGATGCACGACGTCGAGCTTGTCGCCCGCTTGCAGTGCGCGCGCCGCATGCTGCGTGCGCGCGACGAAATTGCCGTTCAGCGCGACGGCGAACGGCGGCCGCGCGCCATACGCGCTGAGCGCGTCGGCGACGGTCGCGCCTTCGGGCAGCGACAGCGGCTTCTGGTTGATCTGGATATCCATGGTTCTGTATTCAAACGTTGAGTGTGGCCGCAGACTGCGCGTGCGCGCCATCGAGCCGGAACAGTTCATTCCAGCGCGCATTGCGCTGCCAGTCGGCGAAACCGTCGGCATCGGCGACACGGCCGTCGAGCAGCGCCGACGCGAGCCGCACCGCTTCGCCCGCGACTTCGGGCGCGATCATATAGCCATGCCGATACAGCCCGTTCACGCGCAGCGTGGCCGCGCCGTCCCACAACAACACGGGACGATGATCGGGCAGCGTCGGCCGGCATTGCGAGTTCAGTTCGAGAATGCGCGCCTCGCCGAAACCGGGGTGCACCGAGAACGCCGCGCTCAGCAGTTCAAGCGCCGAGCGCACGCTCACGGGCGACATGTCCTCGCCTTCGACTTCCGTCGCGCCGATCACATACAGATCGTTCTGCTTCGGCGCGATATAGAGCGGATAGCGCGGATGCAGCAGCCGCACGGGTCGCGTCAGATCGATGCCCGGCGCGTGCACACGCGCGACTTCGCCGCGGATACCGCGCAGCGTCGGCATGACGGGCTTCGCACCCAGGCCGCGGCAATCGATCGTGATCTTCGCGGGCGGCAGCGCGTTGTCGTCGATCGTCACGTTCCAGTGCGTGTCGACGCCGCGCTCGGCCAGCCCCGCCGCCAGCGCAGCCAGCACCTGACGGTTATCGAGTTGACCTTCGTGCGGGAGCAGCCAGCCTTGCGTGAAACGGCCAGCGAGCGCCGGCTCGGCCGCGCCGACCTGAGCGCCAGCCAGCGCCACCAGTCCGCCATCGAGCAGTTCGGCGGGCGCGTTCGCGCGCAGACGGCGTTCGAACAGCGGCGCTTCGGCGCGATCGCTGTGATGCCAGACGATCAGCGAGCCGTTGCGCTGGAAGAACACCGGCTCGGGCAATTGCGCGAGCAAGGTCGGCCATGTTTCCAGCGACGCCGCGCCCAGCCGCGTAATCAGCAGTTCGGCGCTGGCGGCTTCGGCGAGCGGCGCCAGCATCGCGGCGGCGACCCACGCGGCCGCCTGCGAACCGGCAGCGTCGCCGCGCTCGTACAGCGCGACGCGATGCCCTTCGCCCGCGAGCTGCCACGCAACCAGACGCCCGCACAGCCCGCCGCCGATCACGGCGAAATCCGGTTGAGCAGAAGTCCTCATCGTGTGGCTCCGAAGCAAAGCCCGGACGCCGCAAACCGCGCGCCCACGGCGCAACGACGTGCGAAACCCGCAGCAATGAAGCAAATAACTGAAGAATGAGCGGTCATCGAATCCTTTCCGTACGGCAAAAGTGCTCGTACCCAAGGACGATTCAAGGACGAAAACGCGGCGGGCAAGGCCGGCCGGGCATGGGGCGCTCAAAGGGAACGCCGCCCCGGCGGAAGGAGAACTTCCAGGAAATACTTCCCGAAAACTTCCCGCGCCGGTATTACCCGGATCGGGTGCGAAGGGTCTCTCTCAGCCTCGCCGCAGTAACAGCCCGCGCACGAAGCACCCCTGTTTCGTCCGGACCATTAGACCATAAAAGCCGCGCGCGCCGCAAACCCGGGCAGACCACAATCGGCCGCGGCTGATTTTGGCGAGCTTGCTGGTTGCTCTGGCACAATGGCACGCGTCAATGCGGACGGAATGCCGCGCCACTGCAAGGCCTTTGTCGGGTTGCCCACGCGGGCCAGAGGCACGGTGAAACGTCCGCTTAAGTTCAGATTAAGTCGCTGCCGGAACAATCGCAGCCTGGGCCACACCCGACGGCGAGCAACGGCAGCACAATGCGGCTACGCAGGGCATCGCCCCGCCGCTCGGGCCGACCGTATCAAAGGACGCTTATGATCGACAACTCAAACAATCCGGCGGACATCACCGCGTGGGGCCTCATCAAGCCCTACTGGGTGTCCGAGGATCGATGGAAGGCGTGGGGGCTGCTCGCGCTCGTCATCGCGATGAACATGACGATGGTCGCCGCCAACGTCTGGTTCAACAGCTGGCAGCGCACGTTCTTCGACGCGATCCAGCAGTACAACTACCCCGTCTTTAAATACTCGCTGCTGCAGTTCACGGTCATCGCGCTTGCGCTGATCCTGCTTGGCTCGTACCGGACGTATTTCCGCCAGATGCTCGAATTCCGCTGGCGGCAATGGCTCACCAACCGCTATCTGAACGAGTGGCTCGGCGACCGCGCGTACTACCGGATCGAGCGCGACAGCCTCGCCGACAACCCCGACCAGCGGGTTTCCGCCGACCTGCAAGGTCTCGCCAGCGCAACGCTGAATCTGTCGCTCGGACTGCTGTCGACGACGGTCACACTGTTCTCGTTCATCGTGATCCTGTGGAACCTGTCGGGCGCGCTGGCGTTCCACGCGTTCGGCACCGAAATCTCGATACCGGGCTATATGGTGTGGGCCGCGCTGATCTATGCCGCGATCGGTTCGTGGGTCACGCATAAGGTCAACCATCCGCTGGTGTCGATCAACTACCAGCAGCAGCGCGTCGAAGCCGACTTCCGTTTCTCGCTGATCCGCATTCGTGAGAACGCCGACCAGATCGCGCTGTATCAGGGCGAGCGTTCCGAAGAGCAGCAGCTCAAAGGCGTGTTCGGTCATATCCGCGACAACTGGCGTCTGATCATGCGCTTCACGCGGCGCTTTAACATCGTCGTCATCAGCTACTCGCAGCTGGCGATCGTGTTCCCGTATATCGCCGCTGCGCCGAAGTACTTCTCGAAGTCGATTTCGCTCGGCGTCTATCAGCAGGTGACGGGCGCGTTCGGCACGGTCAGCGATTCATTCTCCTGGTTCATCAATAATTACGATTCGCTCGCCGAGTGGCGCGCCACCGTCAACCGTCTGCGGGAATTCCACCGCGTGATGACTTCGCAGCATCTGCACGAGTCGGTTGTCGAAGGCACTGCACATGGCGGCATCAACGTGCATGTCACGGATACCGATTCGATCGACGTCACGAACCTGCGTCTGCAGCGCCCCGACGGCGAGCCGATGGCGAACGTCGGTTCGTTCCGTATCGCTCCGAAATCGCGCTGGCTGGTGCGCGGTCCGTCGGGCGCGGGCAAGAGCACGCTGCTGCGCTCGCTCGCAGGCCTATGGCCGTTCGGCGAAGGCACGATCGAAAAGCCCGCCGATGCGAAGCTGCTGTTCATCCCGCAGCGCAGCTATCTGCCCATCGGCACGCTGAAGGGCGCGCTCTGCTATCCGTCAGATGCCTCCGCGTTTTCGGATGAAGCGTGCCGCGAAGTGCTCACGGTTTGCCGTCTGCCGGAACTCGCGGATCGACTGGGCGAATCGGCGCACTGGGAGCGTTCCCTGTCGCCGGGTGAGCAGCAGCGTCTCGCGGCTGCGCGCGCGTTGCTGCAGCAACCGGACTTCCTGTTCCTCGACGAAGCGACCAGCGCGCTCGATCCCGACAACGAAAGCATCATCTACAACGCGTTGATCGAGCGCCTGCCGAACGCGGCCATCGTGAGCGTCGCGCATCGCAAGACGCTCGAAGCGTTCCACGACCAGACGCTGTTCATCGAGCGCGCGGTCGAGCGCGTAGCGGCGTGAGCGACGCGTCGTTCGAGCGCGTCGTGCTGGTGACGGGCGCAGGCTCCGGCATCGGCGCCGCGCTCGCCCGGCGCATCGCGGCGCCACGCGTCGCGCTGATGTTGCATGCGCGCGGTGCCGACGCCGCGTCGCGCACGCGACTCGATGAAGTCGCGGCAAGCTGCGCGACGAGCGGCGCGACCTGCGCCACCGTGCTCGGCGACCTCGCTGAACGCGGCGCATCCGAACATGCGGTTCATCAGACGCTGGCGCGTTTCGGCGCGCTCGATCAGATCGTCGCCAACGCGGGACACGCGCAGCGTCAGAGCATCGGCACACTCGATATCGAATCGCTTGCGGAGTCGTTCGCGGCGATGCCCGCCGCGTTCGCCGCGCTCATCAAACGCGCGGCACCTGCGCTCGAAACATCGAAGCGCGGACGCATCGTCGCCGTCAGCTCGTTCGTCGCACATCGTTATCGAATGGACTCGCCGTTTGCTGCGACGGCTGCCGCGAAAGCCGCGCTCGAATCGCTGGCGAAAACGGCAGCGGCCGAACTCGCGCCGCACGGCGTCACGGTGAATTGCGTTGCGCCCGGCTACACGCGCAAGGATCGCGGGCCGAGCGCGGAAAACGCGCCTGCCTGGGCGCGTGCGGCGGAAGCAACGCCGCTCGGCCACGTCGCCGAGCCCGACGATATCGCCGCACTAATCGCCTTCCTGCTTTCCGATTCCGCGCGGCACATCACGGGTCAGGTGATCCATGTCGACGGCGGCCTGACGCTCGGCTGATTGACGCGCGACTCTTACGCGCCGTCCGTCGACGCAACATCCGGAAAGATTCTCGAACAGTTGGAAAGCACTCTCGAAGCGTACGCGCTGTTCCGTGCTTTGTGCGCGCGCAATTCCAGCGACGATTGCATCGTGGGCCAAACGCTCCCCTGGCGCCGCCCGCAATGCATGTTCAACGTCACTGGAAATACCTGCCATGTCATTCGACCGCCGCCTCCCCTCGCTTTCCCGCCTGTCTTTCATGGCCGCGCTGCTGTTCGCGACCGCTGCCAACGCTGCGCAGATCACGCCGGCGAAGCAGGCTGAACCCGCTGATGTGTGCCCTGCGCTGTCGCACATCGTGTCGTCCGCCGACTTCAAGAAGCTGCGCGACGAGCCGGCCGCGAAGCTGCCGGGCGTCGACCCTATTGAAGATTGCCGCGCGAGCTCGCACTCGTACGACTGCACGTTCCGCGCGCACTGGGAAGCCGACGGCTTCGTCAACGATCCGCTCGAAGAAATCGGTGCGGACATTGCCGCGTGCTTTCCGAACGTCGTGCACGACCTCAACACGCCGACGCGCCAGCACTTCATCGTGAAGACGGCTGACCGCCGCGTGAGCGTGACGGCGAGCGTACAAGGCCAGAACGAACTGCGCCTGCGCATTGCGCGCTGAGCGTTCGTATCCGTCCTGACGACCCTTCGATAAACCTGCCTGCGAGCGCATCGTGACTGGCTCTTCATTCGCGCATTTTTTGCGGATCGTGCTCGCGGCGTTGTCCCTGATGTCGCTGAGCGGCTGTGCGTGGACGCTGATCACGGCAGCCGACGCGACGGGCTCGGTGATTCAGGCGGGGTACGCGATTGCATCGAACTATTCGTCGCCGACTTTCATCAATGGGAGGCCGGCGAAGATCAGTACCGTGTGTATCGAAGTGAACCAGATGGTGTCGGTTGGCGACTTCGTGCCGGCGTTGCAGCTTGCGCTGGATAAGCGTGGGATCCGCTCGGACGTGTATAACCCTGGGACGTCGCCTGCCAGTTGCGAGGCGCGGCTTGTCTATAACGCGTCTGTCGATTATGGGCGACGGTCGTTTAGCGATGAGGCGATCCAGTATCTGTCGATGATCGATCTCACGCTGATCCAGCATGGGCGGATTCTTGTTACTGCCCGATATCAGACGGGCGGGCTCGGGGTTGACCGGTTTTCTAGCGCTTCGGTGAAGCTCGATGGGTTGATCGACAGGATGGTCGTAAATCGCGTTGAGAATTTGCAGTCTGAGACTATTCAGACTTCTTCGGCAATTGGGAATTAGTTGCTGCGCAGGCCTTTTTTTCGCTGGCGATCGCGATGTGATTTACCCCTTTACTCGTTGCCCCTGTGCGGGGCGGCATTTGTTCTTTGTTTTTGTTTTTGTTTTTGTCTTTGTCTTTGTCTTGCGACGCTGGTTCGGTTTGCCTGTGTTTTCGCTGGCATCCGCGAGTTGTCTTGCCTGCTTCATGCGTTGCCCCTGTGCGGGGCGGCACCTACTTTTCTTTGCCGCGGCAAAGAAAAGTAGGCAAAAGAAAGCCGCTGAACACCGCCAACTTTTCTTCCTGCCCACGGGCCCCCAACAGCCCCGTCCTGTTCGCGGCATCACTCTTCTCGATGCCCGCTGCCAACTCTCTTGCCAGACGCATCACCCGCTTCACGCTCCCGCGTCGACGCATGCGCGATCAAATCGCCCACGTTCTATAGCGGCAAACTGTGTGTCGGCTGTCGCGGCGTACACACATCACTCCGGACTGAAAAGCACAATCGGTGTCGTAAGAGCGCTGAGGTGTGAAGCACTACGACCGACACACAGTTTGCCACCTGGGCGGCCGTGATCATTCGCTGCCGCTGGTTGCGCTACGGGTAATTAAAGTGGGTGAGGCGCTCGTTCGAAGCGTTGGCAACGCGCGGTGACTGAGAAGTTGCCGTTTGAAGTAGAGGAACCGTTGGGGGCCCTCAGGCAACGGTCAAGAACGGGCGGTGTTAGCCCGCTTTCTTTGCTTACTTTCTTTGCGGCGGCAAAGAAAGTAAGTGCCGCCCCGCACAGGGGCAACGCTTGAAGCACCAGTAACGAAACGCGGATGCCAGCAAAAGCAAAAGCAAAAGCAAAAGCAAAAACAAAACCAAACCAACCCCAACGTCGAAAGACAAACCCCAACCCCACCTCTTACGAAGGAAAGATTTCGAAAGCACCCAAACCTTCCGCGCGAAGCGCACAGAAACTACTATCGCCGGAATGAACTCATCCATTATGGTCGTCGACGACGACCCCGTCGTCCGCGACATCGTCCGCGACTATCTGCAAGGCCGGGGCTTCTCGGTATCGGTGCTCGAGAACGGCATGGCCCTGCAACAGGCATTGCAGCGCGAGCGCCCGGCGCTGGTCGTGCTCGACATCATGATGCCGGAGCTGGACGGTATCAGCGCCCTGCGCGCGCTGCGTCTCGCTGGCGACAACATCCCCGTGATCCTGCTCACCGCGCGCGCGGATGTGATCGATCGCGTGATCGGTCTCGAACTCGGCGCCGACGATTACCTCGGCAAGCCTTTCGATCCCAGCGAACTCGTCGCGCGTATCCGCAGCGTGCTGCGCCGACGCGAAAGCGCGGCACCTAGCGCGCCGGAAAACCGGGCGCCGTATCGTTTTGGCCGCTTCGAAGTGAATTTCCCCGCACGCGAGTTGCGCCGCGACGGTGAGCGTATCGCGCTGCGTTCAAGCGAATTCGCCATGCTCAAAGTGTTCGTCTCGCACGCGATGACAGTCCTCACGCGCGCGCAACTGCTCGAAAAGCTGCACGGCGGTACCGATACGCATCGCAACCGCAGTCTCGATGTGTCGATCTGGCGTCTGCGTCGTCTGATCGAAGTCGACCCGTCCGAGCCACGCTATGTGCAGACGGTGTGGGGCAAAGGCTATGTGTTCGTGCCCGATGGCGAAATCGGTGCAGCGGAACGCTACGACGCACCCGTCGCCAATCTCTGACGGAAGGCCACGCCGCAGCGTGCAGGCAATCAGAACGTCAACACGCTCATGAACATGCGCTGCAGCCAGCCAAGCGTCGTCGAATCGGCCAGCATGCCCTGGCCCGCCTGCTCGATGCGCGCGTTCGCTACCTTGCTCGACGCGACGTAATTGCCATACTCGATGTCCTTCGGGTTCACGATGCCCGACAGACGCAGCCGGTCACGGTTGCCGGCCATCGAAATTACCTTCTCGCCCGACACGACCAGATTGCCCGTCGGCATCGTGCCGATCACCGTGACGGCCAGCGTGCCTGTCATGCCGCTCGTGTCGGCAATCGAACCCTGCCCCTTGAACGTCGTGCTCGCCGAGCCGATGTTGAACAGCCGCGCAAGACGCGCCGCCGTGCCCGTCGATTTGTCGGCGGCTTCCGCGGTGATGTCGCTCGCGCGGCTCGCCTGCGCGTTCGCGCTATTCGAGCCGGTGTACGACTCGGACAGGCGGATGGTCAGCACATCGCCGATATGCTGCGCGCGCGGCGTCTCGTACAGCAGGATGCCCGTGCCCGCCTGATAGATCGCGCCCTGTGTGTTCACGTTCAGCGGCGCCGTGGAAAGCGGCGGCAGCATCGGCGTGTCGACGATCGAGTCTTTCGTGCTGCCGCAAGCGGCGAGCGCACAGAAAGCAGCGGTGCTGGTCAGCACGGCAACCGCGCGTGGCATATGCATGGCGTTCATGATGTGTCGTGCCCCTGCGTGTGATGAAGCAATCAAGCGATAAAACGGTTGGAAAACTGATGCGAACAGGTCGTCAGCCAGCGTCGGGACTGCTCGCCTGCCACTGCCGCACGACCGACTTCATATACGCGTCGGGATCTTTCAGCAGGTAGGTAAGCGTCGCGTTGTGCGTCGCGGGCAACAGGCACAACGTGATCGAACTCACGTCGTTTTCCCAGATGTAGACGGGCAACGCGCCCGCCGTCGGCGAGGTGACCTGCGTCGACGCGCGCGGCGCGCCGTAGCGGTCCTCGAATGCGTCGCGCAGATCGTCAGCCGTGATCTCGTCGATCACGAAAGAAATCTCGTACAGCCGGAACGCGCTCTGCCCATCGACGCGCACGAAGCGCAGCACATGCTCGTCGGCAGGCGAACCATCGACGACGGCGCGCGACACTTGCCAGCCATCCGCCGCGCGATGCGCCCATTGGCACGCAATCGTGAGGCTCTGCGAGGTCTTCAGCCGCATGCCGAGCGAACCCGCAGCGTTGTCGGTCTCGCACACTGGCACACTGCCGATCGGCGTTGCGCGCACACGCGAGCCGGCGCGAAACTCGTCGAGCGTGATGCCCAGCGCAATGCCGCGAAACGCGTACGGCTTGTCCACGGTGCGCTTTTTCACGCTCGCCGCGGACATGCGCAACGCGGCCGCCTGTTGCGGCGACAACATGTTCTGCGCACGCACCGCGATGGGCGCGAATGCACAGGACACAGCCACGGCGCAGGCAGTCAGCACGCGCCCGATCGAAGTGAGTTGCATGGCTCGCCTCGCGTAATCGATGGAAGCAGCTCAGTCGATGGCTGCCGCACAGGCGTCGAACGGCGTCGCGGCCACATGGCCGACGACGGGCAGAATCTTCAGCGTCGCCGAAGTCAGCCGGCACGGCAGCGCCGCGACGGCACAACCGTCGAGCGGCAGCACCGCCGCGCCCACGGCCGACCACATCGCAAGACGTGTCACTGCGCGTCGTGCATGCGTGAAAAAGCGTGATTTCGGCACGGCGAACTCCGCAACGTCAGGCCGTCGTATTGACGTGATTGCCGACGAGACCACCCGGCGCGACCGGCGTCTGCGCTGCGCCGCCCTTGTCGCCCGATGCCGGGGCGGTAGCCGTCGACGACGTGCCGCGCGCGGCCGGCCGTTCGGTCGCCGTCGGACGCGCGATGCTCGACAGTTGTGTGTTGAAGTGATTGTTCTGGACAGTCATGGCAAACCTCGTGAAGTGCGAGAGTCTTCGGAATCGCCGCACGTCCGTACGCAGAAATTTTCTCCGCGTAAGAAACGCACGACGGCTTGTGGCGTGACGAATGATCCCGTCTGTGCCGTATCCACGATGGCTCAAGCAACGCACGGATTTCCGAGGTACTTACGACCGCTTGCGAATGCACGCGAAATCTTTCCAACTGCGTAAAACACAAATGCTTTCGCGCCGGATCGGACATGCACGCGCGAGGAAATATTGCGGACTACAACGCACGCGACAGGCCGCACTGCCGCGCCGCGCAAGGAAGGCTTGCGAAGTCGCGCGGCAAGTGCGCCCTGCCTGAGAGTTTGCGTAAGTGTTGGTAAGAAAACCGGTGAGCGCCGACAAGCAATGCCAGACTAGAATTTCGGTATGAATCCACAGGTCCTCATCGTCGACGACGATCCCGTCGTGCGCGATCTGCTTTGCCGCTTCCTGCAATCGAATGGCTACGATGCATCCGTGCTGCATGACGGCACGCATCTGCAACGGCGTCTCGAACGGGAGCGGCCTTCCGTCGTCGTGCTCGACATCATGATGCCGAACACCGACGGCCTGCGCGCGCTCACCGCGCTGCGTGCGGCCGGCGACGACATTCCCGTTATCTTCGTGACGGCGCGCGGCACAGTGGCCGATCGCATCATCGGGCTGTCGCTCGGCGCCGACGACTATATTACGAAGCCTTTCGATCCACGCGAGCTGCTCGCGCGCATCCAGACCGTCTTGCGCCGGCGCGGCCCGGCCACGACGAGCGCGCCCGAAGCACGCAAGCGTTATCGCTTCGGCCCGTTCGAACTGGACTTCGCCACGCGCACGCTGTCGCGCGACGAAACGCGCGTCACGCTGCGCGACAGCGAGTTCGCGCTGCTGAAGATCTTCGTCAACAATCCGTACAAGGTGCTGTCGCGCGTGCTGATTCACGATCTCGTGCATCGCGACGACCTGCCGTTCCGTGATCGCAGCCTCGACGTGCCGATCTGGCGCCTGCGCCGCGTGATCGAAAACGATCCGTCCAATCCGTGCTACGTGCAGACGGTGCGCGGCAAAGGCTATGTCTTCGTCCCCGACGCTGACCCGAACGGCGCGCCCTTCGCCGCCGACCCCGCGTGACGCTCGCGTGACCCGCATCAGGAATCCGCTGAATACGCTGTTCGGCAGGATGGCGTTGCTGTCGTCGGCGGTGCTGTTTGCAATTCAGGCAGGCTGGTTCGTGCTCGTCGTGATGCAGCCGCCGCATCACGAAGTGGACGGCTACGCGCGCGGCATTCTGCTCGCGCTGCAGGCCGCAAACGGCGAGCCCGTCAACGGCGCCGACGTTGCGCCCGCGCTGCGCGTGCATCTCGTGCCGACATGGAACATGCCGGCCACCGTCCATCTCGAACCGCCCACGCGCAAGCCGTTCGTCGAGCTCACGCGCCATCTGCGCGCGAGCCTGCCGCCCGGCACCGAAATCGCCGTCGACGACACGCATTTGCCGCGTCTGTGGGTGCGTTTTCCGCGCAAGTCGATGTGGGTCGTGATACCCGTCGATGTGCCGCCGCGTCCGCGCTTCGTGATCGAATCCGTGTCGATGCTGCTGGCTGCGCTGCTGCTGTCGCTGCTCGCGGTGTGGCAGATGCAGCGGCCGCTCACGCGCGTCGCGCACGCGGCGCGCGCGTTCGGCGCGGGCGCGCGACCCGAGCCCGTTTCCGAACAGGGGCCGCGCGAATTGCGCGATCTGATCGGTTCGTTCAACGACATGATGCGGCGCCTGAACGAAGCGGGCGACGATCAGGCCGTGATGCTGGCCGGCGTCGCGCACGATCTGAAAGCGCCCCTTACACGCCTGAAATTGCGCGCGAGCGTGCTCGCCGATGAAAACGAGCGCGCGGGTCTGATCCGCGACGTCGATTCGCTCACGAATATCGTGCAGCAGTTTCTGGAGTTCGCAGGACAATCGGCGGAATCGGGACCGATGACGGAAGTGGACGGCTTTCTGCGCGAGCAGTTTTCCGCCACGGACGGCAACGAAAATGACGAAGGCGACAGCGGCGAAGCGCCGCTATTCAAGCTCGATCTGCGCGCCGGTCCGCGCTTCACGCTGCCGCGCACGCTGCTGGACCGGCTCGTCACGAATCTCGTCGACAACGCGTTCGAGCACGGCGCGCCGCCCGTGGACATCGCCACTTCGCGCGATGAGCAGCAATGGATCATCGATGTCCGCGATCATGGCCCCGGCATTCCCGAAGACCGCATCGCGGCCGCGATGAAGCCGTTCGTGCGGCTCGACGCAGCACGCGGCGGCGAAGGACATTGCGGGTTGGGGCTCGCGATCGTCGTGCGGCTCGCGCATCATCGCGGCGGCAAATGCACCGTGGAGAATCATCCGGAAGGCGGGCTGCATGTGCGCATCGCACTGCCGTTCGTCGTGCCCGTCGACGCCTGAAACGGCGCGCAGATCACGCGCTTTATCGAAGCGCGTTACTGACCACGTTACCGACGCGCGTTACTGAACGCATTACCGACATTACGCGCCGCTGCGCTTGCACTTACCTTGCCTTACGGTTGCGCCTTTCCGACCTGATCCCGGCCTATAGTGCAATCCGGCGTCCTCGGCGCCTCCCTGTTCGGTCCGTCCCGCTGCCACCTGGGACGGGCCGTTTTTTCTTTGTGCGGGAGAAAAGTCAGAGAAGCAGGCGGTCGCGCAGGTTATCGACTGTCGATTGCGCGAGGCCGAGCCCGCGCGTCAGGTAGCCCGACATCGTGCCGTAGCTGGCCTGCACCTGATCGAACGATGCCTGCAAAAAGCTGCTCTGCACGCTCGCCAGCGTCTTCTCGATGTTCGCGGCAAGATCGCCGCCTTCCTGCCGGCGCGCCTCGACGCTCGCCGAAATCGAATTCGCCAGATAGGTGTTCGACAGCAGATAGTCCTGCATGATGATGTCGAACGGCACGTTCGCGATGCTCAGCAGCAGCGCCGCCGCCCAGCCCGCGCGGTCCTTGCCCGCGCGCGAATGAATCAGTTGCGGCCCCGGCGTGCTCGCGAGTTGCGACAGCAGCGAGCCGAACGCCATGCGATGCACGGGGTCCATCACGTACTGCCGCTGCGCGTTTTCCATCGCCGATGCGGCGCTTCCCGCGCTATCCGCTGCGGGCATCATTAAATCTTCGCGTCCGGTGACGTTGATCTTCATGTACTGCGCGTTGGCGGGCAGCACATCGGATGCGCGCTCGATCTCTCCGGGCGTGCGCAGATCGTAGACGGCCGCGATGCCGAGTGAATTAAGTACGGCGGCGTCAGCGGTGTTTTCCGTCAACGCATTCGAGCGAAAGAAAGCATTACGCCGCACGACGCGGCCATCGACGGTCGGATAACCGGCCGCCGTGCCGCCCACGTCACGAAAGTTTTCCAGCGTGGCGAGACGCGGCGTCGGCGCCTGGTCCGAACCGGCATTGTTGCCGCCGCACGCCGTCAGCAGCGTGCTCCCCATGCCAGAAAGCAGCAGCGCGCCGGCCGTGCTCTTCAGAAAGCGACGGCGCGAAGCGAGTTGCGCGTGCGCTGGCAGCGACGCGAGTGGTAAGGCGTGGAGATCATGCGCAGCGGCGAATGAAATATCCGCTTTCGCAGAGGAAGTCATCGTTGTGTCTACAAGGTGCAGCGCGATTGCCGCGCGCAGATGCGAAAGACGCACGCAGTTCGCGTGCAGGTTTGACCAGCCGACAGACGGCGTGACCGACCGCTTTGGTCGATCACTTACGGCGCCGACGTGCAGTGTAATGGACGAAAACAGTTCAAGGGTTACACGGTAGCAGTCAGTAAGAATTCGGAATGTTGGCGTGTCGTCTTTCGTTTCTGCCGTGTGAGCGATCGGCACACCCTTGTACCGCATTTTTCCCGCTTTTTTTCGTGCATTGGCCGCAATCGACGCGGACCGTAGAATACAAACCACTTGCGGCACGCCCGTCACAACGCCCGAATCACAACAGCAAACCCACGTATAGGGAACAGAGGAGAGGGGATGGCGTCATTTCAGTGGTTTACAGAACTGTCGACGCGCGAGCGCCGCACGCTCTACGCCGGCTTCGGCGGTTATGCGGTCGATGCATTCGACTTCATGATCTACTCGTTCCTGATTCCGACGTTGATCGCGGCGTGGGGCATGTCGAAAAGCGAAGCGGGCATGATCGCAACGAGTTCGCTGATTTCGTCGGCGATAGGCGGCTGGCTCGCGGGTATCCTCGCTGACCGCTACGGCCGCATCCGCGTGCTGCAATGGACGATCGCCACCTTCGCCCTCTTCACCTGCCTGTCCGGTTTCACGCACAACTTCTGGCAACTGCTGACGACGCGTACCTTGCAAGGCATCGGCTTTGGCGGTGAATGGTCGGTGGTGACGATCATGATGGCGGAGACGATCCGCTCGCCGCAGCATCGCGCGAAAGCGGTCGGCACCGTGCAGAGCAGCTGGTCGTTCGGCTGGGGCGCGGCGGCGATTCTCTACTGGGCGTTCTTCGCGCTGCTGCCCGAAGAATATGCGTGGCGCGCGTGCTTCTGGATCGGCATCGTGCCCGCGCTTTGGATCATCTACATTCGCCGCAACGTCAGCGATCCCGAGATTTACCTCGCAACGCGCCGCGCGCGCGAAAGCGACTTCGACACCGCGCACTTCCTGCAGATTTTCTCCCGCGCGCACCTGAAGACGACGATACTCGGCAGCGCGCTGTGCAGCGGCATGCTGGGCGGCTATTACGCGATCACGACGTGGCTGCCCACGTATCTGAAGACGGTGCGCCATCTGTCCGTGTTCAACACGAGCGGTTATCTGGTCGTGCTGATCGTCGGCTCGTTCATCGGGTATATCGTCGGCGCGATTCTTTCGGACAAGATCGGCCGGCGCGGGTCGTTCATCCTGTTTGCGATCGGCTCGTTCCTGCTCGGCATGGTCTACACGATGCTGCCCATCACCGATGCCGCGATGCTGCTGCTCGGTTTTCCGCTCGGCATCGTCGTGCAGGGAATATTCGCGGGCGTCGGTGCGTATCTATCAGAGCTGTATCCGAATGCGATACGCGGGTCGGGACAAGGTTTCTGCTATAACCTCGGGCGCGGTGTCGGCTCGTTCTTTCCGATTCTGGTCGGCACGCTGTCGCAAACGATGACGCTCGTGAAGGCAATCGGCATCGTCGCGGGCGCGGGCTATCTGCTCGTCGTCGTCGCGGCGCTGGCGCTGCCTGAAACGAAGGGCAAATCGCTGGCAGCCGAAGCCGCGAAATCGGCGGAACACGTGTAATACCATCCATGCAAACGATCGTTCTCGGCGGCGGCATCATCGGTGTCGCCACTGCCTTCTACCTGCGCGAGCGCGGCTGCGACGTCACCGTGATCGAACGCGAATCCGACGTTGCGCTCGCGACGAGCTTCGGCAACGCGGGCGTGATCGCACCCGGCTACGTGACGCCGTGGGCTGCGCCCGGCATGCCGTTCAAGATCCTGAAGTATCTGTTCAAGCCTGCCTCACCGCTGATCTTCCGGCCGACCTTCGATCCCGCGCAATGGCGCTGGATCGCGCGCTGGCTGCGCGAATGCGATCTCGCGCGCTTTCGCGTCAACAAGCAGCGGATGCAGCGCATCGCGTATTACAGCCGCGAGTGTCTGCATGAGTTTCGCGGACATCATCCGTTCGAGTACGGGCGCAGCCAGGGTTATCTGCAACTCTTTCGCAGCGAGTTCGACGTCGAGATGGCGCAGCCGGCGCTTGCCGTGTTGCGCGACGCCGGCATCAGGCATCGCGAAGTGAGCGCGGGCGAATGCGCGGAGATCGAGCCGGGATTGCGCTGGGCGCGTCAGGCGCCGGTGAGCGGCCTCTATCTGCCCGACGACGAAGCGGGCGACTGCGCACGTTTTACGCGTGAACTGCGCGCGATCTGCGAGGCAAACGGCGTGCGCTTTCGCTTCGATACACGCGTGACGTCGCTCGATGTTCGTGGCGGCTCGGTGCATGGCGTGCATGTCGAGAGCGCGGCGGGAAGCGAAACGCTGGTGGCGAATGCTGTGGTGGTGGCAGCGGGCGTCGATAGCGCGGAACTGCTCGCGCCGCTCGGCGTGAAGGTGCCGCTGTATCCCGTGAAGGGTTACTCGGCGACGCTGCAGATCGTCGATGACGAGAAGTCGCCGCGCGCGGCGTTGATGGACGAATCGCTGAAGACGGCGATCACGCGTTTCGGGCCGAATCTGCGCGTCGCGGGCACGGCGGAGCTTGGCAACCGGCAGACGACATTACGCGAGCAGGCGCTGCAGACGCTGATGAAAGTGCTCGACGACTGGTTCCCGCATGCTACAGCGCCCTCTTCCGCGCACTTCTGGGTCGGACGCCGTCCGATGACGCCGGATGGCGCGCCCTTGCTTGGGCCGTCGGGTATCGACAGGTTGTGGATCAATCTCGGACACGGCTCGACGGGATGGGCGATGTCGCTGGGGTCGGGGCGCGTGGTGGCGGATCTGGTTACGCAGCGCGCGCCGGAAATCGATCTGGATGGGCTGACGCTGGCGCGGTATTGACGCGCGGCGCTTCATGCATAGACGACGGGTACGCTTGCCTGCGATCGGTAGCGTGCGCCCGTGCGGGCTAGCGTGCTCGAGTACAACGTCAACGATTCGAAGCGCGTGATCAGTTCCTGTTGCAATTCCGTTGCGGGACCGACGGCTGCTGCATCGTGCCGATAGCGCGCGAGCGTCACGTGCGGGCGGAACGCGCGGGCGTCGACGGGCAGGCCGAGCGCGATCATCGACGAGCGTACGCGCCAGTCCAATGCGATGAACTCATCGGACATTGCCAGTGCTGCTACCGTCAGGCGTGGGTGCGAGGCACGCGGCCAATGTTCTATTTTTGTCACTGATGTGAGCTTGAGCGGCACGGTCTCGCTGGTGAGTGCGTCGATTAGCGATGCGGTTTTTTCTTGCGGCAATACGCCGATGAACGTCACCGTCAGGTGGAGTTGATCGTATGGGACGCGGCGCGCGGGAGTGGGGACGGTGATCGCCGATAGTGCGTCGCGGGTCGCTTTGTCGGGGACTAATGCTATGAAACAGCGCTGGTAGCCGTGCTGGCCGGGCTCTGTGTCTTCGCCATTCGCGGATGGTGGGTCGTCCGGGCCCGGCGCACGGGGTTCTTCGCGGTCAGTGCGTTGCATTTGGGGTGTCTCCCAGCGTTTGCGCGGGGTGCAGGGTTGTACTTTAGCGCGGGAGCGTGGGGATGTGTCTGCGACGCTCGTTTGGTTTGGTTTGGTTTGGTTTGGTTTGGTTTGGTTTGGTTTTTGCCGGCGGCCGCGATGTGATGTGCCCCTTCACGCGTTGCCCCTGTGCGCGGCCGCATTTGCTTTGGGTTGTCTTGTGACGCTGGGTTGGTTTGGTTTTGTTTTTGCTGGCATCCGCGATTTGTTACTGGTGCTTCATGCGTTGCCCCTGTGCGGGGCGGCACTTACTTTCTTTGCCGCCGCAAAGAAAGTAAGCAAAGAAAGCGGGCTAACACCGCCCGTTCTTGACCTCCGCCTGAGGGCCCCCAACGGGTCCTCCGCTTCACACGGCAACTTCTCAGTCATCGCCCGTTGCCAACCCTTCTAATCGGCGCCTCACCCGCTTCGATCACCCGTAGCGCAGCCAGCGGCAGCGAATGATTGCGGCCGCCCAGGTGGCAAACTGTGTGTAGGGCGTAGTGCTTCACACCTCAGCGCTCCTACGACACCGGCCTTGCATTTCAGTCCGGAGTGATGCGTGTACGGCGCGAAAGCCGACACACAGTTTGCCGCTATAGAACGTGGAAGATTTGATCGCGCGAGTGGCGACGCGGGAGTGTGAAGCGGGTGATGAGCCAGTTCGAAACGTTGGCAGCGGGCAGTGAAAGGCAGGTTGCCGTATGAAGCGGAGGACCCGTTGGGGGCCCTCAGGCGGGAACAAGAATTAGCGGTGTTCAGCGGCTTTCTTTTGCCTACTTTTCTTTGCCGCGGCAAAGAAAAGTAGGTGCCGCCCCGCACAGGGGCGACGCATGAAGCAGGCAAGACAAATCGCGGATGCCCGCGAAAACAAAAGCAAACCACCCCAGCGTCGCAAGACAAACAAAACCAAAACCAAAACCAAAAACAAAACGCGGACACCAGCACAAAACCGGCACCCGCGTCGCAGACAAACAAAAAACCTTACCTCGGAAGCTCCGAATGCCCCATCAGATAAGCATCAACAGACCGCGCACACTGACGGCCTTCGCGAATCGCCCACACAACGAGCGACTGTCCGCGCCGCATATCACCCGCGGTGAAAACCTTGTCCACTGACGTGTAATAGGCCTTGTCACCTTCGGTAGCTGCACGCACATTCCCACGCGCGTCCTTATCCACGCCGAAGGCTTCGAGCACCGGCGAAACGGGCTGAGTAAAGCCCATCGCCAGCAACACGAGATCGGCCTTCATTTCGAATTCGGAACCCGGCACTTCAACCATCTTGCCGTCCTTCCATTCGACACGCGCCGCAATCAGCTTCTCGACCTTGCCGTTCTTGCCTTCAAAACGCTTGGTCGCAACCGCCCAGTCACGCTCGCAACCTTCCTCATGCGACGACGACGTGCGCAGCTTGACCGGCCAGTACGGCCACACGAGCGGCTTGTTTTCTTCTTCCGGCGGCTGCGGCAGCAGTTCGAATTGCGTCACGTCCTTCGCGCCATGACGGTTCGACGTGCCGACACAGTCCGAGCCCGTATCGCCACCACCGATCACCACCACATGCTTGCCCTTCGCCAGCAACTGGTCCGCGACCTTGTCGCCCGCGTTGACCTTGTTTTGCTGCGGCAGGAATTCCATCGCGTAGTGAATGCCCGCGAGTTCACGCCCCGGCACCGGCAGGTCGCGCGGCGTCTCGGAGCCGCCCGTCAGGATCACGGCGTCGAACAGTTCCTTCAGTTCTTCCGGAGTGACAATCTCTTTAGCGGTGTTGCCGATATACGCCGGCAGCGCATCCTTGCCAACGAACACGTTCGCGCGGAACGTCACGCCTTCCGCTTCCATCTGGCGCATGCGGCGGTCGATCAGCCACTTCTCCAGCTTGAAGTCAGGAATGCCATAACGCAGCAAACCACCAATGCGGTCGTTCTTTTCGAACACCGTCACGTCATGGCCAGCGCGCGCGAGTTGCTGCGCAGCCGCCATACCTGCCGGGCCCGAACCGACCACGGCGATCTTCTTGCCCGTCTTGTGCTTCGGCGGCTGCGGTGCGACCCAGCCTTCGGCCCACGCTTTATCGATGATCGCGTGCTCGATCGACTTGATGCCGACCGGGTCGTCGTTGATGCCGAGCGTACACGCCGCTTCACACGGCGCCGGGCAGATGCGGCCCGTGAACTCGGGGAAGTTGTTCGTCGAATGGAGAACGTCGATGGCGCTCTTCCAGTCCTGACGGAACACCAGATCGTTGAAGTCCGGAATGATGTTGTTCACCGGACAGCCGTTGTTGCAGAACGGAATGCCGCAGTCCATGCAACGTGCGCCCTGAATCTTGGCTTCGTCGTCGGTCAGCGCCGAAACGAATTCCTTGTAGTGCTTCACACGCGTGAGGGGAGCTTCGTACGCCTCGTGGCGGCGCTCGAACTCGAGAAAACCGGTTGCCTTGCCCATGTGGTTCTCTATGTCTATCTGATTCGGTGAGGGGATCGGCGCCCGCCGCATGCTGCGGCAGGCGCGCTTCGTTTTATCGTCAGTGGTTCGGTCGGGAAACGATCAGGCTGCGAGCACTTCCTTGGCAGCCTTCTTCGCGCCCATTTCGCCCAGCGCGCGCTTGTATTCCGTCGGGAACACCTTCACGAACTGACGGCGCGACGCATCCCAGTTTTCGAGCAGCGCCTTGGCGCGCGGCGAACCGGTGAACTGGAAGTGACGTTCGATGAGCCCCTTGAGCAGCGCTTCGTCGGTCTCGCCGGCGTGCCACAGTGCCTTGTCGACCGTGCGTTCCTGTTCGGCCTGTTGCAGCACCGGCTCGAGCGCGACCATCGACTTGTTGCACTTCGCCGCGAACGAACCGTCCACGTCGTACACGTAAGCGACGCCGCCCGACATGCCGGCCGCGAAGTTACGGCCCGTTTCGCCGAGCACGACCACCGTGCCGCCCGTCATGTATTCGCAACCGTGGTCGCCCGTGCCTTCGACAACCGCCGTCGCACCCGAGTTACGCACGCAGAAGCGCTCGCCCGCGACGCCGCGGAAGAACGATTCGCCTTCGATCGCGCCGTACATCACCGTGTTGCCGCAGATGATGTTTTCTTCGGACTTGCCGCGGAAATCGTTGGTCGGACGGATGATGATGCGGCCACCCGACAGACCCTTGCCGACGTAGTCGTTGCCGTCGCCGACCAGATCCAGCGTGACGCCCTTCGCGAGGAACGCGCCGAAGCTCTGACCCGCCGTGCCCTTCAGCTGGATGTGGATTGCATCGTCGGGCAGACCGTCGTGGCCGTACTTCTTCGCGATCGTGCCGGATAGCATTGCGCCGACCGTACGGTTCACGTTGCGCACCGGCTGGATGAACGACACATGCTCGCCCTTCTCGATCGCTGCCTTCGCCTTCTCGATCAGCGTGTGATCGAGTGCGCGGTCGAGGCCGTGATCCTGCGATTCGACGTGCAGACGCGCGACGCTCGCCGGAACGTTCGGCTGATAGAACACGCGCGAGAAGTCCAGACCCTTCGCCTTCCAGTGCTCGATGCCCTTCTTCATATCGAGGAATTCGCTATGGCCGATCAGGTCGTCGAACTTGCGAACGCCCAGTTGCGCCATGATTTCGCGCACTTCTTCAGCAACGAAGAAGAAGAAGTTCACGACGTGTTCCGGCTGGCCCTGGAATTTCGCGCGCAGCACGGGGTCTTGCGTCGCGACGCCGACCGGGCACGTGTTCAGGTGGCACTTGCGCATCATGATGCAGCCTTCGACGACGAGCGGTGCCGTCGCAAAGCCGAATTCGTCCGCGCCGAGCAGCGCGCCGATCACGACGTCGCGGCCCGTCTTCATCTGGCCGTCGGCCTGCACGCGGATACGGCCGCGCAACTGGTTCAGCACCAGCGTCTGCTGCGTTTCAGCAAGACCGAGTTCCCACGGCGTGCCGGCGTGCTTCACCGACGACAGCGGCGATGCGCCCGTGCCGCCATCGTGACCGGCGATCACGACGTGATCGGCCTTCGCCTTCGCCACACCCGCTGCAACCGTGCCGACGCCCACTTCCGACACGAGCTTCACCGAGATGCTCGCGGCCGAGTTCGCGTTCTTCAGATCGTGGATCAGCTGCGCCAGATCTTCGATCGAGTAGATGTCGTGGTGCGGCGGCGGCGAAATCAGGCCGACGCCCGGCACCGAGTAACGCAGCTTGCCGATGTACTCGGACACCTTGTGACCCGGCAGCTGACCGCCTTCGCCCGGCTTCGCGCCCTGCGCCATCTTGATCTGGATCTGATCTGCGGACGCGAGATATTCCGCCGTCACGCCGAAACGGCCCGACGCAACCTGCTTGATCTTCGAGCGCAGCGAATCGCCTTCCTTCAGCGGAATGTCGACGATCACTTCGTCGCCGATCACGGACTTCATCGTGTCGCCGTTCTTGATCGGGATGCCGCGCAGTTCGTTGCGATAGCGGTTTTCGTCTTCGCCGCCTTCACCCGTGTTCGACTTGCCGCCGATACGGTTCATCGCGACCGCCAGCGTGGCGTGCGCTTCCGTCGAGATCGAGCCGAGCGACATCGCGCCCGTTGCAAAGCGCTTGACGATGTCCTTCGCCGATTCGACTTCGTCGAGCGGAATGGCCTTCGACGGATCGACCTTGAATTCGAACAGGCCGCGGAACGTCATGTGGCGCTTCGTCTGATCGTTGATCAGATGCGCGTATTCCTTGTACGTCTGATACGAGTTGCTGCGCGCCGAGTGTTGCAGCTTGGCGATCGCATCCGGCGTCCACATATGGTCTTCGCCGCGTACGCGGTAGGCGTATTCGCCGCCCGCGTCGAGCGCGTTCGCGAGAACCGGGTTGTCGCCGAACGCTTCGCGGTGCAGGCGGATCGCTTCTTCCGCGACTTCAAAGAGGCCAATGCCGCCGACCTTCGACGCCGTACCCTTGAAGTACTTGCTCACGAGATCTTCAGCGAGACCGACCGCTTCGAAAATCTGCGCGCCTGTGTACGACATGTACGTCGAAATGCCCATCTTCGACATGACCTTGTAAAGGCCCTTGCCGACTGCCTTCGTGAAGTTGTAGACCGCCTTTTCCGCCGACAGGTCGCCCTTCATGCCCGCTGCCATCTGCGCGAGCGTTTCCATCGCGAGGTACGGGTGAACGGCTTCCGCGCCGAAGCCCGCGAGCAATGCGAAGTGGTGCGTTTCACGCGCCGAGCCCGTCTCGACGACGAGGCCCGTGCTCGTGCGCAGACCTTGCGACACGAGGTGCGAGTGGATCGCCGAGGTAGCCAGCAGCGCCGGAATCGCGACGTTGTCGCGGTCCGTCTTGCGGTCCGACACGATCAGCATGTTGTAGCCGGACCGGACGGCATCGACGGCTTCCGCGCACAGCGAAGCCAGACGCGCTTCAATGCCTTCCTTGCCCCAGCTGACCGGATAGCAGATGTTCAGTTCGTACGAGCTGAACTTGCCGCCCGTGTACTGATCGATCGCGCGGATCTTCGCGATGTCGCGGAAGTCGAGCACCGGCTGCGACACTTCGAGACGCATCGGCGGGTTGATGTTGTTCGTGTCGAGCAGGTTCGGCTTCGGGCCGACGAACGACACCAGCGACATCACCATGTTTTCGCGGATCGGGTCGATCGGCGGGTTCGTCACCTGCGCGAACAGCTGCTTGAAGTAGTGATACAGCGTCTTGTTCTTGTTGGACATGACGGCCAGCGGCGAATCGTTGCCCATCGAGCCAACGGCTTCTTCGCCTGCCTGCGCCATCGGCGCCATCAGGAACTTGAGGTCTTCCTGCGTGTAGCCGAACGCCTGCTGGCGATCGAGCAGCGCAGCCGCTTCGCGGCGTTCCGTCGCGACGTCTTCCGCGTTCGGCTCGATTTCGTCGAGCTTGATGCGCACGGCATCGATCCAGCTCTTGTACGGCTTCGCGTTCGCGAGGTTGTCCTTCAGTTCCTTGTCGTCGATGATGCGGCCGTGCTCCATGTCGATCAGGAACATCTTGCCCGGCTGCAGACGCCACTTCTTGACGATCTTCGATTCGGGAATGGGAAGCGTGCCCGCTTCCGACGCCATGATGACGAGGTCGTCGTCGGTAATGATGTAGCGTGCCGGACGCAGACCGTTACGGTCGAGCGTCGCGCCGATCTGACGGCCGTCGGTGAACGCGATGGCGGCCGGGCCGTCCCACGGCTCCATCATCGCGGCGTGGTATTCGTAGAACGCCTTGCGGTTCTCGTCCATCAGCGTGTGCTGTTCCCAGGCTTCCGGGATCATCATCATCACTGCGTGCACGAGCGGGTAGCCGGCCATGACGAGCAGTTCGAGGCAGTTGTCGAACGATGCCGTATCCGACTGGCCCGGATAGATCAGCGGCCAGAGCTTGGGCAGGTCGTCGCCGAGCACGTGCGAGGCGATTGCGCCGGTACGCGCGTTCAGCCAGTTGACGTTGCCCTTCACCGTGTTGATTTCGCCGTTGTGGGCGATCATGCGGTACGGGTGAGCCAGTTCCCACGCCGGGAACGTGTTGGTCGAGAAGCGCTGGTGCACCAGTGCCAGCGCCGACACGACGCGCTCGTCCTGCAGGTCGCGGTAGTACACGCCGACCTGGCCCGCCAGCAGCAGACCCTTGTAGACGACCGTGCGCGCCGAGCACGACGGCACGAAATATTCCTTGCCGTGCTTGAGCTTGAGCGCCTGGATGCGGTGGCTCGCGGTCTTGCGGATGATGTACAGCTTCCGCTCCAGCGCGTCCGTGACCATGATGTCCTTGCCGCGGCCGATGAAGATCTGGCGGATCAGCGGCTCGCTCGCCTTCACCGTCGGCGAAATCGGCATGTTGTGGTCGACGGGCACATCGCGCCAGCCGAGCACGACCTGGCCTTCGGCCTTCACCGTGCGCTCCAGTTCCTGTTCGCACGCGAGACGCGAAGCGTGTTCCTTCGGCAGGAAAATCATACCGACGCCGTACTCGCCGTTCGGCGGCAGCGTCACGCCCTGCTTGGCCATTTCTTCGCGGTAGAACGAGTCCGGGATCTGGATCAGGATGCCCGCGCCGTCACCCATCAGCGGATCGGCGCCGACGGCGCCCCGGTGATCGAGGTTTTCCAGGATCTTCAGGCCTTGCTGGATGATCTCGTGGCTTTTCTTGCCCTTGATATGCGCGACGAAGCCGACGCCGCATGCGTCGTGCTCGTTTGCCGGGTCATACAGACCTTGCGCGGCGGGAACCGTGGAAATCGGCTGCTGGTGGTCGTTCATGGGGACACCGTCTGTCAGGGGCCGTGGGGCCTGTTGAACCATTTTGTTGTTGCCCGCGGTTTGAGCTTCGACCGCGCGGGCGGCGCGCGACGCGCGATATTGCAGTTGCACATCGGGACGCCGGAAATCGGAATATACGCGACGAATCAAAGGAATAGCAAACAAAATGTGATGGTCGAGCCCCAATTATCAATATGGTGCATTTTCCTTATTATTAATTGGTGCCACATCAAAACAGGGCAAAAGAAAACGGCATGCGCAGATGCCGTTCGCTTTAATCCGCCACCGATAAGCCATTGACCGAAAAAGGCTTTTTATTGGGTTTGTGGTGTCTCGCGGACCTTCCGGGGACGGCCTCTCGGCAGCGGAGAAACACGCCGGTTCGCGGCCCGCGCGGCCCATTCCCGATACGAATCGCTGCCCAAAACCCAGCCTTTCAGCGTGGCCTGTTGCAACTGATTGGTCTCACGTTCGTCGAGCGGCTGTTCGCACAACTCCCGGTACGCGCGCTGCCGTTCGAACGGCGTATTCCCGAGCGACCAGTACAAACGATGATCGGTGATCAAACTGTCTAAGGTAAGGCCGATGTGATGCCGATAACTGGACCATCGGTAGTCTTCGGGTGCGCTCACCAGCTGGTTGCGCACCGGTGACATTTCGACCACGCGGCTAGCGAGCAAAAAGTACTTCTCGCCTTCGATCACCGTCGCGCGGTAGCGGCCTTCCCACAACGTGCCGCGCCGCGAGTAACGGCGATTGAAGTGCGCGACGTAGCGCCTGCCGACTGCCTGCATCGCTTTCGGCAGACTCGATTCGTCGGTAGGCGTGACGAGCAGCTGCACCGCGCCAGGCATCAGCGCGTAGGCGTGGACGGACAGATGGTGATCGCGTGAAGCCGCCTTCAGGCAATCGATGAACAGCTCGTAATCCTGGTCGTCGACGAATGCGGGTTGCTGGTCGAGTCCGCGCAGGATCACATGCTGCGGCTGGTCGGGGACATAAAGACGTGCAAGCCGTGCCATGCTGGATTATCCAAAGTCGCGTTGGTACATACCCGAAGGTCCGAAAAGCAGCGCCGGCGCGGCCTCACGCGCCAAGCGGGTCTGCCGGAAAACGGCATAAAGCCTAGGCAGAACGCTCTAGCCGGCGCGTATGGTTTGTTTGAAACGTTGTGGTCATAATTGGCGGGCCTTTTTTGGAGGAGCACAAATGAAATTAAAACAGGCCTTGGGGGTCGCGGCACTCGCTTGCATAACAACCACAGCGCACGCGCAATCGGCCGGCAGTTTTTTCATAACGACAGGGTGGTTCCATCTCGCGCCTCAGTCCAGTAGTCAGCCGTTGAGAGAGACAAACGTCAACGGTACGCCTGTCAACATCACCGTGCCCAATACGGGCGCCGAACTCGGCAGCGCCGATACCATCGGTTTCACCGGCGGCTACTTCGTCACCGACCATATCGCCACGGAATTCGTGATTGGCGTGCCACCGCAATTCGACCTGAAGGGCACGGGCTCATTCCAGCAGTACGGCAAGCTCGGCTCGGCGAAACAGTGGAGCCCGACGCTGCTGTTCAAGTACTACTTCAACCAGCCGCAAGCGAAGTTCCGTCCGTACCTGGGCCTCGGCGTGAGTCGCATCTCGTTCACCGACGAGCACATCACGAACGGCGCCTTCGAAGCCAACGTACTTCATGGTCCGACCACCGTCACGACGGATAGTTCGTGGGAGCCCGTGTTTAATGCCGGCTTCACTTACGCGTTCACCGACCACTGGTTCGCGGGCTTCTCGATCTCGTATCTGCCGCTCTCGACGACTGCCAAGCTGAACACCCAGGCGCAGACGCCGATCGGTACCGTCAACGTGCAATCGGAGACGAAGATCAAGCTGAATCCGATCGTCACCTACGTGAACATCGGTTACCGGTTCTAACACAACAGGGTAGTCGAGATTTTCGGGCTTGAACAACGCCGATGCGCAAAACCGCGTCGGCGTTTTTCCATGCGTCAACGATACCGGTATGTGCACCCTGTCGTCTCTGGCGGATCGCGACATCATCCCCGTTGCACGCGCCCTTATGTGACTGCGATTGTGGCCTCCATCGCCCCAGCCGTTGTAAATTTGACTGAGACGCGCGAGCCGCCGGTGCAATTTATGCCGGATGCAGCGCGCATCGGACGTTGCGGAACGGCTGTGCGGCGCACTTCACCTGGCGGGCACCGAAGTTGCGTCAGAGGAAACTTCCCGCGCTGTGTTGCGGGGATGTTCAACCACCCTCATCGACGGAGCGACCATGACTGCACTACCTAACACGCGAGATGCACTCGGCGAATCCTGGACCACGGCGGGCCGACGCGCGCGCCGCATTGCGCGCCACAGCCGGCATGCCGCAGAAGATATTGCCACCGAGCTGCGCACGCTGATGAACGAGCTCGAGAACACGCTAGGCGACGGCACACAGGCCGACGCAGCCGTGTTGCGCACGCAGGTGCGCAAGCGCCTCGACGAAGCGCGCACGCGCCTGAACGACACGCGCGATGCGATGCGCGAACGCGCGGAAGCTGCGCTGCACGATGCCGATGAATACGTTCATGAAAATCCGTGGCGAACGATTGCTGTTGTCGGCGGTTTGGCGCTGATTGCGGGCGCACTGATCGCTCGCGGCGGTGCGCGTTGACGCGCGATATCTGACAGGGCGGCCGGCGCGCCGAACGGCTGTATCGGGATCGCTGCGAAGGACGGGCGCGGCGCGAGATGCGCCGCGCATCGACGGATCAATCGCCGTCGACAACGAACAGCCGCTGATATTCCTTCGATGCGTACCGGTCCGTCATGCCCGCGATGTAATGCGCGATCAGACGCGGCTGCTTCGACGCGTCCGCCGTCTGATAGGCGGGCGGCAGAAGACGAGGATCGTCGATGAACGCGTCGAACAGACCGGCGATCACTCGCTGGGCTTTGTTCGCCATGCGCATCACGCGGTAGTGGCGATACAGGTTCTTGAAGAGAAACCGCTTGAGGGCAGTCGCCTGCGCGGCGATCGCGTCGCTGTGCGCGACGAGCGGCGGAGCGCGCCGCACGTCATCCAGCGACGCGGGCGCATGTCGCGCGATGTTGCGCGTGGTCGTGTCGATCAGATCCACGATCAGCGTGTTGATGATCCGCCGTACCGTCTCGTGAATCAGCCTGCGCCCTTCGATCTGCGGATAGTCGCGCCGCGCGGCTTCGTAATGCGTCAGCCATAGCTCGACTTTGGCGAGCTGATCGATCGTGAGCAGGCCGGAGCGCAAACCGTCGTCGACATCGTGGTTGTTGTACGCGATTTCGTCGGCGAGATTAGCGATCTGCGCTTCAATGGACGGTTGCCGCCCTTGCAAAAAACGCTCGCCCAGTTCGCCGAGGCGCCGCGCATTCTCACGCGAGCAATGCTTGAGAATGCCTTCGCGCGTTTCGAAGCACAGATTCAGGCCATCAAATGCGCCGTAATGCTCTTCGAGATCGTCGACGACAGCGAGACTCTGCAGGTTGTGCTCGAAGCCGCCGTAATCGCGCATGCATTCGTTGAGCGCGTCCTGGCCCGCATGACCGAACGGCGTATGTCCGAGATCGTGCGCCAGCGAAATAGCCTCGACGAGATCTTCGTTCACGCGCAGATTGCGCGCGACGGACCGCGCAATCTGCGCAACTTCCAGACTATGCGTAAGACGCGTGCGAAACAGATCGCCTTCGTGATTCACGAAGACCTGCGTCTTGTATTCGAGCCTGCGAAAAGCGGTCGAATGGACGATGCGGTCGCGATCGCGCTGAAACTCGGTGCGCGCGCTAGGCGGCCGTTCATGATGGCGCCGGCCGCGCGATTGCGAAGAATGCGCGGCGTACGGCGCGAGATGCGCTTCGAGCGCGGCGATGGTGGGCAGCGACGCGATGCTTGCAGCACACGACGGGGCATCAACTGATTCGCTCAGATTGTCGCTGCGTATTTCACTCACCGATATCTCCGAATCAGATGCGCCGGCCACTATGCAAGGCCGCTGCGCGTCGCGTCAGGTGCCGACGCTGGCGTCGAGCGTCTCGAGCACTGCGCCGTCGGGCGCTGGGGTGATCAGTGTGTCGCCGAAACGCTTCAGCAGGATGAACTTGATTTCGCCCGCTTCCGCCTTCTTGTCGACGCGCATCAGGTCGACATAGCGCGACGCGCCAAGCGTGGGCGCCCGCGTGGGCAGATGCGCGGCTGCGATGACGGCGACGAGCCGCTTGCGCGCGGCTTCTTCGAGATGACCGAGACGCACGGAGAGATCCGCAGCCATCACCATCCCGCAACCGACTGCTTCGCCGTGCAGCCATTCGCCGTAGCCGAGACCGGCTTCGATCGCGTGGCCGAAGGTATGGCCGAAATTGAGGATTGCGCGCAGACCGCCTTCGCGCTCGTCCGCGGCCACCACCGATGCCTTGATCTCGCACGAACGCTTGACCGCTTCGGTGAGCGCTTCGGGCTCGCAGCGGTTCAGCGCTTCGATGTTCGCTTCGATCCATTCGAAGAACGTTGCGTCGGCAATCGCGCCCGTCTTGATGACTTCGGCGACGCCCGCCGCCAGTTCACGCGGCGGCAGCGTGCGCAGCGCGCCGATATCGGCGATCACCGCTTGCGGCTGGTAAAACGCGCCGATCATGTTCTTGCCGAGCGGATGGTTGATGCCCGTCTTGCCGCCCACCGACGAATCGACCTGCGACAACAGCGTGGTCGGCACCTGGATGAACGGCACGCCGCGCATGTAGCAGGCAGCCGCGAAACCGGTCATGTCGCCGATCACGCCGCCGCCGAGCGCGATCAGCGTGGTCTTGCGATCGGCCCGCGCACCAAGCAGCGCGTCGAAAATCAGATTCAGCGTTTCCCAGTTCTTGTGCGCCTCGCCGTCGGGCAGCACGACCGTCGTCACTTCCTTGCCGAGCGGCGCGAGCGCCTTGCGCAGCTTGTCGCCGTAGAGCGGATCGACCGTCGTGTTGGTGACGATGGTCACCGACGCACCGCGAATGTGCGGCGCGAACAACTCGCTCTGGCCGATCAGATCGGCGCCGATATGGATGGGATAGGCGCGTTCGCCCAGTTCGACGTTGACGGTAATCATGGGATTCATCTCGTCATTATGACGCAGGAGACTTGGCCACGCCCGCCATCTCGAGCTGCATCAGCACCATGTTGACCAGCCCGTTGACGGACGGACGGCCCGTTTCGATCACGAAATCGGCGCATTCGCGGTAGAGCGGATCGCGCACCTCATAGAGCGCTTCGAGACGCCCTTTCGGATCTTCGGTCTGCAGCAACGGGCGGTTTTTGTCGCGCCGGGTGCGCAGCCAGAGGTCGTGCGGATTGGCGCGCAGATAGACGACGACGCCGTGCGCACGCAGCGCCTCGCGGTTTTCCGGACGCAGCACCGCGCCGCCGCCCGTGGCGAGGACGATATTTTCCCGCCCGGTGAGTTCGGCGATCACCTGCGATTCGCGGTCGCGAAAGCCCGCTTCACCTTCCATTTCGAAGATCACCGGGATGCGTGCGCCCGTGCGGGCCTCGATCTCATGATCGGAGTCGAAGAACGGGCGATCCAGCCGGCGCGCCACGGCCCGGCCCACGGTGGTCTTGCCTGCCCCCATGAGCCCTACAAAAAAAACGTTGGCGTGTGCGTCCCGCGCTTGCAACTTATCCTCTGGCTAATCCGGTGAAGTTCGTGCGGCAGCTTACTGGCAAAGCGCCTGCCTTGTCGAGCCTGACGGCCGGCGCGCCTGCCGCCCGCCGCGTCTTCGGCCCGCGCCCGTGGCGCTTTGCCGCCGATCCGTCAATTTGTCTGCACAACGCTCGGCGTGATGAAAACGACGAGTTCGCTGGTCAGATCGCGATGCGCGCGATGACGGAAAAAAGCGCCCAAAAGCGGTATTTTGCCCAGGAGCGGCACGCGCGTCACATCATCGCGGTCATCGGCCTCGTAGATTCCGCCAATCGACACCGTTCCGCCATCCTCCACTTCCACCCGTGTCTGCACGTGTTTGGTGTTGATGGCCGGCCCGGAGGCCGTCTGCTCGCCGACACTGTCTTTCGCGACGTCGAGATCCAGCACGACCCGGCCGTCGGGCGTGATTTGCGGCTCGACCTCCAGTTTGAGGGTGGCGCGGCGAAACTGCACGCCCGACACGCCTTGCCCGACCTTGGCCTGATACGGCAGCTCGGTGCCCTGCTCGACCACGGCCTTCATCCGGTCGGCCGTCACGACGCGCGGGCTCGACACGATTTTTCCGAGCCCTTCCGCCTCGAGCGCGCTCAGTTCGATGTTCAGGAGCCGGGTCGCCTGCGCGGCGAACAGCGTGAGGCCTGCCGTTGCCGCGTCGAAACCGGAAATCGGCCGTGCGGACAGATCGAAAATCGCCCCGTCCTTGCCGCCGACGACGCCTGTCGCCTTGCCGTCCTCGTTCGTGCCGACCATCGACAGCTTCACGCCGAGATTGCGCGAAAAGCCCTTCTCAGCCTCGACGATACGCGCCTCGATCAGCACCTGGCGCGTGGGCCGGTCAAGCGATGCGATCAGTTCCGCAATCTGCGCGAGACGCGCGCCGAGATCGGTGACGAACAGCAGATTGGTACGCGGATCCGCCATCGCCGCGCCGCGTTTGGACAGCACGCGCTGGTTGCCGGACGCTGTCAGTAACTTGCGCAGTTCTTCAGCGTGCGCGTAGTGCAGTTCGAACGTGCGGCTGGCGAGCGGCTCCAGATCTGCGGCGCGCGCGTGCGCCTCGAAGCGCTGGCGTTCGCGCGCCGCCAGTTCGGACAGCGGCGCGACCCAGATCACGTTGCCGCGCTGCTCCATTGCAAGGCCGTTGACGTCGAGCAAGGTATCGAACGCGGCGCGCCATGGCACGTTGTCCAGATGCAGCGTAACCGTGCCGCGCGCCTTTTCGCTGGCGACGATGTTCAGGCCGGTGAATTTCGCGAACGCGCCGAGCACGGCGCCCAGTTCGGCGCGCTGGAAGTGCAGCGTGATCGGCCGGTCGGCGGGAAGTGATGGCGAAGCGCTCGTGCTCAAACGTGCCGCGGGCAGGAGCGGCACGGGCGGGCCTTCCAGCGGCTCCGTTTGCGTTTCGACTTCCCGCGCGAGATTGGCTTCGTTACGCGCGGCGCCCGGCGGCGGCGTCGAATCTGGCGATACGCCCACGTCGCGCGTCAACGCAGCGGTGTCGTCCGTTGCATCGGGCGTGAACGGATTGGCGACGGCGGTCGCGATGGCGCGCGGCAGCGGCGGCACGCCCGATGGCGCGAGCGCGTCGTCGAGCGGCATGTCGGCGGGCAGCGGCGGCAACGATGCGCGTGCCGCCACCGCAACGAACGCAGCGCATGCGAGCAACCCGCGTGTAGCGTGGATCCACGTCATTCGATGGCCTCCGCGAGCGTCAACGCGCGCACGCTGCCATCGCGGCTGGCAAGTGTGAGGGCGCCGGCATCGACTTGCGCGACCCGCTCGCCGCCCCATTGCTGGCCGCGTTCTAGCGTTTGTGCGCCTTCGCCCGTTTCAATCAGCGCGAGTCCGCGCAGATGGTCGGCGAGAAGTCCGACGAGCCGCATCGTTATCGAAGCGTCCGCCTCGGACGATGCATACGCGGCCGGTTGAAACGGATTGTAGAAGACGATTTCTTCGTCGGAATCGAATGCGTCAGGATCGTCACGCATGGCGCTACGCATCGCATTCTGCACAGGATGAATCGCGCTGAACGAATGCAGCGTAGCAGTGACCGACAAGGTCTCGCCCTGGCGTTTTAGCGTCACTTCATCCGGCACGACGAGCACAGGCAAACTCGCAAGCGCCTCGAAAAAGTCGACGACATGGCTGAAGTCGGCTTGCGCTGTCACGCGCAGCGGACGCATGACATCGAGTCCGCTACCCGTGACGGCGCCCGGCTCGATACCGAGCAGCGTCATGTCATTGCGCGCCGCGAGTTGCGAAATCACGCGGATGTCGTCGGCCGACGTCCATTTCGCTGGCATCGGCAAAACGGTCGTGGCCTCGCGCATTGCGGGCAGTTGCGCGACAGCGGCTTGCGCTTCGCCAAGCTTGCGTTGTGCTGCAGACAGCCCTTCGCGGCTTGCCTGCACGCCGCTCATATCCGTGACCAGCCACTCGTTGGCGCCGAGCGCAAACGCGGCCACCGCGATGCATGACGCGACGATCCAGCGCCGCCTCACGCTCCATGCTTCTGGCGGCACGCGCAAGCGTTCGGCGAGGGCGAGACCAAAACGTTCGCGCGTCGTCGGCCTACCGAAACGGCCAGCAATCATAGTGTTCATTTCTTGCCCCTTGTGTTCGGTTGCGCCGCTGCCGACGCTCTGGACTTTTCAGGCGGCCCGTCCCATTTCAGATGGGCGGTGACGCCAAACGCCGTCGATGCATCCGCTGCGCCTGTTGCGCGACGCACGTCGCTCAAATCCGAATCCTTCACGCCCTTCAAACCGGCGAGACGGTTCAGCCACGCCGCCGACGCCGCGTGATCGGACGACGCGGCAAGCAGCTCCGTGTCGCGCTCGCGATGCCGCAATTGCCTGACGACAACGGCTCCGGAAGACTCCGCGCTCAACGCATCGAGCAGATCGAGCAGGTGCACGAGCGGCCCGGAAAGTGTCGCGGCCCGCTCGTTTTGCTCACGTTCGTTGCGTGCTGCGCTGACGAGCCGCGCGTGCTCGGCAAGCGGTGACGCGAGCGCAGCAAGCTTGTGCTCGACGGCCGCGCGCTCGCTTTCGATACGCGTGCGCTCGAATATCTGCCACGCCATCAGCAACGCCACGGCAGCGCAGCCGCATAACGCCGCACTCGTCCATTCGATATAGCGGCGCCGGCGGGCGAGCCGCGCATCGCGCTGTCGATGCGGCAACAGGTTGAAGCCGCGAGCGGCCGTCATTGCGCAATGCCACGCAGCGCGAGCCCGAATGCGACTGCAAATGCAGGTTCGTGCAGCAGTTCCGACTGCGGTATCACGTTGCCGTCGCTCAGTGAGGAACAGTCGAACGGCAACACGGAACAACCCAGCACGTCGCCGATATCGGCAAGCGAAAAGCACACGCCTTCGAGCAGGTCGATTTCACCGCCGACGAGCGCGCAGGCGTTCAGATTGTTTTCAGCGAGATCGCGCAACGCATCGGCAACGCACGAATACTCGGGCGACGGGTAACGGATTTCCCCGGCAATCGTTTCGCCCTCGATACGCCAGCCGTACACGCCATCGCTGCCGATCCAGATCGCGGCATATGGCTCGTGCAGTTCGAGTTCGAAGGTCGCCGCGTGGCGCAGTGCACGCAGCGCGGCGTGTGGTTCGACATCGACCGTGGTCAGCGTGATGCCCGCCATCGCCGCGCATTCGATACGCGCTTCGAGATGCTCGCGCGCCGTCGCGGCAATCGACACCGTGCCGGGACGCTTCGGCGAATCGTCGACATACCAGTCAACGGCAAGCGCATGTCGTTCGATACCCGCCACACGCTCGGCCTCCATCATGACGGCCGGTTCGAGCGAAGTGGCCGGCCGCTGCGCTTCGTCCGCGTGATGGATGGGCAGATGCGAGGTGAACGTCGCGGAACCCGGAATCGCCATCGCGCAACGCAGTGCGGCGGAGATGCATTGCTGCGGCACGTTGCCGAACGCCTCCGACAACGCGCGCGCCACCGCCTGCCGGTCGATGATCTCCGCGCCCGCCATCGCGCCCGGCGGAAGCGGCTGCAACGCCACGCATTCGATGCGCAGGGGTCCCATCTTGCGCGCGCTGCAACTGAGCACGACGATCCGGGCCGCCTGCGAGCCCACATCGATGCCGACGGCCTGACGCCGCATGGTCATACGTAACGAGTCTTTCAAAGCCATTCCCTCCTCCCTCAGACACCAACGGAAACTGAAGGCCCGCGGCACTCGGTGGCACGCGGGCAACGGAAGGCATTCTGCTCAGCGCTAAGGTCTGGCGGAATTCAGCCGAATGGCTAATGGCCGGGTAAGTGATATCCGGCGACAATCAAAGGAACTACAGTGTTCTCATCGCTGTGCGATTGCAGCGGCCGTAAGCGCGCCGAAAGCTGACAGATCGGGCGGCTATAATCGCGGGACCGTTTTCTGGTGTTCATATGCAATCCACGACTCCTACGTCTCCGCCTCCGGCACCGCAGAAGCGCAAGCGTCCTCTCTGGCTGAAGATCATTTTTGGCTTCATCGGGCTGATCTTCGCCGGGATCGTCTGCGCCGTGCTCGTGCTCGGCTACGCGCTGGTCGTCGCCACGCCCAATCTGCCGTCGCTCGACGCCCTCACCGACTATCGGCCGAAGGTGCCGCTGCGCATCTACACGGCCGATCACGTGCTGATCGGCGAGTTCGGCGAAGAACGGCGCGACATCGTGCACATGCGCGAAGTGCCGGACAATCTCAAAAAGGCAGTGCTTGCGATCGAGGACGCGCGCTTCTACGACCATGGCGGCGTCGATCTGACCGGCATCGTGCGCGCCGGTGTGGTCGCGCTGACCAATGGCCACGCGACGCAAGGCGCGAGCACGATCACGATGCAGGTCGCGCGCAACTTCTTCCTGTCCAGCGAAAAGACCTACACGCGCAAGATCTACGAGATGCTGCTCGCGTACAAGATCGAGTCGAAGCTGACCAAAGATCAGATTCTCGAGGTGTACATGAATCAGATCTATCTCGGCCAGCGCGCTTACGGTTTTGCGAGCGCGGCGCGTGTGTACTTCGGCAAGGACCTGAAAGACCTGTCGCTGGCCGAATGCGCGATGCTTGCCGGTCTGCCGAAAGCGCCGTCCGCGTATAACCCGGTCGTGAATCCGAAGCGCGCAAAAGTGCGTCAGGAATACATCCTCCAGCGCATGCTCGAACTGGGCTACATCTCGCAGGATCAGTACGAAAGCGCGAGCCGTCAGCCGCTCATCGTGAAGGGCGCGGGCAAGGAATTCAGCGTGCACGCCGAATACGTCGCGGAAATGGTGCGTCAGATGATGTACGCGCAATACCGCGAAGAGGCCTACACGCGCGGCCTGAACGTCGTGACGACCATCGATTCCGCCGATCAGGACGCCGCTTACCGCGCGCTGCGCAAGGGCCTGATGGATTACGAGCGGCGTCACGGCTATCGCGGGCCGGAAGCGTTCATCGATCTGCCCGCGGACGCCGACGAACGCGAGCAGGCCATCGACGACGCGCTGCTCGAACATCCTGATAACGGCGAGATCATCGCGGCTGTCGTGACGTCGGCGAGTCCGAAACAGGTGCAGGCGACGCTGATCGACGGCAACAACGTGACGATCACGGGCGACGGACTGCGTTACGCGACCTTCGCGTTGAGCACGCGCGCGCAGCCGAACCAGCGCGTGCGGCCAGGCGCGATCATCCGCATCGTGAAGAACGACGACGGCAACTGGTCGATCACGCAGTTGCCGCAGATCGAAGGCGCGTTCGTCTCAGTGGTGCCGCAGGATGGCGCGATCCGCGCGCTGGTCGGCGGCTTCGACTTCAACAAGAACAAGTTCAATCACGTCACGCAGGCGTGGCGCCAGCCGGGTTCGAGCTTCAAGCCGTTCATCTATTCGGCGTCACTCGAAAAGGGCCTGGGGCCGGCCACCGTCATCAACGACGCACCACTCTTCTTTAGCGCCGCCGAAACGGGCGGCCAGGCGTGGGAGCCGAAGAACTACGGCGGCGGCTTCGACGGCCCGATGTCGATGCGCACCGCACTGCAGAAGTCGAAGAACCTCGTGTCGATCCGTATCCTCAATCACATCGGCACGAAGTACGCGCAGCAGTACATCACGCGCTTCGGCTTCGATGCGGACCGCCATCCCGCGTATTTGCCAATGGCGCTCGGTGCCGGCCTCGTCACGCCGCTACAGATGGCCGCGGGCTACTCGGTGTTTGCGAACGGCGGTTATCGCGTGAATCCGTATCTGATCGCCGAAGTCACCGATCAGCGCGGCATGGTGGTCGCGCACGCGGACCCGCTCGTCGCGGCGAGCAATGCGCCGCACGCGATCGAACCGCGCAACGCGTACGTGATGAACAGCCTGCTGATGAGCGTCGCGCAGCGCGGCACGGGCGCGAAATCGAACGTGCTGAAGCGCACCGACCTCGCGGGCAAGACAGGCACGACCAACGATTCGCGCGACGCATGGTTCGCCGGCTATCAGCACACGCTCTGCGCGATCGCGTGGATGGGTTACGACAATCCGCGCAGTCTCGGTGACAAGGAAACCGGCGGCGGGCTCGCGCTGCCCGTGTGGATCGACTACATGGGCCGCGCGCTCAAGGGCGTGCCCGAGTACAAGATGCCGATGCCGGAAGATGTCGTGTCGATTGGCGACGAACTGTACTTTGACGACTTCACGCCGGGCAATGGCTTCATATCGACAGTCGGCGTGACACTGCCACCGCCGGGAGCCAGCGATGCAAGCGCGGCGCCGGCTGCCGTCGGCGCGCAGGAGAAAGAGGACATCATGAACCTGTTCAAGGGTCACTGAGTCCTGGCCACTCAGTCCTGATTGCCCGGCCACAAAAAAGCCGCCGCGTGAAAAACGCGGCGGCTTTTTCATTTGCGGCGACCGTGCATTGCGATGATGCACGCCGCGGCGAAACGTTCAAGGCTCGATCTGCACCGGCTCGCCCGCCTGCTGCGTCGCGTACTCGGACAGTGCCGAGTAGAACTCCGTGTCGTTGCGCGTGTCTTTCCACGCGCCATCGACGTAACGGAAGTGATATCCGCCTGACTTCGCGGCGATCCAGATTTCCTGCATGGGCGGTTGCAGGTTCACGATGATCTTCGTGCCGTTCTCGAATTCCAGCGTGAGCACGTTGCCGCTGCGCTCGAATTCGATGTCGGCGTCGGTATCGTCGAGCGAGCGTTCGATGGCTGCCAGCACAGCCTCGGCGCGGGTCAGGTATTCACTGTCGGACATGCTAAACTCCAGCGATTAATTATTCAGGGACAGTCATGCGAGTCGTTTTCCGGACGAGCGCCAAGGCCACGATTCTAGCGACTCTCACTATTGTCGCAGGTGTCGCGCTCAGCGGCTGCGGACAACGTGGTTCGCTTTATCTGCCCACCGTTCCGCCGCTTCCGGCTAAACCGACCGCACAGACCCAGCCGTCATCGTCCGATGAAGTGAAACCCGGCGCCAATGCTGAAGGTTCCATTCCGGATACGTCCGGCACGCCGCTGTCCCTGTCGCCCGATTCCGAACTGCGCACTGCGCCGAAGTCGGATGCGCCCGCCCAACCGGCGTCCGCTGCGTCCGAAGCTCAATAAGACTGTCGTATGACTCAATCCGCTTTTGCCTACGTCGACGGCGTGCTGCACGCAGAAGGCGTCTCCGCCGTGTCGCTTGCCGAGCAGTTCGGCACGCCGCTCTATGTCTACTCGCGCGCCGCCCTTACCAAAGCGTGGCACGCCTACGCCGACGCATGCGCCGGCCGTCGCGCCACCGTGCACGTCGCCGTCAAGGCGAACAGCAATCTCGGCGTGCTCAACCTGTTCGCGCGTATGGGCGCAGGCTTCGACATCGTGTCGGGCGGCGAACTCGCGCGCGTGCTCGCCGCGGGCGGCAAAGCGGAAAACACCGTGTTTTCGGGTGTCGGCAAGAGCGTCGCGGAAATGCGCGAAGCGCTCGCGGCTGGCGTGAAGTGCTTCAACGTCGAATCGATTCCCGAACTCGACCGCCTCAACGCGGTTGCGGGCGAAATGGGCAAGAAAGCGCCCGTGTCGCTGCGCGTGAATCCCGATGTCGACGCGAAGACGCATCCGTATATCTCAACGGGTCTCAAGTCGAACAAGTTTGGTGTCGCGTTCGATGAAGCGCGCGCCACGTATCGCGCCGCCGCTGCGATGAACCACCTCGACGTGGTCGGTATCGACTGCCATATCGGTTCGCAGATCACGGAAGTCGCACCGTATCTCGACGCCGTCGACAAGCTGCTCGAACTGGTCGAACAGATCGAAGCGGACGGCGTGAACATCAAGCATATCGACGTCGGTGGCGGTCTCGGCATTACATACGACGACGAAACGCCGCCGGATATCGGCGACTTCGTGCGCACGCTGCTCGACCGGATCGAAGCACGCGGCCATGGCCATCGCGAAGTGTATTTCGAGCCGGGCCGCTCGCTGGTCGGCAATGCGGGCATGTTGCTGACGCGCGTCGAATTCCTGAAGCCGGGCGTCGAGAAGAATTTCGCCATCGTCGATGCCGCGATGAACGATCTCGCGCGCCCCGCGATGTACGAGGCGTATCACGCGATCGAAGCCGTCGTGCAGCGCGCAGGCGACAAGCATGTGTACGACGTCGTCGGCCCCGTGTGCGAAAGCGGCGACTGGCTCGGACGTGAGCGCGAACTCGCTGTCGAAGCGGGCGATCTGCTCGCGATTCAATCGGCAGGCGCCTACGGCTTCGCAATGAGCTCGAACTACAACACACGTACGCGCGCCGCCGAAGTGATGGTGGACGGCGACAAGGCGTACGTCGTGCGCAAGCGTGAGGAAGTGAAGGATCTGTTTGCAGGCGAGACGGTTCTTCCGCAATAACGCTGACACTCAGTGAATGCGAAAAAGGCGATGCGCTAACAACGCATCGCCTTTTTTATCGGCTGTGGAATCGGCCTCGTCAGGTCTTCACTCGCTGCCGGATCCTTTCGCGCGCCCACAAAAGCACGCGCCAGCCCAGCAACGCAATCACGATCGCGCCGTAAATCTTCGGCAAGATCAGATCGTGCTTGCCTGCCTTCATCCACCAGAAATGCAGGATCGCGAGTGCGGCAATCGCGTAGATCGCGCGGTGCAGCGTCTGCCAGCGTCGGCCGAGCTTGCGCACCATCGCTTTCGGCGACGTGACGGCCAACGGTATCAACAGCACGAACGCCGCGAAACCTACCGTGATGAACGGCCGCTTGCCGATGTCCTTCACGATCTCGGCGACGTCGAACCACTTGTCGAACCAGAAGTACGTGGTGAAATGCAACGCGCCGTAGAAGAACGCGTAGAGACCGAGCATCCGGCGAAAGCGCAGCAACGCGTTCCAGCCGGTCAGCTTGCGCAGCGGCGTCACGGCGAGCGTGATGCAGATGAACACCAGCGTCCACAAGCCCGTCGAGCGCGTGATGAACTCGATGGGATTCGCGCCGAGCCCGCCCGTGAAGCCGAGCAGCACGATGCGCGCAAGCGGATAGAGCGCGGCGGCGAATACCGCGATTTTCGCGGGCACGATCCAGCGGTTCGTGGTGGCGCCGGCACTGCGTCTGGAACGCGCGGCGCTTGCAGGACTGCCCGTTGCAGGCGCGGTTCGGGTCGTATCGGTTGCCATGCGCGCCGCCCTCAGAAGTTCTTCTTCAGGTCCATGCCCTGATACATCGACGCGACCAGATCGCCGTAGCCGTTGTACATCAGCGTCTTGCGCTTCGGCGTGAAAAAGCCGTCCTCACCGATGCGCCGCTCGGTCGCCTGACTCCAGCGCGGATGATCGACATTAGGATTCACGTTCGAATAGAAGCCGTATTCTGTCGGCGCGTACGTGTTCCAGCTGGTCGGCGGCTGCTTGTCGGTGAAGCGGATCTTCACCAGCGACTTCGCGCTCTTGAAACCGTACTTCCACGGCACGACGATACGCACAGGCGCGCCGTTCTGGTTCGGCAGCACCTGGCCGTAGACGCCCATCGTCAGTAGCGTCAGCGGGTTCATCGCTTCGTCCATGCGCAGCCCTTCGGAATAGGGCCATTCGAGAATCGGCTCGGACAAACCCGGCATTTGCGACGGATCGGCGAGCGTGATGAACTGCACGTATTTCGCGCTGGCCGTCGGCTGCGCGCGCTTGATGACTTCCGACAACGGAATGCCGATCCACGGAATCACCATCGACCAACCCTCGACACAACGCATCCGGTACACGCGCTCCTCGAGCGGCGCGAGCTTCAGCAGTTCGTCGAGGTCATAAACCTTCGCGTTCTTCACCTCGCCTTCCACACTGACCTTCCACGGACGCGGCCGCAGCGTGCCGGCGTTGTGCGCCGGGTCGCTCTTGTCGGTGCCGAACTCGTAGTAGTTGTTGTAGGTGGTGATGTCCTTGTACGGCGTGACCTTGTCGGTGACGACAAACTTCGGGTTGGTCTTCGCGCCGAGTTTCAGCGCCTTCGGGTCAGGCGACGAAAACTCCGCGAACGCCTCGCCGTGCACGCCCATCAGGCCGCCGAGCGCCACAGCGCCCGCTGCCTGCAAGATGCGCCGGCGATTCTCGAACACGCGCTGCGGCGTGATTTCGCTGCGCGCGATGTCCTCGCCATACAGTTGGCTTCGGTCGCTTCGCTTGATCCACATGCTGAAAACTCCTTGCCGGACGCGTTCGCCCGATCAGTATCCGTTCGACCGGCGTATGGCTGCCGCCGTTCTTCGTTCTCGTTGTTCGTTCTGTTAACACAAGCCGCGCGTAAACCTTCCACATCGGCATAAAAAAACCGCCGGTGCAGTGCACGCGGCGGTTTCTGATCATTCGAAGCCGGCAGGACTTACAGCTTGCCGTAGCTATGCAGCCCCGACAGGAACATGTTGACGCCGAGGAACGCGAAGGTCGTCACCAGCAGGCCGGTCAGCGCCCACCACGCAGCGACGTGGCCGCGCAGACCTTTCATCAGACGCATATGCAGCCACGCCGCATAGTTCAGCCAGACGATCAACGCCCACGTTTCCTTCGGGTCCCAGCTCCAGTAGCCGCCCCACGCTTCCGCGGCCCACAACGCTCCGAGAATCGTCGCGATCGTGAAGAACGCGAAACCGACGGCGATCGACTTGTACATCACGTCGTCGAGGACGTCGAGCGTCGGCAGGCGGTCGGCGAGCACGCCGCGTTCCTTCATCAGATACGCCACGCCAACCATCGCCGACAGCGCGAAGCTGCCGTAACCGATGAAGTTGGCCGGCACGTGAATCTTCATCCACCAGCTTTGCAGCGCGGGCACGAGCGGCTGGATCTGCTGCGCGTCGCGCGCGATCGAGTACCACATCAGGAAACCGACGGCCGCGCTGATCACCAGCAGCACGAACGCGCCGAGCGAGCGCGTGTTGTAGTGCTGCTCGTAGTACAGGTAGAACAGCGCCGTAATCAGGCTGAACAGCACGAATACTTCATACAGATTCGAGATGGGAATATGACCGACGTCCGCGCCGATCAGGTACGACTCGTACCAGCGCACCATCAGGCCGACGAAGCCCATCAGCACGGCAACCCACGTCATCTTCGAGCCGATCGCGGCACCCGTCGGCGAGCGCGACAGCGTCCCGATCCAGTAGAACAGCGTGGCGAGCACGAACAGCGCGCTCATCCACAAGATGGCCGACTGGCTCGACAGGAAATACTTGAGGAAGAACGCGTGATCGGCGCGAGCCAGATCGCCGCCATAAATCTGGATCGCCGACAGCGACAGCACAGCGATGCTCGCCATCAGCAGGCGCACCGGCTTCCAGCGCCAGCCGAGCACGACAAAAGCGGGCACCGTGCACACCAGCACCAGCTTGTCGTAGTAATTCATGTACTCGTGATAGCGCGACAGCGCGAAACCGGCGCCCGCCACCATCGCCAGCGCGAACAGCCAGTCGAACAGGCCAAGGCGCTTGAGAAATGGACGATCGTCCAGCAGCGCCTCGCCGCTCAGATGCGGGGTCGAATGAGCCACCGTATCGGCGCGCGGCTTGGCGCGCGAGGATGAGGAAACTTGAGTCAGGTCCATGATCTTACCGGGTCGAATCGGATGAATCTGCGGACGCTTCGCTCGTTGCACGGGCGGCGCCCTTTGCCTCGTGGGCCGGGTCGGTGTCGACAGGCTTGCCGCCCAGCGCGTTGCCGACGGCATCGCGGGTCTGGGCGAATTCCTTCTCGAAATCGAACGTCTTGCGGGCCGTCGACATCGCCATCACGACGCTCACGCCGTTCGAGCCGCGGTCCGTATCCTTGAGCCAGAACCACAGCCGGCGTTCGCGCACGTAGAACATCGAAAAGATGCCCAACACGAGTAGCAGGCTGCCAAGATACACGACTTTTTTGCCCGGCGCGCGCGTCAACTGAAATACCGAAGCTTGCACCTGCTTGAAGGAGTCAAGCTGCAAATAGACGGGCGAACCATACAAAAAGCTGTCCGAAATCGCGTTGATCGAGCTCTGGATGAACCGGTTGGTGGTCGGGTCAGCCGTCGCCGGGCCTTCTCCCGCCTGCTTGCGCGCCAGTTGCCAGACATCCCACATCGAGCCTTCGAGCATCCGAAGCAAGAGTCCTGCCGCCTTCTCCTGCTCAGGCTTGGGGACAGAACGATCGATGAACGCAGCGACTGCCTGGAATCCGCCAACCTTCTGACCATTGGCTGCTTTGCCGAGCGTCGGATCGTCGCCGGCGAACAGCGTCAGCACGCGCGCCGCGCTTTCTTCCAGATGCTGCTGCAGTTCCGCGTTCGACTGCACCGAGCGCTGCGCGAAGTCGCGCGCCGCCTGCGCACGAATGGCGGGATCTTCCAGCGCCGCGCGCATGTGCATCCATTCGTTGACGGTGCCGCCTGCGTCGGCGGGAATGCGCAGATAGCGGAACGGATCGTCCGGGTTCGAGCGCATGCCGGCGAGGAACACGCGCTCGCCGCTTACATCGACGGGCAGCATGTAGTTGTTGTACTCGCGCGCCTGGCCGTCCTTGTCGCGAACCTTGTATTGCACCGACGGGCCGACGTTGCGCAGATCGACCGGTTTCGACGTCTTCGCGCCGGAACCGAGGCGCTCATCAAACGCCTGTTTCAGCGACTCGTGCGCGGCGACGCCACGCGCGTCGTTCTGGCCATTGCCGTTCGAGATGTTCTCGACGTTGATTGCGCGGAAATCGGCAAATTCGACCGTTTGTCCATCCGCGCCCGGCGTCGACGCGCTCAGCACTTTCGAGCCGCCAATTTCACCGTTGAACGGCTCGGTTTTGATGTTGCTGCCTGTCATAGGCCAGGCGGTCATCTGCATCTGCGAGCCGCCGTCCTGGAAGCTCGACTGGTAGATCGACACGCCGTCGTACTCGAACGGCTTGTTGACCTCGACGCGCGCCGGAACGCGCGCGCCCGTCTTGTGGTCGATCACGACGATATCGCTGGCAAACAGCTTCGGCATGCCCGTCGAGTAGTAATCGACGATGAACTTGTTCAGTTCGATCGAAAACGGCAGATCCTGGATCAGCGAGCCGTCCTGCTGGTTCAGGATCGCCGTCGACACATGCTGGCCTTCAGGCACCCACGCGTAGCCGCGGAACGTCGGATTGCTCTGCGACAGGCGGTGTTCAGGCGGGATGTCGTTGATGACCGTGTTGCTGCGGATCGGCGTCTTGTCGAACAGCCACATCTGCAGCTTGATGGGCAGATTGCTGTCGAGCAACCCGCCGATACAGATCACCACGATCGCGATATGCGCGGAAATGTAGCCGAGCTTGGTCAGCGCGCCGCGCTTGGCGGCAATCAGCGTCGCGCCCTCGCTCTCGCGTGTCACGTATTTGTAGCCGAGTTTCTCCGACAGCTTGCCGAGCGTGATCGCGGCCTGCGCGCGCGTCGCGTTCGGCACGTCGAACTCGCCCTTGTGGTGGAACGCCCGCAGGCTGCCTTCGCGTACCTTGTCCTTCCAGCTTTTCGTGTCCGCGATCATCTTCGGCGCATTGCGGATCACGCACAGCGAGACCGACACAACCAGAAACCCGAGAATCAGCATGAACCACCACGCGCTGTACACGTTGTACAGGCTCAGTGAACGGAAGATGTCGGCCCAGAACGGACCGAACTGGTTGACGTAATTCGGATACGGATCGTCCTGCGTGAGCACCGTGCCGATGATGCTCGCGATCGACAGGATCACCAGCATAGAAATGGCAAAGCGCATCGAACTCAGCAATTCGACCGACGTGCGCACGAAGCGCTGACGCGACTTCACTTCCAGACCCGACGTGGTGACGCTCATTCAAACTCCGACTGAACAGCAAAAAAGGGTGCAGGGATATCGCTGCTTGCGATTCCCTCACCCTTTTCTTGTTTTTTCGCTGGCCACCATAAGGCTTGCCTGATGGTTCGCCCGACAGCCAGCTTCGCTTTCGTACGGGCTCTTAATGCAAGCCCGCGATGTAATCGGCAACCGCCTTGATCTCGCTATCCGACAGGCGCGATGCGATGGCGTGCATGGCTTCGTTGTTGTTGCGCGCGCCCGGCCCCTGCGTGAACGCGTTCAACTGCGCCACCGTGTATTCCGCCCATTGCCCCGACAGACGCGGATACTGCGATGGGATGCCCTGCCCCGTCGGCCCGTGACAGCTTGCGCACGCCGGCACGCCCTTGTCTGCGACGCCCGCGCGGTAAATCTTCTGCCCGAGGGCCACGGTGTCCTTGTTATGCGCGTAACCCGGCTTCGGCGCCTGCGACGCGAAGTAGGCCGCCACGTTGACCATGTCCGCATCGGTCAAAGCCGCCACCATCCCTGCCATGATCGCATTGTTGCGCGTGGGCTGCTTCGCCCCTGGCTGGGTTTTGAAATCCTTGAGCTGCTTGACGAGATATTCGGGGTGTTGGCCCGCGAGCTTAGGATACGCGCCGCCCGCGCTATTGCCATCTGCACCGTGACATGATGCGCATACCTGCGCCGCGATTGCTTGTCCCCGATTCAAATCCGGCTTTGTCTGATCCGCCGCTTTTGCCTGTATTGCCAAACCTGAAAGACCTGCTGCTGTGTGAAGTACCACCAGAAACTTGCCCAGTCGATTCATTCGCACACCCTGTTTCGTCTTGTGGGAATTAGAGGTTCTGCAAAATACGACAGCGACCGATCAGCCGCCGAGGCCCGCGTGGAGGCCTCACAGGTTTTCAGTAAACCATCGTATTGTACAATAACTCGCTAATCGATCTGGCGCCAGTCGGGCCTCTCCGGCCTTTACGGCGGGGCTGCATTGCCCTTGCACCGCAATTCATCAGGTCCGTCGATGCGCGCAGGACGTCCGCCCGACGTCCATTTACCCTCCTTCCGGTCTTCTCCATGTCGTCTTTCCTGCTCCACCAAGCCCGCTTCTTCACGACTGTCAATCACTTGCGTGATCTGCCGCCGACGCCGCAGCCCGAGGTCGCGTTCGCGGGACGCTCGAACGCGGGGAAGTCGACGGCGATCAACATTCTCTGCAACCAGAAGCGGCTCGCGTTTGCCAGTAAGACGCCGGGGCGCACACAGCACATCAACTATTTCTCGGTGGGACCGGCGGACGAACCTGTCGCGAATCTCGTCGACCTGCCCGGCTACGGCTACGCCGAAGTGCCTGCCGCCGCCAAGGCGCACTGGGAACAGTTGCTGTCGACGTATCTGCAGACGCGCTCGCAGCTGCGCGGCATGATCCTGATGATGGATTCGCGCCGGCCGCTGACGGAACTCGATCGCCGGATGATCGAGTGGTTCGCGCCGACGGGCAAACCGATTCACACACTGCTCACCAAGTGCGACAAATTGACCCGCCAGGAAAGTGTGAATGCGTTGCGTGCGACGAAGAAAGGGCTGGATGAATATCGCGCGGCGGGTTATCAGGGCGAATTGACCGCCCAGCTGTTTTCCGCGCTCAAGCGGGTCGGCCTGGACGAGGCGCACGAACTGATCGAAAGTTGGGTTGCGCCTGAATCGGCGGGCGATTCCGGCGAATAAACCGAAGCTGGACAGGGTCCTGAAGGCCGCCGTAGAACGCAGGCGGCGCTTTTCGTTCGCCCAGAAAAAAACCCGCCGCTTGTTGACGGCGGGTTAAACAGCCTAATCGAAAAACGACAGGCACCCGCTCAGGGAGGAGAAGCGGGGAGGTCAGCGCTAGGCGCCTTGCTCGATCGGTATGATATACCATTGTCTCGAAAAGTTTCTGGCGGGGTCCGCCGGCATTTTTGACTTTTGCAGATATCTCCACATGAGCTTCTATCCGCATCACCGCCCGCGCCGCATGCGCCGGGACGACTTCTCGCGCCGCCTGATGCGCGAGAACATTCTCACCACCAATGATCTGATTTACCCCGTCTTCGTGCTCGAAGGCACGAATGTGCGTCAGGCCGTTCCGTCGATGCCGGGCGTCGAGCGCGTGTCCGTCGATCTGCTGATGGGTGTCGCCGAGCAATGCATGGAACTGGGCGTGCCCGTGCTGTCGCTGTTCCCGGTGATCGAACCGTCGCTGAAGACGCCCGATGGCCGCGAGGCGACCAATGAAGCGGGCCTGATTCCGCGTGCCGTGCGCGAACTGAAGAAAAATTTCCCTGAACTCGGCGTGCTGACGGACGTTGCGCTCGATCCGTACACGAGCCACGGCCAGGATGGCGTGCTCGACGAAAATGGCTACGTGATCAACGACGAAACCGTCGAGATCCTCGTCGAACAGGCGCAGACGCAGGCTCAGGCGGGTGTCGACATCGTTGCGCCGTCCGACATGATGGACGGCCGGATCGGCGCGATTCGCGAAATGCTCGAAAGCGAAGGCCAAATCCACACGCGGATCATGGCTTATTCGGCGAAATTCGCGTCGGCGTTCTATGGCCCGTTCCGCGATGCCGTGGGATCCGCAGCGAATCTCGGCAAGGGCAACAAGATGACGTATCAGCTCGATCCCGCCAACTCGGACGAGGCGCTGCGCGAAGTGCGCGCTGACATCGAGGAAGGCGCGGACATGGTGATGGTCAAGCCGGGGATGCCGTATCTCGATATCGTGCGTCGCGTGAAAGATGAGTTCCGCTTTCCGACTTACGTCTACCAGGTGAGCGGCGAGTACGCGATGTTGAAGGCTGCCGCGCAGAACGGCTGGCTGGATCACGACAAGGTGATGATGGAATCGCTGCTGGCGTTCAAGCGCGCAGGTGCAGACGGCGTGTTGACGTACTTCGCGCTGGATGCGGCGCGCCTGCTGCGGGCACAGAAGTAAAGCCGGCGTTACCGCTGTGGGTCAGGCGGTGTCACGGTGGTGATTAAAAAAAGCGGAGGCTCCCGTGAGGCGGCCTCCGCTTTTTGCTTTTCGAGCGGGCGCATTGCTCGCGTCCGCACGATGTCTGATGCTCAGGTCTGCGGCGCGGTCGTCGCCCGATCGAGACTTTTCAGGAATTTATCCGCCGACTCGTATCCGACGACACGCAGCACTTCCTTCCCACCACGGTCGAAGAAGATGATCCCCGGCGGCCCGAACAGATTGAAACGCTTAAGCAGGGTCTGATCGTCCGCACTGTTCGCCGTTACGTCGGCACGCAGCAGGTTCATCTGCTTGAGCTTCGCCTGGACGCGCGGATCGCTGAAGGTGAACTTCTCCATTTCTTTGCAGCTGACACACCAGTCTGCATAAAAATCGAGCATAGCGGGCTGTGCGGCCGTTTTGACGGCTTCATCGAGCTGCCCTGATGACTTCACAGGGGCAAAGGCGAGATCGCTCTGTTGAGCCTGCTCGACGGGCGCATTGGATACCCGGCCAGCAAGCACGGCGAGCGGTTTGAGAGGATCCGTCGATCCCGCGGCCAGACCGACCAGCAATGTTGCAGCCCAGATCGCCAGTGCCGCGCCAATTCCTCGACCAAGCCCACGCCAGATGGAGCTCCCACCAGCGTGCGGCGAAAACAGTCCCAGTCCCGCAGCCGCGACCAGCAGCCACAGGGCGGCCAGCAGCATCTGCGCCGTCGCCCCCAAAACCGGCCACACGATCCACAATGCCGCCGCGAGCAGCACGGTCCCGAAGAAGACCTTCACGCTGTCCATCCAGGCCCCGGCCCGCGGCAGCAGCGTGCCCGCGCCAAGCCCGATGATGAGGAGAGGCACGCCCAAGCCGATGCCCATCGAAAACAGGGCTGCACCACCGAGCACGGCGTTGCCCGTATGCGCGACGAACGCGAGCACAGCGAATAGCGGCGCGGTCATGCACGCACCGACTACCAGCGCCGACAGCGCACCCATTACGGCAACAGCCGCGAATTTCCCGCCCGACCGGCCCTCGGATACCTTGGAAACACCACTTTGCAAGCGGTGCGGCAAAACGATATCGACGCCAGCGATCAACGTGAGCGCAAAGCCCGTCAGCAGGACTGCAAACGCCCCAAGCACCCACGGGTTCTGCAACCAGGCGCCAAGGCTTTGCCCAACGAGCGCAGCCGCGATGCCCAGTACCGTGTACACAAGCGCCATCCCGATCACATACGCCAGCGACAGCGCGAAACCACGGCCCCGCGTCACGCGCGGGCCCTCGCCGATGATGATCGCCGACAGGATCGGGATCATCGGATACGAACACGGAAGGAGGCTCAGCACGACGCCGGCGACGAAATACAGGCCGACGATCGCAAAGAATCCACCGCCTTGTAGCAACGATTGGGCGTAATCCGCGCTGGTTGCGCGCTCGTACCAGGAGGCGCCGTTTTGAGTGTCCTGTGCGGACTGAGTGCTCGTGCTGCCTGCGGCTGCTGGCTGCAGCGCCGCGCCTGCCACGTGGTAGACGCGCTCCATCGGCGGATAGCAGATGCCTGCGTCCGCACAGCCTTGCGATGTAACGGCGAGATCGAATGGCCCATTCGCCTGTTTGACGGGTACGCGGATAGTCAGCTCGCCGCGATAGGTCTCGACATTCTTCCCGAAGGTCTGGTCGAATTTCACATGACCCGCGGGCAATTGCGCGTCGCCGATCGTCACCGTCCCGTTGCGGGTCGTGAAAGCAAACCGCTCCCGATACATGTAGTAGCCGTCGGCAATCTTGTAGTGAACAAGCACTTCGCCTGGCTGCTCGGACGCGCTGAATCGGAACGCAACAGCGGGGTCGAGGAAGTCATCTGCCGCACGTACGATGCTCGTAGTCGTCAGCGATAGCAGCAGTACGCTTGCGATAAAGGTGAGAAAGCGCGCGAGACTCCGCCAGCGCCGGGACATACGGTTAAACATGGATCGGGCGTTGCGTTTCGGCATTCACCCATTGGCCATACGCGGCCGATGCGGTGACTTGCCAGGAAAGGATTTCGGGCGTGTCGTACGGATGCTCAGCCTGGATGAACTGTTCGAGCTCGAAAGCGCGTGCGACGCTCGTCTTGAACAGCACCTGGATTTCTTCCGCCGATTCGATCTTGCCCTGCCAGTGGTAGCTCGACTGGACGCTCCCAAGCTGCGTCACGCAGGCGGCGAGACGTGCCGAAAGTGCGTCCTGAGCCAGTTTTTGCGCCGTTGCAAGGTCGGGCACGGTCGTCAGCATCAAACATACATTAACGTTCACCGACCGCTCCAGCGCTTTCCAAAACAGGGTGACGCTATCGTATCACCTTGTCCTGCTAACCCGCTGACGCTCCAATGGCATAAGCCAAACGCATGCTGGAAACAAAAAAGCCAGGCTCGCGCCTGGCTTTTTAGCGGTTGTCAGAAAGCTTATTCAGCTTCTGCAACGTTTTCGACTTCTTCAACTTCCGGACGGTCGAGCAGTTCGACCAGAGCCATCGGTGCATTGTCGCCAACGCGGAAACCGAACTTCAGGATGCGCAGGTAGCCACCCGGACGGTTCGCGAAGCGCGGGCCCAGCACGTCGAACAGCTTCGTGACCGAGTCACGATCGCGCAGGCGATTGAACGCCAGACGACGGTTTGCCAGCGACGGCTTCTTGCCGAGCGTGATCAGCGGCTCGACAACTTTACGGAGTTCCTTCGCCTTCGGCAGCGTCGTCTTGATGACTTCGTGCTCGATCAGCGAGTTGGACATGTTACGGAGCATTGCCAGACGGTGGCTGCTCGTGCGGTTCAGTTTCCGCAGGCCATGACGGTGACGCATTTCAATTTCCTTGAATCAAAGTTTTGGTCCAGCTCTTCTATCGCTTTCTGTGACGCCGAAAGCACGGGCCGGTACTGAAAAAGGCAAGACGCGGATTTTAAAGGAAAATCCGCGTCTTCGCCAGACGATACTACGTGTCTTACTTGTCGAGACCAGCCGGCGGCCAGTTTTCGAGCTTCATGCCGAGCGTAAGGCCACGCGAAGCGAGTACTTCCTTGATCTCGTTCAGTGACTTGCGGCCCAGGTTCGGCGTCTTCAGCAGCTCGTTTTCCGTGCGCTGGATCAGGTCGCCGATGTAGTAGATGTTCTCGGCCTTCAGGCAGTTCGCGGAACGAACCGTGAGTTCGAGATCATCGACCGGGCGCAGCAGGATCGGATCGATCTGCGGAGCGCGCGACGGTGCTTCTGCCGCTGCTTCCGTGCCTTCAAGCGCTGCGAACACCGACAGTTGATCGACCAGAATACGCGCCGATTGACGGATCGCTTCTTCCGGGGAAATCACACCGTTGGTTTCGATGTTCATCACGAGCTTGTCGAGGTCGGTACGCTGTTCGACACGCGCGCTTTCCACGGCATAGCTCACGCGGCGAACCGGCGAGAACGACGCGTCCAGCACGATACGGCCGATGATCTTGGCCGACTCTTCGCCGTAACGACGCACGTTGCCCGGCACATAGCCGCGGCCCTTTTCGACCTTGATCTGCACGTCAAGCTTGCCGCCCTTCGACAGATGCGCGATCACGTGATCAGGGTTGATCACTTCGCAGTCGTGCGCGAGCTCGATATCGCCAGCCGTCACGACGCCTTCGCCTTCCTTGCGCAGCGTAACCGTCACTTCGTCACGGTTGTGCAGCTTGAACACCACGCCCTTCAGGTTCAACAACAGGTTGACCACGTCCTCTTGCACACCATCGAGCGTCGAGTACTCGTGCACGACGCCTGCGATCGTCACTTCGGTCGGCGCGTAGCCGACCATCGACGACAGCAGCACGCGCCGAAGCGCGTTACCCAAGGTGTGGCCATAACCGCGTTCAAACGGTTCCATGACCACTTTCGCGTGGCTCTCGCCAAGCGATTCAACAGCGATGATCTTGGGCTTCAACAAACTGGTTTGCATAGGTTTTCCTTTTCAATACCCTCGGCTCGTTACACCGATAAGGCTGACCGGTAACAACCTGAAAATAAACAGCCGAGGTATCCCCTTGCCTAACGCAATCGGGGAACCTCGGCCGTTAATCCGATTAGCGCGAATACAATTCGACGATCAGGCTTTCGTTGATGTCGCCAGCGATGTCGCTGCGTTCCGGCATTGCCTTGAACGTGCCTTCGAACTTCTTCGAATCGACAGCAACCCACTGCGGCATACCGCCTTGTTCGGCGAGCGACAGCGCTTCGAGAATACGAGCCTGCTTCTTCGACTGTTCGCGCACGGCAATCACGTCGCCAGCCTTGACTTGCAGCGACGGGATGTTCGCAACGACGCCGTTCACCGTAATTGCCTTGTGGCTCACGAGCTGACGCGCTTCAGCGCGCGTCGAGCCGAAGCCCATGCGATACACGACGTTGTCGAGACGCGACTCCAGCAGCTTCAGCAGGTTTTCACCCGTGTTGCCCTTGCGACGGTCGGCTTCAGCGAAGTAACGGCGGAACTGACGCTCCAGCACGCCGTAGATGCGCTTCACTTTTTGCTTTTCGCGCAGCTGCGTGCCGTAGTCGGACGTACGTGCGCCCGAGGTGCGGCCATGTTGACCCGGCTTGCTGTCAAGCTTGCACTTGTCAGCGAGCGAACGACGTGCGCTCTTCAGGAAGAGATCGGTGCCTTCACGGCGAGACAGCTTGGCTTTAGGGCCGATATAGCGTGCCACTTTGCATTCCTTCTATGATTGATCACGTGAATTTGCATTCACGCTAGTCCGAACCCTTTGGGTCGAACGGTGGGCTTAGTCAATTCAATAACGCAAGCAGCCTGCTACCGCCGTTAGCGGCAACAGGCGCAAGCGGAGCAAGCGTCTTAGATACGACGACGCTTCGGCGGACGGCAGCCGTTGTGCGGAACCGGCGTCACGTCGGAGATCGCGGTGATCTTGATACCAAGACCATGCAGCGCGCGCACCGCGGACTCACGGCCAGGACCGGGGCCCTTGATCCGCACTTCGAGGTTCTTCACGCCGTATTCCATCGCCACGCGGCCAGCCGATTCAGCTGCGACCTGAGCTGCAAACGGGGTCGATTTACGCGAACCCTTGAAGCCCTGACCACCCGACGTTGCCCAGGCCAGTGCATTGCCTTGACGATCGGTGATCGTGATGATGGTGTTGTTGAACGACGCGTGAACGTGAACCACGCCCTCGGCGACGTTCTTCTTGACCTTCTTGCGAACGCGTTGCGCCGCGGAGTTGTTCGAAGCCTTAGCCATTACGTTTTCCTGTAACTGTCAGTTCCGCTTACTTCTTCAGCGATTGCGCTGCACGACGCGGACCCTTGCGCGTACGGGCATTCGTACGCGTACGTTGACCACGCAGGGGCAGGCCCTTGCGATGGCGAACGCCACGGTAGCAACCCAGATCCATCAGGCGCTTGATATTCATCGTCGTTTCACGGCGCAGATCGCCTTCAACGATGAACTTGCCGACTTCTTCACGCAGCTTTTCGAGGTCTGCGTCGGTCAGGTCCTTAACCTTCTTCGAAAATGCCACACCAGCAGCGACGCAAATGTCGCGCGAGCGCGTGCGGCCAACACCGTAAATTGCCGTCAGGCCGATTTCAGTGTGCTGGTGGTTCGGGATATTAACCCCTGCGATACGAGCCATTGTTTTTCCTCAAACAAAAAGCGCAAACAAAAGCGCGGCGTTCAGCCTTGACGCTGCTTGTGGCGCGGATCGGAACTGCAAATCACGCGAACGACGCCCTTGCGCTTGATGATCTTGCAATTGCGGCAAATGCGCTTAACCGATGCCATCACTTTCATGATATTACCCTTTTTTCAAATCACTTCGCCCGGAACACGATCCGCGCACGCGACAGATCGTAAGGCGTCAATTCAACCGTCACCTTGTCGCCCGGAAGGATACGGATGTAGTGCATCCGCATCTTGCCGGATATGTGTCCCAATACGACATGGCCGTTTTCCAGCTTCACCCGGAAGGTAGCATTGGGAAGGTTTTCAATAACCTCGCCTTGCATCTGGATTACATCGTCTTTGGCCATAAGTCCTTTCAACGCATCGGGACGCCGCCGCCCTTGAAGTTTGCCTTCTTCAGCAGCGACTCATACTGTTGCGACATAACGTACGACTGCACCTGCGCCATGAAGTCCATTGTGACGACGACAATGATCAGCAGCGACGTTCCACCAAAATAAAACGGCACATTCCAGCGCAGCACCAGAAACTCGGGCAGCAAGCAAACGAACACGATGTAGATCGCACCGGCCAACGTCAAACGCGTCAGGATGCGGTCGATATAGCGTGCCGTCTGGTCACCCGGACGAATACCCGGGACGAATGCACCACTCTTCTTCAGGTTGTCGGCCGTCTCCCTGCTGTTGAACACCAACGCGGTGTAGAAGAAGCAGAAGAACACGATCGCCAACGCGTACAGCAACACGTACACGGGCTGACCGGGCTTGAGCGCTTCGGCCACGTTGTGCAGCGTGTCCGCGAACCAACCAGTCCGCGACCCCGAACTGAACCAGTTCAGGATAGTTGCCGGGAACAGGATGATCGACGATGCGAAGATCGGCGGAATCACGCCCGACATGTTCAGCTTCAACGGCAGATGCGACGACTGTCCACCGTAAATCTTGTTGCCGACCTGCCGCTTCGCGTAGTTCACAAGAATCTTGCGCTGGCCGCGTTCGATGAACACCACCAGATACGTTACCGCAGCAATCAACGCGACCACGATAATCGCGGAAATGATGCTCATCGAGCCGGTGCGAACCAGTTCAAAGAGACCACCAATCGCATTCGGGAAACCCGCTGCGATACCGCCGAAAATAATGATCGAAATGCCGTTACCCAGACCGCGTTCCGTAATCTGCTCACCAAGCCACATCAGGAACATCGTGCCGGTCACGAGCGTCACAACCGTCGTCAGCCGGAAGACCATGCCAGGATCGATCACCAGCGCCGGCTGATTTTCCAGCGCGACAGCAATACCGAATGCCTGGAACGTTGCCAGAACCACCGTAAAGACACGCGTGTACTGCGTAATCTTCCGTTGACCTGCCTGCCCTTCCTTCTTCAGCGCTTCGAGCTGCGGCGAGACGATCGCCAGCAACTGCATGATGATCGACGCCGAGATATACGGCATGATCCCAAGCGCGAAAATCGTGAACCGCGAAAGTGCGCCACCCGAGAACATGTTGAACATGCCAAGGATGCCGCCCGACTGGCTTTGGAATAACTTCGCCAGTTGGTCCGGGTCGATACCCGGCACCGGAATATGCGCGCCAATTCGGTAGACGACCAGCGCCAGCAGCAGGAATACTGCACGCCGACGCAGATCGCCAAACTTCGCCGCGCTTCGACCGGGTTTTGCGAGACTCGGGCTGTTAGCCAAGTACCTTCTCCGATGCAAATGCTAGTGACGGCAAACGACTTGCACGTTACTCGGCGAAAGAACCGCCAGCTGCTTCGATCGCAGCGCGCGCGCCCTTCGTCGCACCCAGACCCTTCACAACGATCTTGCGCTTGAGCTCGCCCGTCGCAATGATCTTCGCGCTGGTCATCAACTCACCGATCAGACCGGCTTGCTTCAGTGCCAACAGATCGATTTCGTCGACCGGCAGCTTTTCCAGATCACCGAGTCGCACTTCACCAACGAATTCCTTCGTCAGCGACGTGAAACCACGCTTCGGCAGGCGACGTTGCAGCGGCATTTGACCGCCTTCGAAGCCAACCTTGTGAAAGCCACCCGAACGCGATTTCTGACCCTTGTGACCACGGCCAGCGGTCTTGCCGAGGCCGGAGCCGATGCCGCGACCAACGCGACGCTTTGCGTGCTTCGCGCCTTCAGCCGGCTTCAGGTTATTCAATTCCATTATCAACTCCTTGAGTGCCCGAACGGCCGCTTAGCCGATGACCTTAACGAGGTACGAGACCTTGTTGATCATGCCGCGCACAGCCGGCGTGTCCTGCAGCTCGCTAACCGAGTTCAGACGGCGCAGGCCGAGACCGCGCACCGTAGCGCGGTGCGATTCGCGGGTCCCAATCAGGCTCTTGACGAGCTGAACCTTGACAGTTTTTTCAGACATGGTGACCACCTTAGCCCAGAATGTCTTCGACGGACTTACCACGCTTCGCCGCGATGTCAGCCGGCGTCGACTGCTTGCGCAGACCGTCCAGCGTCGCACGAACGAGGTTGTACGGGTTCGTCGAACCGTGGCTCTTGGCCACAACGTTTTGCACGCCCATCACGTCGAACACAGCGCGCATCGGACCGCCAGCGATCACGCCGGTACCGTCCTTCGCCGGAGCGAGGAGAACCGTCGATGCGCCGTGCTTGCCGTGCACTTCGTGTTGCAGCGTACCGTTCTTGAGCGGCACCTTGAACATGTTGCGGCGGGCTTGTTCCATTGCCTTTTGAACAGCAACCGGAACTTCCTTAGCCTTGCCCTTGCCCATGCCGACGCGGCCATCACCGTCGCCAACCACGGTCAGTGCGGCGAAGCCGAGAATACGGCCACCCTTCACGACCTTGGTCACGCGATTGACCGAAATCATCTTTTCGCGAAGGCCGTCGTCGCGTTCGTCAGCCTGAACTTTCGCTTGCATCTTTGCCATGACGAATTCCTTCCTTAGAACTTGAGCCCGGCTTCGCGCGCCGCATCAGCCAGCGCCTTCACGCGGCCGTGGTAGCGGAAACCCGAGCGGTCAAAGGCGACGGATTCGATGCCGGCAGCCTTAGCCTTTTCTGCAATGCGCTTGCCGATCAGGGTCGCAGCAGCAACGTTGCCGCCCTTGCCCGACTGGTCGGCCAGTTGCGCACGCACTTCGGCTTCGAGCGTCGATGCGCTTGCGAGCACCTTGGTGCCGCACGGCGAGAACACTTGCGCATAGATGTGCGTGTTCGTGCGATGCACGGCCAGACGCGCGACTTGCAGCTCAGCGATCTTGATCCGCGTCTGACGAGCGCGGCGCAGGCGAGATTGAGTCTTATCCATGATTGCGCACCCTTACTTCTTCTTCGTTTCTTTGAGGATCACAACCTCGTTGGCATAGCGCACGCCCTTGCCCTTATAGGGCTCCGGCGGACGGTAGCCGCGCACTTCTGCAGCGACCTGGCCAACTTTCTGTTTGTCGATCCCCTTGATCACGATTTCGGTTTGCGACGGGGTTTCAGCCTTGACGCCTTCCGGCATCTGGTGCACCACGGGGTGCGAGAAACCCAGCGACAGATTCAGCTTGTCGCCTTGCGCTTGCGCACGATAACCAACGCCAACCAGCGTCAGCTTGCGCTCGAAACCCTTGGTCACGCCTTGCACCATGTTCGCGACCAGCGCGCGCATCGTGCCCGACATCGCATTTGCTTCGCGGCTTTCGTCAACCGGCTCGAACTTCAGCGTGCCGTTGTCGTTCACCACTTTCACCAGGCGATTCGCATTTTGCGAAATCGAACCCAGCGGGCCCTTGACGGTAATGCGTTCGTCGCTCAGGGCCACTTCTGCGCCTTGCAGCGCGATCGGGCTTTTACCTACTCGAGACATGTTTCTTCTCCCTTCGGCTTTAAGCGACGTAGCAGATGACTTCGCCGCCGACGCCCGTAGCGCGCGCCTTGCGGTCAGTCATCACACCCTTCGGCGTCGAAACGATCGCAACGCCCAGGCCATTCATCACCTGCGGAATGTCGTTGCGGCCGCGGTACACGCGCAGACCAGGCTTCGAAACGCGCTCGAGGCGCTCGATAACCGGACGGCCAGCGTAGTACTTCAACGCGATGTTCAATTCCGACTTCGCACCTTCAGCCTTCACTGCGAAATCGTCGATATAGCCTTCATCCTTCAGGACTTGCGCGATCGCAACCTTCACTTTCGACGAGGGCATCGTCACCGAAACCTTCTCAACCATCTGCGCGTTGCGGATGCGAGTCAGCATATCGGCGATAGGATCACTCATGCTCATTTATGTTTCTCCTATTACCAGCTCGCCTTGGTCAGGCCAGGGATCTCGCCGCGGAACGCGATTTCACGAATCTTGTTACGCGCCAGCCCGAATTTACGGAACGTGCCACGCGGACGACCTGTGATCGCGCAACGATTGCGCTTACGGGTCGGGTTCGAATTACGCGGCAGTTGCTGCAGCTCCAGACGAGCCGCATAGCGCTCTTCTTCCGACTTGCTTTGGTCGTCGATGACCGCCTTCAGCTCAGCACGCTTCGGTGCGAACTTGGCAGCCAGGCGCGCACGCTTCTTTTCACGTTCGATCAGTGCCAGTTTAGCCACGGTAACCTCAGTTTCTGAACGGGAACTTGAAGCTGGCGAGCAGTGCCTTTGCTTCGTCGTCAGTCTTCGCAGTTGTCGTGATGCTGATATTCAGCCCACGCAGCGCGTCGATTTTGTCGTAGTCAATTTCGGGGAAAATGATCTGCTCTTTCACACCGATGTTGTAGTTGCCACGACCGTCGAATGCACGGCCAGACACGCCACGGAAGTCACGCACACGCGGGAGCGCAACCGTCACGAAACGGTCCAGGAATTCGTACATTGCCTGGCCACGAAGCGTGACCATTGCACCGATCGGATAACCCTGACGGATCTTGAAGCCCGCGATTGCCTTGCGTGCCTTCGTGATCACCGGCTTCTGGCCCGCGATCTTCGTCAGATCGCCAACGGCGTTCTCGATGATCTTCTTGTCAGCGACGGCTTCGCCAAGACCCATGTTCAGGGTGATCTTGGTGATGCGCGGCACTTCCATCACGGACTTGTAACCGAACTTCTCGATCAGGCCGGGAACAACCTTCTCTTTATAAAATTCTTGCAAACGTGCCATTTTTTACTCCGCAGCGTCAGGCCAGCACAGCACCGGTCGTCTTCAGGAAACGGACCTTCTTGTCCCCTTCGACCTTGATGCCGACACGCGACGGCTTGCCATTCGCGTCGACGAGAGCGACGTTCGAAATCTGCAACGGCATTGCCTTCGCTTCCACGCCGCCCGTCGTACCCTTCATCGGGTTCGGCTTCACATGCTTCTTGGCGATATTGAGGCCTTCGACAGTCACGCGGTCTTCAGCAACAGCCAGCACGACACCGCGCTTGCCCTTGTCCTTGCCGGTGATGACGATGACTTCGTCACCCTTGCGAATCTTGTTCATCTCGGCTCCTTACAGCACTTCCGGCGCGAGCGAAACGATCTTCATGAAACGTTCGCTGCGCAGCTCACGCGTAACCGGCCCGAAAATACGGGTGCCGATAGGCTCAAGCTTGGTATTCAAAAGCACGGCTGCGTTGCCATCGAACTTGATCAGCGAGCCGTCTTGACGACGAACACCCTTGGCGGTACGAACCACCACGGCGTTATAGATTTCGCCTTTCTTCACGCGCCCGCGCGGCGTTGCCTCTTTGACGGTCACCTTGATGATGTCGCCGATGTTGGCATAACGACGCTTCGAGCCGCCGAGCACCTTGATGCACATGACTTCACGCGCACCCGTGTTGTCGGCCACTTCTAGCCGAGTTTCGGTCTGGATCATGGTTTATCTTTCCCAACTTAATCCGAACACACCACCATGATGCATTCGGTCAGTCTTGGTCCCGTCAGCCAATCGGCTGCTTGGGTATGAACAGCAGCGACGGCAAACGAAACCCGCCATCGCAATCCGGTGAATCTGTCGACAAGGACTGGCGCCCTAGTCGCTTCCCCCACCTACGACTTCGCCCGCGATGGGGCTCCCACAAAGAGGGAAGACCGAGATTATAACAAATAATCTCGGTCTTGCAAGCGAAATCTACTGCGATTTCAACTACTTCTTACAGCTCAGCCGCTTTAGATGATGCGAGCAGCTTCGATCAGACGCGACACGGCCCAAGCCTTCGTCTTCGACACCGGACGAGTTTCCTGGATTTCAACGAGGTCGCCCTCGTTATACGTGTTCGCTTCGTCGTGAGCGTGGTACTTCTTCGAACGTACGACGTACTTGCCGTAGATCGGGTGCTTCACGCGGTGCTCGACCAGCACGGTAACCGTCTTGTCCATCTTGTTGCTGACGACCTTGCCGACCAGCGTCCGCTTGAGCGAGGTTTTTACGCTATCGTTCATTTCTGGTTCGCCTTCTCAGTCAGGACGGTCCGCACACGTGCGATGTCGCGACGAACCTTCTTCAGCTGGCTCGTGTTCGTGAGCTGCTGGGTCGCGAGTTGCATGCGCAGGCCGAATTGCGCCTTCAACAGGTCCGACAGCTCCTTGTTGAGCGCGGCCTGATCTTTCTGGTGAAGTTCGGATGCCTTCATCATTCACTCCTTAGGCGCCGAGCTGGCGAACCATGAACGTCGTCTTCAGCGGCAGCTTCGCTGCAGCCAGACGGAACGCTTCACGTGCCAGTTCTTCGGTCACACCGTCCATTTCGTACAGCATCTTGCCCGGTTGAATCTCAGCGACGTAGTACTCAGGGTTACCCTTACCGTTACCCATCCGCACTTCAGCCGGCTTTTGCGAGATCGGCTTGTCCGGGAAAATGCGAATCCAGATACGGCCGCCACGCTTGATGTGACGCGTCATTGCACGACGCGCTGCTTCAATCTGACGCGCGGTCAGGCGGCCGCGACCGATAGCCTTCAGGCCGTATTCGCCGAACGACACCGCGTTACCACGCGTTGCGACGCCCGTGTTACGACCCTTCTGCTCTTTGCGATACTTCCTGCGTTTCGGTTGCAGCATCGTTATTCTCCAGTCTTACCGTCGCCGGCACCACCGCGGCGCGGAGCACCACGGCGAGCACCTGCCGGTGCACCTTCACCATCGCGACGCGGGCGGCGGTCGCCCGGGCGTGCGTTGCGGCGCGGACGCTTTTCTTCGGCGACTTCTTCAACCACCGGAGCGTCGTTGCGGCCGAGCGTGTCGCCCTTGTAGACCCACACCTTCACGCCGATGATGCCGTACGTCGTCTTCGCTTCCGAAGTTGCGTAGTCGATGTCGGCGCGCAGCGTATGAAGGGGCACGCGACCTTCGCGATACCATTCCGTACGAGCGATTTCGATGCCGTTCAGACGGCCAGCGCTCATGATCTTGATGCCTTGAGCACCCAGACGCATCGCGTTTTGCATTGCACGCTTCATCGCGCGACGGAACATGATCCGGCGCTCGAGCTGTTGCGTGATCGAATCAGCGATCAGCTGCGCATCCGTTTCCGGCTTGCGAATTTCTTCGATGTTGACGTGAACCGGAACGCCCATGCGCTTTTGCAGCTCGGACTTCAGCAGTTCGATGTCTTCACCCTTCTTGCCGATCACGACACCCGGACGCGAGCTGAAAATCGTGATACGTGCGTTCTTTGCAGGACGCTCGATCACAACGCGGCCGACGGACGCGTTCTTCAGCTTCTTCTTCAGGTATTCACGAACACCGATGTCTTCCTGCAACATCGCCGCGAAATTGTTGTTGTTCGCGTACCAACGCGAAGCCCAATTGCGGCTGACGGCCAAACGGAAGCCAGTCGGATGAATTTTCTGTCCCATCGTATGGCTCCTTAATTCCCGACCGTCACAGTGATGTGACAGGATTGCTTCTCGATGCGGTTACCGCGACCCTTTGCGCGCGCGGTAAAACGCTTCAGCGAAGCAGCCTTGTCGACGTAGATGCTCTTGATCTTGAGCTCGTCGATATCGGCGCCTTCGTTGTGCTCCGCATTCGCGATCGCAGACAGCACGACCTTCTTAACGATACCCGCCGCCTTCTTCGGCGAGAACGTCAGAACGTTCAGCGCCTTGTCGACCGGCAAACCACGAATCTGGTCAGCCACAAGGCGCGTCTTCTGCGCCGAGATGCGGGCACCGCGATGAATTGCTTTCACTTCCATCTTGATTGCCCCTTATTTCTTGGCCTTCTTGTCGGCCGCGTGACCCTTGAACGTACGGGTCAGTGCGAACTCGCCAAGCTTATGGCCGACCATGTTTTCCGTGACGTACACCGGAACGTGTTGACGGCCGTTGTGAACAGCGATCGTCAGACCGATGAAGTCCGGCAGGATCGTCGAGCGACGCGACCAGGTCTTGATTGGCTTCTTGTCGCGCGATGCTGCAGCCGCCTCAACTTTCTTCAGCAAATGGGCGTCGCAGAACGGACCTTTTTTAATAGAACGTGCCATTGCCTACTCCTTAACGCTTGTGACGGCGCTGGACGATCATGCTCGTCGTGCGCTTGTTGCTACGGGTGCGATAACCCTTCGTCGGCGTGCCCCACGGGCTCACCGGATCGCGACCTGCAGCCGTCTTGCCTTCACCACCACCGTGCGGGTGATCGACCGGGTTCATAACAACGCCACGCACCGTCGGGCGGATACCGCGCCAGCGGTTCGCGCCAGCCTTACCGATTTGACGGAGGCTATGCTCTTCGTTGCCCACTTCACCGATCGTCGCGCGGCACTCGACGTGAACGCGGCGGATTTCGCCCGAACGCAGACGAACCTGTGCGTACACGCCTTCACGAGCCAGCAGCATTGCCGACGTACCAGCCGAACGCGCCATTTGCGCGCCCTTGCCCGGCAGCATCTCGATGCAGTGAATCGTCGTACCGACCGGGATGTTACGGATCGGCAGCGTGTTACCTGCGCGGATCGGAGCTTCCGAACCCGACATCAGTTGCGTACCAACCGTCACGCCCTTCGGAGCGATGATGTAACGGCGCTCGCCGTCTGCGTACACGACCAGCGCGATGTTTGCGCTACGGTTCGGATCGTATTCGAGGCGTTCAACCTTTGCCGGAATACCATCCTTCGTGCGACGGAAGTCGACGATACGATAGTGATGCTTGTGACCACCACCCTTGTGACGCGTGGTGATGTGGCCGTTGTTGTTACGGCCGGCGGTCGAGCTCTGCGTGTCGAGCAGCGCTGCGAACGGCTTGCCCTTGTGCAGATCCTTGTTGACCACCTTGACCATCGCGCGGCGACCCGGCGAAGTCGGCTTAACTTTCACGATTGCCATGATTACTTGGCCTCCGCTTCAAAGTTGATTTCCTGGCCGGGCTTCAGGCAAACGTACGCCTTCTTCACGTCCTTGCGCTTACCCATGAAACGGCCAAAGCGCTTGGCTTTGCCCTTCTGGACCAGCACGTTGACGGAATTGACTTCCACCTTGAACAGCAGCTCGACAGCAGCCTTCACTTCCTGCTTCGTAGCGTCCGGCGCAACTTCGAACACGACTTGCTCGTTCTTGTCAGCCACCAGGGTCGCCTTTTCGGAGATCACCGGCGCGAGCAGAACTTGCATCAAACGATGATCGTTTTTGCGAACTTCGCTCATGACAGCAACTCCTCGATCTGGGCGACCGCAGCCTTCGTGATCAGTACTTTCTTGAAGTAGATCAGCGAGAGGGGGTCGGCGTAACGCGGCTCGACAACGGCCACGTGGGCCAGATTGCGCGACGCGAGGTACAGGTTTTCGTCAACCGTGTCAGTGATGACCAGCACGGAATCGAGACCCATTGCCTTGAACTTTTCGGCCAGCAGCTTCGTCTTCGGCGCTTCGAGCGTCAGCTCGTCGACAACCGCGATGCGGCCTTCGCGGGCCAGCTGCGAGAAGATCGAGCAGAGACCTGCGCGATGCATCTTCTTGTTGACCTTGTGCGAGAAATTTTCTTCCGGCGAATTCGGGAAGATACGACCACCGCCACGCCACAACGGGCTCGACGACATACCGGCACGAGCACGGCCCGTACCTTTCTGGCGCCACGGCTTCTTCGTGGTGTGCTTGACCTGCTCACGATCCTTCTGAGCGCGGTTGCCGCTACGTGCGTTCGCTTGATAAGCGACGACGATCTGGTGGATCAGGGCTTCGTTGTAGTCACGGCCGAACACGACGTCCGACGCGTTAACTGCTGCGCCTTCCTGACCGTTGGCGTTCAGGAGCTTAAGTTCCATTATTTCGCTCCTTTCACGGCACGCGTCTTGACAGCCGGCGTCACGAACACCTTGCCGCCCTTCGCACCCGGAACAGCACCCTTGACCAGCAGCAACTTGCGGTCTGCGTCGATACGTGCGATTTCGAGGTTTTGCACGGTCACGGTCTCATCACCCATGTGACCCGTCATGCGCTTACCCGGGAAAACACGACCCGGATCCTGCGCCATACCGATCGAACCCGGCACGTTGTGCGAACGCGAGTTACCGTGCGATGCACGACCCGAAGCGAAGTTATAACGCTTGATGGTACCGGCGTAGCCCTTACCGATCGAGGTGCCTTGCACGTCGACCTTCTGGCCCACTTCGAAGAGATCCACACCAACTACGGCGCCATTCGACAGTTCGGCGGCCTTAGCGGCGTCGATCTGGAATTCCTTGAGGATTTCACCGGCTTGAACGCCAGCTTTGGCGAGATGACCTGCCAGCGGCTTCGTCACACGCGATGCACGGCGCGTACCGAAGGCAACCTGAACGGCCGTGTAGCCGTCGGTTTCAACAGTCTTGATCTGCGTCACGCGGTTGTCGGACACGTCCAACACGGTAACAGGGATCGAATCCCCATCAGCCGTGAAGATACGGGTCATGCCAACCTTGCGACCTACGAGTCCAAGGCTCATCGTTTTCTCCATTCCCGACTGCGATTGGTCGGGGCTAATTTACAAAATGCCGCGCGCTTCAGAGGCGAAACGCAGCGGCTTTTTTACGCAAATGCGCGAAAAGCCTTGCATTATAGCGAGGCTTTTCGTTTTCTGCAAGCAATCAAAGACTTAGCGACATCCGAAAGTTTGGATGTCGCCTGAAGGCCTTACTGCAGCTTGATTTCGACGTCCACGCCAGCCGGCAGATCCAGCTTCATCAGCGCGTCGACGGTCTTGTCCGTCGGATCGACGATGTCCATCAGGCGTTGGTGCGTACGGATTTCGAGCTGATCGCGCGACGTCTTGTTGACGTGCGGCGAACGCAGGATGTCGAAACGCTGGATACGCGTCGGGAGGGGCACCGGACCACGGACGATTGCGCCAGTCCGCTTCGCCGTGTCGACGATTTCGGCTGCCGATTGGTCGATCAGACGGTAGTCGAAAGCTTTCAGGCGAATGCGGATTTTCTGGTTTTGCATGACGAATTCCTTGGAAAGAGCGAGGCGATATTGCACCGCCGATTAGAAAAGAACGTAGGTCCGGACACTCACTGAGAGCGAGCGCCCGGACCCGGGCACTGCGTGTTTCTACAGCAATCCTCGATTTTACTCGATGATCTTGGCAACGACACCTGCGCCGACGGTACGGCCACCTTCGCGGATTGCGAAGCGCAGACCTTCTTCCATGGCGATCGGCGCGATCAGCTTGACCGTGATCGACACGTTGTCGCCCGGCATCACCATTTCCTTGTCCTTCGGCAGCTCGATCGAGCCCGTCACGTCCGTCGTACGGAAGTAGAACTGCGGACGGTAGTTGTTGAAGAACGGCGTGTGACGGCCGCCTTCGTCCTTGCTCAGCACGTACACTTCAGCCGTGAAGTGCGTGTGCGGCGTGATCGAACCCGGCTTCGCCAGAACCTGGCCACGCTCCACGTCTTCACGCTTCGTGCCGCGCAGCAGGATACCAACGTTGTCGCCTGCCTGACCCTGGTCGAGCAGCTTGCGAAACATTTCCACGCCCGTGCACGTCGTCTTCACCGTCGGCTTGATACCGACGATTTCGATTTCTTCGCCGACCTTGACGATGCCGCGCTCAACGCGACCCGTCACCACCGTGCCACGACCCGAGATCGAGAACACGTCTTCCACCGGCATCAGGAACGCGCCGTCAACTGCGCGCTCCGGCGTCGGGATGTACGTGTCCAGCGCGTCGGCCAGGTTCATGATCGCCACTTCGCCCAGCTCGCCCTTGTCGCCTTCCAGAGCCAGCTTCGCCGAACCCTTGATGATCGGCGTGTCGTCGCCCGGGAAGTCGTACTTCGACAGAAGTTCGCGCACTTCCATTTCGACGAGTTCCAGCAGCTCAGCGTCGTCCACCATGTCGCACTTGTTCAGGAACACGATGATGTACGGAACGCCAACCTGACGCGCCAGCAGGATGTGCTCACGCGTTTGCGGCATCGGGCCGTCTGCAGCCGAGCACACCAGGATCGCGCCGTCCATCTGCGCTGCGCCCGTGATCATGTTCTTCACATAGTCAGCGTGGCCCGGGCAGTCGACGTGGGCGTAGTGGCGGTTAGCCGTTTCGTACTCGACGTGTGCCGTATTGATCGTGATGCCGCGCGCCTTTTCTTCCGGCGCTGCGTCGATCTGGTCATAAGCCTTTGCTTCGCCGCCGAACTTGGCGGTCAGCACCGTCGTGATCGCTGCCGTCAGCGTGGTCTTGCCGTGGTCAACGTGACCGATCGTGCCGACGTTCACGTGCGGCTTGGTCCGTTCGAATTTACCTTTAGCCATGTTTCTCTTCTTTCAAAAAAGTTTGTTCGATGAATGACTATGCGAGGTCTTACTTCGACTTCGCGTTGATGATCGCTTCCGACACGTTACGCGGTGCTTCTGCGTAGTGCTTGAATTCCATCGTGTACGTTGCGCGGCCTTGCGTCAGCGAGCGCAGCGACGTCGAGTAGCCAAACATCTCCGACAGCGGCACTTCGGCGCGGACGATCTTGCCACCACCGACCATATCGTCCATACCCTGAACGATACCGCGACGGCCCGACAGGTCGCCCATCACGTTGCCCATGTAGTCTTCAGGCGTTTCGACTTCCACGGCCATCATCGGCTCGAGGATAACCGGGCTCGCCTTGCGCATTGCTTCCTTGAACGCCATCGAACCAGCCATGCGGAACGCATTTTCGTTCGAGTCAACGTCGTGGTACGAACCGAACGTCAGGTGAACCTTGACGTCGACGACCGGGAAGCCTGCCAGCACGCCGGCCTTCAGCGTTTCCTGGATACCCTTGTCGACCGCGGGGATGTATTCACGCGGAATCACGCCACCCTTGATCTCGTCGAGGAACTCGTAGCCCTTGCCTTGCTCATTCGGCTCGAGCGTGATGACCGCGTGGCCGTACTGGCCGCGACCACCCGACTGCTTGACGAACTTGCCGTCAACGTCTTCCGCCTTGCCGCGAATCGTTTCGCGATAAGCAACTTGCGGCTTGCCGACCGTTGCTTCCACGCCGAATTCGCGCTTCATACGGTCAACCAGAATTTCGAGGTGGAGTTCGCCCATGCCCGAAATAATGGTTTGGCCCGATTCTTCGTCCGTTTGAACGCGGAACGACGGATCTTCCTGAGCCAGACGGTTGAGCGCCAGACCCATCTTTTCCTGGTCGGGCTTCGTCTTCGGCTCAACAGCCTGCGAAATCACCGGCTCCGGGAAAATCATGCGCTCGAGCACGATCGGGTGTTGCGGATCGCACAGCGTGTCGCCGGTCGTGGCTTCTTTCAGACCAACCGCTGCAGCGATGTCACCAGCGCGCACTTCCTTGATTTCTTCGCGCTGATTCGCGTGCATCTGCAGAATACGACCCAGACGTTCCTTCTTGTCCTTCGTCGCGTTCAGCACCGTGTCGCCCGAATTCACCACGCCCGAATAAACGCGGAAGAAGATCAGCTGACCAACGAACGGGTCGGTCATGATCTTGAATGCCAGCGACGAGAACTTCTCGTCGTCGGATGCGCGGCGCTCACCCTTCTCACCGTTTTCCAGTTCGCCCGTAACCGGCGGAATGTCGATCGGCGACGGCAGGAAGTCCAGAACAGCGTCCAGCATGCGTTGCACGCCCTTGTTCTTGAACGCGGTGCCGCACAGCATCGGCTGGATTTCGCAAGCGATCGTACGGTCGCGCAGACCCTTGATGATTTCCGCTTCCGTCAGCTCGCCTTCTTCGAGGTACTTGTTCATCAAGTCTTCGCTCGATTCAGCCGCGGCTTCGATCATCTTTTCGCGCCATTCGTTGCACGAATCAACCAGCTCAGCCGGGATGTCTTCGTACGAGAACTTGGTGCCTTGCGACGCGTCGTCCCAAATGATCGCCTTCATCTTCATCAGATCGACGACGCCCGTGAAGTTCTCTTCCGCGCCGATCGGCACGACGACGGGAACCGGGTTCGCCTTCAGACGCAGCTTGAGCTGGTCGTAGACCTTGAAGAAGTTCGCGCCGGTACGGTCCATCTTGTTGATGAACGCGAGTCGGGGAACCTTGTACTTGTTCGCCTGGCGCCACACCGTTTCCGACTGCGGCTGCACGCCGCCCACGGCGCAGTAGACCATGCACGCACCGTCGAGCACGCGCATCGAGCGCTCAACTTCAATCGTGAAGTCGACGTGGCCCGGGGTGTCGATGATGTTGATGCGGTGTTCAGCGCGGTCGCCCGCCATGCCCTTCCAGAACGCCGTCGTAGCAGCGGACGTGATGGTAATACCACGTTCCTGTTCCTGCTCCATCCAGTCCATGGTTGCAGCGCCGTCGTGCACTTCACCGATCTTGTGGTTCACGCCGGTATAGAACAGGATGCGCTCGGTCGTCGTCGTCTTGCCGGCGTCGATGTGAGCGCTAATACCGATGTTGCGGTAGCGCTCGATAGGAGTCTTGCGAGCCACTTTGATCCTCTATTGGGATGACACGATGGAAACCAGTCCATCGCGCCCTAACACAAACGGGCGAGGCGCTTTAAAAGCGCACCCGCCCGGAATTTCTTTCCGCTTTACTGCTGACCCGGGGAGGGCGCTTAGAAACGGAAATGCGAGAACGCCTTGTTGGCTTCTGCCATCCGGTGAACTTCGTCGCGCTTCTTCATCGCGCCGCCACGGCCTTCAGCCGCTTCGGAGAGTTCACCAGCCAGACGCAGAGCCATCGACTTCTCGCTGCGCTTCTTCGCGGCTTCACGCAGCCAACGCATCGCCAATGCCATACGACGCGACGGACGCACTTCGACCGGAACCTGATAGTTCGCACCACCAACGCGACGGCTCTTCACTTCGACCACCGGCTTCACGTTGTTGAGCGCTACCGTGAACACTTCCAGCGGGTCCTTGCCACCCTTGGTCTGGATCTGTTCGAAAGCGCCGTACACGATGCGCTCGGCAACCGACTTCTTGCCAGAGAGCATCAGCACGTTCATGAATTTTGCAACATCAACGTTACCGAACTTCGGATCCGGCAACACTTCCCGCTTGGGGACTTCGCGACGACGCGGCATGTTTCTTCCTTTAACTTTTCAGTTGGAGCGGTGCTTCCTGCACTCACCCCGCGGCCACCAACTAACCCGATTCATCCATTACGACTTACCAGCCTGGTCGGGTGACCACTTACTCGACAGCACCGGCTATCCGGCACCACCGCTAAACCGCTCTTGCGAGCGACCTGTTACTGCTCGACCGGCTATTACTTGCCAGCCTTGGCACGCTTCGCACCGTACTTCGAGCGAGCTTGCTTACGATCCTTGACGCCCTGGGTATCCAGCGAGCCGCGAACCATGTGGTAACGCACACCCGGCAAGTCCTTCACACGGCCGCCGCGAATCAGCACGACCGAGTGCTCCTGCAGGTTGTGGCCTTCACCACCGATGTACGAAATGACTTCGAAGCCGTTCGTCAGACGAACCTTGGCAACCTTACGCAGTGCCGAGTTCGGCTTCTTCGGCGTCGTGGTGTACACACGGGTGCACACGCCGCGACGCTGGGGGCAGTCCTGCAGGGCCGGCGACTTGCTCTTCGTCGTTTCCGACGTGCGGCCTTTGCGAACCAGTTGATTGATGGTTGGCATTGTTTATTCCTGAAATTGAACAAAATCGACGTATTCGTTTCTGGGCAAAGCAAAAACGAACGCGTTTCTGACTACTGCTGACTTCCAGCCCGGGCGAATTGATTCCGCGCTTACGCCGCGCACAACCCTGCCAAGAACCGGAACCTAGCATCATATTCCGAAAATCCCAAACGAGTCAACAGGTTGCGTCGATTCGAAAGGGATATGGACGAGTTTGGGGTCAATCGGCAGCGACCACTTCGAGCAGTTCGTCACCGAATCGGTCGAGTTTGCGCGTGCCCATGCCCGGAATGTGGCGCAGGTCTTCGAGCGATTCCGGGCAATTGCGCGCGATTTCCGCGAGCGTTGCGTCATGGAAAATGACGTACGCTGGCACGCCATCGCTCTTTGCGGTTTCGGTGCGCCACGTGCGCAGGCGGTCCCAGCGTGCACGTTCACGTGCATTCATGCCCGCGGTCGGATCGGCGCGCTCGCTGGTGCGGCCGGACGACTGTCGCGTGCGTACCGGCTTCACGTAGCGGCGCATGGTCACTTGCTGCTCGCCTTTCAGCACGGCCTTGCTTGCTTCCGTCAGGACGAGCGCGCCGTAGCCCTCGTGATCGACGGTGAGAAATCCGAAAGCCACGAGTTGGCGAAATACGCCACGCCACTCGTGCTCAGACAACGCCGCGCCGATTCCGAATGTGCTGATCTTCTCGTGTCCGCGTTGCAGAATCTTCTCGCTGCGATTGCCGCGAAGAATGTCGATCAGATGGCCGGCGCCGAAGCTAAATCCGCTCGCGCGCTGTGCGCGGAACACACACGACAGTGCCATCTGCGATTCGCGCGTCGCATCCCACGATGCGGGCGGTTCCAGACACGTATCGCAGTTACCGCACGGTTTGCCTTCTTCGCCGAAGTAGGCAAGCAGACGAACGCGCCGGCAGGTCGCCGTTTCGCACAAACCGAGCAGTGCATCGAGCTTGCCGGTTTGCACACGCTTATGGGCATCGTCGGCTTCGGATTCGTCGATCATCTTGCGCTGCTGCACGACGTCGCCGAGCCCGTAGGTCATCCAGGCGTTCGCCGGCAAACCATCGCGGCCCGCGCGACCCGTTTCCTGGTAATAGCCTTCGACGCTCTTCGGCAAATCCAGGTGCGCGACAAACCGCACGTCGGGCTTGTCGATACCCATGCCGAACGCAATGGTCGCGCACATCACGATGCCTTCGTCGCGCTGGAAGATTTCCTGATGCCGCTGACGGACTTCGAATTCCATCCCCGCGTGATACGGAAGCGCCCGCACGCCCTGTCCCTTCAGCCATTCGGCCGTCTCTTCGACCTTACGCCGCGACAGGCAATAGACGACGCCGGCGTCGGTGGTACCGTCCGCACGCGTGTGTTCTGCGCGGATGAAGTCGAGCAGTTGCGAGCGCGCATTGTCTTTCTCGACGATCCGGTAACGAATGTTCGGCCGATCGAAACTCGATACGAACACGCGCGCGTCGTCGAGCGCGAGACGATGGATGATTTCGTCGCGCGTAATCGCGTCGGCGGTCGCGGTGAGCGCGATGCGTGGCACCGAAGGAAACCGCTCGTGCAGCACCGAGAGCTGGATGTACTCGGGCCGGAAATCGTGGCCCCATTGCGACACGCAGTGCGCTTCGTCAATTGCAAACAGCCCGATGCGAGCGCGCTCGAGCAGGTCGAGAAAACGCGGCGTCATCAGGCGTTCGGGCGCGACATACAGCAGATCGATTTCTCCGTCGCGCAATGCACGCTCAGTTGCCGCGGCATCGGCGCCCGACAACGTGGAGTTCAGATACGCCGCACGCACGCCCACTTCCGTCAGCGCCGCCACCTGATCCTGCATCAACGCGATCAATGGCGACACGACGATGCCCGCGCCCAGACCGGCCTCACGTCGCACCAGCGACGGAATCTGATAGCACAGCGATTTGCCGCCGCCCGTTGGCATCAACACGAGGCAATCGCCGCCTGAAGCAACGTGTTCGACGATTTCGCCCTGCTGCCCTCGAAACGCGGGATAGCCGAAAACTTCGTTGAGGATCTGGAGCGGACGGGACATGAAGGAGAGAGAAAAGTGCGCAGGGCGGGTGACACGAATTTTACCAACGCAATCGCGCTTCGCCTGGGGTTTGTCGCATAACAGTCCAATCGGCAGAGTCCACAAGGCATAGGACGTAACGTCGATCTGAGAGACGAAAAAAAACCGCCCGGTCAAAACCGGGCGGTTCAGGCAACTTCGGCCAACTTCACAGGCGAGGCGGCTTGCGCCGCCAGCCAGCTTACTCGTTGGTATGCGGCGTTTGCTCGGCTGCCGGGGTTTCCGGCGTACCGAACTCGAAGGCCTCTTCGGCAGCGATCTGGTCGAAACGCTCGCGATCCGCCATTTCCTTGGTCTTGCGCGCCTTGTGGAACGCGAGACCCGTACCAGCCGGAATCAGACGGCCGACGATCACGTTTTCCTTCAGGCCACGCAGATCGTCGCGCTTGCCCATGATCGCGGCTTCCGTCAGCACGCGGGTCGTTTCCTGGAACGATGCCGCCGAGATGAACGAATCCGTCGACAGCGACGCCTTCGTAATACCCAGCAGGATGTTCTCGTACGTTGCTGGACGCTTGTCGTCCGCGTTCATACGGTCGTTCTCGTCGAGCATGTCCGACCGCTCGACCTGTTCGCCCGGAATGAAGCGCGTATCGCCGTTGTCGGTGATCTGAACACGACGCAGCATCTGACGCACGATCACTTCAATGTGCTTGTCGTTGATCTTCACGCCCTGCAGACGGTACACGTCCTGCACTTCGTCCACGATGTAACGCGACAGCGCTTCGATACCCTGCAGACGCAGGATGTCGTGCGGATCGGCCGGACCGTCCACGATCATTTCGCCCTTGTTGACGACCTGACCATCGTGAACCAGAACCTGCTTTTCCTTCGCGATCAGGAACTCGTGCTGATTGCCTTCGAGGTCCGTGATAACGAGACGCTGCTTGCCCTTCGTGTCCTTACCGAACGACGTCGTACCCGTGACTTCCGCCAGGATACCTGCGTCCTTCGGCGAACGTGCTTCGAACAGTTCCGCCACACGCGGCAGACCACCCGTAATGTCACGCGTCTTCTGCGCTTCAGTCGGGATACGTGCGAGCACTTCACCCACCTGAACCTGCTGACCGTCCTTCACGGTGATCAGAGCGCCGACCTGGAAGCCGATCTGAACCGAGTGCTCCGAGTTCGGGATCTTGACTTCTTCGCCGTTCGCGTCGAGCAGCTTGACCTGCGGACGCACGCTCTTCGAAGCCTGCGAACCGCGGCGCTTCACGTCGATCACGACCAGCGTAGAAAGACCCGTCACGTCGTCGATCTGCTTCGCGACCGTCACGCCTTCCTCGACGTTTTCGAACTTCACCGTACCGCCCCACTCGGTGATGATCGGACGCGTCAGCGGATCCCACGTGGCCAGCTGCGTGCCTGCCTTGATCTGCGCACCATCGAGTTGCAGCAGCGTCGCGCCGTACGGCACCTTGTGACGCTCGCGCTCGCGGCCGTGATCGTCGGTGATCAGCGCTTCGCCCGAACGCGAGATGACGATCTGCTCGCCCTTCGCATTGGTGACGTAACGCATCGTCGCCGTGAAACGCACCGTACCGTTCGACTTCGCTTCGACCGACGACGCCACTGCCGCACGCGATGCCGCACCACCGATGTGGAACGTACGCATGGTCAGCTGCGTGCCCGGCTCACCGATCGACTGCGCAGCGATCACGCCGACAGCTTCACCGACGTTCACCAGCGAGCCGCGGCCCAGGTCACGGCCATAACATGCCGCGCACAGACCGTAACGCGTTTCGCAAGTGAGCGGCGTACGCACGCGCACTTCGTCGATGCCCAGACGCTCGATCTCTTCGACCGAATCTTCGTCGAGCAGCGAGCCCGATTCGTAGAGCGTTTCCTGCGTTTCCGGATTGACGACGTCCGCCACTGCAACACGGCCGAGAATACGGTCACGCAGCGCTTCGACGACTTCACCACCTTCCACGAGGGCCTTCATCGCCACGCCGTTCGACGTGCCGCAATCGTCCTCGACCACCACGAGATCCTGCGTGACGTCGACGAGACGACGCGTCAGGTAACCCGAGTTGGCGGTCTTCAGTGCCGTATCAGCCAGACCCTTACGTGCACCGTGGGTCGAGATGAAGTACTGCAACACGTTCAGACCTTCGCGGAAGTTCGCGGTAATCGGCGTTTCGATAATCGAGCCGTCCGGCTTCGCCATCAGGCCGCGCATCCCCGCCAACTGACGGATCTGGACCGCGGAACCGCGCGCGCCCGAGTCGGCCATCATGTAGATCGAGTTGAACGATTCCTGACGCGTTTGATTACCGTCGCGATCGACCACCGGTTCCGTGGCGAGCTGCTCCATCATCGCCTTGCCGACCGCTTCCGACGTTGCCGACCAGATGTCGACCACGTTGTTGTAGCGTTCCTGCGCGGTGACGAGACCCGACATGTACTGACGGTCGTATTCCTTCACCTTCTTCGCGGCGTCGCCGACGATCGTTTCCTTCTGCGGCGGCACGAGCATGTCGTCGACGCAGATGGAGATACCGGCGCGCGTTGCCAGGCGGAAGCCCGACTGCATCAGCTGGTCAGCGAAGATCACCGTTTCGCGCAGACCGCACTTGCGGAATGCCGTGTTGATCAGACGCGAAATTTCCTTCTTCTTCAGCGGCTTGTTCAGCACCGTGAACGGCAGACCCGGCGGCAGAATTTCCGACAGGATCGCGCGGCCAACGGTCGTCGCGTACAGCGAGATCTTCGGCACGAACTTCGGCGCGCCTTCCGACGTGTCTTCGTTGTGGACCATTTCCGTGATCCGCACGTTGACGCGCGAGGCCAGCTCGACTTCCTTGTTCTCGTAGGCGCGCAGTGCTTCCGACACGCCCGTGAAGGTCATGCCTTCGCCCTTGCCGTTGATCGCTTCACGCGTCGCGTAGTACAGGCCGAGCACGATATCCTGCGACGGCACGATCGACGGATCGCCGTTGGCCGGGAACAGGACATTGTTCGACGCCAGCATCAGCGTGCGCGCTTCCATCTGCGCTTCGAGCGACAGCGGAACGTGAACAGCCATCTGGTCACCGTCGAAGTCGGCGTTGAACGCCGCGCAAACGAGCGGGTGCAGCTGGATTGCCTTACCTTCGATCAGCACCGGCTCGAAAGCCTGAATGCCAAGACGGTGCAGCGTCGGCGCACGGTTCAGCATGACCGGATGTTCGCGAATAACTTCTTCGAGAATGTCCCACACCACCGGCGTCTGGTTCTCGACTTCCTTCTTCGCAGCCTTGATGGTCGTCGCGACGCCCATCACTTCCAGCTTGTTGAAGATGAAAGGCTTGAACAGTTCGAGCGCCATCAGCTTCGGCAGACCGCACTGATGCAGCTTCAGCGTCGGGCCGACCACGATGACCGAACGGCCCGAGTAGTCGACGCGCTTACCCAGCAGGTTCTGACGGAAACGACCGCCCTTACCCTTGATCATGTCGGCGAGCGACTTCAGCGGACGCTTGTTCGCGCCCGTCATCGCCTTACCGCGACGACCGTTGTCGAGCAGCGAATCGACAGCTTCCTGCAGCATCCGCTTTTCGTTGCGGACGATGATTTCAGGCGCCTTCAGTTCGAGCAGACGCTTCAACCGGTTGTTACGGTTGATCACGCGGCGATACAGATCGTTCAGGTCCGAGGTCGCAAAGCGGCCGCCGTCCAGCGGAACCAGCGGACGCAGTTCCGGCGGCAGCACGGGCAGCACTTCGAGAATCATCCACTCGGGCTTGATGCCCGAACGCTGGAAGGCCTCGAGCACTTTCAGACGCTTCGCGTACTTCTTGATCTTCGCTTCCGAACCCGTGTTCTTGAGTTCGGTACGGAGCATTTCGACCTGTTCGTCGATGTTGATCGCGCGCAGCAGTTCGCGCACGCCTTCCGCGCCCATTTCAGCGCGGAATTCGTCACCGTACTCTTCGACCTTATTGTAGTAATCCTCTTCCGTCATGATCTGACGCGCCTTCAGCGGCGTCATGCCCGGATCGATCACCACATATGCTTCGAAGTACAGCACGCGCTCGATGTCGCGCAGCGTCATGTCGAGCACCATGCCCAGACGCGACGGCAGCGACTTCAGGAACCAGATGTGCGCGACAGGCGAGGCCAGTTCGATGTGGCCCATGCGTTCGCGACGCACCTTCGCGAGCGTCACTTCGACGCCGCACTTCTCGCAGATCACGCCACGGTGCTTCAGGCGCTTGTACTTGCCGCAAAGGCATTCGTAGTCCTTGATCGGACCAAAAATCTTCGCGCAGAACAGACCATCCCGCTCCGGCTTGAACGTGCGGTAGTTGATGGTTTCCGGCTTCTTGACTTCGCCGAACGACCACGAACGGATCTTGTCCGGCGAGGCCAGACCGATCTTGATCGCGTCGAAAACTTCTTCCTGTTGGACTTGCTTGAATAGATCGAGCAGAGCTTTCATTGCTTTCTCTCCGTAGTCCGATTAGTTGCGGTCGAGGTCGATGTCGATACCGAGCGAGCGGATTTCCTTCACCAGCACGTTGAAGGATTCCGGCATACCCGCGTCGATCACGTGATCGCCCTTCACCAGGTTCTCGTAAACCTTGGTCCGGCCTGTCACGTCGTCCGACTTGACCGTCAACATTTCCTGCAGCACATACGATGCGCCGTAGGCTTCGAGCGCCCACACTTCCATTTCACCGAAGCGCTGACCACCGAACTGCGCCTTACCACCCAGCGGCTGCTGCGTGACCAGCGAGTACGGACCCGTCGAACGCGCGTGCATCTTGTCGTCGACCAGGTGGTGCAGCTTCAGGTAGTGCATGTAGCCAACCGTCACCGTACGTTCGAAGGCTTCACCCGTGCGGCCGTCGTACAGACGCACCTGGTTCTTCGACTTCGTCATGCCGAGGTTCTGTGCGATGTCGTCCGGGTAAGCGAGATCGAGCATTGCCGACATCTCGTCTTCCGTCGCACCGTCGAACACCGGCGTTGCGAACGGCACGCCTTCGCGCAGGTTCTTCGCCAGTTCGAGGATCTCGTCGTCGGAGAAGCTGTCCAGCTCTTCCGCGCGACCCGACTCGTTGTAGATCTTGGTCAGGAACTTGCGAACTTCCTCGATCTTCGCCTGACGCTGCAGCATTTCGCCGATACGCCAGCCCAGACCCTTCGCGGCCCAACCCAGATGCACTTCCAGAACCTGACCCACGTTCATCCGCGACGGAACGCCCAGCGGGTTCAGCACGACGTCTGCGGGACGGCCATCGGCCATGTACGGCATGTCTTCGATCGGAACGATCTTCGACACCACACCCTTGTTACCGTGACGGCCTGCCATCTTGTCGCCAGGCTGCAGACGGCGCTTGACTGCCAGATACACCTTGACCATCTTCAGCACGCCCGGCGGCAGTTCGTCGCCTTGCGTGAGCTTCTTGCGCTTCTCTTCGAACGCGAGGTCGAACTGGTGACGCTTCTGTTCGATCGAATCCTTGATCGCTTCGAGTTGCGCCGCTGCTTCTTCGTCCGCGAGGCGGATGTCGAACCAGTGGTAGTGATCCAGATCTTCCAGGTAAGCCTGGTCGATCTTCGTGCCCTTCGCGAGCTTCTTCGGACCGCCGTTCGCGACCTTGCCATCGAGCATACGTGCGAGACGCTGGAACGCGTCGCCTTCCACGATACGCAGCTGGTCGTTCAGGTCGAGGCGATAGCGCTTCAGTTCATCGTCGATGATCTGTTGTGCACGCTTGTCGCGCTGGATACCTTCACGCGTGAACACTTGCACGTCGATAACCGTGCCGCTCATGCCCGACGGCACGCGCAGCGACGTGTCCTTCACGTCCGAAGCCTTCTCACCGAAGATCGCGCGCAGCAGCTTTTCTTCCGGCGTCAGCTGGGTTTCGCCCTTCGGCGTGACCTTGCCGACCAGCACGTCGCCTGCTTCGACTTCCGCGCCGATGTACACGATGCCCGACTCGTCGAGACGGCCAAGCTGCACTTCAGCGAGATTCGAAATATCGCGCGTGATTTCTTCCGGTCCGAGCTTCGTGTCGCGAGCAACGACGTTCAGTTCTTCGATGTGGATCGACGTGTAGCGATCGTCCGCAACGACCTTCTCCGAGATCAGGATCGAGTCTTCGAAGTTGTAGCCGTTCCACGGCATGAACGCGACCAGCATGTTCTGGCCAAGCGCCAGTTCACCGAGGTCCGTCGAAGCGCCGTCAGCCAGCACGTCGCCGCGAGCAACCTTGTCGCCGACCTTCGCGATCGGACGCTGGTTGATGTTCGTGTTCTGGTTCGAACGCGTGTACTTGATCAGGTTGTAGATGTCGACACCGACGTCACCAGCAACCGCTTCATCGTCGTTCACGCGAATCACGATACGGCCCGCATCGACGTAGTCGACCACACCGCCACGCAATGCCTGAACGGTCGTACCCGAGTCAACCGCCACCGTACGCTCGATACCCGTACCGACGACCGGCTTTTCCGGACGCAGACACGGCACAGCCTGACGCTGCATGTTCGAACCCATCAATGCACGGTTCGCGTCATCGTGCTCGAGGAACGGAATCAGCGATGCTGCCACCGACACGATCTGCGACGGCGCCACGTCCATGTACTGGATGCGGTCCGGCGTGACCATCAGCGTTTCGCCCGCTTCACGCGACGAAACGAGTTCGTCGGTCAGCGTGCCGTCTTCAGCCACAGCCGCGTTCGCCTGAGCGATCACGTACCGGCCTTCTTCGATGGCCGACAGATAGTCGATCTGGTCCGTGACCTTGCTGTCCGTCACCTTGCGATACGGCGTTTCGAGGAAGCCGTATTCGTTCAGGTGCGCGTACAGAGCCAGCGAGTTGATCAGGCCGATGTTCGGACCTTCCGGCGTTTCAATCGGGCACACACGGCCATAGTGGGTCGGGTGCACGTCGCGGACTTCAAAGCCAGCGCGCTCACGCGTCAGACCGCCCGGGCCAAGTGCCGAAACACGGCGCTTGTGGGTGATTTCCGACAGCGGGTTGGTCTGGTCCATGAACTGCGACAGCTGCGACGAACCGAAGAACTCGCGAATCGCCGACGAAATCGGCTTCGAGTTGATCAGGTCGTGCGGCATCAGGTTTTCGCTTTCGGCCTGGCCGAGGCGTTCCTTCACGGCACGTTCGACACGCACGAGACCTGCGCGGAACTGGTTTTCCGCCAGTTCGCCGACGCAACGCACGCGACGATTGCCCAAGTGGTCGATGTCGTCCACTTCGCCCTTGCCGTTACGCAGTTCGACCAGGATCTTGATCGTCGCGAGGATGTCGTCGTCCTGCAGCGTCATCGGGCCGACGATTTCGTCACGGCCCACGCGGCGGTTGAACTTCATACGACCCACCTTCGACAGGTCGTACGCTTCTTCGCTGTAGAACAGACGGTTGAACAGCGCCTCGACGGCTTCTTCCGTCGGCGGTTCGCCCGGACGCATCATGCGGTAGATTGCGATGCGAGCGGCCATCTTGTCAGCCGTTTCGTCGATACGCAGCGTCGACGAGATGTACGGACCTTGATCCAGATCGTTCGTGTAGAGCGTCTGGATGTCCTTGATCTTCGCTTCGCGCAGCTTCTCGAGCACGCTTTCCGTGATTTCGTCGTTCGCGTTTGCGATCACTTCGCCCGTGTCACCATCGACAACGTTCTTCGCAAGCACGCGGCCAAGCAGATAATCTTCGGGAACCGAAATGTATTTCGTCTTCGCGTTTTCGAGATCGCGAATGTGCTTCGCGTTGATACGCTTGTCCTTCTGGACAATGACCTTGCCATCACGATCCGTGATGTCAAAGCGCGCGACTTCGCCACGCAGACGCTCCGGCACGAACTCCATCTGTGCGCCTTCCGGCATCAGCGTGAAGTTGTCGAACACGAAGAAGTTCGCGAGGATCTGTTCCGGCGTCAGGCCGATGGCCTTCAGCAGGATCGTGACGGGCATCTTGCGACGACGGTCGACGCGGAAGTACAGAACGTCCTTCGGGTCGAATTCGAAGTCGAGCCACGAGCCGCGGTAAGGAATGATACGTGCCGAGAACAGCAGCTTGCCGGAGCTGTGCGTCTTGCCCTTGTCGTGTTCGAAGAACACGCCAGGCGAACGGTGCAGCTGCGACACGATCACGCGTTCCGTGCCGTTGATGACGAACGAGCCAGTCGGCGTCATGAGCGGAATTTCGCCCATGTACACTTCCTGCTCCTTCACTTCCTTGACGACGGGCTTGCTCGGCGATTCCTTGTCGAGCAGCACCAGACGCACTTTGGCACGCAGTGCCGAGCAGTAAGTCAGACCGCGCTGCTGACATTCCTTGATGTTGAATGCCGGCGGCGACAGCATGTAGCTGACGAACTCTAGACGAGCGAAGCCGTTATGCGAAACAATGGGAAAAACCGAGGTAAATGCAGCCTGCAGACCTTCCGGTTTGCGCTGCACCGTGGGCACTTCTGCTTGCAGAAACGTGCTGAATGATTCAAGCTGGGTAGCCAGCAGGAAAGGTACTTGGTGAACGATGGGGCGCTTCGCGAAACTCTTGCGAATACGCTTCTTCTCGGTGAAGGAATATTGCATACGATCTCCGAATCACGGCGGGCATTGTTGTCGAGGCGGGATACCTTGATGTGACAACCCGAGTGTTCACCGACTGAGACCCGTTGGCCGTCCGATGGCTTGAACGAGCCTTGAAGCTTGGTGGTTGGCCGCTACCAACCGCTGGCTGACGGCAGCGGATGCCTGTGTTGCCCGCTACCCGACCAAACTTGCCTTCTGCAGTCGCTTCAGAAGACAAAGAGAAGCGCCAGTCGATGTTGCCGAACGGCGATTTTCTTTGGCTTCTAGGAAGGCGTTTTTGCCGAAAAACGCGGACAAAAACGTTGTTTCCACAAAGCACAAAAAGGCCGGCGGTAGAAAACCGCCAGCCTTCGCACAGCGCGCTGAAACTTACTTGATTTCAGCCTTCGCGCCGGCTTCTTCCAACTTCTTCTTGGCTTCTTCAGCAGCAGCCTTGGGCACCGCTTCCTTAACGGGCTTCGGTGCACCGTCGACCAGGTCCTTCGCTTCCTTCAGGCCCAGGCCCGTCAGTTCACGAACTGCCTTAATGACGGAAACCTTGTTTGCGCCCGTTTCGGTCAGGATAACCGTGAACTCGGTTTGCTCTTCAGCAGCAGCTGCGCCGCCGCCTGCGCCTGCCGGGCCAGCAACTGCAACTGCAGCAGCCGACACGCCAAACTTTTCTTCGAACGCCTTAACCAGCTCGTTCAGTTCCAGAACCGACATCGCGCCAACGGCTTCGAGGATGTCTTCTTTTGCGATTGCCATTTGAAATACTCCTAAATTGAATTCGGATACAGCCAGCGATCAATTACGCCCGACTGAAGTGCGTCGATGCACTGCTTACGCAGCTTCGCCTTGCTTCTTTTCTGCCAGCGCGGCCATAGCGCGCGCAAAGCCAGAAACAGGCGCTTGCATAACGAACAACAGCTTGGAGAGCAGTTCCTCGCGGCTCGGGATGTTGGCCAGCGCTTGCACGCCTGCCTTGTCCATCACCTTGCCTTCGTAGGAACCGGCCTTGATGACCAACTTGTCATTGCTCTTGCTGAAGTCATTAACGACCTTAGCAGCAGCAATTGCATCTTCCGAGATGCCGTAGATCAGCGGACCGGTCATCTGCTCAGCCAGCGGAGCAAACGGGGTACCTTCGACAGCGCGACGCGCCAGCGTGTTCTTCAACACGCGCAGATACACCTGTTGCTCGCGCGCTTTCGCGCGCAGCTTGGTCAGATCGCCAACCGTGATCCCACGATACTCAGCCAGAACGACGGTCTGGGCTTTCGCGACTTGCGCGGAAACCTCAGCGACGACGGCCTGCTTGCTTTCTTTGTTCAGTGGCACGGTTAACCTCCAGATTCGATGTACTTGGCACATGCCTCGCACATCGCGTTCAACAACGGCGTCCGACCAGTCAGGAGTATTTCGACCATTCGAGGTCCGCATGGCTGCGGGATTCAAACGGCTTCATCACTACAAAACCATTTCGGGTTCGCCATCTGCGTTGGCTTGAATTAAGGAAACACCCGACTACTGCGTCTCCACCAACGGTCTTTGACAACCGGCCGCTCGATTCAAACTGCAATCTTGCGGCCGCCCAAAGCCCTTAAATGCGCCCCGGCTTTACAACCGAGGCGATTAAAACTTTACTGTGCTGCCAGCGTGGCCTGGTCGACACGCACGCCGACACCCATGGTGCTCGACAGTGCGATCTTGCGCAGATACACGCCCTTGCTCGTTGCCGGCTTCGCCTTTTGCAGCGCTTCAACCAGTGCGCTCAGGTTCGAACGCAGAGCAGCCGGCTCGAACGATGCACGGCCGATCGTCGCGTGGATGATACCTGCTTTGTCGACACGGAACTGCACCTGACCAGCCTTCGCGTTCTTGACTGCCGTCGCGACGTCCGGCGTGACCGTACCGACCTTCGGGTTCGGCATCAGGCCGCGCGGGCCGAGGATCTGACCGAGCGTACCAACGACGCGCATCGTGTCCGGCGAAGCGATCACGACGTCGAAGTTCAAATTACCGGCCTTGACTTGCTCAGCCAGGTCTTCCATACCGACGACTTCAGCTCCAGCCGCGCGAGCTTGTTCAGCCTTTTCGCCTTGCGCGAACACAGCAACGCGAACCGACTTACCCGTACCAGCGGGCAGAACCACCGAACCGCGAACCACTTGGTCCGACTTCTTCGCGTCGATGCCGAGTTGCACAGCAACGTCGATCGACTCGTCGAACTTCGCGCTTGCGCATTCCTTCACGAGCGACAGGGCGTCATCGATCGGGTACAGCTTCTGACGATCGACCTTTGCTGCAAATGCTTGCAGACGCTTCGAAAGCTTAGCCATTTACACGCCCTCCACGGTGATGCCCATCGAGCGGGCGCTACCAGCGATCGTACGAACCGCTGCATCCAGATCAGCTGCCGTAAGGTCGGGCATCTTGGTCTTCGCGATTTCTTCGGCTTGAGCGCGCGTGATCTTGCCGACCTTGTCGGTGTGCGGCTTGCTCGAACCCTTGTCGACCTTCGCTGCCTTCTTGATCAGAACCGTAGCCGGCGGCGTCTTCAGAACGAACGTGAAGCTCTTGTCGGCGAATGCGGTGATGACGACCGGAATCGGCAGACCCGGTTCCAGAGCTTGAGTCTGCGCGTTGAACGCCTTGCAGAACTCCATGATGTTCAGGCCGCGCTGACCCAGTGCCGGACCAACCGGCGGCGACGGATTGGCTTTACCTGCAGGAATCTGCAGCTTGATAAAGCCGATGATTTTCTTTGCCATGTTGAAAACCTCTTTGGAACGCTGAAGCGTTCGGTGAGTAGTAACGCGCCTTCGACGAACTTCGACTAGTGACGCTCCTCAACGGCCATTACGCGGACCGTAAGCGCGAAAGACGAATCGCGCCGTCTGGCGCGATCCGCAAAATCTTGATTACAGCTTTTCGACCTGGCCGAATTCAAGCTCGACTGGAGTCGCTCGGCCGAAAATCGTGACGGATACGCGAACACGCGATTTTTCGTAATTCACTTCTTCGACGCTGCCGTTGAAGTCCGTGAACGGACCGTCCTTCACGCGAACCATCTCGCCTACTTCGAACAGGGTCTTCGGGCGCGGCTTCTCAACGCCTTCCTGCATCTGCGACATGATCTTCTCGACTTCCCGCGGGGAAATCGGACTAGGGCGATTGCGCGCACCGCCCACAAAACCGGTCACCTTGGCCGTGTTCTTCACGAGGTGCCACGTCTCGTCCGTCATCTCCATTTCCACGAGCACGTAGCCCGGGAAGAAGCGACGCTCGGTCACCGACTTGTGACCACCCTTCACCTCGACAACTTCTTCAGTCGGCACGAGGATCTGGCCAAACTTGTCCTGCATGCCAGCACGTTCGATACGCTCCTGAAGCGCACGTTGCACGCTCTTCTCCATACCGGAGTAGGCGTGCACTACGTACCAACGTTTTCCGCTCGGGGATGCCGGAATATCACTCATATCATTTCCAACCCAGAATCGCCGAGAAAATCGCCCACTCGATGGATTTATCACAAATCCAGAGGAACACCGCCATGATCAGAACAAAACCGAAGACCACCAACGTTGTTTGACTTGCTTCCTTGCGGGTCGGCCAGACAACCTTGCGAACTTCCTTGTATGAATCTTTGGCGAACGCGATAAAACCCTTGCCGGGTGCTGAGAGAAGACCGACTGCGACGCCTGCGATCAACCCAACAGCCAGAGCCGCTCCGCGGACGTACCACTCTTGGCCATTCAGCCAGAAGAACCCCACGAACCCGGCCAAGACCAACAATACGCCGGCAACGAGCATCAGCTTGTCGCTGGAAGTATTAACAGTTTCGACGGAAGGATTCGCCATAACACCTTAACGAGCGTCACGCGACGCGAGAGTTGGCAGGGGCAGAGGGAATCGAACCCCCAACCTTCGGTTTTGGAGACCGACGCTCTGCCAGTTGAGCTATACCCCTAAACCATTGGGGTCGGCGGCATCGCCAACCCCGAAACAACCGATCAACGAGAACTAGCTGGCTTACTCGATGATCTTGGCAACGACACCTGCGCCGACGGTACGGCCACCTTCGCGGATTGCGAAGCGCAGACCTTCTTCCATGGCGATCGGCGCGATCAGCTTGACCGTGATCGACACGTTGTCGCCCGGCATCACCATTTCCTTGTCCTTCGGCAGCTCGATCGAGCCCGTCACGTCCGTCGTACGGAAGTAGAACTGCGGACGGTAGTTGTTGAAGAACGGCGTGTGACGGCCGCCTTCGTCCTTGCTCAGCACGTACACTTCAGCCGTGAAGTGCGTGTGCGGCGTGATCGAACCCGGCTTCGCCAGAACCTGGCCACGCTCCACGTCTTCACGCTTCGTGCCGCGCAGCAGGATACCAACGTTGTCGCCTGCCTGACCCTGGTCGAGCAGCTTGCGAAACATTTCCACGCCCGTGCACGTCGTCTTCACCGTCGGCTTGATACCGACGATTTCGATTTCTTCGCCGACCTTGACGATGCCGCGCTCAACGCGACCCGTCACCACCGTGCCACGACCCGAGATCGAGAACACGTCTTCCACCGGCATCAGGAACGCGCCGTCAACTGCGCGCTCCGGCGTCGGGATGTACGTGTCCAGCGCGTCGGCCAGGTTCATGATCGCCACTTCGCCCAGCTCGCCCTTGTCGCCTTCCAGAGCCAGCTTCGCCGAACCCTTGATGATCGGCGTGTCGTCGCCCGGGAAGTCGTACTTCGACAGAAGTTCGCGCACTTCCATTTCGACGAGTTCCAGCAGCTCAGCGTCGTCCACCATGTCGCACTTGTTCAGGAACACGATGATGTACGGAACGCCAACCTGACGCGCCAGCAGGATGTGCTCACGCGTTTGCGGCATCGGGCCGTCTGCAGCCGAGCACACCAGGATCGCGCCGTCCATCTGCGCTGCGCCCGTGATCATGTTCTTCACATAGTCAGCGTGGCCCGGGCAGTCGACGTGGGCGTAGTGGCGGTTAGCCGTTTCGTACTCGACGTGTGCCGTATTGATCGTGATGCCGCGCGCCTTTTCTTCCGGCGCTGCGTCGATCTGGTCATAAGCCTTTGCTTCGCCGCCGAACTTGGCGGTCAGCACCGTCGTGATCGCTGCCGTCAGCGTGGTCTTGCCGTGGTCAACGTGACCGATCGTGCCGACGTTCACGTGCGGCTTGGTCCGCTCAAACTTACCTTTGGCCATTTTCGACTCCTAAGAGGATTTTTCCGTACGTTGCGCGGCGCGCAAACAATCACTTGGTACTAGCTGGTGCCCATGGGCAGGATCGAACTGCCGACCTCTCCCTTACCAAGGGAGTGCTCTACCACTGAGCCACATGGGCGCTACATCTACTTTGCTTGCTGGAGCGGGTGAAGGGAATCGAACCCTCGTCGTAAGCTTGGAAGGCTTCTGCTCTACCATTGAGCTACACCCGCAAGGATCTATCGATTCCCGACAACTGCTTTACAGCTTTTGAAATCTGGTGGAGGAGGTTGGATTCGAACCAACGTAGGCGTAAGCCAACAGATTTACAGTCTGCCCCCTTTAGCCACTCGGGCACCCCTCCGCAGAGAACTGATGATTATGGGGGAGCGATTACCTCTTGTCAAGAGTCTCTTGACCGCTCGGAACCCATGAGCTCTCACTTATAGTAGAGCTAAAAACGCCAAGACCCCGCTTTTGAGGGCGGGGTCTTGTCTGGGTAAGGAGCCTGACGATTACCTACTTTCACACGGGCAATCCGCACTATCATCGGCGTAGAGTCGTTTCACGGTCCTGTTCGGGATG
>NZ_JAAGPI010000021.1 GCF_017104715.1 Burkholderia sp. Ac-20365
GCCGGTGCGCTGCTGGCACCGGCGCTGCCGCGCGGTCCCGTCGACGATGCAGTTTTGGCGGGGGCAGGCCGCGTCGGCTTGCGGGCAGTCGTGCTGCCCGAACGCACAGGGGTGCGTTCGGACGAAGCCGGCCGCGGATGCTTGGCTGTCAGTTTGACTCGCATGAAATCTCACACTGCGATCGCGCGCAGCAGCTCCGTTTCGACCTGGATTTGTCGTCGGTTGTCGGAGAGGCCGTGTCCATCGAGTAGGAACACGTCCTCGACGCGTTCGCCGAGTGTATTGATCCGCGCCGCATGGACGCCGACCCGGTGCTCGGCCAGCACGCGCGCGATCGAATAAAGAAGGCCCGGCCGGTCGTTGGCCGACACGGACAGGATGTAATACTGGCCACGCTCGTCGGCCCGCAGGTCGACGCGTGGCGTCACAGGGAACGTGCGCGACAGGCGCGACAGACGGCCCTTCGACGGATCCGGCAGCAGTGTGCCTTCCGCCCTCAGGCGTTCCGTCAGTTCCTGTTCGACGAGGTTGGCGATGTCGCGATAATGCACGTCACGTTCCGTATGCGCGACGAGGAAGTTGTCGAGCGCATAGCCGTGTCGGGTGGTGCTGACGCGTGCATCGAGCACCGACAGCGCGTTGCGGTCGAAATACGCGCAGATGCCCGCGAACAGGTCGGGGCGGTCCTTCACGTAGACGAGCACCTGCAGCGCTTCGCCGATGGGCGAGGGCCGCGCGCGCACGATCGGCGTTTCGGTCTCGACATGGCGATACAGCACGCGTGTCTGCCATGCGATATCGGCCGCGTCATGACGCAGGAAATAGCCGACGTCGAGCTTGTCCCACAGCGCGCGGTGCGCGTTTTCGGGCACCGTTTCGAGCCGCAGCAGCGCGAGCGCTTCTTCCTGGCGCTGCTTGAGTTCCGAGTGCGCGTCGGGGCGGGCACCGCCGAGCACGGCGAGCGTCGCGCGGTACAGGTCTTCGAGCAGCTTGCCTTTCCACGTGTTCCAGACCTTCGGGCTGGTGCCGCGGATGTCGGCGACCGTCAGCAGATAGAGCGCCGTCAGGTGCCGCTCGGTGCCGACCATTTCGGCGAAACGCTTGATGACTTCGGGGTCGCTCGTGTCCTGCTTTTGCGCGACCTGGCTCATCGTCAGGTGATGCTGGACAAGCCAGACGACGAGCGCGGTGTCGTCCGCCGACATGTCATGCTCGCGGCAGAAGCGGCGCGCATCGGCCATGCCGAGCGTCGAGTGATCGCCGCCGCGGCCCTTTGCGATGTCGTGGAACAGCGCCGCCACGTACAGCACATACGGCCGCTCGAAATTCGCGATCAACTGGCTGCAGAACGGATATTCGTGCGCGTGCTCGGCCACGGCAAAGCGCCGCATATTCCGAAGCACCATCAGGATGTGCTGATCGACGGTATAGACGTGATACAGATCGTGCTGCATCTGTCCGACGATCCTGCGGAAGTTCAGCAGATAACGCCCCAGCACGCTGGTCTGGTTCATCAGACGCATCGCGTGCGTGATGCCCACTGGCTGCTTGAGGATTTCCATGAACAGGCGCCGGTTTTCCGGATCGCGCCGCCAGCGGTGATCCATCTTGTCGCGCGCGTTGTAAAGCGCGCGCAGCGTGCGCGCCGACAGTCCTTTGACGCCCGGCGTCTTTTCGTACAGCAGGAAGGCTTCGAGGATCGCGTTCGGCTCGCGCTCGAACACGTCGTCACTGGCGATTTCCAGCATGCCCTGTTTCTCGACGAAACGATCGGACAGAACGCGCGTGATGCCGCTCGTGCTAGGAAAAAGCTGCGCTTCGATGTTCTGAATCAGAATGGTCGAGAGCTGCGTGACGGCTTTGGCGGCCCAATAGTAGCGGCGCATCAGCTGTTCGCTGGCGCGGCGCGTGGTCGTCGCCTTGAAGCCGAAGCTTTCGGCGAGCGCGGTCTGCAGGTCGAACACCAGAATGTCCTGGCGACGCCCGGCGAGCACGTGCAGACGCGCGCGCAGCGTCTTCAGAAAGCCTTCGTTTCGACGCAGTTCGCGCGCTTCACGATCCGTGATCAGGCCGCGTGCGTCCAGTTCGCGCCAACTGCTGCCGAATCCGGCCGCCTGCGTGATCCACAGAATCAGCTGCAGGTCGCGCAACCCGCCCGGACTTTCCTTGATGTTCGGTTCGAGCGCGTAGGGCGTGTCCTGGAACTTCGCATGACGCTGGCGCATTTCCAGCACTTTTGCCTGGAAAAATGCGCGTGGATCGAGTGCGTCGCGGTAGCGCTGCGAGAAGTTCTCAAACAGCGCCGTGCTGCCGACGATGCGCCGCGCTTCCAGCAGCGAAGTCTGCACGGTGACGTCATTCGCCGCTTCCTCGATGCATTGCGACACCGTGCGCACGCTGCTGCCCAGTTCCAGCCCTAGGTCCCACGCCATCCCGATAAAGCGCTCGATGCGCGCTTCCAGATGCTGCACCGGTTCATCGGGCAGCAGCACCAGAATGTCGATATCGGAGTGGGGCGCGAGTTCGCCTCGCCCGTAACCGCCGACGGCCAGCAGCGCCAGTGTCTCGGGCAGCTCACAGGCAGCCCATGCGCCGCGGAGTGCGTCGTCGGTGATGCGCGCGAGCGCGCGCATCAGCGTGTCGACGTTGGTCGCGGTCTTGAAGCGGTCGAGCAGCGGGGTTTTGGCCACCTTGTAGTCCGCCTTGAGAGACGTGGCATCGGAATGGGCGACAGCGTGAACGCTACTCATAGGCGGCGGTTAGGGGCGAAAAGGGTCAGGCGGTGGCGGCGGCCGCGATTTGCGGACGCTCGGGCGTGCCGGCCGAAACGGTCAGCACTTCGTAGCCCGTCGGCGTGACGAGGATGGTGTGCTCCCATTGCGCGGACAGGCTGCGGTCCTTCGTCTTGACGGTCCACTGGTCGGGCATCGTGCGGATGTCGCGGCGGCCGGCGTTGATCATCGGCTCGATCGTGAAAATCATGCCTTCCTGCAACTCGATACCGGTGCCTGGGCGGCCGTAGTGCAACACCTGCGGCTCGTCGTGGAACACCTGGCCGATGCCGTGGCCGCAGTATTCGCGCACCACGCTGTAGCCGAGGCTTTCCGCATGCTTCTGGATCGCGTAGCCGATATCGCCGAGATGCGCGCCCGGGCGCACCTGCTCGATGCCGAGCCACATGCATTCATAGGTGGTCTGCACGAGACGTTTCGCCATGATCGAGCCTTCGCCGACGATGAACATGCGGCTCGTGTCGCCGTAATAGCCGTTCTTGATCACGGTGACGTCGATATTGAGCGCGTCGCCGTTCTTGAGCGCCTTGTCGCCGGGAATGCCGTGGCAGATCACGTCGTTCACCGACGTGCAGACGGCCTTCGGAAACGGAGGATAGCCGGGCGGCTGATAGTTCAGCGGCGCGGGAACCGTGCCTTGCACGTTCGTCATGTGCTCGTGGCACAGGCGGTCAAGTTCGCCCGTCGTGACGCCGGGTTTCACGAACGGCGTGATGTAGTCGAGCACTTCGCTCGCGAGCCGTCCGGCGATGCGCATTTGCGCGATATCGTCTTGGTTTTGGAGCTTAATAGCCATGAGTCGGGCCTGAAATGCGGTTTATCGTGTAATTATCGCACCTTATTCGCGCTATCGCTGGAAATTGCCGGGTGTTCGGGCGGGTGGAGGTGCAACCCGCGACATCACTGGGAGCCACCGGGCAGGTTGAGTCCTGCAATGCTCGCGTGCTATACTCTTTGGCTAAGTCAATCGTCAGTTTGAATATCTGCGATGTTCACATCCGGAATTCGTATTGGCGGCAGGCTTTCCTCGTCAACGGCGGCATGTGCCGCAATTCACGAGATTCGCAAGCCGGCGCACCCAGGGTGTTCGCGGCGTCAGGTCTTCCCAAAATGTGGTGAAGGCGGCGCGGCGGATACGGCGGCCGGCTTAAGACCCAACCCTAGCGGAGATTTTCATGGCAGTTACCATGCGTCAAATGCTGGAAGCCGGTGTCCACTTCGGTCACCAGACGCGCTTCTGGAATCCCAAGATGGCCCCCTTCATTTTCGGCCATCGCAACAAGATTCACATCATCAACCTCGAAAAGACGCTGCCGATGTACAACGACGCACTGAAGTACGTGCGTCAACTGGCAGCGAACCGCGGCACGATCCTGTTCGTCGGTACGAAGCGTCAATCGCGCGACACGATCGCTGAAGAAGCGCTGCGCGCAGGTATGCCGTTCGTCAACGCACGCTGGCTCGGCGGCATGCTGACCAACTTCAAGACGCTGAAGGTTTCGATCAAGCGCCTGAAGGACATGGAGGCAGCAGTCGAGGCAGGCGAGCTCGAAAAGATGAGCAAGAAGGAAGCGCTGCTGTTCGAACGCGAAATCGCCAAGCTGCAAAAGTCGATCGGCGGCGTGAAGGACATGGGTGGCATTCCTGACGCAATTTTCGTGGTCGACGTCGGCTACCACAAGATTGCTGTGACGGAAGCGAACAAGCTGGGCATCCCCGTTATCGCTGTGGTCGATACGAACCACTCGCCGGAAGGCATCGATTACGTGATCCCGGGTAACGACGACGCCAGCAAGGCAGTCGCTCTGTACACGCAAGGCGTGGCTGACGCGATCGTCGAAGGCCGTGCGAACGCAGTGAACGAAGTCGTGCAAGCTGTCCGCGGCACCGACGGCGACGAGTTCGTCGAGGTCAACGGGGAAGCGTAAAGCACCCTGTGTCCGGCAAAAAAGGGGGCTCTCTATAGTCCCCTTTTTTTTAGTCGCGACGATCTGAATGTGCGTGCCGCAACGGGCACGCGGCAGCGCCCGAAAATTTGTGCGCTGCGCGGAAACGAAATTCTGTCGCCGGCATCGAATGCGGGCGGCGTGTGACAGACAGACTCAAGGAGCGAATGATGGCGGCAATTACCGCAAGCATGGTGGCAGAACTGCGCGCGAAGACCGACGCGCCGATGATGGAATGCAAGAAGGCGCTGACGGAAGCCGACGGCGACATGGCGCGCGCGGAAGAACTGCTGCGCGTGAAGCTCGGCAACAAGGCCAGCAAGGCTGCGTCGCGCGTCACGGCTGAAGGCGTGATCGCTTCGTTCATCGAAGGCGGCGTCGGCGCAATCGTCGAACTGAACTGCGAAACCGACTTTGTCTCGAAGAACGACGACTTCATCGGCTTCACGAAGCAGGTCGCTGAACTCATCGTCAAGCAGAATCCGGCTGACGTCGCTGCGCTGTCGGCACTGCCGCTGGACGGCTCGACGGTCGACGCAGTGCGCTCGGCACTGGTCGGCAAGATCGGTGAAAACCTGTCGATCCGCCGTTTCGCACGCTTCGAAACGTCGAACAAGCTGGCTGCGTACCTGCACGGCACGCGCATCGGCGTGCTGGTCGAGTACACGGGCGCGGACGAGCAGGTCGGTAAGGACGTCGCGATGCACATCGCGGCTATGAAGCCGGTCTCGCTGTCGTCGGACGACGTTCCGGCGGATCTGATCGCCAAAGAGCGCAGCATCGCCGAGCAGAAGGCTGCTGAATCCGGCAAGCCGGCTGAAATCGTCGCGAAGATGGTCGACGGTTCGGTGCAGAAGTACCTGAAGGAAGTGTCGCTGCTGAACCAGCCGTTCGTGAAGAACGACAAGCAGACGATCGAACAGATGCTGAAGGCAGCTGGCTCGAGCGTGCAGAAGTTCTCGCTGTTCGTCGTCGGCGAAGGCATCGAGAAGCGCCAGGACGACTTCGCTGCTGAAGTCGCTGCGCAAGTCGCTGCTGCAAAGCAACAATAAGCGTCATTTAAGTTTCAAGCAGTACCGTTTGACCCGCGGCGGGGCTGGACTTCGCCGCGGCCGGCAGCGCCCCTTGGGCTGCACGCGCGAAAGGCGCGCCGCAGCCGCCTGTTCGCAGCTTTGGCCTGGCGCCGGGGCGCGTCAATTTGGCGGCGCTTGCCCGAACCCGTATTTCACCCCTACAGTTAGTTCCTGTTGTTTGGCGGCTCTATTTGCCCTGCTCAGCGCGACCTGGATATCTCTATGCCCACTGCCTATAAACGCGTCCTCCTCAAACTCTCTGGCGAAGCCCTGATGGGCGATGATGCATTCGGCATCAATCGCGCGACCATCGAAAGAATGGTGGCGGACGTGGCCGAGGTGGTGCGGCTCGGCACGCAACTGGCGGTGGTGATCGGCGGCGGCAACATCTTCCGCGGCGTCGCAGGCGGCGCAGCGGGCATGGACCGTGCAACGGCTGACTACATGGGCATGCTGGCCACGATGATGAACGCGCTGGCGCTGCAGGACGCAATGCGCCACGCCGGCATCGAAGCGCGCGTGCAATCGGCGCTGCGCATGGACCAGGTGGTCGAGCCGTATATCCGTCCCCGCGCGATCCGCCAGCTGGAAGAGGGCAAAGTCGTGATTTTCGCGGCCGGCACGGGCAACCCGTTCTTTACGACCGACACGGCGGCTGCGCTGCGTGGTTCGGAAGTCGGCGCGGAAGTCGTGCTGAAGGCAACCAAGGTGGACGGCGTCTACTCGGCCGATCCGAAGAAGGACCCGTCGGCTACGCGCTATACGACGATCAGTTTCGACGAAGCGATCGGCCGCAACCTGCAGGTGATGGACGCGACGGCCTTTGCGCTGTGCCGCGACCAGAAGCTGCCGATCCGTGTGTTTTCGATCGTGAAGCCGGGCGCGCTCAAGCGCATCGTGCAGGGCGAGGACGAAGGCACGCTCGTCCACGTGTAAACTCTCTTTCACGTCTGTGGGCTTGAACGCGGGCTCAGGCTGCGCCTCGCGCGCTGGCGGGCCCGCATCGTTTTGAAGGTTCGGAGGTTTAATCATGTCTGTGGCTGACACCAAAAAAGGCGCTGAGCAAAAGATGCAGCGCTCGCTCGACGCGTTCAAGAACGATCTGTCGAAGATCCGCACGGGCCGTGCGCACACGGGCCTGCTCGATCACATCCAGGTCGACTACTACGGCTCGCCCGTGCCCATCTCGCAGGTTGCCAACCTGACGCTCGTCGACGCCCGCACGATCGGCGTGCAGCCGTGGGAAAAGAAGATGGTCGGCGTGATCGAGAAGGCCATCCGCGAATCGGATCTGGGCCTGAACCCGGCCACGCACGGCGACCTGATCCGCGTGCCGATGCCTCCGCTGACGGAAGAGCGCCGCCGCGAACTGACGAAGGTCGTCAAGAGCGAAGGCGAAACGGCCAAGGTGGCAGTGCGCAACCTGCGCCGCGACGCCAACGAGCAACTGAAGAAGCTCGTGAAGGACAAGGAAATTTCGGAAGACGACGAGCGCCGCGGCAGCGACGACATCCAGAAGCTGACGGACAAGTTCGTGGCCGAAATCGACAAGCTGGTGCAGACCAAGGAAGGCGAGATCATGACGGTTTGATGGTCTGGCGCACACCAGACATCAAGACTTTCATTGATCATCGTTTCTTTCTTCGTAGCTTTACCCGACGGCCATGACCTATACAAGCTCAACTGTTCGCGTTCCTGACGTCGCAGCCGTACCGCGTCACATCGCGATCATCATGGACGGCAATGGCCGTTGGGCGACGCAACGCCGTCTGCCGCGCGTGGCGGGCCATACGCGCGGCGTCGACGCAGTGCGCGCAGCCGTCGAAGCCTGCGCGCGCCAGGGCGTCGAATATCTGACGCTGTTCGCATTCAGCTCCGAAAACTGGCGCCGTCCGACCGACGAAGTGTCGTTCCTGATGCGCCTGTTCGTGACCGCGCTCGAGCGCGAAATCGGCAAGCTGCACGCAAACGGCATCCGTCTGCGCGTGGTCGGCGATCTGTCGATGTTCGACAAGAAGATCCAGGATCTGATCAATCGCGCCGAAACCAAGACGGCGCGCAACACGCGCCTCACGCTGACCATCGCCGCGAATTACGGCGGCCGCTGGGACATCATGCAGGCCACGCGCAAGCTGATCGAGCAGTCGGTGGCAGCGGGCCGTCCCGTCGAGGTCAGCGAGGAAGCCTTCGCCGAACACCTGGCGATGGCCTACGCACCCGAGCCGGATCTCTTTATCCGCACCGGCGGCGAGCAGCGCATCAGCAACTTCCTGCTGTGGCAGCTCGCGTACACCGAGTTCTATTTCACCGACACCTACTGGCCGGATTTCGACGCCGACGCGCTTGGTCGCGCCATCGGCTCGTACACGGGCCGTGAGCGCCGCTTCGGCCGCACCAGCGCGCAACTCGAACCGCAATCGCAAAACGCCGATTCGCTTCCATGCTAAAAACCCGTGTCATCACGGCGATCGTCCTGCTGGCCATTCTTCTTCCCGTCACGCTTTGGGCGCCGATCGGCGGGTTTGGCGCGCTGATCGCGTTCGTCGTCGTGTTTGCCGCGTGGGAATGGGCGCGGCTGCTGAAGCTGCCAGGCGCAGGCCCCGTGATCTACGCGATTGTCGCCGCGCTGGCGCTGGTCGCGAGCACGAAGCTCGGCACGGGCGTCGCGGCGCCGCGGCCGCTCTTCGAGGCCTCGTCAATCTTCTGGATATTCGCCGGCCCGTTCGTGCTGCTGCGCAAGCCGACGCTCGCGCAGGGCGCGTGGCGGCCGTTCCTGCTGCTGGCGGGCGTGGTGGTGTTCGCCGCCTGCTGGCACGCGCTCGTCGCGGCGCGGATGGCGGGCGTGCCATTCGTGCTTTCCCTGCTGCTGGTGGTCTGGTTGGCCGATATCGGCGCATACTTCGCGGGTAAGGCGTTTGGAAAGCACAAACTCGCGCCGTCGATCAGCCCCGGCAAGACCTGGGAAGGCGCGATCGGCGGGTGGCTGGCCGTGATGATCGTCGCGGCCGTGGCCGTCGTCACCCATGCGTTCGCGCCCACCCTGTATTCCGCGTTGCTCGACCATCTGGGCACCGCTCGTGCGTTTGCCACGCTGACCTTGCTGGTCGTGTTCAGCGTGGTGGGCGATCTGTTCGAATCGATGCTCAAGCGCCAGGCCGGCGTGAAGGATTCGAGCAATCTGCTGCCGGGTCACGGCGGCGTGCTCGACCGTATCGATGCTTTGTTGCCGGTGCTGCCGCTCGCGATGCTGCTGTTGTCGTAGCTATCGGCTAGAGAAAAGATATGCAAAAACGAATCACTTTGCTCGGTTCCACGGGCTCGATCGGAGACAGTACGCTCGACGTCGTCGCGCGTCATCCCGAACGTTTCTCGGTTTATGCGCTGACGGCGCACCGCAACGGCGACAAGCTCGTCGAGCAATGCCTGCGCTTCAAGCCCGAAGTGGCCGTGGTCGGCGATGCCGATACGGCTGCGAGCGTCGCGGAGAAACTGCGCGCAGCGGGCTGCAAGACGGAAGTGACCTACGGCCCGCAGGCATTGGTCGACGTGTCGAAGAGCGACAGCTGCGATACCGTCGTCGCGGCGATCGTCGGTGCTGCCGGCCTCGAGCCGAGCCTCGCGGCCGCGCGCGCCGGCAAGCGCATCCTGCTTGCGAACAAGGAAGCGCTCGTGATGTCGGGCGAGATCTTCATGGACGCGGTGCGTGACAACGGCGCGATCCTGCTGCCCGTCGACAGCGAGCACAACGCGATTTTCCAATGCCTGCCGCGTGAAATCGCGCAGCATGGCGGCGTGTCGAAGATCATTTTGACGGCATCGGGCGGCCCGTTCCGTACGCGCGAACCGTCCAGCCTCGTCGACGTTACGCCGGAAGAAGCGTGCAAGCATCCGAACTGGGTGATGGGCCGCAAGATTTCCGTCGATTCGGCCACGATGATGAACAAGGGCCTCGAAGTGATCGAGGCGCACTATCTGTTCAATCTGCCCGGCGATCGCATCGACGTGCTGATCCATCCGCAAAGCGTGATTCACTCGCTGGTCTCGTATGCGGACGGTTCGGTGCTCGCGCAACTGGGCAATCCCGACATGCGCACGCCGATCGCGCACGCGCTGGCGTTCCCGGATCGCGTGGACTCGGGCGTCGCGCAACTCGATCTCGCGGAGATCGCGCAGCTGTCGTTCGAGAAGCCCGATTACACGCGCTTCCCGTGTCTCGCGCTGGCCATGAAAGCACTCGCCGAAGGCGGTATCGCGAGCGCTGCGCTGAATGCGTCGAACGAGATTGCTGTCGAAGCGTTCCTGTCACGCCGTATCGGTTTCATGGCGATCGCCCAGGTCGTCGATGCCGTGTTGAACGCATTGCCCAACCGCGAGGCATCGAGCCTCGCCGACGTGGTCGACGCCGACGCCGCTGCGCGCCGTGCCGCCCACGCATTCATCGACGGTCTGCCGGCGGGCGCTCGCCTTACGGAACGCGCCGTCCAGTGAGGCGTTTATGAACCTGCTGATCGAAGTGGTCGCCTTCGCAGTCGCGATTGGCGTACTGGTGGTCGTCCATGAATATGGCCACTACAGCATCGCGCGCCTGTGCGGCGTCAAGGTGCTGCGGTTTTCGATCGGCTTCGGCAAGCCGCTCGCGCGCTGGGTCAGCAAGAAGACGGGCACCGAGTGGACCATCGCGGCGCTGCCGCTCGGCGGCTACGTCAAGATGCTCGACGAGCGCGAAGAGGGCGCACCCATCGCGCCCGCCGACTTGCCACACGCGTTCAACCGTCAATCGGTGGGCAAACGCATCGCGATCGTGGCCGCTGGTCCGATCGCCAATTTCATTCTGGCCGTCGTGCTGTTTGCAGCCGTCTTCGCTACGGGGGTCACCGAGCCCGCCGCGATCGTCGCCGCGCCGGCGTCCGACACGGCTGCTGCTCGCGCGGGTTTCGAAGGCGGCGAGAAGGTCGTCGCGGTGCGCGACGCGAACGCGGGTGAATCCGAGACCGTGCGTTCGTGGTCCGACCTGCGCTGGAAGCTGCTCGGCGCCGCGTTCGATCACAAGCGCGTCGTGCTCACCGCGAAGGACACGCATGGCACGTTCGACTTTCCGCTCGACCTGCAAAGCCTGAGCGAAAAGGAAGTCGATGACGATTTCATGTCGCGCCTCGGTTTCGAGCCGGGCGGCGGTACGTTGTCGGTGGCGGGCGTGCAGCCGGGCAGCGCGGCGCTGGCGGCGGGACTGCAGGCAGGCGACAAGATTCGCGCCGTCGATGGCCATCCCGCTGACAACGCGACCACCTTCATCAACTACATCAAGTCGCACGCGGGCAAGCCGATCGTGCTGCAGATCGAGCGTGGCGGGAAGAATCCGAAAGCCGATCAGCCGACGACGGGTGCATTACAGAATCTAACCATCGTCCCCGGTGCGCAGCGCGATGAAACGACGGGTCAGCCGATCGGCCGTATCGGTGCCGAGCTCGCCACGCAGGTGCCGTCGATCGACGTCCGTTATGGTCCTGCAGAAAGCCTGCGGCTCGGCGCGCATCGCACGTGGGACCTTGCTGTGTACTCGGTGCGGATGTTCGGAAGGATGATTGTCGGCGAGGCGTCGCTGAAGAATCTGTCCGGTCCGGTGACCATCGCGGACTATGCGGGCAAGAGCGCGAGGCTCGGTCCGTCAGCATTCCTGTCGTTCCTCGCGCTAGTCAGCATAAGCCTCGGCGTGCTCAACCTTTTACCAATACCGGTATTGGACGGGGGGCATCTGTTATATTATCTGGTTGAAGCTGTTACCGGCAAAGCCGTATCGGATCGCTGGCAGCTCGTTCTTCAAAGAGCGGGACTGGCTTGTATCGTCGCCCTGTCGGCGATTGCGCTGTTCAACGATCTTGCTCGTTTAATCCATTTTTAAAGTGTCTGGCGGCGTACGATGACGCCCGCCTGACCTGATGCAGCTATACACACTGGGGAAGCACGTTGTTTAAACCTCATCGCTTTGTTCCAAAGACGGTTGTAGCCGCGGCAATCGCCGCGCATGGGCTGGTAGCTCACGCGACGACACCTTTTGTGGTGAAAGACATTCGGATCGAAGGGCTGCAACGGGTCGAGCCCGGCACGGTGTTCTCCTACCTTCCCATCAAGCAAGGCGATACGTTTACCGACGAGAAGGCTTCCGAAGCCATCCGCGCGCTGTACGCAACGGGCTTCTTCAACGACGTGAAGATCGCCACCGAAGGCGACGTCGTGGTGGTGCAGGTGCTCGAGCGTCCCGCCATCGGCACGATCGACTTCTCCGGCCTGCACGAGTTCGAGAAGGACAACCTGATCAAGGCGCTGCGCGCCGTCGGTCTCTCGCAAGGCCGCTATTACGACAAGGCGCTCGTCGACAAGGCCGAACAGGAACTGAAGCGCCAGTATCTGACGCGCGGTTTTTACGCAGCTGAAGTCACGACTACGATCACGCCGATCGATCGCAACCGTGTTGCGGTCCTGTTCGCCGTGATCGAAGGTCCGAGCGCGAAGATCCGCCAGATTAATTTCATCGGCAACAAGGCGTTCAGCACGAGCACGCTGCGCGATGAAATGCAGCTGTCCACGCCGAACTGGTTCTCGTGGTACACGAAGAACGACCTGTACGCGAAGGAAAAGCTCACGGGCGACCTCGAGAACGTGCGCTCGTACTACCTGAATCGCGGTTACCTCGAGTTCAATATCGAGTCGACCCAGGTGTCGATCTCGCCGGACAAGAAGGACATGTACCTGACGGTGACGCTGCATGAAGGCGAGCCGTACACCATCAACAGCATCAAGCTCGCAGGCAATCTGCTCGACCGCGAAGCCGAGCTGAACAAGCTGATCAAGATCAAACCGGGTGACCGTTTCTCGGCGGAAAAGCTGCAGGCCACGACCAAGGCGATCGTCGACAAGCTCGGCGAATACGGCTATGCGTTTGCTACGGTGAACGCGCTGCCGCAGATCGATCAGGAGCATCACAAGGTCGACCTGACGCTGCAGGTCGACCCGAGCCGCCGCGTGTACGTGCGCCGCATCAACGTGGTGGGCAACACGCGTACGCGCGACGAAGTCGTGCGTCGTGAAATGCGCCAGCTCGAAAGCTCGTGGTTCGATTCGAACCGCCTCGCGCTGTCGAAAGACCGTATCAACCGTCTCGGTTACTTCACGGATGTCGACGTGACGACCGTGCCGGTGGAAGGCACGCCGGACCAGGTGGACGTCGACGTGAAGGTCGCCGAAAAGCCTACGGGCGCGATCACGCTGGGCGCCGGCTTCTCGTCGACGGACAAGGTGGTGCTGTCGGCGGGCGTGTCGCAGGACAACGTGTTCGGCTCGGGTACCAGTCTGTCGGTGAACGTGAACACCGCTAAGACGTACCGTACGCTGACGGTCACGCAGGTCGACCCGTACTTCACGGTCGACGGCATCAAGCGCATTACCGACGTCTACTACCGTACGTACGAGCCGCTGTATTACTCGACGGATTCGAGCTTCCGTATCGTCACGATGGGCGGTGACCTGAAGTTCGGTATTCCGTTCTCGGAAGTGGACACGGTCTACTTCGGCGCGGGCTTCGAGCAGAACACGCTCGACGTCGACGCGAATACGCCGCAGGCCTACAAGAACTACGTGCAGGACTTCGGCCGCGTGTCGAACAACGTGCCGCTGACGATCGGCTGGTCGCGCGACGCACGTGACAGCGCGCTGGTACCGAGCCGCGGTTACTTCACGCAGGCGAACACCGAGTACGGTACGCCGCTGGGCGGCGTCCAGTATTACAAGGCCGACTTGCAGGCGCAGTACTATTACTCGTTCTCGCGCGGCTTCGTGCTGGGCTTCAACGTTCAGGGCGGCTACGGCAACGGTATCGGCAACGCGTACCCGATCTTCAAGAACTACTACGCGGGCGGTATCGGCTCGGTCCGTGGCTATGAACCGAGCTCGCTGGGTCCGCGCGACAAGGTCACGAACGACCCGATCGGCGGCAACAAGATGTTCGTGTCCAACGTCGAACTGACGTTCCCGCTGCCGGGTACGGGCTATGACCGTACGCTGCGCGTGTTCACGTTCCTCGATGCCGGTAACGTCTGGGGCGATTCGCGTCAGGGCGGCGATACGGCCACCGGCTCGAACGGCCTGCGTTACGGTTACGGTGTCGGTCTCGCGTGGATTTCGCCTATCGGGCCGCTCAAGCTGTCGCTGGGCTTCCCGCTGCAGAAGCACACGGGCGACCAGTATCAGAAGTTCCAGTTCCAGATCGGTACGGCGTTCTGATCGCGCGCGCCGGAACTGGAACCCCTTACAGCATCGAGAGGATGACTTTGCTAACTGGTATGTTTTCGAAACGTGTGGCGTGTGCAATGGCTCTGGCCATGACGCTCGGCGTGGGCGCGGCAAATGCCGCGCTGGCGCAGGAAGCGAGAATCGCCGCGGTGAATTCGGATCGCATCCTGCGTGAGTCGGCGGCGGCGAAAGCTGCGCAGACCAAGCTCGAAGCGGAGTTCGCGAAGCGCGACAAGGACCTGCAGGACATGGCGCAACGTCTGAAGTCGATGTCCGACTCGCTCGACAAGAACGGCGCGTCGCTGTCGGCGGCTGATCGCGCGCAGAAGCAGCGCGACCTGTCGCAGCTCGATACGGACTTCCAGCGCAAGCAGCGTGAATTCCGCGAAGACCTGAACCAGCGCCGCAACGAGGAACTGGCGGCTGTGCTCGACCGTGCGAACAAGGTCATCAAGCAGATCGCCGAGCAGCAGCACTACGATCTGATCGTGCAGGAAGCGGTGTACGTCAGCCCGCGTATCGACATCACCGACCAGGTGCTGAAGGCACTGGCAGCGTCGGGCAATTGAAGCCGGGCAGGACGGCGCCGACGGCAGCCGTTCTGCGCAACTCCCCGGCGCGCGGGATGCGGTCGATCTCGCGCAGGTTGGGCAACTGAACAGCAGGAGCAGTACACGCATGGCATTCACGCTCGAGCAGATCGTCCAGCGGTTCGGCGGAGAGATCGTCGGCGATCGCGCGCACCGCGTCGGCAACCTGGCGCCGCTCGATCAGGCCGGCCCCGATCAACTGGCGTTTCTCGCCAACCCGAAGTATCTGGCGCAGGTCGAGACGACCCGCGCGGGCGCGGTGCTGATCAACGCGGCGGATCTGGACAAGGTAACAGCGCGCGACGGCCGTAATTTCATCGTCACGCCGAATCCCTACGCTTACTTCGCGCGTCTGGCGCAGGCTTTCATCGACATGGCGACGCCGAAGGCGAAGCCCGGCGTGCATGCCAGCGCAACCATCGACCCGTCCGCGCAGATCGCCGCGAGCGCTGTGATCGGCCCGAATGTGACGGTGGAAGCGGGCGTCTCGATCGGCGAGAACGTGCGCCTCGACGCGAACGTCGTGGTTGGCCGCGGTACGAAAATCGGCGCGGACTCGCATCTGTATCCGAACGTCGCCGTGTATCACGGCTGCAAGATCGGCGAGCGTGCGATCATCCACGCGGGCGCCGTGATCGGTTCGGACGGTTTCGGCTTTGCGCCCGATTTCGTCGGCGAAGGCGATGCGCGCACGGGCAGCTGGGTCAAGATTCCGCAAGTGGGCGGCGTATCGATCGGACCGGACGTCGAAATCGGCGCAAATACGACGATCGACCGCGGCGCGATGGCCGATACTGTCATCGAAGAATGCGTGAAGATCGACAATCTCGTGCAGATTGGCCACAACTGCAAGATCGGCGCCTACACGGTGATCGCCGGTTGCGCGGGCATCGCGGGCAGCACGACGATCGGCCGCCACTGCATGATCGGCGGCGCGGTCGGCATTGCCGGTCATGTCACGCTTGCCGACTACGTGATCGTCACCGCGCAGTCGGGTGTGTCGAAGTCGCTTAGCAAGCCCGGCATGTACACGAGCGCATTCCCGGCCGTCAATCATGCCGACTGGAACAAAAGCGCCGCGTTGATGCGCAATCTCGACAAGTTGCGCGATCGTATCAAGGCACTCGAAGCCGCGGTTGCCAGCGCCTCCGGAGACAAGGCGTAAGCATCCCGGCACCATAAGCATCACGGAAACGAGCGCCGGCGCGCGCGGCCCCCAAAACGCGCGCAACCGGCACAGGAACGGGCGGCAGGGCGCGTCATCATCATTCAGGCCCCTCTACCCAGCATTCGCAGTCATCATCGCGCAACCCCTGCGTGAGCAGAAACACCATGAGCACCGAAAAAATCAATCTCGACATTCACAAGATTCTCACGCTGCTGCCGCATCGCTACCCGATCCTGCTGGTCGATCGGGTGCTCGAACTCGAGCCGCACAAGAGCATCAAAGCGCTGAAGAATGTGTCGATCAACGAACCGTACTTCATGGGTCACTTCCCGAAGCGCCCCGTCATGCCGGGTGTGCTGATTCTGGAAGCGCTCGCGCAGACGGCAGCGCTGCTGACCTTCGCGGAAGAGCCGCACGACCCCGACAACACGCTGTACCTCTTCGTTGGCATCGACAATGCGCGCTTCAAGCGCGTGGTCGAACCGGGCGACCAGCTGATCCTGAACGTCACGTTCGAGCGCCATATGCGCGGCATCTGGAAGTTCAAGGCGCGCGCCGAAGTGGACGGCCAGGTGGCGGCGGAAGCCGACCTGATGTGCGCGGTGCGCCAGACGGACAGCGAGTAACTGCCGGCGGCCGGGCGGCCATTCGTGGTCACGTCCGGTTACACGCAAGGCAGAACAATCGACACCTCGGGCGGTCACAAGATGGGTTGCATCGTGACCGCTTCAACGCGTCGGATGACGCCGCAGCGTCATCCGCGCCATGTAACTGATACGCGGAAATACTAGCGAGGGCGCATGAGCAGGATTCATCCTACTGCGATCATCGAGTCGGGCGCGCAGCTCGACGAATCGGTCGAAATCGGACCGTACGCCATTGTCGGCGCGAACGTCACGATTGGCGCGCGCACGACGATTGGTTCGCATAGTGTGGTCGAAGGCTACACGACGATCGGCGAAGACAACCGGATCGGCCATTACGCGTCGGTCGGCGGCCGTCCGCAGGACATGAAGTATCGCGACGAGCCGACGAAGCTCGTGATCGGCAATCGCAACACGATCCGCGAGTTCACCACGATCCACACGGGCACCGTACAGGACAAGGGCATCACCACGCTCGGCGACGACAACTGGATCATGGCGTATGTGCACATCGGCCACGACTGCCAGATCGGCAACAACGTGATCCTGTCGAGCAACGCGCAGATGGCGGGCCACGTGATCATCGGCGATCACGCGATCGTCGGCGGCATGTCGGGTGTGCACCAGTTCGTGCGCATCGGCGCGCATTCCATGCTTGGCGGCGCGTCGGCGCTCGTGCAGGACATTCCGCCGTTCGTGATCGCGGCGGGCAACAAGGCCGAGCCGCACGGCATCAACGTCGAAGGGCTGCGTCGCCGCGGCTTCTCGCCGGATGCGATTTCGGCGCTGCGCTCGGCCTACCGTCTGCTGTACAAGAACGGTCTGTCGCTCGAAGAAGCGAAGGTGCAGTTGCGCGAGCTCGCTTCGGCGGGCGGCGACGGCGACGAGCCGGTGAGCGCGCTGGTCGACTTCGTCGAGCAGTCGCAGCGCGGCATCATCCGCTGACCGATGCCGTTGCCTACCAGTCCGCTACGGCTCGCAATGGTAGCCGGCGAGCCGTCGGGCGATCTGCTGGCGGCTTCGCTGCTGGACGGGCTGGCGGCCCGTCTGCCTGATTCGACGCAGTATTTCGGCATCGGCGGCCCGCGCATGATCGCGAAGGGCTTCGACGCGCATTTCCCGATGGAAAAGCTGTCGGTGCGCGGCTACGTCGAAGCGCTGAGGCATATCCCCGAGATTCTCGGGATCCGAAACGAGCTAAAGCGGCAACTGTTGGCGGAGCCGCCGTCGGTGTTTATCGGCGTGGACGCGCCCGATTTCAATTTCGGCCTCGAGCATCCGCTGCGCGATGCGGGCGTTCCGACCATCCATTTCGTCTGTCCGTCGATCTGGGCGTGGCGCGGCGGCCGCATCAAGAAGATCGTCAAGGCCGTCGATCACATGCTGTGCGTGTTTCCGTTCGAAAAGGCGCTGCTCGAGAAATCGGGTGTGAAGGCGACATATGTCGGCCATCCGCTCGCCGACGAGATTCCGCTCGAACCGGACATGGCCGGCGCGCGACGCACACTCGGGCTGCCTGAAAGCGGCCCGGTGATCGCGGTGCTGCCGGGCAGCCGCCGCTCGGAAATCTCGCTGATCGGCCCGACGTTCTTCGACGCGATGGAACTGATGCTGCAGCGCGAGCCGGGCGTGCGCTTCGTGATGCCTGCCGCGACGCCGGCGCTGCGCGAACTGCTGAAACCGCTCGTCGACGCACACCCGAAGCTGCCGCTGACGCTGACAGACGGCAACGCGCAAGTCGCGATGACCGCTGCCGACGCGATTCTCGTGAAAAGCGGCACGGTGACGCTCGAAGCAGCGCTGCTTAAAAAGCCGATGGTGATCTCGTACAAGGTGCCCTGGTTGACGGGGCAGATCATGCGTCGCCAAGGGTATCTGCCGTACGTGGGCTTGCCGAACATTCTGGCGGGACGTTTCGTCGTGCCGGAAATCCTGCAGCACTTCGCAACGCCTGAGGCGCTGGCGGACGCCACGCTCACCCAGTTGCGCGATGATGCAAACCGGCGCACGCTGACGGAAATTTTCACCGAGATGCATCACGTGCTCAGGCAAAACACAGCGCAGCGGGCTGCGGACGCCGTCGTCGAAGTGATCGAAACGCGCCGGGGGCGTCCATGACCCGCAAGACGGCATCGAAGACCGTGAATCAGGACGGCTTCGATTTTTCGTCGCCGGAAGACGTCATTTGCGGTGTTGACGAAGCGGGACGTGGTCCGCTCGCGGGTCCCGTGGTGGCCGCCGCCGTGATTTTCGATCCATCGAAGCCGCGCATTCGCGGCCTCGATGACTCAAAAGCACTGACGGCAAAAAAGCGCGACGAACTGTACGAGAAGATCATTGAGCGCTCGCTGGCGTATTGCATCGCCTCGGCGTCGGTCGAGGAAATCGATTCGCTGAACATCCTGCACGCGACGATGCTGGCGATGAAGCGCGCCGTCGAAGGTCTGAAAGTCACGCCGACGCTGGCGAAAATCGACGGTAATCGCTGCCCGACGCTGAGTATCCGCAGCGAGGCGATCGTCAGTGGCGACGCGCTCGTGCCGTGCATTTCGGCCGCGTCCATTCTCGCGAAAGTCACGCGCGACCGCATGCTGCTCGAACTGCATCAGATGTTTCCGATGTACGGTTTCGATGCACATGCGGGCTACGGCACGCCGCAGCATCTGACGGCGCTGCGCGAGCATGGTCCGTGTGAGCATCACCGGCGCTCGTTTGCGCCCGTGCGCGAGGCGCATTTGCGGCTTGGCACGGCGGTCGCGCTGCCGCGAGGTGTGGTGGTCATGCCGCCCGCTGCCGTCGACGACAGTGCGCCTTTCTGACGCTGCGCACAACACGATCAAGCGCCCGCGGGCGCTTTTCTTTTCACCGCTTTATTTTTCGTACCGATACGGTCTTCGCTGCCAGTGAAAGCCATCACCTCGCGGGACAATCCGCTCTACAAACGTCTGAAGGCATTGGCCGGTTCGACGCATCAACAGCGCAAGAGCGGTCATGCGCTGCTCGAAGGCTTTCACCTTGCGAGCGCGTATCTCGACGTCGCGGGCCAGCCGGAAATGTGCGTCGTCACGGAGGGCGCGCTGCGTCACGACGAAGCGCAGGCGATCGTCGCGCGCATCGAGGAGCGGCGCCTCGTCACGTTGCCGGATGCGCTGTTTGGGCAACTGTCGAACGTCGTCAATGGCGTCGGCATGCTGCTGCTGGTCGAGAAGCTCGATCTGCCATTGCCGGAGCGCGTGACGCAAGGCTGCGTCGTGCTCGACGGCGTGCAGGATGCGGGCAATGTCGGGTCGATTCTGCGCAGCGCGGCTGCGGCGGGCATCGATCACGTGTTCTGCGCGCCGGGCACGGCGTACGCGTGGTCGTCGAAAGTGCTGCGCTCGGCCATGGGCGCGCATTTTCTGCTACAGATTCACGAGGATATCGAACCGCAGACGCTGATCGAACGGCTCGATGTGCCTGTCGCGATCACCGACTCGCATGGCGCCGAAGCGATCTACGACACGGATCTTGCGGGCCCGGTGGCGTGGGTGTTTGGCAATGAAGGGGCGGGCGTGTCGCAGCCGTGGCGCGACGCGGTGACGTACCGCGTGACGATTCCGCAGCCGGGCGGGATGGAGTCGCTGAATGTCGCGGCCGCCGCCGCCGTGTGTCTTTTCGAGCAGTGCCGGCAGCAGCGCGCTGCCGGCTGATGTCACTGCATCGTTCTCAATACGACGACCGGTCCAGCTTGATTTCCTGCAGGATCGTCGTCGCGATTTCCTCGATCGACTTGTGCGTCGACGAGAGCCACTTGACCCCTTCACGCCGCATCATCGTCTCGGCTTCGTTGATTTCATAGCGGCAGTTTTCGATTGCCGCGTACTTGCTGCCCGGACGCCGCTCGTTGCGAATTTCCGAAAGCCGCTGCGGATCGATCGACAGGCCGAACATCTTCGTACGATGCGCGAGCAGCGGCGTCGGCAGCTTGCCGCGCTCGAAATCTTCGGGAATCAGCGGATAGTTTGCCGCCTTCACGCCGTACTGCATCGCCAGGTAAAGGCTGGTCGGCGTCTTGCCACTGCGCGACACGCCAACCAGGATCACGTCGGCTTCTTCCAGATTGCGATTGGACTGGCCGTCGTCGTGCGCGAGCGAGAAGTTGATCGCTTCGATGCGGTTCTTGTATTCCTCTGTGTCCGCGTTCTGGTGGCCGCGGCCCATCGCGTGGCTCGACTTCAGCTCCAGTTCCTGTTCGAGCGGCTCGACGAAGGTCTGGAACATGTCCAGCACGAGCGCATTCGAATCCTTCACGATCTGGTTCGACGCGCTATTCACGAGCGTCGTGAAGACGATCGGACGGCGGCCTTCGTGATTCGCGGCTTCGTTGATCTTTTCGAGCGTAGCGTAGGCTTTTTCCGTCGAATCGACGAACGGCACGCGGACCAGGCGGAATTTCTGGTCGAACTGGGAGAGGATCGAGTGCGCGAAGGTTTCGGCAGTAATCCCGGTACCGTCGGAGACGATGAATACGGTGGGCGGCATCAGTGGGCAGGGAACATGAGCGGCAGCAGCCACTCGAAATCAGACATTGCCGCTTCGCGCGCTGCCCGGTGGCTGGCCGGAAACTTGCAACGGCGCTTCTGCGGCGCAGTGTGCGCCGTTCTGGCGCATTTCTCGTCCGACTGTCACATTTTGAGAGTCGGCACGGTAGAATAGCGGCAACCTGTTGGATAAGCAATTGCAGCGAAATCGGGTGTAACTATCTGTTATCCCACTCTGATTGCGGCGTGATTTGTTTCTAACTTGCGCGGCTACGCGGCAAGTTCGGGCAATCTCCTGCTTCGTCGGGCTTCGTGCGGTGCACAAAAGCCACTCGCGATTGCTTCTCCAACAGGTTGCGCAAGGCACGGGTACACGCTCCCAATGGGCGCCCCGTGTTCAAGCCCACTTGCGCAATCGTGTATTTTTTCCACACTTAGGGGCTTGTATGACTAACGCAGTTAACGTTGCTAAGGATCAGGCGTATGTAGTTCCATTCGAGCAGTTGCGAATGACCGACGTGGAAATCGTCGGCGGCAAGAATGCTTCGCTCGGCGAGATGATCAGTCAGCTCGCTGAAGCGGGTGTTCGTGTGCCGACGGGCTTTGCCACGACGGCGCTCGCATTTCGCGACTTCCTGCATCACAACAACCTGACCGAACGCATCGCCCAACGTCTCGAGACGCTCGACGTCGACGACGTGAAGGCGCTCGCCGCTGCGGGCAAAGAGATCCGTCAATGGATCGTCGACGCCCCGATGCAAGCGCGTCTCGAGCAGGAAATCCGTGCAGCGTTCGACACGCTGACCAAGAGCTCGCCTGAAGAGCTGTCGTTTGCCGTGCGTTCGTCGGCGACGGCGGAAGACCTGCCCGACGCATCGTTCGCCGGCCAGCAGGAAAGCTACCTGAACGTGGTCGGCATCGAAGACGTGCTCGATCGCATGAAGCACGTGTTCGCGTCGCTCTACAACGACCGCGCAATCTCCTATCGCGTCCACAAGGGCTTCACGCATGCTGAAGTCGCGTTGTCGGCGGGTGTGCAGCGCATGGTGCGTTCGGACGTCGGCGCAGCGGGCGTGATGTTCACGCTCGATACGGAATCCGGCTTCAAGGACGCGGTCTTCATCACGTCGAGCTACGGCCTTGGTGAAACCGTCGTGCAAGGCGCCGTGAATCCGGACGAGTTCTACGTCTTCAAGACCACGCTCGCACAGAACAAATACCCGATCATCCGTCGCTCGATCGGCTCGAAGCTCATCAAGATGGAATTCACGAAGGCTGGCGAAGAAGGCCGCGTGAAGACCGTCGACGTGCCGCACGAGCAGCGCAACCGCTACTCGATCACCGATGAAGACGTGATCGAACTGGCGAAGTACGCCGTCATCATCGAAAAGCACTACCAGCGTCCGATGGACATCGAGTGGGGCAAGGACGGCCGCGACGGCAAGATGTTCATCCTGCAGGCGCGCCCGGAAACGGTGAAGAGCCAGGGCGGCAACAAGGCCGAGCAGCGCTTCAAGCTGAAGGGTCAGTCGCAGGTGCTGGCAACTGGCCGCGCAATCGGCCAGAAGATCGGCGCGGGCCCCGTGCGCGTGATTCACGATCCGTCGGAAATGGAGCGTGTGCAGCCGGGCGACGTGCTGGTCGCGGACATGACCGACCCGAACTGGGAACCCGTCATGAAGCGCGCGGCGGCGATCGTCACGAACCGTGGCGGTCGTACGTGCCACGCGGCGATCATCGCGCGTGAGCTGGGCGTGCCGGCAGTGGTTGGTTGCGGCGATGCGTCGGACGTGCTGAAGGACGGCGCGCTGGTGACGGTCTCGTGCGCGGAAGGCGACGAAGGCAAGATCTACGACGGTCTGCTCGAAACGGAAGTGACGGAAATCCAGCGCGGCGAACTGCCGGAAATCCCCGTCAAGATCATGATGAACGTCGGCAATCCGCAACTCGCGTTCGACTTTGCGCAACTGCCGAACAAGGGCGTGGGTCTGGCGCGTCTCGAGTTCATCATCAACAACAACATCGGCGTTCACCCGAAGGCGATTCTCGAATACCCGAACATCGATCAGGACCTGAAGAAGGCAGTCGAAAGCGTCGCGCGCGGTCACGCATCGCCGCGTGCGTTTTACGTCGACAAGCTGACGGAAGGCATCGCCACCATTGGCGCGGCGTTCTACCCGAAGCCCGTGATCGTGCGTCTGTCGGACTTCAAGTCGAATGAGTACAAGAAGCTGATCGGCGGTTCGCGCTACGAGCCGGACGAAGAAAACCCGATGCTCGGTTTCCGCGGCGCGTCGCGTTACATCGCTGAAGACTTCGCGCAGGCGTTCGAGATGGAGTGCATCGCGCTCAAGCGCGTTCGCGAAGAGATGGGCCTCGACAACGTCGAGATCATGGTGCCGTTCGTGCGTACGCTGAAGCAGGCGGAGCGCGTGGTCGGTCTGCTGGCGAAGTATGGCCTCAAGCGCGGCGAAAACGGCCTGCGCCTGATCATGATGTGCGAAGTGCCGTCGAACGCGATCCTCGCCGAAGAGTTCCTGCAGTACTTCGACGGCTTCTCGATCGGTTCGAACGACCTGACGCAGCTCACGCTGGGTCTGGACCGCGACTCGGGCATGGAACTGCTCGCCGTCGATTTCGACGAGCGCGATCCGGCCGTCAAGTTCATGCTCAAGCGCGCGATCGAAACGTGCCTGCGCCTGAACAAGTACGTCGGTATCTGCGGTCAGGGTCCGTCGGATCACCCCGACTTCGCCGAGTGGCTGACGAAGGAAGGCATCGCGTCGATTTCGCTGAACCCGGACACGATCATCGAGACGTGGCAAAACCTGGCGAAAGTGACGGCAAAATAAGCATTGCGCATCGATCTGTAGAGGCACGTAAAACGTGCTTCCGCGAACGATAAAAGCTGGACGCTTCATGCTATAAACACCCCGGTAGATCCGGGGTGTTTTGCTTTGTGGAGGCGAAAGTGTTGCAAAGTGGACTGTTCTGGTGGATTGGCGCGGGCGTGCTGATCGTGCTCGAACTGATGCATGGCACGTTCTATCTGCTGATGGTGGCGCTCGGTTTTATCGCGGCGGCGCTGGCGCGTCTCGCCGGCCTCGATCTTTCGCTGCAACTGGGCATCGCGGCTGCGGTGGCGCTCGCCGCGATGCTGTTGCTGCGCAAATCGCGCTTTGGGCGCAAAACGAAAACGCGCGCCGAGGCTGCGCGCAATCCTGACGTCAATATCGATATCGGCTCGACGCTGACCGTGTCCGCGTGGCACGACGGACGTGCGCGCGCAAATTACCGCGGCGCGTCATGGGACGTCGAACTCGCGCCCGGCGAGCCGGAAGATGCGCATCTCTACGAAATTACTGCGCTGCGCGGCAGTTGCCTTGTCGTCGTTGCTTGCAGGCATGCACCGGCGCGAGCCTGAGTCGTCTGATCTGACCTAAGCGCATCTGAAAGCGCACAACAATCAAAATAGAGTGGGGGTGCAGGAATGGATTCATCGAGCATCGTTGGACTGGTGTTGCTGATCGTCGTGATCGTGATGGCTGCGCAGACGATCAAGATCGTGCCGCAGCAGCATGCGTGGGTGATGGAGCGCCTCGGCCGCTATCACGCGACGCTCACGCCGGGCCTGAGCTTCGTGCTGCCGTTCATCGACCGGATCGCGTACAAGCATGTGCTCAAGGAGATTCCGCTCGACGTGCCGAGCCAGGTTTGCATCACGCGTGACAATACGCAGTTGCAGGTGGATGGCGTGCTGTATTTTCAGGTCACCGATCCGATGAAGGCGTCGTATGGGTCGAGCAACTTCGTGTTCGCGATCACGCAGTTGTCGCAGACCACGTTGCGCTCGGTGATCGGCAAGCTCGAACTCGACAAGACGTTCGAGGAACGCGACTTCATCAATCATTCGATCGTGTCGGCGCTGGACGAAGCCGCGTCGAACTGGGGCGTGAAGGTGCTGCGGTACGAGATCAAGGATCTGACGCCGCCGAAGGAGATTCTTCATGCGATGCAGGCGCAGATTACGGCGGAGCGCGAGAAGCGTGCGCTGATTGCCGCCTCTGAAGGGCGGAAGCAGGAGCAGATCAATATCGCGTCTGGGGGCCGCGAGGCGGCGATTCAGAAGTCTGAGGGTGAACGTCAGGCGGCGATCAATCAGGCGCAAGGGCAGGCGGCCGCGATTCTTGCTGTTGCGGAGGCTAATTCGCAGGCGATTCAAAAGATCGCGGCTGCTATTCAATCTACTGGTGGGATGGAGGCTGTGAATCTTAAGGTTGCTGAGCAGTATGTGAATGCGTTTGGCAACCTGGCCAAGGCAGGTAATACGCTCATCGTGCCTGGAAATATGGCTGATGTGAGTTCTATGATTGCTTCGGCTTTGACGATTGTTAAGGGGCAGGCTAAGGCTTGAAGTTGTTGTTGGGTTGGTTGTGTCTGTGACGCTGGGTTTGGTTTTTCTGCGCTTTGCGCTGGCATCCGCGTTTTGTCTTGCCTTGTTCACGCGTTGCCCCTGTGCGGGGCGGCACTTACTTTCTTTGCCGCCGCAAAGAAAGTAAGCAAAGAAAGCGGGCTAACACCGCCCGTTCTTGACCGCCGCCTGAGGGCCCCCAACGGGTCCTCCACTTCACGCGGCGTTCTGCCATTCAATGCCCGTTGCCAACACCTTGAACAGGCGCCTCACCCGCGTCAATCACCCGTAGCGCAGCAAGCGGCAGCGAATGGTTGCGGCCGCCCAGGTGGCAAACTGTGTGTCGGTCGTAGTGCTTCACCCGGCAGCGTTTCTACGACACCGATCGTGCTTTTCAGTCCGGAGTGATGCGTGTACGGCGCGATGGCCTACACACAGTTTGCCGCTATAGAACGTGGGCGTTTTGATCGCGCATGTGGCGACGCGGGAATGTGAAGTGGGTGAGGCGCTCAATAAGAGCGTTGGCAGCGGGTGTCGAGAAGAACGCTGTCGCGAACAGGACGGGGCTGTTGGGGGCCCGTGGGCAGGAAGAAAAGCTGGCGGTGTTCAGCGGCTTTCTTTTGCCTACTTTTCTTTGCCGCGGCAAAGAAAAGTAGGTGCCGCCCCGCACAGGGGCGACGCGTGAAGCAGGCAAGACAAATCGCGGATGCCAGCGAAAACCTGAAACCAAAACCACCAGCAGCAACCCCAAAAACAGCAAAAAAAGCCAGGCGCTGCAAGCAGCAAAAAACCTTCACGACCTCATGAGTCGTGCCTTCTCCCGCTCCCAGTCCCGCTTCTTCTCGGTCTCACGCTTGTCGTGGAGTTTCTTGCCCTTCGCAAGCCCGATCTCACACTTCACCCGCCCATTCTTGTAATGGAAATTCAGCGGCACGAGCGTATACCCACGCTGCTCGACCTTGCCGATCAGCTTGCTGATCTCCTCAGCGTGCAAAAGCAGCTTGCGCGTGCGCACGGGATCCAGATTGGCGAACTTCGATGCCTCGGGCAGCGGGCTGATATGCGTGCCGATCAGAAACAGCTCCGCGTTCCTGATGACCACGTAGCCTTCCTTGATCTGCCCGCGCCCGGCGCGCAGCGCCTTGACTTCCCAGCCCTCCAGCACGAGCCCCGCCTCGTAACGCTCCTCGACCGAGTAGTCGAAGAACGCTTTTCTGTTGTCGATGATGCTCATGAATGGAAACTGGCCAACTCGTTTAAAATCACGATTTTAGCAAAGCGGGGCGCCGAAAACCCGCCGCGGTGTCATTCAGTTGTCACGCGTTCGCTATTTCTCAATCCCTGTTGCCACGCGCTGTTCAATTTATGGCAGATGTCCAGAAAACCGTGTTGATACGCCATTCGGCGGAACAGATGTTCGACCTCGTCACCGATGTCGCCGATTACCCCAATTTCCTCCCCTGGTGCGGCGGCGTCGAGATTCGCCGCCAGGAGGAAAACCTGATGGAAGCGAAGATCGACATCAACTTCAAGGGCATCAAGCAGCACTTCGCGACCCACAACACCCAGGAACGCCCGACGCGCATCGACATGAATTTCGCCGACGGCCCGTTCAAGAAGTTCACCGGCTACTGGCGCTTCACGCCGCTGCGCGCCGATGCCTGCAAGATCGAGTTCGCGCTGCACTATGAGTTCTCGAACATTCTGCTGGAGAAACTCATCGGGCCGGTGTTCAGCCATATCGCGAACACTTTTGTCGAATCGTTCGTGAAGCGCGCCGACCAGCGCTACGGCAAGGCATGAGCAGCAATCTGACCATCGAGGTCTGCTACGCGCTGCCGGGCGCGCAGACGCTGATCGAACTGCAACTGCCGCAAGGCGCGACGCTCAGGCAGGCCATCGACACGAGCGGTATCCTCGCGCGGCATCCGGAAATCGATCTGACGAAACAGAAAACGGGTGTGTTCGGCAAGCTCAAACCGCTGGATACGGTGCTCGCGGATCACGATCGCGTCGAAATTTACCGGCCGCTGATCGTCGATCCGAAGCTCGCGCGGCAGCGGCGGGTCGCAAAGTCGCGCCAGGAGGGATCGGTGGAAGGGCGCAAGTGGCTGCACAAGGATTCGCGCTGACCCGCGATTTCGCGTGAACAAAGGACAAACGGCGCACCGTGTCAGGCGGTGCGCCGTTTCTGTTTGGGGACTCGAACGGGCGGCCAGCGTTCGTGGCCCGGCCCGCATCAGCGGCTAGTGCACAGCCGCCTGAGCCTTGTCTTCGAGCGTCGTGCGGTCGGAATCGTCGTCGGCGTGCTGGCGCACCGACCAGCTGACGCCCGCGACCAGCAGCACGATCGCCGCCAGTTCGAGCGGACGGGGCATCCGGTGGTCGTAAATGAACGCGTAGAGCAGCGCGAACAAGGTCTCGAAGACGATCAGCTGGCCCGACAGCGTCAGCGGCAGGCGCTTGGACGCGGCATTCCACAAGCCGTTGCCGAGCCACGACGCGCCGATCGCAAGTCCCAGATTCAGCAGCCAGAAAAGATGCCAGCGTGCGTCGACATGGGAAGTATCGACCGCCGACGACGGCAGCACAGCCACACCGAGCCACAGCAGCGCACCCAACATCCCCGTCACGACGCCCCACAGCACGGACCACTCATTGCCGCTGAAATGGGTATGCCGCTGCAGATAGCGCGCGTTCTCGACGGCGAACCACGTCCAGCAGGCAAGCGCGCCGACCGCGCAGGCAATCCCGACGAGCTTGGTGATGATTGACCCCGAAGTTTCTCCCGCGCTACCGAACACATCGACGTTGATGCACGCGATACCCGCAACAACCAGCGCGAGCGGCCACGCCAGCCGCGCAAGCGGCACGGCGCCATGATCGCGCCGCCCGAGCAGCGTCACGGTGACGGGCAGCACGCCCACGATCAGCGACGACGGCGCGATACCGACCAGGTGCACGGCACCCGTCAGCAGCAGGTAATAGAGCAGATTGCCCGCCAGCGCAAGCTTGACGAGCGCGTTCAGATCTTCGCGGGTGAGACGGCGCAGCAGCGAGCGTGCGGACGGCAGCGCGGCGACGAGCGACACGACGCCATACATCACATAGCGGCCGGCGCTCAGCAGCACGGGCGAAAAATCGGGTAGCAGCCGCGGCACCAGAAACACCATGCCCCATAACGCTCCCGCCAACATCCCGTACACCACGCCGCGCCGCATTGTCTTGCCCCATCGAAAACTGAAAAGTGCGCGAAGCATAGCGGGTCGGACGGGTTCGCGTCTTGTTCGATCCTGCACTTTGCCGTGCGTCGTCTATGCTGGAAAAAGCATGCCTGACGGCACGCCCGGACGCTCGCACGTTCGAACGAGCATACGAAACCCGTTCGAACGCGAGGCGAACGCAGAAGCGAAATCAGACGGTCGTTCGACGCGAAAAAGCATTGAAGAATTTCGCTAACTGACTGTTCGCGCAGCGAAAACCGGGCGGTATCGCGTATAATCCGCTTTTGCGCCCATAGGATTTGCCATGCGTCTGATCCAAAAAGCACTCACGTTCGATGACGTGCTCCTCGTCCCGGCTTTCTCCGACGTTTTGCCGCGCGACACCAGCCTGAAAACCCGGCTGACCCGCAACATCTCCCTGAACATGCCGCTCGTGTCCGCCGCGATGGACACCGTCACCGAAGCTCGCCTTGCTATTGCCATGGCGCAAATGGGTGGCGTCGGCATCATCCACAAGAATCTCACGCCGGCAGAGCAGGCTCGCGAAGTCGCGAAGGTCAAGCGCTTCGAGTCGGGCGTCGTGCGCGATCCGATCACGATTCCGCCGCAAATGAAGGTGCGCGACGTGATCGCGCTGTCGCGCCAGCATGGCATTTCGGGCTTTCCGGTCGTCGAAGGCGCGCAACTGATCGGCATCGTCACGAACCGCGACCTGCGTTTCGAAACCCGTCTGGATGAGCCCGTGCGCACCATCATGACGCCGCGCGAGCGCCTCGTCACGGTCAAGGAAGGCACGCCGCTCGCCGAAGCGAAGGCGCTGATGCACAGCCACCGCCTCGAGCGCGTGCTGGTCGTCAACGACGCGTTCGAACTGCGCGGCCTGATGACCGTGAAGGACATCACGAAGCAGACGGAACACCCGGACGCCTGTAAGGACGAACACGGCAAGCTGCGCGCAGGCGCGGCCGTCGGCGTTGGCGCGGACAACGAAGAGCGCGTGGAACTGCTGGTGCAGGCAGGCGTCGATGTGATCGTCGTCGATACGGCGCACGGCCACAGCAAGGGTGTGCTCGAGCGCGTCCAGTGGGTCAAGAAGAACTTCCCGCACGTCGAAGTGATCGGCGGCAACATCGCGACGGCCGACGCAGCGAAGGCGCTCGTCGAATACGGCGCGGACGGCGTGAAGGTCGGTATCGGCCCGGGCTCGATCTGCACGACGCGTATCGTCGCAGGCGTGGGCGTGCCGCAGATCTCGGCTATCGCCAATGTGTCGGATGCGCTCAAGGGTACGGGCGTGCCCGTGATCGCGGACGGCGGCGTGCGCTTCTCGGGCGACGTCAGCAAGGCGCTGGCAGCCGGCGCGAATGCGGTGATGATGGGCAGCATGTTCGCCGGCACGGAAGAATCGCCGGGCGACGTGTTCCTGTATCAGGGCCGCCAGTACAAGTCGTACCGCGGCATGGGTTCCGTTGGCGCGATGAAGGACGGCGCGGCTGACCGCTACTTCCAGGACAACTCCGCGAACATCGACAAGCTCGTGCCGGAAGGCATCGAAGGCCGTGTCGCATACAAGGGCTCGGTTGGCGCGATCCTGTTCCAGCTGATCGGTGGCGTGCGCGCTTCGATGGGCTACTGCGGCTGCCGCACGATCGACGAACTGCACGACAAGGCGTCGTTCGTCGAAATCACGGCGGCGGGCATGCGCGAATCGCACGTGCACGATGTGCAGATCACGAAGGAAGCCCCCAACTACCACGTGGACTAATCGCCGATGAAGCCGCTGCTGCGTGCCGTACTGATCATCGATGCTCTGTTGTTGCTGGCGTTCGGGCTGCTGTTCCTGCTCACGCCATGGAAATCGTTGTACGACGCGCTGCAGCTGGTGCAAACGGATCCTGTGCTGGTTGGGCAGGGTGCAGGCATTGCGCTGATCGGTCTCGCGTGGCTTGCACTGCATGCGTCGATCAACGGTGCGATGACGGTGACGACGGCCAAGGTCGTTGGCCACGTGAACTGGCTGACAGGCGTATTGATGCTGGTCTGGCTGGTCGGCTTGCATACACCGCAGTTGACGGGTTTGGGTCAGCTGGTGGCGGTTCTGGTGGCCGTCGTGCTGCTCGTGCTCGGGTTAGGTGGCGTCAGGCTCGCGGGTGCTGTGAAGCGGCGTGAGCGGCTGGCCGGTACGGCCGCCGCTGAGCGTGCCGACCGTGTAGCCGCGCGCGATGCCGAGAACGAGGCGCGCAAGGCTGAACGCGAGCGCGAGGTGGCGCGCCCCGGCGTCGTGTATCCCGCTGCTAGCGGGCCGCATGTCGAGCCGTCGTTGCGCGCTACGCCGGTGAGTCCCGCGACGGGACATCCCGTCGAGCCTGGTCTGACGGCTGCTGCAGCAGCGCCGCGCGCAACCATGCCCGAAGCGGCCGCCGCCGCGCATGAAGATGCGCAGGCGCACGAACGCCGCGCCGAAGTGCACGAGGACGCCGCTGCGCGCGAACGCGCGGCAGCCGAGCGCAACGAAGCCGATGCGCGTGCCGCCGAAGGCAAATCCGGCACGCCCCGGCCGCCGTTTCATGGCTGACCCGCGCAAGCTCACGCCCACTGTCGAACCAACTGGAATCCGTCTGCGCGCAGGTCTTTTATCGAGCTTTTCAGTCGATCACGGCACGCAGCGATGCGGCGCTCAGTCCGCCCACGCCGCGCAAGCCAATCCGTTTCAAATACAACGCCGTTCGGTTCGGTCGCATTGCGGCCCCCACGGCTTTCCCTATCCGTTCTTTTTAGATTCCGTCCGCTGCCATGCATGACAAGATCCTGATCCTCGACTTCGGTTCGCAAGTCACCCAACTGATCGCACGTCGTATCCGCGAGGCGCACGTGCTGTCGGAAATCCATCCGCACGACGTCAGCGACGAGTTCATCCGCGAATTCAAACCGAAGGGCATCATCCTGTCGGGCGGCCCGAACTCGGTGACCGAGAGCGACACGCCGCGCGCGCCGCAAGCGGTGTTCGAAGCGGGCGTGCCGGTGCTGGGCATCTGCTACGGCATGCAGACCATGGCCGAGCAACTCGGCGGCAAGGTCGACGTCGGCCATATGCGCGAATTCGGCTACGCGGAAGTGCGCGCGCGCAACCATACGAGCTTCCTCGACGGCATCCAGGACTTCGCGACGGCGGAAGGCCACGGCATGCTGAAGGTGTGGATGAGCCACGGCGACAAGGTGCTGGAAATGCCGGAAGGCTTCAAGCTGATGGCATCGACGGAATCGTGCCCGATCGCCGCGATGGCCGACGAGGCCCGTCACTTCTACGGCGTGCAATGGCACCCGGAAGTCACGCACACGGTGCAGGGCCGCGCGATGCTCGAGCGCTTTGTGCTGAAGATCTGCGACGCGAAGCCCGACTGGGAAATGGGCAACTACATCGACGAAGCCGTCGAGAACATCCGCAAGCAGGTCGGCAACGAGCACGTGATTCTCGGTCTGTCGGGCGGCGTGGATTCGTCGGTGGCGGCGGCGCTGCTGCATCGCGCGATTGGCGATCAGCTTACCTGTGTGTTCGTCGATCACGGTCTGCTGCGTCTGAACGAAGCCGAGCAGGTCATGTCGATGTTCGCCGACAACCTCGGCGTGAAGGTGATCCACGTCGACGCGAGCGAAGCGTTCATGTCGAAGCTCAAGGGCGTGACGGATCCCGAAGCGAAGCGCAAGATTATCGGCGCGGAGTTCGTCGAGGTGTTCCAGACGGAAGCCGGCAAGCTGACTGACGCGAAGTGGCTCGCGCAAGGCACGATCTATCCGGACGTGATCGAATCGGCGGGCAAGGGCAAGAAGGCCGCGCATACGATCAAGAGCCATCACAACGTCGGCGGTCTGCCGGAAACGCTGAATCTGAAGCTGCTCGAGCCGCTGCGCGAACTCTTCAAGGACGAAGTGCGCGAACTGGGCGTGAAGCTCGGCCTGCCGCCTTCGATGGTGTATCGCCATCCGTTCCCTGGCCCCGGCCTCGGCGTGCGGATTCTCGGCGAAGTGAAGCGCGAGTATGCGGATCTGCTGCGTCGCGCGGATGCGATTTTCATCGAAACGCTGCGTACGTTCATCGACAAGGACACGGACAAGTCGTGGTACGACCTGACGAGCCAGGCGTTCGCGGTGTTTCTGCCGGTGAAGAGCGTCGGCGTGATGGGCGATGGCCGCACGTATGAATATGTCGTCGCGCTGCGCGCGGTGCAGACGCTCGACTTCATGACGGCGCACTGGGCGCATCTGCCGCACGATCTGCTCGGCCATGTGTCGAACCGGATCATCAATGAAGTGCGCGGTATCAATCGTGTGGTGTACGACATTTCGGGCAAGCCGCCTGCGACGATTGAATGGGAGTGATCGGACGTCTTGACGTGCCGGCACTAACCAACGCCTGAATGTTCAAAAGCCCGCGCAAGCGGGCTTTTTTCTTGTCTAGACGCATCGGGGCGACGTCATCGATCGTATCGTCGAACGTTCCTGTTCAGTTCTTCGATATCGACGGACGCGGCAAGAAACGCGCCGCAACGCGGTTTGTCCACGAAACGGAGCCACTGGCTGAACTGGCTGAGAAGGAAGTAGGCAAACATGACGCGCTCCTGTCGATGAAGGTGGTAACAGGCGCGGTCGCTTTGGTGTCGAGTGGCGCGCTGTCGATGCTTCAAGAATAGGGAAGCGCGTAAGCGTCTGACATCGGACGAGGACTAATTTTGAGATGGATGGGCTGCGGGTTACGCTCTTTCCAGCACATACGTCGCGGCAAGCGTCCCGTAGTACGGCTGCAACCCGACGCTGCGCATGCCAAGCCGCTTCATCACATTGATCGATCGTTCATTCGACGGATGCGTGGTCGCATAAACAGCAGGGAGCGCTAGCTGATCGAATGCGAAGCCGATCATCGCCTGCGCGGCCTCCGTCGCGTAGCCTTGTCCCCAATGATCGCGCTTCAGACGCCAGCCGACTTCGACGGGATTGCCCGCTTCGTTTTCGATGTGTTGCACGCAGCCGGCGCCGATGATTTCGCCGCTCTGTCTGCTGATGAATGACCACCACGAAAAGCCGAACCGTTCCCAGCGCGCCTTCGCGGTATCGATGCTCTCGAGCACTTCCGTCTGCGTCGCGGGCGAGCCGTCGCCGAGGAATTGCATGATCAGGGGATCGGAGTTGAGCACGAGCAGCCCGGCGAAGTGAGTTTCGTCGAACGGTTCGAGGCGCAGACGTAAGGTTTCGAGCGTGGTTAGCACGGCGTTGGTCCATCGCATCAACGAATGCTCGCGCATTCTGCGACGACGCGCCAGCTTTCATTCCCGGCGAAAGGGAGCAAAACGCGTGTCGAGTGTACGGGCAATGGATCGATCCTAAAATCGTTGTGCCGACGCGTGGGCGCAGGTCGTTCGATCAGATTCTGGCAAGTATCGAACGGTACTTCGGCCAATCTTTAACGCATCTGAGTGAACGCAATGGACATCGATACTGCTGCTGTTGATGACGCGGTTCTCGCACTTCTTTACCTGACGTTGCACGACAACGACCGCGCATGGAAGAACTTCGATTGGGATGCGCTGAACCGGCTCCACGAGCGGGGCATGATCGATGATCCCGTCAACAAGGCGAAGTCCGTCGTGTTTACCGACGAGGGGCTGCGTGAAGCAAAGCGGCTTTTCACAAAACACTTCATGCATGCCGGTGGCAAAGACGCGTGACGTTAGCGCGCCGCGTGCTGCCGTTCCTGTTGCGTGCGCGCCAGATCACGCGCCCGGGCAAGCGCCGAAGCAATCGCATCGAGCACCCGGTCGCGCGCATCGTCACTGTCCTGGCGTAGCGCGAAAGACGGGTGATAGGTCGCGATCACCTGCATGCCGTCCACATCGAGCGGCTTGTCGATCCAGTCGCGCAAGCTGACTTTCTCGCGCAGCAGCGCACTCAACGCAGTCGCGCCCAGCGTCACGACGACAGCAGGCTTCACACGCTCAAGCTCCCGTTCGAGCCAGTACCCGCAAGCGTCGATTTCCTGCTGCGCCGCGGTTTTATGCAGACGCCGCTTGCCGCGCAGCTGCCATTTGAAGTGCTTGACGGCGTTGGTCAGGTAGAGGCTCTCACGCTGCAAGCCCGCGCGCTCGATCGCCATATCGAGCAGCTTGCCTGCCGGGCCGACGAACGGCTTGCCCGCGAGATCTTCCTGATCGCCCGGCTGCTCGCCGATCAGCATGATCGAAGCATCGAAGGGACCGATGCCATCGACAGCCTGCGTCGCGTGCCGCCACAATTCGCAGCGCCTGCAGGCGTCGAGCGTCGAGGGCTGCTGACGCGTGGGCTGCGCGCTGTGCGCATCGACAGGCACGCTTTTGCCGCCCAGTTCGCCGACGCCGCGCGCCTGCGCGAGCCGCTGCGCGCCGCTTTTCGCTTCGCTGATCATCGACGGAATCAGGTGGCCTTCCGGCAAACCCTTCCAGAAGCGCACGGGCATGTGCTGTTCGAGCGCGGTTTCGTTCAGTCGTGCCGGATTGAACGTGCTGCGGTAGTAGGTGAGCCAGAGCGCTTCGGCTTCATCGGCGCCGTGCCTGGCATGATCATGGGACGACGCCGGACGACGCTCGAGATGCAACGCGCGGCCGTCCCACCATGCCGCGCTGTCGGGCGTCGAAATGAGCCACGTCGAACGCCCCATGCGACGCGCGAAATGCTCGGCGCACCATGCGAGCACGTCATGGTCCGGTTCGTACCACGCGACATATTCGGGCAGATCCGGCGCGGGCGCATCGTTGCCGGGCTCGCGCAGCCGGAAACGCACATACGCGATCATGTCGTGCTTCGCGCGGCGCACAGCTTTGGCCATCTTGTAGAGCCGGGCGCCGTCGCTGTCTGCGGGCGATGCTACGGATCGATCGCCGCCATGCCAGCGCCAGAGCACGCGATACAGAAACGCCCAACGCGCCGTATCGCGATAGAGCGCTGCGTCCTTCAGCAACTCGGCGAGGTCGCGGGAAATGCGGACCTCCGCAGACACGCCGCTCGCGAGCGCTAGAGGTTCAGCGTCATCAAACAGCGCGGAGGCGGCCGCGCGAGCTTCGTCGCCATCGATACGCCAGTCGATCTCTTCCGGCGCCACATGGCCTGCGAGCGCTTGCAAGGCAGCTTCACGCCACGCCGTATAGCTGTCTTCGATCGCAATGACTCGCATGCGCGTGCGCTCGCAGTCAGAGCAGCGACAATTGCGCGGGCGGCGGCGTCAACGCGTGCCGCAAGCGCTGCGTCGACATGTCGTCCTGTGCGGGACGATAGTCGTCGGTGACGACGAAAGGCCGCGTCTTGCCCATCGCGCAGCGCAACTGCACGAGATCCTGATAGCGGATACGCCGCGAGCGCCGCAGTTCCACCAGACGCTTTGCATTGCGCATGCCGATACCCGGCACGCGCGCGATCATGCGCGCGTTGGCGCGGTTCAGATCGACGGGAAAGCTGTCGCGATGACTCAATGCCCATGCGAGCTTCGGATCGATATCGAGCGCGAGGTTGCCGGGTTGGTCGAACAGTTCATCGACGCGAAAACCATAGCCGCGCAGCAGAAAATCTGCCTGATACAGACGATGCTCGCGCAGCAGCGGCGGCGCTTGTGCGGGCAACGCCGTCGGGCTGTCGGGAATCGGGCTGAACGCGGAATAGTAGACGCGCTTGAGTTGATACGAGCCGTACAGCGTTTCGGCCGTCTGCAGAATGGTGCTGTCGCTGGTGTCGTCCGCGCCGACGATCATCTGCGTGCTTTGCCCGGCAGGCGAGAAGCGGGGCGCCTTTGCGTCGCTATCGGCTTCGTCGCGGGCGAGGCGGATCGAACCCATTGCCAGGCGAATCGTGCGCGCGCTTTTTTCGGGCGCGAGCCGTTCGAGGCTGATTTCCGTCGGCAGTTCGATGTTCACGCTCAGGCGGTCCGCGTAACGGCCAGCTTGTGCGATCAGTTGCGGATCGGCATCGGGAATGGTCTTCAGATGGATATAGCCGCGAAACAGATGATCTTCGCGCAGCGACTGCGCGACGCGCACCAGCTGCTCCATCGTGTAGTTGGACGACTGGATCACGCCCGAGCTCAGAAACAGCCCGTCGATGTAATTGCGCCGGTAAAAATCGAGCGTGAGACTCACGACTTCTTCCGGCGTGAAGCGTGCGCGGGGCACATTGCTCGTGCGCCGGTTCACGCAGTACTGGCAGTCGTACAGACAGAAGTTGGTCAGCAGGATTTTCAGCAGCGACACGCAGCGGCCGTCGGGCGTGAAGCTGTGGCAGATGCCTGAGCCCGTGCTGGCGCCCAGCCCTTCGCCGCCGCGCGAACTGCGTTTCGGTGCGCCGCTGCTCGCGCAGGACGCGTCGTACTTGGCGGCGTCGGCGAGTATTTCGAGCTTTTTGAGCAGTTCCATGGCGGACAGCGACACTGTATATGTGTACAGTATTTTACGCTGTCCGCTGATGTCCACAAGTCAGGGAAGGGAGCCAATTCCGTCGCTGTCCTGGCTTTGTTTCGTTTTTCGATCCGAAAGCTGTACAGCGTGAATGGAAAAAACGCGGCGCTGATTGCGCCGCGTTTTATTCGACCTGGTCGCTCGAGCGAGCAGGACAGTCTCTTAGATCGCCACTTCCGGCGGCGCCTGGCGGAACAGGCGCGTGATCCAGCACAGATACACGAGACCGAGCACGAACCACACCGCACCGAGCACGAGCGCCGTCTTCTCCAGGCTCGCGAGCAGCCAGATATCCGACACCGCGCCGATCAGCGGAAACACCAGCCCGCCGAGCACGCCAATCTTGCGGTCGCCGTGATTACCCGACAGATACACACGGATCACACACAGGTTCACCGCGGTGAACGCGAGGAATGCGCCAAAGTTGATGAACGACGTCGACGTCGCCACATCGAGCTTCAGCGCGATCAGCCCGACGATGCCCGCAATCGCGATATTGATCGCCGGCGTCTTGTAGCGCGGATGGATATAGCCGAAAAAGCGCTTGGGCAGAATCTCGTCGCGGCCCATTGCATACAGCAACCGGCCGACGCTCGCCTGCGCCGAAATCCCCGACGCGAACTGCGCCAGAATCAGACCCGCGAGAAACACGGTCACGAAGATGTCGCCGCCGATCATTTTCGCCACTTCGAACGCAGCCGAATCGGTGTCCTTGAACTCGACGCCCGGGTGTGCAAGCTGCATCGTGTATGCGGCGATCACGAAGATCGCGCCGCCAATCAGCGCGATCAGCAGGATCGCACGCGGCATGTTCTTCTTCGGATCGATGGTTTCTTCCGTCAGCGTCGACACGGCATCGAAGCCGAGATACGAATACGCGGCAATCGCTGCGCCCGCCATCGTCGCGCCGAGCGGCACGTGCGGCTTGAAGAACGGCTCGGCCATCGCAATACCGCCGGGACCCGCCGCTGCCGACGCATAGTGCCAGCACAGCGCGACGAACATCGCGACGATCGCCAGCTGCACGACCATCAGCACGATATTGAAGCGCGCAGCCAGTTCGATACCAACGATGTTCAACCCGCTCGTCAGCACGATAAACGCGACGATCCAGATCCACGACGGCACGTGCGGAAACGCGGCGTTCAGATACGCCGCGCCGATCAGCCAGATCACCATCGGCAGGAAGAAATAGTCGAGCAGCGTTGCCCAACCAATCATGAAGCCCAGATGCGCATTGAAGGTCTTGCGCGTGTACGTATATGCCGAGCCGGCGACGGGAAAGAGTCGCGCGAGCTTGCCGTAGCTGAGTGCCGTGAACGCAATCGCAATCAGCGCGAGCAGATAGGCGAGGGCGGCTGTATCGTCGGACGCCTTGGCGAGCACGCCATAAGTGCCGTAGACGATCAGCGGCGCCATGTAGGCGAGGCCGAACAACAGCACGGACGGCAAGCCGAGCGTGCGCTTCAGGTGCGACGGTTCAGAGGATGACGACGCTTGCATGATTTCTCCTAAAGCCAGGCCAACAGGAATGGCCGATATGGATGTCGTATGGATGCCTTATGGCTGGCATTTCGACGGACGTGAGCGCACACGCACGGGGCGCGCATGCCCCGTGCGGTATGTTCCTTGCAGACTGCTGAAAAGCGGTTAGTCGTTTCGGCGGCGGCGCGCTTCGATCATCAGCGCGCGATGGCCGTTCGACTGTTCGACGGGCACGAGGCCAAGCGGCACCCGTGCATCGTGCAGATAGTTGTAGTGCTCGCGGCTGGCTTCGAGCCGCTTGAAATCGATCGTCGCCTTCGTCACCGTTTCGTCGCCGCCCAGTTCGAGCACGGTCTCGCCGAACGGATCGATCAGCGCGGACAGGCCGGGGAAGCTCAGGTTGTCGTCGCCGGTGCCGCAGCGGTTCACCATCAGCGCGAACATCTGGTTTTCCATCGCGCGCGCCTGGATTGCGCGGCGATGCACGGGACCGAACGGGTCCATGTTGCCGTTGGTGACGATCAGCAGATCGGCGTCGAGCGCGGCAACCGCGCGCGCGGATTCGGGAAACTCGATGTCGTAGCAGATCAGCAGGCCCACGGTGAGGCCGTTCCACATGCAGGTCTCGTAGCGGTCGCCCGGCGTGAACACGCCCACGTCCGATGCCCACAGATGCGTCTTGCGATAACGCAGCGCGATCTCGCCTTGTTCGTCGACCAGCACAGTCGTGTTGTAGAACTGGCCGCCGTCGCGTTCGGCAAGGCCGACAGCGACCGACACGCCTTTTTCGCACGCCGCGTTGCGCACGGACGTCAGTGCCGGGCCGTCGAGCGTCTGCGCGACATCGGCGACGTTTTCGCGCGTCGGAAAGCCCGACAGCGAGGTTTCGGGGAACACGATCAGCTTCGTGCCGCCCGCCGTATCGGCGCGCTGGATCGTTTCGATGACCTTGCGCGTATTGTTCGCGACGTCGCTGTCGATCAGCGCGAGTTGCGCCAGTTCTACCTGCATGTATTGCCTCCTTCCAGATGCCTTTCAGTGTCGTGCGCTGTGCTGCCAGTGTGCTCGTGCCGCGCGATTCTTGCGTCGCGCAGAACAGTGCGTGCGCCGCCATTGCTCGTATTGAGGCTGATTATCGGGGTATTATTTTTGTCTTGAAATTACCCACGAGGGTTACCCTCACCGGAGGACACGATGGACTTCGAATGGCGAGATCTCGCTTTTCATCGGGAGATCGGTTCGGCCATCGATGCCCTCGACGGGCCGCATTTCTGGGCGCGCCTCACGCGCGTGCTGGAGCGGCATGTCGGTTTCGATAGCTGGGTCGCGCTGCGTTTTCACCGCGATGCCGCGCCGCTCGTGCTCGCCGAACAGGCGCTGCCCGACGGCAAGATCGACGTGATGTTCCAGGATTATCTGGCCGCGCTGTATCAGCTCGATCCGTTCTATCTCGCCGCGTTCGAAACGCAGGCGTCGGGCTTCTACACGCTCGCGGACGTCGCGCCCGACAACTTCCGGATGACCGAGTATTACCAGCGGTACTTCAAGAAGAATATCGTCGGCGACGAGGTGCACTTCAATGTCGTGATCGATCGCGATCACACGATGGGCTTTTCGCTCGGCAAGACGAGTCGCTACGATGAGCGCGAGATTGCGTTGCTGACGCTGTACTCACCGTGGGTGCTCGCGCTGATGCAACAGCGTTTGCGCTTCGAGAAGTTCGTCGTCGAGGAGGTGCCGCGTGCGTCGGAAAGCGACGGGGCAGATCTGCACGCGCGCTTCGGCATGCTCACCGGCAAGAACGGGCGCGGCGCGTTGACTGCGCGCGAGATCGAAGTGGCGATGCTGTCGTTGAGCGGGTTTTCGTCGCGCGCGATCGCTGAGAAGCTGTCCATTTCGTTCGAGACGGTGCGCGCACACAAGAAGCACATCTACGCGAAGCTGGGCGTCGGATCGCAGTCCGAACTATTTGCGATGTTTTATGAGCCGGGCAGGGCGGTTGAATCGGAGTGATGCTGTTCGGTAGCGTGATCAGAGCGACATGCGCGGCGCACAGTGTGCGCCCGCGCATGGATCAGCGCATGGGCCAGATGACTCAGTAACGGTCGAGCCGGTTGCCCGCGATACGCACGCGGTCGCCGGGATGCAGATCGCCGGGCGTGCCGACGTCGAACGCGCGCACCGAGCCGTCGTTGAGTTGCACCGAAATACGGTAGCCACCCGGCGACGACGCGCCTGCCTGCTGACCCAGTTGATTACCCGCGACGGCGCCGCCCAGCACGCCGATAGCCGTTGCCGCATCGCGTCCGTGGCCGCGTCCGAACTGATTTCCGATCACACCGCCCACGACCGCGCCGATCACCGTTCCGGCGACGCCGCCCGTCGTCACGGCGCCCGGATTCGCGAGCGGCTGGATCGACGAGACTACGCCGTATTGCTCGCCGTAGCCCTGCTGCGGCTGCTGGTAAGCCTGGTTGTTCTGCCAGTCGGACTGCTGATCGTAGCCGGGCTGTTGCTGATACTGCGGCTGTTGTGCGTAGGGCTGCTGATACGGCTGCTGATACTGCGGCGGCTGCACGTAACCAGGTTGCGCATAGGCAGGCTGTGCCGGTTGCGCGTAAGCCGGTTGCGTAGCGTAAGTCGAGCCATAGCCCGATGCATAAGGCGAATTGCCAGGGACGACGCAGCCTGCGAGCGGCAGCGTGACGCAGAGCGCGATCAACGTCGTTCGAACGATCGGGCGAGCAAAACGGGTGTGGGTCATGTTGCGTAATTGTCGTGGCGCCACCAGCTGTGGACGGCGACGAGTATAGGGAAAGGCAGATCGTTATTGACGCGCGGCTCGCGTAACAGTGTGTAAATTGCGCCTCGGATAAAAACGTTTTGCGAAACGATCGCGCGAGCAGGAAATGGATCGGAGAGGGACGGCTCAGAAGCGGAAGCCGGTGCCGACGTCACAATTGCCGCCGATCCCGCCACTGCCGCCGCCGATGTTGCAGAACACGCCGCAGCCCGACAACGCGAGCGACAGAACGACGCTCGCTACGACTACCTTCACGAACCACACGATCCGACCCCGCTGGGTGCTCGCGCAGATAGTGGGTTTGACGGCGCGCTTCGGTTGAATCGAGACAATGGCAGGTGAAAATTTTTGAAGGGACATGGGGAGTCGTGCATCGGCAAAACTCACAACCATATCTCGGCGAGAAATGCCATCCCATACGACAAATCCTATTCCTGGGTGTGTCCTCTAGGCGTCTGACAAATCCATTTCGCAACGTCCTGATAAAATGACCGAGCCGCAACGTAGTGGACTGCAAATGAAATTGCTTGATGCACTTGTCGAACAACGGATTGCCGCCGCGGCCGCGCGCGGCGAGTTCGATGATTTGCCGGGAACCGGCGCACCGCAGGTTCTCGATGACGACGCATTGGTGCCCGAGGAAGTTCGAGTCGCGAACCGCATTCTGAAGAATGCGGGCTTCGTGCCGCCTGCCGTCGAACAATTGCGGGCGCTCCGCGACCTTCAGAACGAACTCGATGCCGTCAGCGACAGCACGACGCGCTGCCGCCTGCAGGCGAAAATGCTGGCCCTCGATATGGCGCTCGAATCGCTGCGCGGCGGTCCGCTCACGATGCCGCGCGAGTATTGCCGCCGGATCGCCGAGCGTCTGTCGGAGCGCGTCGCGATCGAGCCGGCCGCCGACGCGGGGCAGGCGTGAGCACGGGCGTCGATTCTGAAGTTGTGTCGGCTTCGATTCCTAATTCATCTGAAGATTCGCCCGTTCCTTCGTCCGGTGAAGCCGGTGCGAATGACGCCAGTGCGCCCGCACTAGAACCCGTCCCCATTTCCGAACGCGATCTCCATTTCATGGCGCTCGCGCAGGCTGCTGCCGACGAGGCACGCGCGGCCGGCGAAGTGCCCGTCGGCGCCGTGCTGGTGCTCGGCGACGAAGTGATCGCGAAGGGATTCAATCATCCGATCGGCGGACACGATCCGTCCGCGCATGCCGAGATGGCCGCGTTGCGCGCCGCTGCGCAAAAACTCGAGAATTACCGGCTGCCGGGCTGCGAACTGTATGTGACGCTCGAACCGTGTCTGATGTGCGCGGGCGCAATCATGCACGCGCGCATTGCACGCGTCGTATTTGGCGCGCGCGATCCGAAAACGGGCGCGTGCGGCAGCGTCGTCGATGCATTTGCCAATCCGCAGTTGAACCACCATACGACCGTCACGGGCGGCGTGCTCGAAGACGAGTGCGGCGCTGCATTGCGCTCATTTTTCGCCGACCGCCGACGCGCCGCGCGGGAAGCGCGTGCCGCGGCCGCATTGAAAAACGAATCGGACACGGACGCTTCGCGCTCCGACAATTCCCAGACCTCCTGACTTGCCACTGCCCATGGCCAAGCACCGCACCATCGAACTGATCGCGCCTTCCGGCTATCCGCACGATCCGAACGCGATTCATCTGGCGCTCAAGCGCTTGCGCGCGCAAGGACATCACGTCGAGAACGTCAACGCGACGCAGCGGCGCTATCAGCGTTTCGCCGGCACGGATGGCGAACGCGCGGCGGAAGTGAATCACCTCGCGGATCCGTCGCGTGAATTGCCGGATATCGTGCTCGCCGTGCGCGGTGGCTATGGCGCGGTGCGGATACTGCATGGTCTGGACTATCGTGGCTTGCAGCGGCGCCTGACCGATCAGCCGATTGCGTTTTGCGGACACAGCGATTTCACGGCGCTGCAGCTCGCGCTGCTGTCGCAGGCAAACGTGACGACTTTTGGCGGGCCGATGCTTGCCGTCGATTTCGGCGCGGAAAACGTCAGCGATTTCACGATGAAGCATTTCTGGAAAGCGCTGACGTCGGAAACGTTCACGGTGTCCAGCACGGTTGCCCAGCCGCAGACGGTCGAGGTGTCGGGCACGCTATGGGGCGGCAATCTGGCGGTGCTGGCGTCGCTGGTTGGTTCGCCGTATATGCCGCCCGTCGAAGGCGGCATCCTGTTCGTCGAAGACGTGAACGAACAACCGTTCCGGATCGAGCGGCTGATTTATCAGCTGCATCTGGCGGGCATTCTGGAACGGCAACAGGCGCTTGTACTCGGAGATTTCTCGGGCGGCAAACCCTTCGACTACGACAACGGCTACGATCTGCGCGCGATGGTCGAGCAGGTGAGGTCGGTGGTCGGCATTCCGATCGTGACGGGCCTGCAGTTCGGGCACATCCCCGATATGGTGACGCTGCCCGTGGGCGCCGACGCGCATCTCGTTTCGGGTGCGCATGGGTTCAAGCTGACGGTGTCGGGGCATCCTGTGCTCGACTGACTTCAGCGCTCCGTGGCAAATCGATGGGAAGGCGAGGTGACTCGCCTATATTTTTGGGGTTCATTCGCAACTAACTGTCTGTCAGATCGCACCCCTGCAAATGCTGATACGCCACCACGAAGCCCACTTTTGTTGACAAAATGGCCAGCAAGACAAGCGGGTTCCGACCGGCTTGTTTACGTCAAAACCTTTATCCAGCAACAGACATAGCCGCTTTCGATACATTTTCGGCAGGTCAGTCCAAACCGAAATTGTCGAAAATCGACTGTCAAAATTGTTGACAATTTTTATGTCCATCCTAAGATGGACTCCATAACAGCACGATCATCATGTCCGAGACACCCAACGCCACTGCGAGCAACACGAAACCCGAAGCGATCGCCGAGCGCATCCGCGCCGCGATCCTCGAGCATCGGCTCGCGCCCGGCGCGAAATTGACGGAAGCCCAGTTGTGCGAAGTGTTCGGCGTGAAGCGCGGACCGATCCGCCAGGCGCTGGCCCAGTTGGCCACCGACCATCTGGTGGATCTGGAACCGAACCGCGGCGCGTTTGTCGCGAGTCCGTCGCTGCAGGAAGTGCATGAAGTGTTCGAGATGCGCCGGATCATCGAGCTGGCTGTCGTCGACAAGATTTGCGCGAGCCAGGGCTCGCGGCGTTTGAAGAACATCGGCGGGATGATCGCGCGGGAGCGCAAGGCGTTCGAATCGCGCGACTTCCCGGCGTGGATCAGGCTGTCGGGCGAGTTCCATACGGAACTTGCGTCGTTGACGGGCAACACGGTGCTGTGCGATTGCCTCGACGGTCTGGTGGCGCGCTCGACGTTGATCTCGGCGCTGTATGAATCGCTCGGCCGCAGCCCGTGTTCGTTCGAGGACCACGAAGCGATTCTCGCCGCGCTCGATGCCGGCGACGCAAAAACAGCAGGCGCGCTGATGTCACGTCACCTGCAAAGCGTGGAGTTGAAGATGCTGGATCGGCCGGCTAGCGGTGGGACCGATCTGCACGAAGTATTCGGCACGCGCGCGATGAAGGCCGCAGCCGGCTGACGTTGATCGAAGTGCAAGCCTGACGCACGCCCGCGCTCGCCGGCGGTGCGCGCTGCACTGAAGTGAACGGTGATTGACCAGAAAGTCGACCCAAAGGTCGATTGAGGATTGAGACCCCATCCGGTACAGGCCGCACCCGGCATGTATCGAGACCGAAAGACCGTACGGCGAAGGACGCCCATCAGGCATCCACGCTCACACGGCAAAGCCCGGCAGGCATTCGCGGAAAGCCTGCCGGGTCATCAAAACAAGTACGTAAGTACGGAGACACCCGCGGCAACCTGTAAGCGATATGCATACGCGTCAGTCACGTAGGGGACTGGCCGTGCGCCTGGCATACACGATGCAATGTTCGTCGATTCCCGTCGGCGTTCCCATCTTAGGAGGAATCCATGGCTCAGTTCAGTGCAGCACCGGATAGTTCGGCAATCCCTGATTACGACAGCAGCGGACAAGGCGCACACGCGCTGCCCGCTGGCTACAGCGAACGCCTGTACAACGAAGACCTTGCGCCGTTGAAGCATCAGACGTGGGGCGCCTATAACATATTCGCGTTCTGGATGTCGGACGTGCACAGTGTCGGCGGCTACGTGTTCGCGGGGAGTCTCTTCGCACTCGGCCTGACGAGCTGGCAGGTGCTGATTGCGCTGCTCGTCGGCATTACGATCGTCAACGTGCTGTGCAATATGATCGCGAAGCCCAGCCAGCAGAACGGCGTGCCGTATCCTGTTGCGTGTCGCGCGACTTTCGGCGTGCTGGGCGCCAACGTTCCCGCCGTGATTCGCGGGCTGATCGCGGTCGCGTGGTATGGCATTCAGACGTATCTTGCATCGAGCGCGCTCGTCATTGTCGTGCTCAAGTTCGTCCCGCAATTGTTGCCTTATGCCGATGTGCATCATCACGGCTTCATGGGTCTGTCGACAGTCGGTTGGGCAGGCTTCATGCTGCTGTGGGTGTTGCAGGCACTCGTGTTCTGGAACGGCATGGAGACGATCAAGAAGTTCATCGACTTCGCCGGTCCTGCCGTGTATGTCGTGATGTTCATTCTCGCTGGCTACATGATCTGGCGTGCAGGCTGGCAGAACATCGGCATCAACCTGGGCGGCGTGAAGTATCACGGCATGGAAGTGATCCCCGTGATGATTACGGCGATCTCGCTGGTGGTGTCGTACTTCTCGGGCCCGATGCTGAACTTCGGTGACTTCTCGCGCTACGGCAAGAGCTTCCGCAGCGTCAAGCGCGGCAATTTCTGGGGCTTGCCGGTCAACTTCCTCGCGTTCTCGCTGGTGACGGTCGTCACGACGGCTGCGACGCTTCCCGTGTTCGGTGAACTGATTACCGACCCCGTCGAAACAGTTGGCCGCATCGACTATCCGACGGCTGTGATTCTCGGAGCGCTGACCTTCACGATTGCCACGATCGGTATCAACATCGTTGCCAACTTCGTGTCACCTGCATTCGATTTCTCGAACGTTGCACCGAAGCTCATCAGCTGGCGTGCAGGCGGTATGCTGGCTGCGGTTGCATCGATTTTCATCACGCCGTGGAACCTGTTCAACAACCCGGCTGTCATCCACTACACACTCGATGTGCTCGGCAGCTTCATCGGACCTTTGTACGGCATCCTGATCGTCGACTTCTTCCTCGTGAAACGTCAGAAGATCGTGCTCGACGACCTGTACACGGTGTCTGAAAAAGGTTCGTACTGGTATCACAATGGCGTGAACTATCGTGCAGTCTGCGCGCTGTTGCCGGCTGCAGTGATTGCGGTGATCTGCGTGATGGTGCCGTCGCTGAATGGTCTCGCTAACTTCTCGTGGTTCATCGGCGCAGGCCTGGGTGCAGTGTTCTACAGCGTGCTGGCTCGCAAGCTGCTGCGCGGTGCATGAAAGTTCATCAAGATGCAATCGGAGTCGACATGCGTATCAAACTGATCAACCCGAACACGACGCAACGGATGACGGAGGCCATGGGCCGTTGTGCGCGAGACGTCGTAGCGCCGGGTACGGAGCTGGTGGCGGTGAGCCCGACGATGGGCCCGCCGTCGATCGAAGGGTATTACGACGAGGCGCTCGCCACGCCCGGGCTTCTTGCGGAAATCGAAGCGGGCGAGCGCGATGGCTTCGATGGTTACGTGATTGCATGTTTCGGCGATCCCGGCCTTTATGCGGCGCGTGAACTGGCGCGCGGCCCGGTCATCGGCATCGCGGAAGCGGCGATGCATGCGGCGAGCGTGCTGGCGCCGGGCTTTTCGGTCGTGACGACGCTCTCGCGCACCTGCGGCATGGCCTGGCATCTGGCCGAGCGCTACGGGATGAAACGCTTCTGTCGCAACGTGCGGGCAACGGATGTCGCCGTGCTCGAACTCGATCAGCCCGGTTCGTCCGCGCGGCGCATCATTCTCGACGAATGCCGCCGTGCGCTCGACGAGGACGGATCGGATGCAATCGTGCTCGGCTGTGCGGGGATGGCTGAATTGTGCCGTGAGATCGAGGATGCACTGGGCGCGCCGGTCGTCGAAGGCGTGACGGCGGCGGTGAAGTGGGTCGAAGCGCTCGTCTCGTTGCGTCTGGCCACCGCCAAGCGCGGTGACTACGCGCGCCCGCTCGCCAAGCGCTACGACGGCGAGTTCGCACGCTTCAGCCCGACGGGCGATCAGCCCGCTGCTGCGCCGGTTGTGCACCAAAGTGCCGCTGAAGCGCTGCTTCGGGTAAACGCAAATGCACTGCGCGGCGACCCAGCCGCCGATATTGCACCGCACATACACTCAGTCTGACATGCACTATCTGCCCGGGTGTATGGGCGCACCCGGGTGTTTTCGCTACACTGGTTCAACCCTGCCGGCCTTGCCGTAGCGCGTTTTGCCGCTTTCACGACGTCCGCCGGCGTGTATCTGTCAACGCTCACGTCAACCGCTGCGCATTCACATCATGTCACTCGACCCGAACTATCCACGCGATCTGATCGGCTACGGCCGCCACCCTGTGCAGGCAAACTGGCCGGGACGCGCACGCGTCGCTGTCCAGTTTGTTCTCAACTACGAAGAAGGCGGCGAGAACTGCGTGCTGCACGGCGACCCGGGCTCGGAGCAGTTTCTGTCGGAAATCGTGGGCGCGGCGTCGTATCCATCGCGCCACATGAGCATGGAATCGATCTACGAATATGGCTCGCGCGCGGGCGTGTGGCGCATCTTGCGCGAGTTCGAGAAGCGCGGCTTGCCGCTGACGGTGTTCGGGGTCGGCATGGCGATCGAACGGCATCCGGAAGTTGCGCGCGCATTCGTCGAACTGGGGCATGAGATCGCGTGCCATGGCTATCGCTGGATTCACTATCAGGACATGTCGGCCGAACGCGAGGCCGAGCATATGCGCCTGGGCATGGAAGCGATCGAACGCGTGACGGGCCAGCGGCCGCTCGGCTGGTACACGGGCCGCGACAGTCCCAATACGCGGCGTCTCGTGGCCGAATACGGCGGCTTCCTGTACGACTCCGACAACTACGGCGACGATCTGCCGTTCTGGATGGATGTCGAAACGACAGGCGGCACTAAAGTGCCGCAACTGATCCTGCCGTACACGCTCGACACCAACGACATGCGCTTTGCTACGCCGCAAGGCTTCAACACGGCGGATCATTTCTTCACGTATCTGCGCGATGCATTCGACGTCCTGTACGAAGAGGGCGATGAAGCACCGAAGATGCTGTCGATCGGCATGCACTGCCGGCTGCTCGGCCGTCCGGGCCGCTTCCGCGCGCTGCAACGCTTCCTCGATCACATCGAAAAGCATGAGCGCGTATGGGTCACGCGGCGCGTCGATATCGCGCGTCACTGGCGCGAGCATCATCCCTATCAACAACAGGACAACCGCGGGGCTGCGGCATGAAGGCGATGCAATACACACTGGACCAACTCAACAGCATCTCGACCGACGCGTTCGTCGCAGCGCTGTCGGGCATCTTCGAGCATTCGCCGTGGGTCGCCGAAATCGCGGCCGCGCAGCGCCCGTACGCGAGCATCGACGCGTTGCACAAGACGATGTCGCATGCAGTCGAAACAGCGGGCGAAGCGAAGCAGCTCGCGCTCATCAATGCCCACCCGGAACTCGCGGGCAAGGCGGCTGTGCGCGGCGAACTGACGGCCGAATCGACACGCGAGCAAAGCGGTGCAGGTCTCAACCTGTGCACGCAGGAAGAGTTCGACAAGCTGATGCAGTTGAATGCAGCTTATCGTGAGAAGTTTGGTTTCCCGTTCATTCTCGCCGTACGCGGCTACGACCGGCACGGCATCATCGCGAACTTCGAAGCGCGCGTGAACAACAGCCGCGCCGACGAATTGCGCGCCAGCCTCGACCAGATCTACCGTATCGCGCGTTTCCGTCTCGACGATCTGATCAGCGCCTGATGGCAGGCTGATCGACGCACCATCGTCACGATAGCGACACGCACTCTCAAAGCAACAACCAGACAGCAAGGAAGACAACAATGGCACTCCCGATTCTCGATCCCAACGCTCCCGAATTCACACGCCGTTTCGTGAATCTCGCGGACCCGCGTCTTGGCGCGCAGGCGCTCGAAGCCAGCGACGATTTTTTCGCGCCGAAAGACCGCATGCTGAATCCGGAGCCGGCCGTTTTCATTCCGGGCAAGTACGACGATCACGGCAAGTGGATGGACGGCTGGGAAACGCGCCGCAAGCGTACGACGGGCTATGACTGGTGCGTCGTCAAGCTCGCGCGTCCGGGCGTGATCAAGGGCCTGGATCTCGACACCAGCCACTTCACGGGCAACTTCCCGCCAGCGGCGTCCGTTGAGGCGGCACGCGTGGTCGATGGCGCACCGAACCAGTCGACGCAATGGACTGAGATCGTCCCGTCGACGACGCTGCAAGGCAATAGCCACCACTACCTCGAAGTGGGCGACACGAACGCGTACACCCACCTGCGCGTGAACATCTATCCGGACGGCGGCATTGCGCGCCTGCGCGTGTACGGCCAGCCGCAAGTCGACTGGGCGGGCGCGAGCCGCACCGATCTGTTCGACCTCGCCGCGATGGAAAACGGCGCGTACCTGGTCGGCGCGAACAACCAGCACTTCGGCGCTGCATCGACGCTGCTGATGCCGGGCCGCGGAGTCAACATGGGCGACGGCTGGGAAACGCGTCGTCGCCGTGAGCCGGGCAACGACTGGGCGATCGTCGCGCTGGCACAGCCGGGCGTCATCAAGAAGATCGAAGTCGACACGGCGCACTTCAAGGGCAACTATCCGGACCGCTGTTCGATTCAGGCCGCGTACGTGACTGGCGGCACGGATAGCTCGCTGGTCACGCAGGCGATGTTCTGGCCCGTGCTGCTGGGCGAACAGAAACTGCAGATGGACAAGCAGCACTTCTACGAGAGCGAGATTGCGGCTCTCGGCCCCGTCACGCATATCCGCTTCAACATCATTCCGGACGGCGGCGTGTCGCGTCTGCGTTTGTGGGGCACGCTCGCATCATGAAGACACTCGCTATCGAACCGCTGACACGCGAAGCGTTCGCGCCGTTCGGCGATGTGATCGAACTGGAAGGCGCGAAGCAGATCCCCATCAATCTCGGCACGACGATCCGCTATCACGATCTCGCGAAAGTGGACGTCACGGATGAAGGCGGCCGCACGCTCGTCAATCTTTTTCGCGGACAGCCGCGTATGCTGCCGTTCGAAATCAGGATGATGGAGCGGCATCCGCTGGGTTCGCAGGCGTTCGTTCCGTTAAACGACAAACCGTATCTGGTTGTTGTTGCCCCTGCTGGCGAGCTGGATGAATCGCAGATTCGTGCGTTCGTGACTAGCGGCTGGCAAGGCGTGAACTACGCGAAAGGCGTGTGGCATCATCCGCTGCTGGCGTTGGGTGAGGTGACAGATTTCATCGTCGTCGATCGTGGTGGCGATGGGCTCAATCTCAACGAGCAGGATCTGCGTGAGTCGCAGTGGCTGACGGAAGATGCGATGAATGCGGTTGTTGTTTGATCGGTTTTGTGGTTTGTTTTTTGCTGCGCAGGCATTTGGTTGGTTTTTTGCTCTGTGCGCTGGCATCCGCGTTTTGCCTTTGGTTTGCTAGCGTTGCCCCTGTGCGGGGCGGCACCTACTTTTCTTTGCCGCGGCAAAGAAAAGTAGGCAAAAGAAAGCCGCTTAAAACCGCCAATTCTTGTTCCTGCCTGAGGGCCCCCAACGGGTCCTCTCCTTCATGCGGCGTTGCTTTTCTCGACGCCCACTGCCAACGCTCTTAATGAGCACCTCACCCGCTTCACACTCCCGCGTCGGCACTAGAGCGATCAAATCTCCCACGTTCTATAGCGGCAAACTGTGCGTAGGCTTTCGCGGCGTACGCGCATCACTCCGGACTGAAAAGCACGACCGGTGTCGTAGGAGCGCTGAGGTGTGAGGCACTACGACCGACACACAGTTTGCCACCTGGGCGGCCGTAACCATTCGCTGCCGCTGGCTGCGCTGTGGGTGATTGAAGTGGGTGAGGCGCCTGTTCGAAGCGCCGGCAACGGGCGGGGACTGAGAGGTTGTCGTATGAAGTGGAGGAACTGTTGGGGGCCCTCAGGCAGTGGTCAAGAATTGGCGGTGTTAGCCCGCTTTCTTTGCTTAGGAAGGTCTGAACAACCCGTTTTCTGCTTTGGATTTCTAACTGACACGCTCAGAGAGAGCGTCGCCTGGTCATTTACAACAGATGGATCGGCTCCCGATCGCCTCTTGCGCAAGGGCGCAGCGCCCTTGCGGGGCGTGTTCGCCCTTCATTTCGCTTTGGCGAGCGCCTTGCGCGCCATCCAGAGGTTAACCAACGCGAACTGCGTTTCGATGTGCGCTGTGTTCTTTGCCAGCCCCCGATATCGCGCCTTCAGATAGCCAAACTGGCATTTCAGCACCCGAAACGGGTGCTCCACCTTCGCTCTCACGCCCGCCTTGAGCCGCTCGATCTCGTTGTAGATCCGATCCAGCCGCTTGCTCTTGTCCAGTTTTCGGCGCTTGCTCGGGCGCATCGCGACGTGCCACTGAACCGCCTTCGTTTCGCCTCGTTTCTCAATGCCCACGTAGCCCGCGTCGGCAAACGCAACCTTCTCCTTGCCGTGCAACAGTTCATGCGCCACCGTGATGTCGTGAACATTGGCTGGCGTGCACTTCACCGTGTGCACCAGCCCCGACTCCACATCGACTCCAATGTGTGCCTTCATGCCAAAGTACCAGCTGCCGCCTTTTTGCGTCTGGCTCATTTCGGGGTCGCGTGTGCCACTCTTCTTGGTCGAACTGGGCGCTGAAATCAGCGTCGCGTCGACCGCTGAGCCCACCTTGAGCGTCAAGCCCTTTGACTGCAGGATCTTGTTGACCGTTGCCAGCATGCTGGCCGACAGCGCATGCGCTTCAAGCAGGTGCCGGAAGCGCAGGATCGTGCTCTCGTCAGGCAGCCGCGTCATGCCCGTGCCCAGCAGCGCGAACTCACGGTATAGCGGGATATCGTGCAGCGCCTCTTCCATCGCCGGGTCCGAGAGACTGAACCACTGCTGCATGAAGTGAATGCGCAGCATCGTCTGGATCGGAAACGGCGGACGCCCCGTCTTGCCTTTAGGGTAATGAGGCTCGATCAGCGCAATCAGTTTCTTTCACGGCACCACGCGGTCCATTTCATCCAGAAACTCGCGCTTGCGCGTGCGCTTCGTTGACAGATCCAGACCAAGACCGAGTTGTGTCATCACGCTACTCCCTGAATTTCTCCTGATCCCAGGATACTCCAGGCTGGCGTCAATGCCAGGTCTTTTGCAGAGATTCCCTTACTTTCTTTGCGGCGGCAAAGAAAGTAAGTGCCGCCCCGCACAGGGGCAACGCGTGAAGCACGAAGGCATATCGCGGATGCCATCGCGAACACAACTACGTTGAACCAACGCATAAACCACAAAAGCAAACCGCGAACGCTTTCGCATCCCTCGTTGCGCATGCAACGAACCTGCAAACCATGCCGCACGAACAAGCGCCACCCTCCAGGCGCAAAAAAAAGCGGACCACCGCTCGCGCGAATAGTCCGCTAACCTCGAAGAAACGGGCTTGCGCCCGTCACCGACACCTCGATCTTCAGTTCACTGCGCCACCCTGGAACCAGGCAGCGATCTTCTGACGCTCTTCGTCAGTCATATGCGTGACATTACCAAGCGGCATCGCCTTCAGCGTCACAGCCTGCTGGTAGATGCGCTGTGCGTTCGTCGAAATCTCTGCGGGCGTATCGAGCAGGACGCCAGCGGGCGCGCTACCCATCATCGTCGGATGCGCGGAGTGACATGCCACGCAACGTTGCTGCAGGACAGGCACGATATCGGCCGTCTTGATGACAGGCGCATTCGCCGCTTCCGCAACAGGCACGACGGGCTTGGGCATCGTCCAGAAGAGAGCGCCGAACATCAGCACGATACCGGCCAGCGGCAGATACCACAGTACCTGGCCACGGTGACGCATCACGAAGAACTGACGGATCAGCGCGCCAGCGAGCATGATGACGACGAGCACGGCCCAGTTATACGGATGCGTGTACGTCATCGCGTAGTGGTTCGACAGCATCGCGAATACGACGGGCAGCGTGAAGTACGTGTTGTGCACCGAGCGTTGCTTGCCGCGCTTGCCGTAGATCGGGTTCGGCGTCTCGCCCTTGAGCATCGCATCGACCATCTTGCGCTGGCCGGGGATGATCACGAAGAACACATTCGCCGACATGATCGTCGCGAGCATCGCACCCATGATCAGATAGGCGGCACGGCCAGCGAAGATATGGCACGCGAGGAACGCGGCGACCAGCACGTAGATGCCGACGCAGATACCGAGCACCTTGTCCTTGTTGCCGAGAATCCGGCACAGCGAGTCATACACGATCCAGCCCGCGATCAGAAAGCCGAGTGCCGAGAAGATCGCGACGACGGGGCCCATATCGAGCACGTTCTTGTCGATCAGATACGTGTTCGGCGCGAACAGATAGAGCACCGTGAAGAGACCGAAGCCCGACAGCCAGGTCGTGTACGAAGGCCACTTCGACCAGTGCAGGTCATCGGGCATTTCAGGCGGCGCGACCGTGTACTTCTGCATGTTGTAGAAGCCGCCGCCGTGCACGTGCCACAGTTCACCGAACACACCGCGTCGACGCTGGTTCGGGTCCGTAGGCGGTTTCAGGCTGTTGTCGAGCGCGACGAAATAGAACGATTCGCCGATCCATGCAATTGCGGCGATGACGTGAAACCAGCGAATCGCGAGATTCAGCCAGTCGGTGATAAAGCCTTCCATGAAACTCCTCCACTCCTGATTCGTTGTTCGCGCAGCATCTGGGGTGTTGCGCGGCATGCGGGGTTGTTGTGCCGGTGCATGTCCACTATCGGATCAGTGCATGCGATGGCAGTTGGATGAAATCGGATGCTGATCGACCGTCGATTGCTGAGCTTGCGCTTCGCATATGTCTCCATGTCATCTGCGAAATGCAAGCGTGCGCACGATCGTGCACGCGTACCGGGTTCGCTTCAGCTGCCGCGGTAGGTGCTGTACGACCACGGCGACACCAGCAGCGGCACGTGATAGTGCGCACCTGCATCGGCCACGCCGAAACGCAGCACGACGCGATCGACGAAGCGCGGTTCCGGCACTTTGGTGCCGATCGATGCGAAATAGTCGCCCGCATGGAACACCAGTTCATATTCGCCGGCGACGAGCGCCTCGCCTTCGAGCAGCGGCTCGTTGCAGCGGCCGTCGTGATTGGTGGTAGTGGTTTTGAGCGCGCGGCGCGAGTCGCCGGAAAGCGCAAAGAGTTCAACCTTGATATCTGCGCCGGGACGGCCGTTGGCCGTGTCGAGCACGTGGGTAGTGAGCTTGCCCATTCGCGATTGTCCTTGTGTAGATGCGAGGTTTCAGCGGCGGCCCGATCCATTACACGTTGCGGCGGATCGAGGCTCCACGTCAGTGGCTACATACCCGTCGGCGGATTGAAACGAGCGCCGTGACATCCATTGTAGAAACATTGTTCAGTTCCGCGAGCCAGCGATAGGAAAGATAATCGCTGCCGCATGAAGCGCCGCTGACAGATGCTGGAAAGGCAGTCTGATGCATGCGCGACGGGCGGTGGTGCTGCACGGTTCCGATCCTACCGGCGCCAAAAATGCGGACTATATGACGGGCGTGAACTTCGGTATCGCAATGGCGCGAGTTGTCAGCGCAATTTTGTCGCCCGAAGGTTATGGCTATGCGCGGCGTGGCCGCGCATCCCGAAGACGGCGGATCACGCTGGGTAACCGGGCCAACTGCGTTCGAACGGACGCGGCGGCACGGTGGCGTGCCGCCGGTATCGCGTTCGAACGACTTTTGCACTTGCCCGGAAAGCCGCATGCTGCGGTGACGGCACAGCGATGCAGCGCAGGGCGGCAGCATCGTGCAGCGGCCACATTGGCGGCAACACAGGGCAGCACTGGAGAAACGAATGACGATGCAAAACAATACAACTGGCCAGCGCGGCAAAACAATGCTGGTCAGGCACGCGGCCGTGCTCGTGACGATGGACGGCGAGCGGCGCGAACTGCGCGATGGCGGCCTCTATATCGAGGACAACCGGATCGTCGCGGTCGGGCCGACAGACCAGTTGCCGGATACTGCCGACGAAATCCTCGACATGACGGGGCATCTGGTGATTCCCGGCCTCGTCAACACGCATCACCACATGTATCAGAGCCTGACGCGTGCGATTCCCGCCGCGCAGGATGCCGAGCTGTTCGGCTGGCTGACCAGCCTGTACAAGGTGTGGGCGAATCTCACGCCGGAGATGATCGAGGTGTCGACGCTGACGGCGATGGCCGAACTGCTGCTATCGGGCTGCACGACGTCGAGCGACCATCTCTACATCTACCCGAACGGCAGCCGGCTCGACGACAGCATTGCCGCCGCGCGCCGCATCGGCATGCGGTTTCACGCTAGCCGCGGCAGCATGAGCGTTGGACAGAAGGACGGCGGCTTGCCGCCGGATTCCGTTGTCGAAAAGGAAGCGGACATTCTGAAAGACACGCAGCGTCTGATCGAGACATATCACGATGAAGGGCGTTACGCGATGCTGCGTGTCGTCGTCGCGCCATGCTCGCCGTTTTCAGTGAGCCGCGACCTGATGCGTGAGTCGGCTGCACTGGCGCGCCAGTACGGCGTGTCGCTGCATACGCACCTGGCGGAGAACGTGAACGATATTGCATACAGCCGCGAGAAGTTCGGTATGACGCCGGCCGAATACGCAGAAGATCTCGGCTGGGTCGGCCACGACGTATGGCATGCGCACTGTGTCCAGCTCGACGATGCCGGCATCCAGCTATTCGCACGCACAGGGACGGGCGTCGCGCATTGTCCGTGTTCGAACATGCGGCTCGCATCGGGAATTGCTCCCGTGAAGAAGATGCGGCTTGCGGGTGTGCCCGTCGGTCTGGGTGTCGACGGATCGGCATCGAACGACGGCGCGCAGATGGTCGCTGAAGTGCGCCAGGCGCTGTTGCTGCAGCGGGTCGGCTTCGGACCCGATGCGATGACCGCGCGTGAGGCACTGGAGATTGCGACGCTCGGCGGCGCAAAGGTGCTGAACCGCGATGATATCGGCGCGCTGGCGCCGGGGATGGCGGCGGATTTCGTGTCGTTCGATCTGCGTCAGCCGCTATTCGCGGGCGCGCTGCATGATCCCGTCGCGGCGTTGGTGTTCTGCGCGCCGTCGCAGGTGTCGACGAGCGTGATCGGCGGAAAGGTCGTGGTGAAGGACGGTGTGTTGACGACCGTGGATCTCGGTCCGGTGATCGAGCGGCACAACCGGCTAGCGCAGACGCTGTATGAAAGTGCAGCCTGAGCGTAGTGCATGAAAGCAGGGCGGCAGTCCGAGACCGCCGCCCTGCAGGATAGTGCCTGGAGTTACTTGTCGATCAGCGTCTTGGTCGCTTCAGCGACGAGGCTGCGCAGCCAGCGCACTTCATCGGAATAGTGCACGCGCTCGTGCCACAACTGGTAGTACTGCATCGGCGGAAAGTCGAGCGGCGCGGGCACGACGGTCAGGGGCAGGAACTTCGCGTAGTAGTCGGCGAAGAGGCGCGTGGTCGTAAAGATCAGATCGGACTTGATCAGTACGTACGGCGCCAGGTTGAAGTACGGCAGCGTGACGACGACATGACGTTTGAGGCGCTCGCGCGCGAGGTGGACGTCGATGGCGCCGCGCTGGCCGACGGAATAGGGCGTCGGCGCGAGATGCGGCGCGTTCAGGTACTGGTCGAGCGTCAGACCGCCACGCTTGGCGAACGGATGCGTGTTGCTCATCAGGCACACGATCTGGTCGACGAACAGGTTGGACAGGTGCAACTGCTCGGGCGGTTCCGGCCAGTTGCCGACGACGATGTCGAGCTTGCCGTCCTCGAGCGCCAGTTCGTAGTCGAACGCGGGCCCGAGCGAATGGAACTCGAGTGTCGCGTTCGGCGCGGCCTGGCGGAAGCGCTCGACGACAGTCGGCACGAACAGCACGTTCAGGTAGTCCGGACAGCCGATCCGGTAGCAACGGATCGAAGTCGCCGGATCGAAGTTGTGCTGCTGAAATTTAATGCGTTCGATCTCGCGCAGTGCATTTTGCACAGGCTCGAGCAGGCGCAGCCCGTACTCCGTCGGCACCATGCCGGACTTGCCGCGCACGAGCAATGGGTCGCCCGTAATGTCGCGCAGGCGCCGCAGCGCCGCGCTGATCGCGGGTTGGGACTGGTTCAGTTTGACGGCGGCGCGCGTGACACTGCGCTCCATCAAAAGGGTGTGCAAGACGCGCAGTAGGTAAGTGTCGATCGCCTCGCGTTGCTGACTCATGACTTCTCCGAAATATATGTTCTGGCTGATCGATCAGGCTTGGGGGTATATGCGTTTTAATATATAGATAAAAAACCGTCAAGGGTGGGATACCCGCAAACCACGCAGTGGCGCGGCTCTGCGGGAATTTTGGCGGCTCGACTGAGAGGGTCGATTTCGGTATTGTCGATCGGCTGCGGTAGCACGACGCGCGCGTCCGGGCCGATGTATCAAGCGGGATGTAACCTGGATCCGGGCAGGATTCAGGCGGGGAGCGCGCGGGACGCCGCGTGCCGCTGGCCACACGCGTAACACGGAAGAACATGAGCGACACATCCACAGGCAGCCCGACGGGCGGCAGCACACACGCAAACGGCGCAAACCGTAGCGGCGGCGCCACACCGCGCCTCGCGCTGACCGGCATCAGCAAGCAATATCCTGCCGTTCGCGCAAACGACGACGTCACGTTGATCGTCGCGCCCGGTGAAATTCATGCAGTGCTCGGCGAAAACGGTGCAGGCAAGAGCACGCTGATGAAGATCATCTACGGTGCAGTGCGCCCGGATGCAGGCGAAATCCGTTGGGAAGGACAAACCGTCGATATCGCCAACCCGGCTGCGGCGCGCAAGCTCGGCATCGGCATGGTGTTCCAGCACTTCTCGCTATTCGAGACGCTGACCGTCGGCGAAAACATCGCGCTCGCACTGGACGAGCCGTTCGATCTGAAGGTGCTCGGCAAGCGCATTCGCGAAGTGTCCGCCGAATACGGCCTCGACATCGATCCGCAGCGCCACGTGCACAGCCTGACAGTCGGCGAGCGGCAGCGCGTCGAGATCGTGCGTTGCCTGCTGCAGAACCCACGGTTGCTGATCATGGACGAGCCGACCTCGGTGCTCACGCCGCAAGCCGTGCGCAAGCTGTTCGGCACGCTGCGCCGGCTCGCGTCGGAGGGCTGCAGCATTCTCTACATCAGCCACAAGCTCGACGAAATCCAGGAACTCTGCGACACGGCCACCGTGATGCGCGGCGGCAAGGTGACGGGGCGTGTGACGCCGCGCGAAGAGACGCATGCGTCGCTCGCGCAACTGATGGTCGGCCACTCGCTGCCCGATTACGAGCGCCGCTCACATACGCCGGGTGACGTGCTGCTCGATGTGAAAAATCTTTCATCTGCAAGCGACGATCCGTTCGGCACGTCGCTCGACGATGTGTCGTTCAGCGTGCACGCAGGTGAAATATTCGGCATCGCGGGCGTGTCGGGCAACGGCCAGGCGGAACTGCTCGCGGCGCTGTCGGGCGAGCACAAGGGACAGCGCGCCGATGCCGTCACGATCTGCGGCAAGCCGGCGGGCAGGCTCGGCGCAGCGGCGCGTCGCAGGCTCGGTTTTGCCTTCGTGCCCGAAGAGCGACTCGGACGCGGGGCAGTGCCAGCGATGTCGCTCGCGGAAAACGCGCTTCTCACGGCGCACCGACAACAGATGGTGCGCTCGGGTTGGATCAACGCGGGCGCGATGCGCGCGTTCGCGAAGCGCTGCATCGAATCGTTCGACGTGCGCTGCGGCGGAGAAGGTGCGCTTGCGCAGAGCCTGTCGGGCGGCAACCTGCAGAAATTCATCGTTGGGCGCGAGATATTGCAGGCGCCCAAGGTGCTCGTCGTCGCGCAACCGACGTGGGGTGTCGACGTCGGTGCAGCCGCGTTCATCCGGCAACAGTTGCTGGATCTGTCTGCGCGCGGCGTCGCGATTCTGGTGATCTCCGAAGAACTCGAAGAACTGTTCGACATCTGCGATCGCATCGCGGTGATCGCGCGCGGACGCATGTCGCCGACCCGCAAAACGGGTGAAACGAACGCGGAAGAGATCGGCCGCTGGATGGCAGGGCTGTTCGGCGATCGCGAAGGCACGCCACCGTCGGCGGGGCAACCGGCGCATGCATGATCTTTCATGCATGAACTGAAATGCCACCGAATGCAATTGCAGAGACAACATCGACCACACGCACAATGATTCTTCCGTATCGACTTGAAGCCCGCACGACGCCATCGCGAACGATGCAGATTGCCGTGCCGCTGATCGCCGCGCTGCTCACGCTCGCGATCGGCTTTCTGATTTTCAGCCTCGTCGGGCGCGATCCCGGCCAGGCGATGTTTGCGTTTTTCATCGAGCCGCTGTCGAGCATCAATGGCTGGGCAGAACTGCTGCTGAAAGCGTCGCCGCTCTGTCTGATCGGACTAGGCCTTGCTATCGGCTACCGCGCCAACGTCTGGAACATCGGCGCGGAAGGCCAGATGCTGCTGGGCGGCATCGCGGCGAGCGGCGTCGCGATCTACTTCGACCAGGCAACCGGCTGGTGGATCCTGCCGACCATGATGGTCGCGGGCGTGCTGGGCGGCATGGCGTGGGCGGCGATTCCCGCACTGCTCAAGAGCCGCTTCAACACCAACGAGATTCTTACGAGCCTGATGCTCACGTACGTCGCGACGCAGTTGCTGATCTATCTGGTAAGCGGCCCGTGGCGCGATCCGCAAGGGATGAACTTCCCGCTCTCCGAAATGTTCTCAGGCGACGCGCTCTATCCGACGCTCTACGGCGACTGGCATTGGAAACTTCTGAAGGGCACGCGTCTGAACGCATCGATTTTCGTGACGATCATCGCGATTCCGCTGGTCTGGATCTTTATGCGCAAAAGCTTCGCGGGCTTCCGGATGAACGTGGGCGGCTTGGCGCCACTGGCCGCGCGCTACGCGGGCTTTTCGGACAAGAAGACGATCTGGACCTCGCTGCTGATCAGCGGCGGCCTCGCTGGCCTCGCCGGCATGGGTGAAATTTCCGGCCCTATCGGCCAGTTGCAGGCGACCTGGTCGCCGGGCTATGGCTTCACCGCAATCATCGTGGTGTTCGTCGGACGGTTGCATCCCGTGGGCATCGTGCTCGCGAGCCTGCTGATGGCCTTGCTGTACCTCGGCGGCGAAGCCGTGCAGACGTCGATGCAACTACCGCAGGCGCTGTCGGGTGTGTTCCAGGGGCTGCTGCTGTTCTGCCTGCTGGGTGCGGACCTGTTCGTCAACTATCGCGTGCGCCGTCGCGGTATCGCGGCATCGTAAAACCGTCCGAACCCAGACTGGATCTTATGGATATTCAACAAGCCAGCGCGCTCACGTCGAGCGCCGTCGTTGCAGCGATTCCGCTGATGTTCGCGGGCGTCGGCGAACTCGTCACCGAAAAGTCGGGCGTGCTCAACCTCGGCGTCGAAGGGATGATGCTGATGGGCGCGGTGACGGGATACGCCGTCACGGCAATCACGGGCAGCCCGTGGCTAGGCGTGCTCGCCGCGATCGGCGCGGGCATCGCGATGTCGCTGCTGTTTGCGTTTCTCGTGTTGTCGATGCTCGCCAACCAGGTTGCGACGGGACTCTCGCTGACGATCTTCGGCATCGGCCTGTCAGCTTATGTCGGCAAGCCATACACATCGGCTGCCGTGCGCGAGTCGATCGGCACGTGGGTCATTCCGGGTCTTTCGAAAATTCCCGTGCTCGGCCCGGCGCTTTTCAGCCTGACGCCGCTCGACTATCTCGCCTTCATCATGTTCGGCGTGGTCGGCTGGTTCCTGTATCGCACGCGCGCCGGGCTCGTTCTGCGCTCGGTCGGCGAGTCGCCGCAGGTTGCGCATTCGGTCGGCTTTCCCGTGATCGGCGTGCGCTACGGCGCGACGCTGTTCGGCGGTGCAATGGCCGGGCTTGCAGGCGGTTACTACTCGATCGTCAACCTGCACTTGTGGCAGGAGCAGTTGACTTCAGGTCGCGGCTGGATTGCATTGGCACTCGTGGTGTTCGCGACATGGCGCCCGGGTCGTCTGCTCATTGGTGCACTATTGTTCGGTGCAGTGACGGGCCTGCAGTTTTATGCGCAAGCGATTGGCGTCCCGGTGCCGACGCAGTTCCTTGCGATGCTGCCGTATGTCGCGACGGTCGTCGTGCTCGTGCTGATCTCGCGCAATCCGAACACGATTCGCCTGAATGCGCCTGCATCGCTCGGCAAGCCATTCTTTGCGGCCGGCTGAACGTGTGCCGCACATTGCATGTCGGTGTATGCCAGTTCATCAAGTAAAAACATCTGATTCAACGACAGGAGAAAACATGAAGAAAAGAACCATACTGAGCGCACTGGCATTGGCCGCCGCGACGCTCGCGACGGGCGGTGCGCTGACGCAGACTGCCCAGGCCGCCGATGCGCCCGGCGTCGCGTTCGTGTATCTCGGCAACCCCGGCGACGCAGGCTGGACCTACGCGCACGATCAGGGATCGAAGGAAGCGGAAGCGAAGTTCGGCAACAAGATCAAGATCACGCGAGTCGAGAACGTGCCCGAGTCGGCTGACTCCGAGCGCGTGTTCCGCGATCTGGCGAACAAGGGCAACAAGATCATCATCGGTTCGAGCTTCGGCTTCCAGGACTTCGAACTGAAGGTCGCGAAGGACTTTCCAGACACCGTCTTCCTGCACGCGACGGGCTACAAGAAGGCAGCGAACTTTGGTACCTACGACGTGCGCATGTATCAAGGTGCGTATCTCGCAGGCGTCGCGGCCGGCTACGTGACGAAGACCAACACGCTGGGTTTTGTCGCTTCGGTGCCGATTCCTGAGGTGGTACGGAACATCAATGCATACACGCTCGGCGCGCGCTCGGTGAATCCGAAGGTGCATACGAAGGTGATCTGGATCAACAGCTGGTTCGATCCGGGTAAGGAAAAGCAGGCAGCCGAAACGCTGATCGGACAGGGCGCAGACGTGCTGCTGCAAAACACAGATTCCAGCGCGACGCTGGCGACTGCTGCAGAAAAGCATGTGCATGCATTCGGCTGGGACTCGGACATGAAGAAGTTTGGCCCTGAGGCGCACCTGGGTTCAGTCGTCGCACATTGGGGCGTCTACTACACGGCTGCGATCCAGCAGGTGCTGGACGGCAAGTGGAAGAACGATCCCGTCTGGTGGGGCATTCCGCAGAAGGCCGTCAATCTCGAGGACATGAACACGTCGGCAATTCCGGCCAACGCGATGAAGGATGTCGACGCGAAGCGCACGGAACTGGCAGGCGGCAAGTGGGATGTGTTCACGGGCCCGATCAAGGATCAGACGGGTGCAGTGAAAGTGCCGGCTGGCAAGACGCTGACCGATCCTGAACTGCAACGCCTGAACTGGTATGTCGAGGGCGTGGACGGTACGCTGCCGAAGTGATCAGCGTGAAATGAAGCGCTTGCATTCGCGCGAGTTGTGATTTGCGAGAATGCAACGCAATACATGTGTTTGCACGGCAAGCGCGAACGCTAAAAGCTGCATCCGGTTTCTCGCCGGATGCAGCTTTTTTCATGTCTGCGGGTCGCGCGGACCGCGCGCCAGATCAGTCGTCGATACGCAGGCCCACTTTCAGCGTCACCTGCCAGTGCGAGACCTTGTTGTCCTCGATATGGCCGCGCGTTTCCACGACCTGGAACCAGTGCAGATTACGCAGCGTTTTACCTGCTTTTTCGATCGCGCAACGGATAGCGTCGTCGCTGGATTTGGTCGACGAACCCGTCAGCTCGATCTGCTTGTACACGTGGTCGCTCATGATTTACCTCCTGGTGGTCGAAAAAGTATAGGCAATGCGTGTCGTACGACAGCACCCGATGAACCCGAATACATGCCGCACATCGCATGCCCGGCATGCTGCAACGCGATACGGCCGGTATCATGGGCGGTTCGAACGTCGCCGGCTGCATCGTGCCGGCGGATGCAACCCGATGCGTGCAATGCATCGAACGGAGGAGTGAGACGTGAAGATCGGTTTTTGCGGACCGGGCCTGATGGGCGCGCCGATGATCCGGCATCTGCTGGGTGCAGGTCATGCAGTGCAGGTATGGAACCGCACGCGCGCGAAAGCGGAAGCGCTCATTGCAGATGGCGCGACGGTCGCGTCGACCCCGGCCGAACTCGTCGGACCAGCTGAAGCGATTTTCCTGTGTGTGCTGGACGCAGCAGCTGTCGAAGAGGTGGTGTTCGGCGTGAACGGCATCGTGCCGGGCGTGGAACAGGTGAACGGCAAAAGCCCGGTGCGCTGGATCGTCGATCACGGCAGCATTCCGCCCTCAGCGACGCGCGCTTTCGCCAGGCGGGCAGCGGAAGCGGGCATCGGCTGGATCGACGCGCCCGTCTCGGGCGGCGTGGCAGGCGCGGTCGCTGGCACGCTCGCGGTGATGGTGGGCGGCGAGACGGCCGATGTCGAAGCCGTCACACCCGTGATCGAAGCCTACGCATCGCGCGTCACGCATATGGGCGCAGCCGGTGCGGGACAGACCACCAAGCTGTGCAATCAGGCGATCGTGACCTCGACGGTGGCGGCCATCGCCGAAGCCGTCAGCCTTGCGCAGCGCAGCGGCATTGACGCAGCACGGCTGACGCAGGCGCTGGCGGGCGGCTGGGCCGACTCGGTGTTGCTGCAGACCTTCGTGCCGCGCATGACCCAGTCGGGCCAGCCGCCTATCGGGGCGCTGAGCACGTTCCAGAAGGATGTGGACACGATTGCAGCCGCTGCATATGAAACAGGCACTCCAATGCCGGTTTCGGGCACAGTGCAGCAGCTGTTGCGTCTCGGTGCAGCCATGGGACTCGCGAATGCAGATTTCGCCGGTTTCATCGACGTGTTGCACACGCCGCGTAAAAAAGGGTAGCAGGACAGGCGCGGCAGTCCGGAGCGCGGCGCGCGTGACGCGATAACCTGCTAAAATAATTGGTTTTTCGCCGATCTATCATTCAAAGGGACGCGCCGTGCTGTCTACTGCCAACATCACCATGCAATTCGGGCCGAAGCCCCTGTTCGAGAACATCTCGGTCAAATTCGGCGAAGGTAACCGCTACGGCCTGATCGGCGCGAACGGTTGCGGCAAGTCGACGTTCATGAAAATCCTGGGCAGCGACCTGGAGCAGAGCTCGGGCAACGTGATGCTCGAACCGAACGTGCGTCTCGGTAAACTGCGTCAGGACCAGTTCGCGTACGAAGACGTGCGCGTGCTCGACGTCGTGATGATGGGCCACACGGAAATGTGGGCGGCGATGTCCGAGCGCGACGCGATCTACGCGAACCCGGAAGCGACCGACGACGACTACATGCACGCGGCTGAACTGGAAGCAAAGTTCGCCGAGTACGACGGCTACACGGCCGAAGCGCGCGCGGGCGAACTGCTGCTCGGCATCGGTATCTCGATAGACCTGCACAATGGTCCGATGAGCAACGTCGCGCCGGGCTGGAAGCTGCGCGTGCTGCTCGCGCAGGCGCTGTTCTCGAAGCCGGACGTGCTGCTGCTCGACGAACCGACCAACAACCTGGACATCAACTCGATCCGCTGGCTCGAGGACGTGCTCAACGAGTACGACTCGACGATGATCATCATCTCGCACGATCGACACTTCCTGAACCAGGTCTGCACGCACATGGCAGACATGGACTACGGCACGCTGAAGGTCTATCCGGGCAACTACGACGACTACATGCTCGCGAGCACGCAGGCGCGCGAGCGCCAGCAGGCCGCGAACGCGAAAGCAAAGGAGCGCGTCGCCGATCTGCAGGACTTCGTGCGCCGCTTCTCGGCCAACAAGTCGAAGGCACGTCAGGCAACCAGCCGTCTGAAGATGATCGACAAGATCAAGATCGAGGAATTCAAGCCGTCATCGCGCCAGAATCCGTTTATCCGCTTCGAGTACGAGAAGAAGCTGCACAATATTGCGGTCGTCGCGGAAAGCATCTCGAAGAAGTACGAGCGCACGATCTTCAATAACTTCAGCATCAGCGTGCAGCCGGGCGAGCGCATCGCGATCATCGGCGAAAACGGCGCGGGCAAGACGACGCTGCTGCGTTCGCTGCTGGGCAGTCTGTCGCTTGACCACGGCTCGATCAAATGGGCCGAGAACGCCAACGTCGGCTACATGCCGCAGGACACGTACGAAGAGTTCCCGAACGACGTCACGCTGATGGACTGGGTTGACCAGTACCGCAAGGAAGGCGACGACGAGCAGATGGTGCGTGGCACGCTCGGCCGTCTGCTCTTTAATGCAGACGACATCAAGAAGTCGGTGAAGGTGCTGTCGGGTGGCGAGAAAGGTCGCATGATCTGGGGCAAGCTGATGCTCGGCCGCCACAACGTGCTGCTGATGGACGAGCCGACCAACCACATGGACATGGAGTCGATCGAGTCGCTGCAGATCGCACTCGACAAATACGATGGCACGCTGATCTTCGTTTCGCACGACCGTGAATTCGTGAGCGGATTGGCTAACCGCATCATCGAAGTGAAGACGGATGGCACGCTGAACGATTTCGGCGGTAATTATGAAGACTTCCTGTCGAGCCAGGGTCTGCAGTAAGCGTTACCGCATCAGTTCCGACAAAAGCCCGCTTCTCATGAAGCGGGCTTTTTTATTGGCCCGTTGCTGACGCGTTGGTGCGCGCGCTCCGATTCCTCCTGCCTGTGTCCGATCGAGTCTTTTGCCCACGAGTAAAATAAACGGACTATCTAGGAGACAGGACACAAGACAATGAAGACCTTCGAACACTTCTATATCGACGGCAAATGGATCAACCCCTGTGGCACAGGGACAATCGACGTGATCGACTCGGGTACCGAAGAGTTGATGGGCCGGATTCCCGAAGGAATCGAGGCCGACGCTGAGGCCGCCATCGCTGCTGCCCGTGCCGCTTTCGACAGTTGGGCAGCGACGACGCCAAAAGAGCGCGGTGTGTACCTGCGAAAGATTGCAGACAACCTTAAGGCGCGCACGGATGAGCTGGCAGGCTATATCTGCGGTGAAGTCGGTATGCCGATCAAACTCGCGCGCGCGATTCAGGTTGGCGGTCCCGTGTACAACTGGAATGCCTATGCGAAGCTTGCGAGTGAATTCCAGTTCGAGCAGCAGGTGGGCAATTCGCTCGTCGTGCGAGAACCCGTCGGCGTCGTTGCGGCGATCACGCCGTGGAATTATCCGTTGAACCAGATCACGCTCAAGGTGGCCGCTGCACTGGCAGCGGGCTGCACTATCGTGCTCAAACCGTCGGAAATCGCGCCGCTCAACGCGTTCGTGCTCGCCGAAGCGATTCATGAAGCAGGCTTGCCCGCTGGCGTATTCAATCTCGTAAGTGGCTATGGCCCGGTGGTCGGTGAAGTGCTGGCCAGTCACCCGTCGGTCGACATGGTGTCGTTCACCGGGTCGACGCGTGCGGGCAAGCGTGTGTCGGAACTGGCTGCTGCGACCGTGAAGCGTGTCGCGCTGGAACTCGGTGGCAAGTCGGCGTCCGTCATTCTCGACGATGCGGATTTCGCGGCGGCGGTCAAAGGGACACTCAGCGCGTGCTTCCTGAATTCAGGGCAAACGTGCTCGGCGCACACGCGCATGATCGTGCCTGAATCGCGCTATGACGAGGCGCGCGAGCTCGCGAAGAAGGCCGCAGAAGCGTTCGTTGCCGGTGATCCGCGTGTCGAGACGACGCGTCTTGGTCCGCTGGCTTCCGCCGCGCAGCAGTCGCGCGTGCAGCACTATATTGCCCGCGGGATTGAGGAAGGTGCGGAACTCGTGACGGGCGGCACTGGCATGCCCGATGGCATCTCGAAGGGTTTTTTCGTGAAGCCGACCGTATTTGGTCGCGTGCATCCGAAGGCGACCATCGCACAGGAGGAAATCTTCGGTCCGGTACTGACCATCCTCACCTATAAGGACGAGGAAGAAGCGGTGCGTATCGCTAACGACTCGGTGTATGGACTTGGCGGTGCCGTATGGGCTGGCAGCGACGAGCGCGCGATGGGTGTCGCGCGGCGCATTCGCACGGGCCAGGTCGATATCAACGGCGGCGCATGGAACATGGCCGCGCCATTCGGCGGTTTCAAGCAGTCGGGACACGGACGCGAGAACGGCGCATACGGGCTCGAAGAGTACCTCGAGTACAAGTCGATGCAGTTGAAGGTCAACAAGCCTGCATAGCACTGCATGAGCACGCTGCACGGCAGTTCATGTCGGCGTGACGTGCATGAATGATGATGGAGCGCAACGAAAGCGCGTGTCGGTACCCGGCACGCGCTTTTTGTTTGATCTCACGCAAGATGCTGCATCGGCCAATTGCGACCATCGAGGCTTTTCGTCGAATCCTGTCGACGTCGGAGGCCTCTTATGTTTCCTTCTCATCCGTTTGCGCCGCTTGTGATTCGCGGGCAAACGCTGCTGCCCATCGTGCAGGGCGGCATGGGCGTCGGTGTGTCGGCGCACCGGCTTGCGGGCAGTGTGGCACGCGAAGGCGCGCTCGGCACGATCGCCAGCATCGATCTGCGCCATCACCATGCCGATCTGCTCGAGCGGTGCCGTACAGCGCCCGATCGCGCGACACTCGAAGATGCCAACCGCGTTGCGCTTGTGCGTGAGATCCGCGCGGCGCGGGCGCTCAGCGAAGGGCGCGGAATGATTGCCGTCAACGTGATGAAGGCTGTCAACGCGCATGCCGACTATGTGCGCATCGCCTGCGAGGAGGGCGCGGATGCAATCGTGATGGGAGCGGGGCTGCCGCTCGATCTGCCCGACTTGACGCAAGGATGCGACATCGCGCTGGTGCCGATTCTGTCCGATAGCCGGGGCGTTGGTGTGGTGCTCAAGAAGTGGCTGAAAAAAGGCCGCTTGCCCGATGCAATCGTGATCGAGCATCCGGCGCACGCGGGCGGTCATCTCGGCGTGACCCATCTCGACGACATGCACGATGCGCGCTTCGACTTCACACGGGTACTGCAGGAGATCGATCAGCTTTTCACTTCGCTGCAGATCAACCGAACTGAAGTGCCGGTGATCGTTGCAGGTGGTATCAACAGCCATGCAGCGGTGCGTGCGTGTTTCGACGCGGGCGCAAACGGCGTGCAGATCGGCACGCCATTCGCCGTCACGGAAGAGGGCGATGCGCATCCGAACTTCAAGCGCGTGCTTGCCGATGCGACGCCCGACGACATCGTCGAATTCGTCAGCGTGACAGGCCTGCCCGCGCGCGCTGTGAAGACACCGTGGCTCGAGCGCTATCTGCGAAACGAATCGCGCATTCGCACCAAGATTGGTGCACTCAAGCGTGCCTGTCCGACTGCACTCGAATGCCTCAGTGCATGCGGTCTGCGCGACGGTATCGAAAAGTTCGGCCATTTCTGCATCGATACGCGGCTCGCGGCTGCACTGCGCGGCGACGTCAACAACGGTCTGTTCTTTCGCGGACGCGAAGCCTTGCCGTTCGGCACAGCAATCCGCAGCGTCCGCGATCTCCTCGAACTGCTGCTGACGGGCGTGGCGCGACCGGCTGTCGCAGGGCGCCTTGCGTTTTCTCTGGGTTGACGGGCATCAAGAAGCGAGCGGCGGCGAGCTTCGACAATGCTCTTGCGCAATGCATCGCGTTTTGCGCAATCACACAAGAAAATCAGGGTAGCTCATGAACACAACAATCCGATCGATCGCTGCCGCGCTGTGCGCGGCGGGACTGGCGCTGATGTCCACGCATGCATGGGCCGCAGATGGCGATCCGACTTCAGGCATCCACGCGGGCGACGTGCTGGTGCGCTTGCGGGCCATCTCCATCATGCCGCAGGTGAGTACGAACAACACGTTGTCTGCACTGAACGTCGACGTCAACAATGCCATCGTGCCTGAACTCGACTTCACGTATATGATCCGCGACAACATCGGTGTCGAGTTGATCCTCGCCACGTCGCGTCATCAGCTGACGTCGAGTCTCGGCAACCTTGGCGGTGTCAACGTTTTGCCGCCGACGCTGCTGTTGCAGTATCACTTCAATCACCAGGGGAAGATACGGCCGTACGTCGGCGCGGGCGTGAACTATACGTACTTCTACAATGACGGGCTGCATGTGGGCGACCAGCAGATATCCGTCAAGCGCAGCAGTTTTGGTCCGGCATTGCAGGCGGGCGTCGACGTACAGGTGACGAAGACGGTGTTCGCAAACGTCGATGTCAAGAAAATCTGGATGAAAACGGATGCATCGCTCAATGGCGCATCGCTCGGCACACTGCATATCGATCCGTGGATCGTCGGCTTCGGCGTCGGGATGAAGTTCTGAGTGCCTCGCGCGTGATGGATCATGCAATGAAAAACGCCGGCCTCTCGATGAGCCGGCGTTTTTGCTGATCACATCAGTGCATGCGCAGAGCGCGTGGCATTACAGCTTGTCGTACTTGAACCGCATGGCCGTGCCTTCGCCCTCGATGCGCGTCCAGACAGCGCGCTTCTCTTCGTCGGTGAGAAAAACCCAGTTCGACACTTCCGTCGCCGTACGCCCGCAGCCTTTGCAGACTTCGTCGAAGAGCGTCGAGCAGACGCCGATGCAGGGGCTGTCGGGGAGGTCGTGAAGATTCGATGACATCGAGTTACCTTGAACGGGGAATGCGTGCGGTCCGCTATGGTAAACCAAAAGCGAAACGGGCTTCCGGCACCCAATTTATTGGCGGCCGACACACAGTGACGTTCCTCGCACTATCGCTGCCACACCAGCGCTCGGCAGGAAAGGAGCGGCAGCAGGCCGTGCATTGCGCTTCCCATGCATTACTGTGCATTGCATCTCATTGCATGCGAGTAACGACCAGGTCATTGAAAAAGCGACTTACAACGGACGGAGCGGCGCTTCTGCAATGGATTCGCAAGCATTGAAGTTCATCCTGTTGCCGTTTCCCAGATCAACGCGCCGTTCAGCGCGATGATGCCCGCCGCGCACATCCACGCGAGCACGAGCGGCACGCCGTGCACGCGCCAGCCGTGCATCAGCCGTTTATCTGATGCGAAACGGATCAAGGGCACGACGGCTAGCGGCAGTTGCAGGCTCAGCACGACCTGGCTTGCCACCAGCAACTGCGCGGAGCCGTGCTGCCCGAACAGGCCCACGGCAATGAGTGCGGGGCCGATCGCCAGTGCGCGCGTCAGCAGTGCGCGCTGCCAGCGTGGCAGCCGGATCTGCAGAAAGCCTTCCATCACCGCCTGGCCAGCGAGCGTGCCGGTCACGGTCGCGCTCAGGCCGCACGCGAGCAATGCGGCTGCGAACAGGATCGCCGCCCAGTGCGAGCCGACGATGGGCGCGATGAGCCGGTGCGCGTCGGCGAGATCGGTGACGGTGCGATGACCGCTCGCGTGGAAGACGGCCGCCGAGACGACCAGCAGCGCTGCATTGATCACGAAAGCCAGTGAAAGCGCGCTGAAGGTGCCGAAGTTGACGCCGCGCAACGTGCTGGCGATCTCGGTATCGGTGGCGCACCGCGCGTGCGTCTTGACGAGCGCGGAATGCAGATAGAGGTTGTGCGGCATGACCGTCGCGCCCAGAATGCCCGCCGCGAGCCACACCATCCCGGCGTTGCGCAGCAGTTCGGCGCTGGGCGCCGCGCCCGTCAGTGCGGCTCGCCAGTCGGGGCGCGCGAGCACCAGTTCGATCACGAAGCACAAGCCGACGAACAGGATCAGCGCGACCACCACCGTTTCCAGTGTGCGCTGCCCGTGCCGCTGCAACGCGAGCATCGCGAAGGTGCCGACCGCCGACATCAGCACGCCCGCCGTCAGCGACACGCCGAACAGCAACTGCAGCGCGACCGCGCTGCCGACTACCTCGGCTACGTCGCAGGCGATGATCGCGATCTCGCTCGTCACCCACAGGAACAGCGTCATGTGCCGGCCGGTGCGCTCGCGGCATAGCTGCGCGAGGTCGCGCCCCGTCACGACACCGAGGCGCGATGCCACCCACTGCAGCAGCATCGCCATCAGACTCGATATGACCACGACGCTCAGCAGGGCATAGCCATAGCTCGCACCGCCTGCGAGCGCCGTCGCCCAGTTGCCGGGGTCCATGTAGCCGATCGCGACGAGCGCGCCCGCGCCGACGAACGTCAGCCAGTTGGCGGAACGCGGCGGCCGGTTGCCCGCGCGGCGGGGCCGGCGGGACGGATTCAATGCGGACGGATTCGAGTTCATCGCAGATCGATGGCAAAGCACGCAATTGAAAGGGCAAGCGGCATGCCATGCATTCCAATGCCTTTCAGGCGGTCACATTACGACCACTATCTGGGCTAATTTGACAGTCTATAGTGAGGGTGGAAGACGTGTATTGGGTGGATGCAGTCCGCTTCAGTGGGCCTGAACGGAACATGGCGGTTCGATGCGCGAAAGCGGGTTTTTTTCGGGTGGACAGGACGCGATAACCCGATAAAATTGCGGCCAATTTTGCGGCGCGTGTCGGCCGCAACGGCTCAGTGCATTCTGGCGGGCCGGAGCACCACATATCGGCCTTCACAGGCCGCTGGTGCCCTCGACCCCAGACACGGCAGAGAAACCGCGCAGGAAGCGGGCGGAGAGCAGGCAGAAGCCCACAGAAGTCGAGCACAGCTCACGGATGGCGGCGCGCTGTACCCTTTGCGCGACATCTGGCGGTTTTTTTTGAATCGGGCATCGTTTGATGGTAGTTTTCGGGTTTTTCAAGGGTCGCCACTGGCAGCACGCAGCGGCATGAAGCGGGGTAAGCGACCGGTTTCGCGCCGGTCAGAACGGAGAACGGAATGAAGAAACGGGTGGTGGGCCAACTGGCCGCGCTGGTGCTGTGCGCGACGCCTTTCCTGTCGGCGGCTGCAAAAGATACACAACTGAATGTGTACAACTGGTCGGACTACATCGCCAAGGACACGATTCCGAACTTCACCAAGCAGACGGGCGTCCAGGTCAAGTACGACAACTACGATAGCGACGACACGCTGCAGGCCAAGCTGCTGACGGGTAACTCGGGCTACGACATCGTCGTGCCGACCAGCAACTACGCGGGCAAGCAGATCGCAGCGGGCATCTTTGCGCCGCTCGACAAGTCGAAGATCCCGAACCTCAAGTATCTCGATCCTGCGCTGATGGCGCTCGTCGCGGGCGCGGACCCGGGCAACAAGTTCTCGGTGCCCTGGGCGTACGGCACGACGGGCCTCGGCTACAACGTGACGAAGGCGCAGCAGATTCTCGGCAAGGGCGTCGCGCTCGATAACTGGGACATCCTGTTCAAGCCGGAAAACATCTCGAAGTTGAAGGCGTGCGGCGTCTCCGTGCTCGACGCGCCGGACCAGATGTTCGCAGCCGCGCTGCACTACATCGGCAAGGATCCGATGAGCACCAACCCGGCCGACTATCGCGAAGCACTCGCGATGATGAAGAAGATCCGTCCGTACATCACGCAGTTCAACTCGTCGGGCTACATCAACGACATGGTCGGCGGCGACATCTGCTTCGCGTACGGCTGGTCGGGTGACGTCGTGATCGCCAAGCATCGCGCGGCGGAAGCGAAGAAGCCGTACAAGGTCGACTATTACATTCCGAAGGGCGGTGCGCCCGTGTGGTTCGACGTGATGGCGATTCCGAAGGACGCGAAGAACAAGGAAGCCGCGATGGAGTGGATCAACTACATCGAGACGCCGCAGGTTCACGCCGCCATCACGAATGCCGTCTACTACCCGAGCGCGAATGCGGAAGCGCGCAAGTACGTGGACAAGGATGTCGCGAACGACCCGGCCGTCTATCCGCCGGCGGATGTCGTCAAGACGCTGTTCCTGCTGAAGCCGCTGCCGCCTGAAATCCAGCGTCTGCAGACGCGGCTGTGGACCGAGTTCAAGTCCGGCCGTTAAGCGGACCTGAGCCACACGGTTGTGCAGGAAAGCATCATCATGAAGCCCTCGGTTTGCAGCCGGGGGCTTTGTTCGTCAAATGCAGGGAGAGAAGCAGCAGATCATGAGTGACCAGTCGAACGTGCTGGCAGGGGCCGGCGTGTCGTCCTCGGGCAATTCCGCCGCTGCGCAGAACGCAGCGGAAAACTTCGTGCAGATCGTCGACGTCGTGAAGAAATTCGGCGAGACGGTTGCGGTCAAGGGCGTCAATCTGTCGGTGAAGAAGGGCGAACTGTTCGCCCTGCTCGGCAGTTCCGGTTGTGGCAAGTCGACGCTATTGCGCATGCTTGCAGGACTGGAAACGGTCACGTCGGGCAAGATTCTGATCGACGGTGAAGACCTCGCGCAGATGCCACCGTACAAGCGGCCCGTGAACATGATGTTCCAGTCGTATGCGCTCTTTCCGCATATGACGGTCGAATCGAACGTCGCGTTTGGCCTCAAGCAGGAAGGCGTGCCGAAAGCCGAACTGAAGGAGCGTGTGCAATCGGCGCTTGAACTCGTGCAGATGGGGCGCTTTGCGAAGCGCAAGCCGCATCAGCTGTCGGGCGGCCAGCAGCAGCGCGTCGCGCTGGCTCGCTCGCTCGTCAAGCGTCCGAAGCTGCTGCTGCTCGACGAGCCGATGTCGGCGCTCGACAAGCAGATCCGCCAGCGCACGCAGATCGAGCTCGTCAACATTCTCGACAAGGTCGGCGTGACCTGCATCATGGTCACGCACGATCAGGAAGAAGCGATGACGATGGCGAGCCGCCTTGCTGTGATGAGCGAAGGCGAGATCGTGCAGCTCGGCACGCCGAACGAAGTCTACGAATATCCGAACAGCCGCTTTTCGGCTGAGTTCATCGGCTCGACCAATCTGTTCGACGGCAATGTGGTCGAGGACGAGCCGGATCACGTGTACATCGAAACGCCCGATCTGCCCGTGCGCCTTTATGTGAGCCACGGCATCACGGGGCCGCTCGGCATGCCCGTGACGATCTCGGTGCGCCCCGAGCGCATCGCGCTGACACGCAAGCCGCCTGAAGGCGCGTTCAACTGGGGCAAGGGCACGGTCACCAACATCGCGTACATGGGCGGCTACTCGCTGTATCACGTGAAGCTCGATGCGGGCAAGACGGTGATCGCGAACGTGTCGAGCCTCGCGCTGTCGGAGATCGAAACGCCTACATGGGGCGATGAAGTGTACGTGCGCTGGAGCGCGTCGGCGGGCGTGGTGCTGACATCATGAAACGCGCGCTGCATTCCTTCATGATGTGGCCCGTGCGCCGCTTCCATCTGACGGGGAGCACGGCGGTCGTCGCGGGGCCGTTCATCTGGCTGCTGCTGTTCTTCCTTGTGCCGTTCCTGCTGGTCGTGAAGATCAGCTTCGCGGACCTGCAGCTCGGCATTCCTCCATACACGGAGCTGACGTCGATCAAGGACGGCGTGATTCATATCGCGCTCGACCTGTCGCACTACGCGTTCCTGTTGCAGGACAGCCTGTACTTTGCGACCTACGTGAACTCGGTGGTCGTCGCGGGCATCTCGACGCTGCTGTGTCTGCTGCTCGGCTATCCGATGGCGTACTACATCGCGCGCTCGAACCCGGCTACACGCAACATCCTGATGATGGCGGTGATGCTGCCGTTCTGGACGTCGTTCCTGATCCGCGTGTACGCGTGGATCGGCATCCTGAAGAACAACGGGCTGCTGAACAATTTCCTGATGTCGATCGGGCTGATTCATTCGCCCATCGAGCTGTATCACACCAACACGGCCGTCTATATCGGCATGGTGTATTCGTATTTGCCGTTCCTCGTGATGCCGCTCTACGCGCACCTCGTCAAGATGGACCTGACGCTGCTGGAAGCCGCCTACGACCTCGGTGCGAAGCCGTGGAAGGCGTTCTGGCAGATCACGCTGCCGCTGTCGAAGAACGGCATCATCGCGGGCTGCCTGCTGGTGTTCATCCCGGCGGTGGGTGAGTACGTGATTCCTGAACTGCTCGGCGGCGCGAACACGCTGATGATCGGCCGCGTGATGTGGAATGAGTTCTTCGACAACGCCGACTGGCCGATGGCCTCCGCCGTCACCTGCGCAATGGTGCTGCTGCTGCTCGTGCCGATGGCGCTGTTCCAGTACTCGCAGGCGAAGGCACTGGAGGAGAAGCGCTGATGAAACCGAATCGTGTATTACAGTTCATCGCGCTTGCAATCGGCTTCGCGTTCCTCTATGTGCCGATCGTCAGCCTCGTCGTGTATTCGTTCAACGAGTCGCAGCTGGTGACGGTATGGACGCGTTTCTCGACGCGCTGGTACGCCGCTTTGCTGCAGGACGAGGAACTGATCAACGCCGCGTGGCTGTCGCTGCGCGTCGCGTTGCTGACGGCGTTTGCTTCCGTGATCATCGGCACGTGGGCGGGCTTCGTGCTCGCGCGCATGGGGCGCTTCCGTGGCTTCACGCTGTACACCGGGATGATCAACGCGCCGCTCGTGATTCCCGAAGTGATCCAGGGCATTTCGCTGCTGCTGCTGTTCATCGAAATGGGCAAGTGGCTCGGCTGGCCGGCAGGGCGCGGCATTTTCACGATCTGGATCGGCCACGTGATGCTGTGTATTTCCTACGTCGCGATTATTGTGCAGTCACGCGTGCGCGACCTGCATCCGTCGCTCGAGGAAGCGGCACTGGATCTCGGCGCGACGCCGTTGCGTGTATTTTTCTTCATCACGCTGCCGCTGATCTCGCAGGCGCTGATTGCCGGCTGGCTGCTGTCGTTCACGCTGTCGATCGACGATCTGGTGCTGTCGGCGTTCCTGTCCGGGCCGGGCTCGACGACGCTGCCGCTGGTGGTGTTCTCGCGCGTGCGTCTGGGTTTGAACCCGGAAATGAACGCACTGGCGACGCTGTTCATCGCCGTCGTTACCGTGGGCGTCGTGGTGGCAAATCACTTCATGCAGCGGGCCGAAAAGCGCCGCCTGGCGATGGCGATCTAGTTCAGGTTGCGTCGTTTCATTTCCTTTGCCGGTGCCTGCATCTTGAAAGGCCCCGGCAAAGCGAGTCGGTTCAGATCCGATAGCCGATACGTAATCCGCCCCAGTGGCGGCCGTTGACGAAAATCGGCGCTGACGCGTCCTTCATCAGTGCATATTCGCCGCCGCCCATATCGCGCCGATACGTTTGCAGCAGGAAACGCTTCGTATGGGTGCCGGCGGCGAGGCCGGTGCGGTCGTTGAACATGCGCCGGTTGCGGCAGTTCGCGGCGTTCCAGACAGCGTCGCCGCGTTGAGGCTGGGAAAACTTGAGATTGTGCGTGGGCAGGTAGCCGCGCACGTCTACAGCCGCGCAGAAGGCCACGCGCGGATCGAGCTGGAGTATCGGTTCCTGTATCGATGGCAGGATGCGATCGGTGAAGTCAGTGAAACGTGTCATGAATTGCGGCGGGTTCGTCCCCGGCATGGGTACGTAGCGATCATCGAACAGATCGTTCATCGACAGTTCGCCGCGCGCGATAGCGGCTTCGAACAGTTTGCCGACCTTCGCGGCGGCCTGTTCGACAGCGTCGATGAACGGCGTGTCGGTCGTTGCGACGCCGGTGGCCGCGGTCAGTTCGATCAGGTTTTCCGACACGCCGAGCAGATTGCCGAGCCGGTTCTTCGCCTGCACGAAGTTTTCGCCCGAATGCTCGACGTCGGTTGCGATTTCGAGCACCTGCGACTCGAATGCATTGCATTGCTCTTCGATTTCGCTCGACAGTGTCGCGATCTGGTTCGCCTCTGCATTCAATTGCATGATCGCGTGACCGGTCGAGTGCACGACGTCACCGATCATCCGCGTGCCTTCGCGCACGCGCTGCGCGCGCGCCGTGTTTTCGGCGCCTTCCGTAATCAGGCGCTCGGTCTGCTCCGTGAGCTGCGCAAGCGTGGTTTCGATCTGGCCCGTTGCCTGCGCCGTTTTCGCCGACAGCGTCTTCACTTCCGCAGCGACGACGGCGAAGCTCTTGCCGAATTCTCCCGCCCGGGCAGCTTCGATGGCGGCATTCAGCGCGAGCAGATGCGTCTGGCGCGCGATCAGTGAAATTTCCTCCGACACGCGGCTAACATGCGTCAGCGCCGCGCGCAACGCGCCGATCTGGCTCTCGATCAACGTGACGCCTTCGACCAGTCCATGAATGTCCGACAGCGACGCGTCGAGCGTCTGCTGCGAGCCTTCGACGTCGCCAGCAGCCTGCGCGGTGACTGTGCGCATTTCGCGGGCCGCGGCGGCGATGCGGTGATTGCCGGCAAGCGTCGCGGCCGCCGACTGGCGCAGCGTCTGGCACACGTCGGCCTGGCGTTCGACTCGCGTGGCGACTTCTTCGATATGACCCGACACATCGCAGATTTCGATGCCGAGCTTGCCCGCGTGCGCAGCGATATCGCCGACCACGGATGAAGTGCCGACACTGCGGCGCAGGCGGCGATTGAAGAAGCCCGTCATGGTCAAGTCTCCTGAACGGCGCAGATGCGCGCCGTCCCAACGTCCGTTTAATGTCCGTGTGAGTACATGCGGCAAAAGGGCGACAGGTCGTGATCGGCACCCCATTGATGAACTGCGGCACATGAATTGCACTTCGTCTGACATGCTTACGGATTCTCTACGGCGTCTTACGGGACGACTTGATAGGGACAATCCCGTGGTCGGATCGGGTACGATCGCCGGTGTCCGTGCGCGAGCCGTGCCGCCTATCTGCCGAATCCTCCAACCAATGACCGATGTTTGAATCCTTCGCGCGCGTTTCGGGCTGGGAACAGCTGGTGTATCTATGGGAACTGATCGTCATGGTCTGCAAGTTCCTGTGGGGTTTGCTGCGGCTGCTAGGCGGCGGCTGAATCCGAATGCATGCCCTGTCATATGGTGCAGGATGAACTTGCAGTAAGCTGAAACCCATTTCATTCCGCCAGTGCACTCCGCCGATGACCGACGATTCCACCCAGCGCTTTACCGACCGCGTAGCCGACTACGTCAAGTATCGGCCGGACTATCCGCGCGAAGTCGTGACCTTTCTGCACACGACGTGTGGACTCGCCGAGGGCGCGCGCGTCGCCGACATCGGCGCGGGCACGGGCATTTCGTCGAGGCTGTTTCTCGAAGCGGGGCATCCGGTCGTGGCCGTCGAGCCGAATCAGGCGATGCGGGCTGCCGCCGACGCGTGGCTCAGTCACTATGCCGGTTACGCGAGCGTCGCAGGCACGGCCGGGTCGACGTCACTGGATAACGCAAGCGTCGAGCTCGTCATCGCCGCTCAGGCGTTCCACTGGTTCGATCCCGACACGGCGCGACGCGAGTTTGCGCGGATCCTGAAGCCGCGCGGACTGATCGCATTGATGTGGAACAGCCGGCTGCTCGAAGGCACGCCGTTTCTTGCCGACTATGAAGCGCTGCTGCAGCGTTTCGGCGTCGATTATCAGGCCGTCTCCGAGCGCTATGGCGATGATCAGTCGATGGCTGCCTGGTTCGGGGACGCTTTCGCTCATCAGGCGCGTTTTCCGAACGCGCAGCGTCTCGACTTCGATGGGCTCAAAGGGCGGCTGATGTCGTCGTCTTATGCGCCGAAGGCCGGTCATCCGAATCATCAACCGATGCTCGATGCACTACGTGAACTGTTCGACCGTACCGCGCACGACGGTACGGTCGACTTCGCCTATGAAACACGCGTGTATGTCGGACATGCGTCAGTCAGCGTCTAAACCTGCAATGGAGTACGTCCGGTAGACAATGGGGCAAGAAACTCACGCAGATCCTGCAATACGCGTTGAGGCGCTTCTTCCATTGGAATGTGACCGAGGTTTTCGTACATAACCGAACGTGCGCCTGGAATGCGGCGCGTGAATTCGGTTGCATGTGCAGGCGGTATCCAGCGGTCTTTTGCGCCCCACAACACGAGCGTGGGCACGTCGAGCGAATCAAGCACACTGGTGTCGAGATCGGCGAAGTCCAGCGTCGGCACCATCTTGCCGATTGCCTCGCGCGTGCCTTCGCCATGAAAGAACTCGACGTAGCGACGCAGTACGCCGGGCGTGATCTTGCTCGCATCCCCGTACACATTTCGCACGGCGCTCTTGATGATCGCTTCCGGCAGCCACCACGGCGCGCTCATGCGAACGGGCGCGTGATTGAACAGGCCGATGTAGATTGGCAGCTTCATCGGGAAACCGGCTGCGTCGATCAGCACGAGGCGTTCGACGGCATCGCGATGGCGCACCGCGTAGTCCCACGCTAGCAGGCCGCCCAGCGAATTGCCGACCAGCGTGGCGCGCGCGATGCCGAGCGCCTGCATGAATGTACCGAAGAAGCGACGATAGGCAGGAAGGTTCATCGTTTCGATCTCACCCGCCGCATTGCGCAGCGGGCCCGTCACCCCGAACGGCGGGAGGTCGAGCCGGATCACGCGATGCTCGCGTGCCATCGCGGATGCAATATCGTTCCACGTGTGCAGTGATGACGCAAACCCGTGAATCATCACGATCGTGCTGTCGCCCGCGCCCTCGTCGATATAGTGCACATCAGCGCCCATGATCTGCACGAATCGTGAACCCGCTTGTGTATAACGGCGTTTCAGTTCATCTCGCGGGACGCTCGTTATGCCGAGTCGCGCCGTGAGCGAGCGGGGTGGCAGCGGCGCGTGAGTCGTCCGCGTCATTTCGACGTTCTCCATTTTTTCGTCTCCCTGTGTTGTACTGCTCAAATCACTCTGCTTGCAATGCACGCTCCTAAAGCGAAAAGGTGTATTCGCTGCCACGCACGCGACGCGTGCGGCGGCGATAGCTAAAAGTGAATCGCGGCCAGATTGCCGTGATCTTGCCGCTCTTCGTCTGGTACCAGCTATGGCAGCCGCTTGCCCATACCGTGTTCTGCATGTCGCGTTGCAGGCTTGCATTGAAGGCGCGTTGCACATCGGCACGCAGGTTCATCGTGCGCGCACCGCGTCGCTGCAGTTCGCGCAGACATTCGGCAATGTATTGCACCTGCGACTCGATCATGTAGATCATCGAGTTGTGGCCGAGGATCGTGTTCGGCCCGGTCATGATGAAGAAGTTAGGGAAGCCCGCGATGCTCGTGCCGAGATACGCTTCGGGTCCGTCGCGCAGCCAGAGTGCGCCGAGATCGACGCCGCCGAGTCCCGTCACGTCAAATGGCGCGCCGACGTCGTTCACCTGAAACCCCGTGCCGCAGATGATCGCGTCGACCGCGTGATGCGTGCCGTCGGCCGTCACGATACCGTCATGCACGATATTGCGGATCGGCGTCGTGAGTACCTCGACATTCGGCTGGCGGAGCGCGGGATAGTAGTCACTCGACAACAGCACGCGTTTGCATCCGAGCGTGAAGTCGGGCGTCAGTTTCGCGCGCAGTGCAGGATCTTTCACCCGCCGTTCGAGGTAGCTGCGCGCAAATTTCATCGCGGGATTCACGAGCTTCGGATTGACGAAGAAGCCGAGCCCGCGTGACTCCATCTGCCAGTAGATTGCGCTGCGCACGCAACGTTGCGTGAACGGCAGATGCGTAAAGAACCAGCGCGCGCGTTGGCTGACCGGCTTGTCCGGCTTCGGCATGATCCACGGCGCAGTGCGCTGGAACAGCAGCATCTGCGCGACGCGCGGCTGGATTTGCGGAATGAACTGGATTGCACTCGCGCCTGTGCCGATCACCGCCACACGTCGGCCGTCGAGCGGATAGTCATGGTCCCAGCGTGCCGAGTGAAATATCTTTCCACCGAATGTATCGAGCCCTTCGATTTGCGGCATCGCTGGCCGCGACAATTGCCCGATCGCAGAGATGACCGCATCCGCTTCGACGGTTTCATGTACGCCATTACGTACGATGTCGAGCAGCCACACGAGTCGTGTTTCGTCGAAACGCGCAGCCGTCACGCGTGCATTGAACTGCATCGCACTGTCGACCTGATACTTCCGTGCACAATGCTTCAGGTATGCGAGGATTTCCTCCTGATGACTGAACGCGCGCGACCACGACGGGTTTGCTTCGAATGAAAACGAGTACAGATGCGATGGCACATCGCATGCAGCGCCGGGATAGGTGTTGTCGCGCCACGTACCACCCAGATCGCTCGCCGCTTCATAGATCGTGAACGACGTATAGCCCATGCGCTTTAAACGGACCGCCATGCCGATGCCCGAGAATCCGCTTCCGATAATCGCGATTCGCATGTCAGAAGAACGGGGTGAAGGCATGGGTTCAACGCTCCGGCGCATCGTCGAAGTCTGCAAGCTCTCCGATGGCGAATAAGAGAAAAATGGAGTTGTCTACATCCGTCTACGACGGTTTATGCGCAGGGTAGACAACTGTACACATCGCGTCAAGATCGTTGTACATTGCTGACTCCAAGGCCAACGCAGTGGCATCGGCCCAAATGGCGTCGCTATACGGAAGCTCATGCAACTCGCATCAGAACTGGAACTCGCTCCCGGCAAGCGCAAGCTGATCGAGGCTGCGTTGCGCCTGACCGCGGGCGGCCGCAGCTTCGCAAGCCTCGGGCTGCGCGAGATTGCGCGCGAGGCGGGCCTCAATCCCAACACGTTCTATCGGCACTTCGATACGCTAGACGATCTGGCGCGCGAAGCCGTTGAGTCCGTCAGCCGGCGTCTGCGTCCGATGCTTCGGCGCGAACGCTGGCTTGCTGCGCATGACGAGCCGCATAGCGTGCCGCGTCGCGCATGCGCCGCGTTCTTCGCATTCGCGCTGGAAAACCGTGAGGCGTTTCTAAGTGCGCTGGCCGAGTATCACGGTACATCGCCGGCCCTGCGCGAAGCTGTGCGTGTGAACCTGAACGAAGTGTCGGCCGAAATGGCCGAGGACGTCGTGCAACTAAAACTCATGCCGACGTTGACGCGCGAGACCGTCGAGGAAATCTGCACGCAGATCGTGCTGCAACTGTTTCATCTGTCGCATGAATTCATCGGCAATGCGGTGCAGCGCGAGTCGCTGATCGATTACGCGGAGCGTTTCATCGTCAGGCTGTTTGCGGGCGCCGTCGTGCTCGCGCAGCACGAAGCGTAATGAAAAAGGGCTCCGTGAGGAGCCCTTCGTGTGTGCCTGAGCAGAGGAAGTGAAGCGGGAAGTGACGCGGGCGCGTCAGGTGTCGTTCCAGCCGCCCGAATCGTCGTTGCTGCCCATATCGACGCCGCCATCTCCGCCGCCGTCGCTCCAGTCGTTCGAACCCTGGCCGAAGTCGATCGAACCTGCGTCGTTGCCGCCGCGTTTGCGCGATTCGTCGTCGACGATCACATCGCGTTCGACTACGCGGTCGCGTCCCGAGTTGAGCGCTTCACCGAGCAGCACGCCCGTCAGCAACCCACCCATGCCGCCGCCGAAGCCGCCACCTTGCTGCACGATGACAGGCGGCTGCTGTTGCTGCGGCGGATACGGGTAGGGCGCTTGCGGCGGATAACCTTGCTGCTGGCCGCGACCGAACGCCTGGTCGGCTTCGCGCGCGAAAGAGGAGTCGCCACCAACAGGAGCTGCAGGCGCCGCATTCGGATCGGGCCGGCCTTCGGCGCGCGCCTTCAGGCTCGCAACCTGCCGTTCGAGATCTTCGATCTGATACGGCGGCACAGGATTCTTGCTGTTCGACAGCGCTTCGACCAACTGACGCAACTGCGTTTCCGCGCCTTCGACTTCGCGTTCAAGCGCTTCATGCCCCGGCGCTGTCGACAGTTTTACGTCGAGCTTCAGCGAGCGCACGTCGTTGAGCAGGTCGGTCGCGCGCTTGAGTTGCACGCGACGATCGTCGTTGGCGCGCGTGTCGTCCTGGGAGCGCGCGCGGCGCAGCGTCCAGCGCAGGACAAGTGCGATCGCGCCGATCAGCACGACGATGCCGATCCACATGCCCATTGAAGGACCGTGCCGCTCAGGCGCCGCCTGCAAAGCCGACGGCGCGGCTGTCGTGGATTCCTGCTGCGCAAACGGATTGCTGGTGCGATGCGTGACACCGCCGCTGCCGCCGCTCACGCGCGCGGCGTCCGCACGCAGACGCGCTTCCGTCTCCGCGAAGCGGCCAGGATCGGTGAAGCGGACCTGCGGGTCGAGGGTTTTCGCCTGTTGAAGCTGTGCGAGCGCGTCGGCGGGGCGACCTTCGCGGTCGAGCACCTGCGCGTACAGATAGTGTGCGCGCGCGCTATCGGGATGCGCCTTCAGCACCTCGTTCAACTGCGAGTCGGCCTTGCGCCAGTCCTGCTGTTGAATCGAGGTTTCGATCTGCGTCGCCGTCGGCACCGCGAAGGCGGAGCCCGATACGAGCATCAGCGAAAGCGTCAGGGAAACACCAGCTGCTGCGAGGAATTTTTTCATGATGCGGGCCGGGCGCATTGACGCCCGTCTCCATGACTATCGAGTTGCTGCGCCGCGCGGCAATCGTGCAAAGTATTCGATACCGCGCGGCGCATCGCCATGCGCTTACTGCGCCGGCGTGTCCAGCTGCTTCTTCAGCGCGGCGAGACGGTCGTCGACGGACGGGCCGCGGTTCAGGTCCGCGAGCTTGTCGTCGAGCGCCTTGCCGCTCTTCACGTCAGCCGAATTCAGGCGCGCATCCGAACGTGCTGTCGACAGCGCGACCTTGTCTTCCAGCTTCTGAAAATCTTCAGCAAGATTCTTGCCGCCGATTCCGCCCAACGCGGTCGCAGCCGTGTCCTTGGCTTCCGCGATCTGCTGCTTGGCCTGCAGGATGTTCGAGCGTGCGTTCAGGTCGTTGCGGCGCTGGCGCATGTCGTCGATCTGCGTCTTCAGCTGATCGACGGAAGGCTCGAGCGTGGTCAGTTCCTTCGCGAGCGCATCGCGCTCCGCTTCGGCGGTAGCCTGCGCGCCGAGTGCTTCACGTGCGAGCGCTTCGTCGCCAGCTTGCAGCGCGCGCTTCGCGCCGTCTTCGTACTTCTTCGCCTTGTCGGCGGCCACGTCGCGCTTGCTTTGCTGCGTGGCAACCTGCGCCTGGATCTCGATCAGCGAGTTCTCCGCTTTTGCGATGCTCTCGTCGAGTTCGCGCACGATCTGGCGCGCATCACGCGAGGGATCCTGCACGGAGTCGGCCGCGTCGTTCAAGAGACCTTTGACTGTCCGCGTGATGCTGTCAAAAAGCGACATGAAATACCTCCATAAATTGAAATCGACGCTGAATACCCGGCGCTTGCAACCTCGTGCGCGACGACGTCGATTGAACGTAGTTTACGCCGCCCTGCGCGAGCTTGCGGGTCATGCTGCTTGCCATCAGACAGCGCGTTCTCGCGCATGTTTCATGATGGCTTCGCCGCCGGACCGGACATCGGGGCGCACGCACAAAATGCAATAGCTGCACGCAAATTTAACTTGCCTCAAGGTGCCCGCCAACGCTACGTCCACACGATGCAATCGATGCATGACCGGGCATTCAACAGCTCGCGGATATTACACCACGCGTACCCTTAAAACGGTCTTAAAGTGCGATTTGTTGCGCGTTTGGGCGGACGCTTTCGCAATCCTTCGCAGCATAGGCTCGCATGCGCAACGTGATGAACGAATCAGCGCGCGGATTTGTCAAAGTGCGTAGCCGGATTCTTTCGGATAGCCGACGATACAGCCATCGCACGCACGACTCCTGGTGTCGTGTATTCAGGCGAAGCGGCCGTTGCCTTCAGTGGGGTCGATGCCCGGTTCGTCGTCTTCGTGTTCCTGAGGGCGCTTGCCCGCAGCGTTGCGTTTCGACGGGAGCAGTGTGGAGGTTCTCGATGGCGCGCGCGCGTCGCTGGCGGGATCGGCTGCGTTGCGTTCGTCAGCGGCATCGTGCGAGGCAAGCGCCGCGGCTTTCGCGGCCGCTACGCGCGCTGCGGCCTGGGCGGCGGCTGCGTGATCGTCCGCCAGGTTGTGCGTGCCGGGCGTCGCCAGCGCGGCGACGGAGGCAGCAACGGGGGCGGCGAGATCGATCGGCGCGAGTGGCTGTTGCGCGGCGCTGGTATCGGTGAAGACGGTATCGTTTTCAGTGCGCGCCTGTCTGTCGCGCGGAGCGGGCGACCTGAGCGCCGCGGGCGTGGTTTGCCGCAGATGTCTGTTCGCCCGCGCCACGCGTTGCAGCGCTTCATTCAATGCATCGGGCTCACGCGGCGCGCGCAAACGGTCGACGATGCTCGCTGCCTTGACCTGCTCGCTGGTCGCGCCGAAGCTCAGTACCGCGCGGCGCATCAGTTCGCTGACGCTGATGCCGAGGTTTTCGGCCGTCGACGAGATGGCGCGTTTCTGGGCGGGCGTGACGAAGACGACGATGCGTTCGCTGGGCTTGTTCATAGATCGGCTCGCGTTCTTTGTTTAGTGTCGAACTGCGGAGGAATCCGGGCAGGGCGCGGCAGGGCGGCAACTCATTCCTGGCGCGCGTCGATCCATCATAAGACTAAATGGCGGTGCGCGCGGGCGCAAATAGGGCGGGACGTAAAATGGCTGTCACATCAACGAGTTGGCGCGCTTGCGGAAGCCTTGTCCACAGGGCTCTCCACATTTTCTGTTGATAACTGCACGGGCGCGGCGCAGTGGGGCTTTCGGGGCGCAGAACGGTGTTTTTTCTTACTGCGGGGCACAATCATGAGGGAATTCTTACAAAAAAATCACGTTCCGCGCCGCTTGATTTCTTTAAAATGCGCTGTTACGTTGCGCCAGACACTGCCCGGGCGTGCCGTGCGACCGGCCGGGACGGGGTGACACATCCGGTGTCGTGCGGCAGCAGTCGTCAGGGCGGAGACCGTCGTGATGCGCTGCACACGTTAGCCTTCGACGGATCGGGGAGCACGTCTTTCTGGCGAGCAACGGTGTCATGGCTGTGCGCGGACGCGCGCGAGCGGCACCACGATTTCGATTCAAGCGCACCACGCGTGCCAATCCTGCGTGTAGGAAGCGCCAATCATTCCAGTCATGCCAATCATCAAACGACCGCAATCTTCCAGTTCCTCAGGGCATCCAGGCCGCGAGCCATCTTTCGGCAGCAACGACAACCCGAGCCGCGACTACCGCTACGCGCAGCGTGATGATGACGAGCGCGCGGAGTCATCGGGCGGCTCGGGGCGCTCGGGAAGGCGCTCGATAGGCGGCACGATCGCAATGTGGTTCGCGGGGCTGTTCGCGACGCTGGCGGTGGTCGGCGCCTTGATCATCGGTTACGCGCTCGTCGTGATGGGCCCGCAGCTGCCGTCGCTCGATGCACTCACCGACTACCGCCCGAAAGTGCCGCTGCGCATCTATACGGCGGACCATGTGCTGATCGGCGAATTCGGCGAAGAGCGTCGCAGTCTCGTGCGCTTCCAGGATATCCCCGATATTCAGAAGAAGGCTGTGCTCGCGATCGAAGACTATCGCTTCTACGAGCATGGCGGCGTCGACTTCATCGGCATTCTGCGCGCAGGTTTCGCGGATCTCGCGCACGGCGGTTCATCGCAGGGCGCCAGTACGATCACGATGCAGGTCGCGCGCAACTTCTTCCTGTCGAGCGAGAAGACGTACACGCGCAAGATCTATGAAATGCTGCTCGCGTACAAGATCGAGCGCGCATTGACGAAGGACCAGATTCTCGAGCTGTACATGAACCAGATCTATCTGGGCGAGCGTGCCTACGGTTTTGCGGCTGCTGCGCGCGTGTACTTCGGCAAGGATCTGAAGGACATCACGCTGGCCGAAGCGGCGATGCTCGCGGGGCTGCCGAAAGCGCCGTCCGCGTACAACCCGGTCGTCAATCCGAAGCGCGCGAAAATCCGTCAGGAATACATCCTGAAGCGCATGCTCGACCTGAACTACATCACGCAGGACCAGTACAACGAAGCGATCAAGCAGGAAATCCGCACGAAGACGGCGGGCAACGAATACAGCGTGCACGCCGAGTACATCTCGGAGATGGTGCGTCAGATGATGTACGCGCAGTACAAGGACGAGACCTATACGCGCGGTCTGAACGTTACGACGACGATTGATTCCGCCGATCAGGAAGCGGCGTACCGCGCGGTGCGCAAGGGCGTGATGGACTACGAGCGCCGGCACGGCTATCGCGGTCCGGAAGGCTTCGTCGAGCTGCCGGCAGCCGGCGACGACCGTGACGAAGCGATCGAAGACGCGCTGAACGATCACCCGGACAACGGCGAGATCATCGCGGCAGTGGTGACGTCGGCGACGCCGAAGGAAGTGAAGGTGCAGCTGCTCGACGGCACGCAGGCGAGTGTCATGGGCGACGGCTTGCGTTTCGCGGCGGGCTCGCTGTCGGCGCGCGCGGCGCAGGCGCAGCGCATCCGGCCGGGTTCGATTGTGCGCCTGATCGCCGATGCAAACGGCAACTGGCAGATCACGCAGTTGCCGCAAGTGGAAGGCGCGCTGGTGTCGATGACGCCGCAGGACGGCGCGATCCGTGCGCTCGTCGGTGGCTTCGACTTCAACAAGAACAAGTTCAACCACGTGACGCAGGCATGGCGTCAGCCGGGTTCGAGCTTCAAGCCGTTCATCTATTCGGCGGCGCTCGACAAGGGCCTCGGACCGGCGACGATCATCAACGACGCGCCGCTGTACTTCCCGCCGAGCGCGCCGGGCGGCGACGCGTGGGAGCCGAAGGACGACGATCAGCCTGATGGTCCGATGCCGATGCGTCTCGCGCTGCAGAAGTCGAAGAACCTGGTGTCGATTCGCATCCTGTCGTATATCGGCACGAAGTACGCGCAGGATTTCGTGACGCAGCGCTTCGGCTTCGATGCCGACAAGACGCCGCCGTATCTGCCGATGGCGCTTGGCGCGGGTCTGGTGACGCCGTTGCAGTCGGCGGGCGCGTATAGCGTGTTCGCGAACGGCGGTTATCGGATCAATCCGTATCTGATCGCTGAAGTCGACGATGCGCATGGTCAGCCGTTGTCGCGTGCACAGCCGTTGACGGCGGGCAAGGATGCGCCGCGTACTCTGGAGCCGCGTAACGCGTACATCATGAACAGCCTGCTGCATTCGGTGGCGACGGCGGGTACGGGTGCGGGGACGAACGTGCTGCATCGTAATGACCTGCAGGGCAAGACGGGTACGACGAACGATGCGAAGGACGGCTGGTTTGCCGGCTATCAGCAGTCGCTCGTGGCGGTCGCGTGGATGGGTTACGACCAGCCGAAGTCGCTGGGTAGCCGCGAGTTTGGTGCGCAACTGGCGTTGCCGATCTGGGTCGAGTACATGCAGCGTGCGCTGCGTGGTGTGCCGCAGACTGAGCCTGAGATTCCTCAGGGTGTGACGTCTGTTGATGGCGAGCTGTTCTATGCGGATATGACGCCGGGGAGCGGGTTTGTCGCGAGTATCGGAATGGATTCGGCGAATCCGCTGGCTAGCGGTGGCGATGCCGTTGGTGCTGTTGGGCCAGCGGGGATGACGCCGCCGGCGCCGCCGCCGAGTGTTTCCAATTCCGAGAAGAAACAGATTATGGATTTGTTTGAGTCTAATAAGCCATAAGGTTTGGTTTTGGTTTTGGTTTTGGTTTTGGTTTTGGTTTTGGTTTTGGTTTTGGTTTTGGTGTTGGCTTTGCTTTTGCTGGCATCCGCGATTTGGTAGTGGTCTGCTAGTGTCGCCCCTGTGCGGGGCGGCACTTACTTTCTTTGCCGCGGCAAAGAAAGTAAGCAAAGAAAGCCGCTGACCACCGCCCGCTCTTGTTCCTGCCTGAGGGCCCCCAACGGGTCCTCCGCTTCAAACGGCAACCTGCTTTTCACTGCCCGTTGCCACCGCTCTTATTGAGCGCCTCACCCGCTTCACACTCCCACGTCGCCACACGCGCGACCAATTCGCCCGCGTTCTATAGCGGCAAACTGTGTGTAGGCTATCGCTGCTTACGCGCTCCACTTCGGACGGAAAACCAAGGTCACGGCTTGAAAGCACGATCGGTGTCGTAAGAGCGCCGACGCGTCAGGCACTACGACCTACACACAGTTTGCCACCTGGGCGGCCGTGACCAATCGTTGCCGCTGGCTGCATTACGGGTGATCGAAGAGGGTGAGGCGCTTCGCCGAAGCGCTGGCAATGGGCATTGAATGGCAGAGCGCCATTTGAAGTGGAGGAACCGTTGGGGGCCCTCAGGCAGGGAGAAGAACGGGCGGTGTTAGCCCGCTTTCTTTGCTTACTTTCTTTGCGGCGGCAAAGAAAGTAAGTGCCGCCCCGCACAGGGGCAACGCGTGAAGCACCAATAACGAAACGCGGATGCCAGCGAAAGCAAACAAAAAAACAGGCCGCACGGCAACCCCACATTCTGATGCAAACTCAACGACTTACCCCACCTGTCCAGCCCTTATCAACAACCCCTTCAACAGAAACTGTTGATAACTCGACGGACTAGCCAGCTCTGAAAGAAAGAGGCTCACCGCGCAACAACCGGCGCAGCGGCCTGCGCTTCCTCCGCGGGAGGATTCCCCATCGCCTGAAACAGCGCTGCCGTGTCGTTCAACCGCGCACCCGTATACCGAATCTCATCGAGCCGCGCATTCCGAAACTGCTGCTCGCTCGAGCGTGAAGCCGCCACAGGCACAGCACCCAACCGATACCGCGCAGCAGTCTCATCAAAAGCCTGCCGCGCCGCACGCGCCGCAACATTAGCGGCATCGAGCGATTGCGCATCATGCTCCAGAGAAGCAAGCGTATCCGCGACATTCTGGAATGCAGCAAGCACCGTCTGCTTATATTGCGATGTAGCAGCTTCGTACGAAGCAACAGCCGCACGCCGCTGCGCAAACAACGCGCCACCGTGAAAAATCGGCTGCGTGATCGATGCGCCAATGCTCCAGATGGCGCCCGCGCCAGACAGCGCAACGGGCCAGCTAAATCCGCCTTTGCCCATCGACGCACTCAATGTGATGCTCGGAAACATCTGCGCCGTCGCGACGCCCACATCGGCAGCAGCGGCCTTGAGCGTTGCATCCGCCGCCTGGATATCGGGGCGTGCTTTCAGGAGATCGGACGGCACGGACACCGGCACCTGTTCAGGCACATGCAGCGACGCAAGATCGAGCGGCGGCGGCGCTGCATCCGGCGTGCGGCCAAGCAGCACAGCGAGCGCGTGACGCGTCGTCAATAACTGCTGCCGCGCAACCGGCAAACTCGCCGCCAGCGAGGCCGCATTTTGTTGCGCGCTCAACAGATCGCTATGCGACACCGCACCGAGATCGTAGCGGCGCTGCGTATCGCGTGCCTGCTCGTTGGCGAGCGTGACGAGGCGTTCGGTGGTCTGCACCTGTGCATCGAGCATCGCCGCCGAAATCGCCGCCGCCACGATGTTCGCGGCCAGCGCGCGCCGTGCTGCATCGAACTGATAGGCCTGCACATTCACACGCGATGCCAGTGCCGCATCCGCGAGCCGCGCTGCGCCGAAAATGTCGAACGTGTACTGCGCCTGCAATTGCCCGACAAACGTGTTGTACAGAAACGTGTTCGGGCCGATCTCAGGAATCGCGAGCGCGCGCTGGCGCGCGGCCTGGCCGCCCGCATCGATGGTTGGCAACATGTTGCTGCCAACCTGCGCGCGCAACTGCTCGCGCGCGGCGGTAAGGCTCTTGTCGGCGGCGGCGAGCGTCGGACTGTTGCGCAGGCCTTCGTCGACCAGCGCGTTCAACTCATCGGATTGAAACGTGCGCCACCATTGCGGCACGGCCTTCGCGCCAACCACGAACTGCTGCGTGACGCCTTGTGCGGGCACGGTCTGCGCCGGCTGCGCGTCGGCGCCGTAATGCGCGGGTTCGGGCATCGCGGGCGGGTTGCCGTTCGGCCCGAACGAACAGGCCGACGCGAACACGCATGCAATGGCTACGGAAAAAGTCGTGCGGGTCATCGAAAGACGATTCATGATCAATTCCCCGAATGTGCGGACGGTTCAGGGCGCGGATCGCGCTCGTCGCCGCGCACGCGAAACCACGCGGCGTACAGCGCGGGCAGATAGAACAGCGTGAGCACCGTCGCGCTCGTAATGCCGCCCATCAGCGCCGTGGCCATCGGGCCGAAGAAGTTCGAGCGCAGCAGAGGAATCAGCGCGAGCACGGCGGCTGCCGCCGTCAGCGTGATCGGACGGAAACGCCGCACGGTCGCGCCGACGATCGCATCGAAACGCTTGTGTCCCTGCGCAATATCCTGCTCGATCTGATCGACGAGAATCACCGAGTTACGCATGATGATGCCGAACATCGCAATCACGCCGAGCATCGCGACGAAACCGAACGGCTTGCCGAACAGCAGCAGCGTCGCTACCACGCCAATCAGTCCGAGCGGTGCCGTCAGCACGACCATCAGAACGCGTGCGAAGCTCTGCAACTGGATCATCAACAGCGTCAACACGGCGATGATCATGATCGGCATCTGCGCGTTGATCGATGTCTGTCCCTTCGCGCTTTCCTCGACGGATCCGCCGATCTCGATCCGATAGCCCACAGGCAGCGTCGTGCGGATCTGCGCGAGTTGCCTGTCGACTGCATGCGTGACGTCGATGCCTTGCGCGTTGCCGCGCACATCGGATTGCACGGTGATGGTCGGCTGGCGGTCGCGTTCCCAGATCACGCCATATTCGAGGTCGTCGCGCATGTGTCCAAGCGTGCCGAGCGGAACCGCGCCGTTGGGCGTCGGCATGGCGAGCGTCAGCAGTTGGGACGGATCGACGCGCTCGTTCTTCGGCGCGCGCAGATCGACGCTGATCAGCTTGTCGCGCTCGCGGTACTGCGTGACCGTGTAGCCGGACAGGGTCATCGCGAGGAAGCTCGACACATCCGCCGATGTCACGCCCAGTTCGCGCGCTTTCTTCTGGTCGACCTCGAAACGCACCGAGCGTTCGGCGGGTTCGTCCCAGTCGAATTGCACGTTCGCGGTGCCTGCATTGGCGCGCATCGTCGCGGCGACTTTTTCGGCGATCGACCGGACGGTTGCGATGTCGTCGCCGCTTACGCGGAACTGCACCGGATAACCAACGGGCGGACCGTTCTCGAGGCGCGACAGGCGCGTGCGAATCGCAGGGAAATCGTTGCGCAATTTGGGTTCGAGCCAGCGCGCGAGCTTCTCGCGATCTTCCACCGACTTCGCGGTGATCACGAATTGCGCGAAGTTCGGCTGCTGCAATTGCTGGTCGAGCGGCAGGTAAAAGCGGGGCGCACCGGACCCGACGAAATTCACCAGATGATCGATCTCAGGCCTGCCCTCAAGGGCCTTCTCGACGCGCTGCGCCTGACGCAAGGTCGCCTGGAACGATGCGCCTTCGGGCAGCCGCACGTCGACGAGCAGTTCGGGCCGGTCAGAACTCGGGAAGAACTGCTGTGGCACCAGCGAGAAGCCCGCCAGCGACACGACGAATAGAACCACGGTAATCGCGAGCACGATGTAGCGCCGCTCGATGCACCAGCTGATCCAGCCCGTCAGACGCCGGTAGAAACGCGTTTCGTAAATATCGTGCTCGTGATCTTCCGGTTCGTGCGCCTGACGTTTGCGCTCGGGCAGCAGGTGATAGCCGAGCATCGGTATCAGCACGACAGCAGCGAGCCACGACGCGATCAGCGCAATCGCCGACACCTCGAAAATCGAGCGCGTGTATTCGCCCGTACTCGATTTCGCAAGCGCGATCGGCAGGAAGCCCGATACGGTGACGAGCGTGCCCGTCAGCATCGGAAACGCGGTGCTCGTATAGGCGTAGGCGGCGGCACGTGTGCGATTCCAGCCCTGTTCGAGCTTCACGGCCATCATTTCGACGGCGATGATCGCATCGTCGACGAGCAGGCCGAGCGCCAGCACCAGCGTACCGAGCGACACCTTGTGCAGGCCGATATCGAACAGATACATGCACAGCGCAGTCACAGCGAGCACGACGGGAATCGAGATCACGACCACCATCCCCGTGCGCACGCCGAGCGATACGAGACTCACGACCAGCACGATCGCGACCGCTTCGGCAACTGCTTCGAGGAAGTCGTCGACGGAATGCGCAACCGCGTGCGGCATGCTCGATACTTCGACGAGCTTGAGTCCCGCAGGCAAATGCGCCTGCAGTTCGGTCATCTTCTCGTCGAGCGCCTTGCCGAGCCGGATCACATCGCCGCCAGGCTGCATCGTCACGCCGATGCCGAGTACGGGCTTGCCCTGAAAACGCATCTGCGTAACGGGCGGATCGTCGTAGCCGCGCTTGATCGTCGCGATATCGCCGAGCCGGAACGAGCGGCCGTTGATGCGGATCAGCGTGTCTGCGAGCGCGTTCAGGTCCTTGAATTGTCCTGTGGGACGCACGAATACGCGATCGTCGTAAGTGGTCAGCGTGCCGGACGGCGATACGCTGTTTTGCGAGTTGATTGCCTGCGCGAGTTGCGTCGGCGAAATGCCCAGGCGCGTTAACTGCGTGTTCGTGATCTCGACATAGATGTGCTGGTCAGGATCGCCAAAATAGTCGACCTTGCCGACACCCGGCACGCGCAATAGCACGGTGCGCAATTCGTCCGCGTAGTCGTGCAGTTGCGCCGACGAGAAGCCGTCGCCTTCGAGCGTGTAGATGTTCGTATAGACATCGCCAAACTCATCGTTGAAGAACGGTCCCTGGATGCCTTGCGGCAAGGTCTGCGCGATATCGCCCACCTTTTTGCGCACCTGATACCAGGTTTCGGGCACGTCCTTGACGGGCGCCGAATCCTTCATCGTGAAGAAGATCAGCGATTCGCCAGGGCGCGAGTAGCTGCGCAGGAAATCGATGGCCGGCGTTTCCTGCAGCTTGCGGCCGATGCGGTCCGTCACTTCTTCCTGCACCTGGCGCGCGGTCGCGCCGGGCCAGAACGTGCGGATCACCATCACGCGGAACGTGAACGGCGGATCTTCCGATTGCGCGAGCTTCGTGTACGCGAGGATGCCGAATGCGGTTGCGAGCGTAATCAGAAACACGACCAGCGCCTGATGTCGCAGCGCCCACGCGGACAGGTTGAAGCGTCCTTCTTCGTCGTGCGCTGCGCTCATGACGCGAAATCCTCGGGATGCAGCGGCGGCACGACGCGGACTTTTTCTCCTGCAGTCACGGTGTGCACGCCTTGCCACACGACACGCTCGCCTTCGTTCAAACCTTGCGAGATCGCGATGGTGCGCTCGGCGTAATGCGCGACCTGCACGCGGCGCAGTTCGAGCTGATCGCTGCCGCTCTTCACGACCCAGACAGCGGGCTGCGTGCCGTCATGGAAGAGGGCGGTGGCGGGCAGCGTGTAAAGCGAAGCGTGCGCAGCGGCGTTGTCGTGTGCAAAGTCGACATCGGCGGTCATGCCGAGTCGCACGTCGGGACCGGGATGATCGAGCGTGAGCTTCGCGCGCCACGTGCGGCTTTGTGGATCGGCGGCGGGTGACAGCTCGCGCACGCGCGCATTGAAGGTGCGGCCGGCCAAAGCGCCGAGCTTGACGGTCGCCAGCGTGCCGACGCGCAGCGACGCGAGCGCGCCTTCGGGCACGTCGCTCACCACGTCGACGTCGCCGGACCACGCCAGGTTATACACGGCCTGTCCCGCCGATACGTTCTGCCCCGTATCCGCCTGTTCGGCGGTGATGACGCCTGCGTGATCGGCGGCGAGTGTCGTGTATTGAAGCTGGTCTTTGGCGAGCGCGGCCTGCTGTTGCGCCTGATCGCGCTGCGCGGCCGCCGATGCATACGCATCTTCCGTCTGCTCCAGTTGCGCCTGCGAGATCAGGTTTTCATGCGCCTGCGCGCGATCACGGTCGAGCTGCTGCTTTGCGTAGACGAGACGGTGTTGCGCGGCGTCCAGTTGCGCGGCGGCGCTGGCGGCGTTCTTCTGCGCATCGGCGGGATCAAGCCGCGCAACCATCTGGCCGTTCTGCACGACATCACCCAGACGCACGCGCCGTTCGATGATCTTGCCGGCGATACGGAATGACAGCGGCGTCGAATAACGCGCCTGGACTTCGCCCGGCAGCGATGCGGCGAGCGGCTGTCCATCGGCATGCACGGCGACGGCGACCACGGGCCGCGGTGCGGGCGCGGCAGCTTCCTTGTTGTGACATGCGGCAAGTGTCAGTGCACCTGCAAGAACGAGCACGGCCAGCGCGGAACGGCGAAGCAAAGCAGGAGATGCGGACAGGCGGAACGGCTTGCGCGCGATGGATGGCGCGCCACGACGGGAACGATTCACGATGCCCCCAGGCTGAAATGCAAACGGATACGGCGAGCCAGAGGCTACCGACGGCGTGCAGCGAAGCAGGCCGCGAGCACTTCAGTTCATGTCGCTACACGGCACGTTGCTTCAGATGATGAATTGCATTCTAATACACAGCTGTATCTGAATGCAAAACTGAATCTCGTGACGGATCGATGCTAGACTGTTAAATATGAAACGCATACGACTCACCCGCGAACAGAGCAAAGACCAGACGCGCCTGCGTTTGCTCGATGCCGCGCAGGCCATTTTCATGAAGAAGGGGTTCGTCGCGGCGAGCGTCGAGGACATCGCGGAAGCGGCGGGCTACACACGCGGTGCGTTCTATTCGAACTTCCGCAGCAAGCCAGAACTCTTCTTGGAACTGCTGCGTCGCGATCACGAGGCGATGCAGGCGGATCTGCAGAACATCTTCGAAGCGAACGCGACGCGCGAAGAGATGGAGGCGAGCGTGCTGCGCTATTACAGCCGCATGCCGAGCGAGAACAAGTGCTTCCTGCTATGGGTCGAGGCGAAGCTGCTCGCCGCGCGCGATGCGCGGTTTCGCGTGCGCTTTAATGCATTCATGAACGAGAAACTCGAGCAGTTGACTGCATACATCACGGAATTTTCGGTGCGCGTGGGCACGCCGCTGCCGTTGCCCGCCGAAACGCTGGCTGTCGGTTTAATGGGTTTGTGCGACGGCATGCAGTTTTTCTTTACCATCGACCCGCAGCGTTTCTCAGGTGACCGCGCAGAAGAAGTGCTCGGCAATTTCTTTGCGCGTGTCGTGTTCGGCCGGACGATGCAATAGGCGCGGCGCGCTCAGATCCACACGTCGTTCGCGGCGGTTCGCTCGCTGGTTTCGTTGCCCGTGTTCTTCACACCGCGCGGCTCGATCAACAGCAGTTTCACTTCTTTTTCTGCGTAGGGCTTGTGCTCCTTGCCCTTCGGCACGACGAACATTTCTCCCGCTCCTATCGTCACCGCACCGTCGCGAAAGTCGATGCGCAGTTCGCCTTCCAGCACGATAAAGGTTTCATCCGTATCGGCATGATCGTGCCAGATGAAATCGCCTTCGATCTTCACGATTTTGAACTGGTAGTCGTTCATCTCGGCGACCACACGTTGCTGCCACTGGTCGTGGATCAGGCTGAGCTTGGCGGCGAAATTGATCGCTTGATAGGACGTAACGGACATGGCATTTCCTTTCGTTGAAGGTGGATGCCGCGAGTGTAGGGACGCGCGCGCTCAAACGTCTTGAACGTTCGTGCACGCGCGATTGCGATTCGAAAGGAACGCGTGTGGCGTTCTAGCGGGTTTGCGGGTCGAGCATGCGCAGCCAGCGCGACGGCGTCACGCCATAGGCGGCCACGAAATGGCGCGTCATGTGACTCTGATCCGCGAAACCCGCGGCAGCGGCGGCGTCGACGAGCGCCATGCCGCCGAGCATCGATTGACGCGCGGCGTCGAGCCGTCGCATTGTCAGATAGCGATGCGGGCTGGTGCCGAAGAACGCACGGAAATCGCGCGACAGGCTCCAGCGGTCGCGGCCGCTCGCGGCGGCCAGTTCGTCGAGCGTAACAGGGCGCTCGAGCGACGCGTGCATATAGTCACGCGCGCGTTGCGCGGCGCGGAAGTCGGCCGAAGCGCGCAATGGGCGCGCGCCCGACACGGCGTCGAGCGCATGCGCGAGATCGAAGAGCGCGTCGTCCTGCTCCAGCGGGTCCATCGCGCGGTCGATGCCCTGCAACAGCGCTTCCGTCGCGGCGGCGAGGCGCGGATCGGTCGACAACCCACCTTCGATGAACGGCAACGGTTTGCCGCCCAGCGCCGCCTGGAACAGCGCGGGCTCGACGTAGATCATCCGGTAGCGGAAGCCTTCTTCCGTGCCGGCCTGGCCGTCGTGCATTTCGTCGGGGTGCAGCACCATCGTGCCGCCGGGCAGGCTGTTGCGCACACTGCGCCGGTAGTGAAAGCTCTGCACGCCCGCGAGCGTGCGGCCGATCGCGTAGGTGTCGTGCCGGTGCAGCGCGTAGCCGTTGTGCTGGAAAAATGCCTCGATGCGTTCGACGCCGCCCTGCGCGGGCGCGCGGCGAATCCAGTCGTGCGCGAGCCCCGTCGCATTCACCGTCGCATTCACCGTCGAGGCGGGCTTCGTATCTTGCTGCTGCATAAGCTTGCCGTCGGATTTGCCGTCAGATGCCAAGACCCGGCCCGAAATTGCTGCCGAGCAGCTTCGTCACCGACTGGATATCCGTGTAGTCCTGCTCGGGCAGGCCGTCGAGCATCGACAGCACTTCGTTGCTCGCACCAGCTTCGCGCGCGGCATCGACGAGCGCGTCCTTATTGAGCGGGTAAGTAACGCCGCTCAGGATATCTGCAATCTGCAGGTCGATCGATTCACCCGGAATAGCCGATGCCGTCATGCTCGCGCTCCATTGTTCTGAAAGTAGTTGGCGCGAGCAGAACCATCTGCCCGGCGAGAATGCGCCCGGCGAGCCGGAGTCGACGTGTCCTGCGACGCTCGCGCCGTCATGTCTGCAGATGTTCGTCCTGTGCCACGAAGCCGCGCTCCAGGTGTCGCGACTTGGGCAGCGCAATGTGCTCCCATCGCTCCGGCCGGATATCGGTCTGGGCCGCGACGTCCGGCGCGGCGGGCGCGACGGGGGCGGCGTTGGCGCGGGCGGCGGCCGTATCGATCGTTCCGTCGGGCGCCGTATGCACGGGCGCGGCGAAACACGAAGCGGACAACGTCACCATGATCAACAGCGTCGAGGTTTTCATCGCTCGACCTCCTTATGCCAGGCAGCGCAGGAACTGCATGCAAGCGGTATGCCATTCGTCTAACAGCCGGATGACGCCCGCTCCACGCGGTTGCCGTCTGCGAGCACCGCGCGTCCCCCACATATTACGCCAGTTATTTTTACAAGCGCTGGAGAGGCGCCGCGAAGCGCGGAAATGGCGTGCCGATGATGAAGGTTTGAAGCGGTTTCGTGTCGGGCGGGTGCGCTGGCGCCTGCACCGGCGCGGCTGAGCGGGATGCGTGAGGCATCCCGTATGTAGAAAGCGGGTGGCGTTAACCCCCGGGACCAGCGGTCGCGCGTGGCGACTGTGTGCCGGAACGCCTTCAGCGCAGCACGTCGAAGCGCGCCCACGGCCACGAAGGCCGGTCGCGCATATAGCCATTCAGCCAGTTCCACTGCGGATGGCGCTTCATGAACGCCTGCGCGTCGAACGGCCGGCCGCACGGATGGCCCCAGCGCGCGAAGAACGCCATGTCGCGCGCCATCTCGCTGTCGACAACCTTGCCGTCATTCGCGCCCCACGGATTGAACGGCCCGTGATCCGAACTGCCGAAGCGCTGGTCGTCGAGTTCCAGATGCCCGCAGATGGTCCGCGAACATGGATTGTCGGGCCGGTCGAGATAGACGTCGTGATGGTCGGCGATCATCTCTTTCGCCAGCTCGACATCGATCTTGCCGCGATGCATCTCTTCGAGTTGCATGAAGCGTAGCCGCCGCGCGCCGTTCCTGCGCACGTCGGTGTAATCCTCGCCTTCGCCCGTGCATTCCTGGTTGCGGATCTTCAGGTCGGTGGCCGTGTTGTAGCCGCAGTAGAAGCCGTCCTTCGTGCTTTCGAAACCGGAGCAGTGCAGGCCAAGTTCATAGCGGGCGATCTCGCCCGTCTTGATGTCGCCGAGCAGCCAGCTGTTCGCGTAGCCGCCATTGTTGGCGAGCGAGAACATCTCGCACCATTCGCCGATACTGTTCGCGTACTGCGTTGCGTGCCGCGAGCGGTAGAACTCGGGTGCGCCCGCCGCGTTGTAGCCGGCGAAATTCGAAATCGTGGTCTCCGTTACCATCAATCCCGCCGACGTCACCCAGAAATCCGTCAGGCTCGAAATACAGCCGGGCAAGCCTTGCATCAGGATGCGATTGCCCGACTCGGGCACGATGTCGAACACGACGTTGAACGCGTCGCCCGCTGCGTAGCGGTCCCATGAGTTATGCGCCATCACGATGCGGCCGTCGCGCGTCGCGCTGCCCGTGGCGATGAATGCGCTGCAATGATGGCCGCGCCGGCCGCGCCACGGTTTGAGTCCGAGTTGCGGCTTCTGCTGCGCCGCGTGCTGCGGCCACCAGCTTTGCAGCAGATCCATGTAGCCGTTCCACGCGAGCACTTCGGCGAAGGTCAATTTCGCGCCATCGGCGATGCCCTGGATTTCGTCGGCGTATTCGTTGTCGATGCGCGGCGCGAACTGCTCGACGGCGGCGTTGATGAACGTGTCGAAGTCTTCGCCCGTGTCCCATCTCGCGAGATAGCGGGCGGTGTGGATCGCGTTCTGGATTTCGGCGGCGAGTAACTGGCCGTGCTGTTCGCCGCGGTCATAGGGCTCGCCTTCGATATGCACGAAGATCCAGCCCGCATGATCGCGGCGCACGGCATCGATGGACGGTTTGCTCATCTTCGCTCCCGCTCGCAGAGCGGGCATCTCCGCCGGCGTTGCTCAGCGCCGTGCATCGCGGGATGCGGCTTGCGGCTCGTTTATGGTCAATCCATTGTAGGGAAATTGCCGCGCTTTGCCATGCGCCGAACGGATGCCGGGATGACGAAAACCTAGCGCGTCGGGTTCATCCGGAAGTACGCGTCGAGCAGCGAAGTCTTGTAGACCACACCCGCGAGCGTCGGCCGGGCGGCGCTTTCGACCACGGGCAATCGCTCGCCCTGGAATGCCATGAAATGCTGGAGCGCGACGCCGATCGGCATATCGGGTGTGAGCACGTCGAAATGGGGCTGCAGGTAATCTGCCGCTGTTTTCGCCGATGTATCGCGCTTGTCGAGCAGATCGGACGTGATGTCCTTCAACGCGACCACGCCGAGAAAGCAGCCGTTTTCATCCGTCACATACAGATACTTGACGGGATATTCGAGGAACACGCGCGTCATCTCCTGCACGGTCGCGTCCGGTTGCACGACGGTTTGCGGCGGGCGGATCAGTTCGCGCATCTGCGTCGAGCGCAGCCGCATACGTTCCTTTTCTTCGCGATTGCGGTGCAGCGTGACTTCGTACATCGACGTCTTGCCGATCGCGCGCGCCGCGAAGTACGCGACCACGCACGACACCATCAGCGGCAGCACGACCTGATAGCTCAAGGTCATTTCGAAGATCATCAGGATCGCCATCAGCGGCGCCTGGGTCGCGCCCGCGAGGAAGGCGCCCATGCCGACCATTGCGTAGGCGAACGGCGCCGAGGTGCCGTGCGGCCACAGTGAGTTCATGCCGAGGCCGAACAGCGAGCCGAGCACGGCGCCGAAGAAGAGCGTCGGCGTGAAAATGCCGCCGACGGCACCCGAGCCGACCGTCGCCGCCGTAGCAATCAGCTTGAACACCAGCACGATGACGAGCGCCGACCACGTCCACGGCGAATGCAGGATCGAGTTGACGACGCTATAGCCGTTGCCCCACACCTCGGGCGTCCACACGGACAGAATGCCGACGATCAACCCGCCGAGCGCAAGCCGCACGGGCAGTGGAATCGGCAGACGCCGGAAGCTGGCCTTGCTGCCATCCATCAGTCGCAGGAACTGGGGCGCCGCCGCGCCGCACAGCAGACCGAGCGCGACGAACAGCAGCACTTCGAGTCCCGCGACGGGCGGGAATACGGGCATCTCGTAAGGCGGCTTGTAGCCGGCGAATTCGCGCATCAGGATGTTCGACACCACCGACGACACGACCACCGGCCCGAAGCTTTCCATTGCGATCGAGCCGAGCACCAGTTCGGTGACGAAGAACGCGCCCGCGATCGGCGCGCTATATGCAGATGTGATACCCGCCGCCGCACCGCAGGCGACGAGCAGTTTCAGCCGCGGCGGATCGAAATGCACGACGCGCCCGATCAGCGACGCACACAAGGCGGCCAGCTGCACCATTGGACCTTCGCGGCCAATCGAGCCGCCGCTCGAAATCGTGAACAGCGACGACGCGCTGCGCCACAAGCTCAGGCGCACGGGCACGACGCCATCGCCGATCACGACGGCTTCCATGTAATCCGTATGCTGTTTCCTGTCGGCGCCGCGCTGCGCGATGACCAGCAGCACGCCCGCCGCGAGCCCGCCCAACGTGGGCAAGGCGATGCGCATCGGAATGGGCAGGCGCCGCGCCATTTCGACGAGACTGCCGTCCTGTCCGGTGAACGCGCGCTGCATCAGTGAGATGCCTTCGCGGAAGGCGATCGTCGCAAAAGCGCCCACGATGCCGACGATCACCGACCACACCAGCATCGTGTGCGCATCGGACAGTCGGAACAGTTGGGCAGCGCGGGTGCGCAGTCTCAGCAGGAATGAAAGCACGGCGGGAGCGGGCGTTTAAGGTTGGTTTTGTGGCGCGAGCCTTTGCATGTTATCGGCATTGCGCGTCGCGAGTTTGAAGAGGGGCGCGCCAATGTGCGAAAGCGCGCCGAGGCTCGATGAAAGCACGAAGTCAGCCCATCTCAGCGCGCGTCCTTGTCGAGTTCGGGATAGTGGCGGAACACGCAGGTTTCGTTGTACGGCAGACGTCGCTCCGAGTCGAGATAGGCGGCGATGTTCGGACGCTTGAGCACGGCGTCATGCAGCTTCGCAAGCCGCGGGTAGTGCTCGCCGAAATGCTTCATTCCGCGCGGAAAGGCGTAGTGCAAGCCGTCGATCAACTGGAACATCGACAGATCGACATAGGTCAGCGTGTCGCCGGCCATGTGCTTGTCGCCGGCGGGGTTCTGCTTCAGCACGCGCTCGAAATAGCTCATGAACTTCGGAATCCGGTTGTCGATGAAATCCGTCGCGCGGATTTTCGCGGCCTCTTTCTGTTCCTCGTAGTACATGCCCGATGCGAGCGGATGATGCGTGTCGTGTGCTTCCGTGACCATGTCGGCGATGGTCAGTTGCAGGCCGTTCGCGACGTAGCGCAGGCTTTCCACCTTCGGCGCGAGATTCAGCTTCGGCCCGAGGTAGAACAGGATGTTCGCGGTCTGCGAGATGATCAGGTCGCCGTCCTGAAGGAACGGAGGTGCATACGGCAGGTACGCTTCCGATTTACTGCCCATCACGTCGATCATCGCGCCCGTGCCAAGGCCGTCCTGCTCGTCGCCGCGCGTGACCTCGATGTAGTCCGCCTGCGCTTCCTCCAGCGCCAGCCGCACGAATTCGCCGCGGCCCTGCAAGCCATCCCAGTAATAGAGCTGATAAGTCATCGGTCGATCCTCATTCGGTTTTGGGCAGCGCGGGATCGCGCCGCGTTTGCACACGGAAGGGAGCTAGAAGTATGCCGCGCGATGCTTGCAACGGGTGTGCTTGCGGTAAGGCAAAAACGCGCGCCGTCGGCTTCCGGCCGATGGCGCGCGACAAGCACAAAAGCCCCGCGCGAGGCGGGGCTTGTTGGCGGGAAGGCCGGCTTAGCCGAGCAGGTGCTGAACCAGCCACGTGATGCCGAGACCGCCGACGAAAAGCCACACGTACAGGATCAGGCCCGTCGTCAGCGCGCGGGGACCGGCGTCGCGGATCTGCGAGAGGCGCGTTTCGATGCCGAGCGCCGTCATGGCCATCGTCAGTGCAAACGTGTCGAGCATGTTGACGGTGCTGGTCGCCGCTTCGGGCAGGATATGCAGCGAGTTCACCGCGACACAGGCGAGAAAACCGAGTGCGAACCAGGGTACGGCGAGCTTGCGCGGTGCATGAGCGCCATCCTTTGCAGCAGCGCCGCGCGCCGGGCGGTTCACCCACATGCCGACCACCAGCAGCACGGGCACGAGCAGCATCACGCGGGTCATCTTGACGATGGTGGCGATATGCGTCGCTTCCGGGCTCACGTTGCTCGCCGCGCCTACAACCTGCGCGACTTCGTGAATCGTGCCGCCGAAGAACAGTCCCACGCCCGTCGTATCCAGATGGAGGATGCCGGCGCGCAGCAAAGCGGGGTAGAGGAACATCGACAGCGTGCCGAACAGCACCACGCTGCCCACGGCCATCGCGCTCTTGTGCGGCTTCGATTGCAGCGTCGATTCGAACGCGAGCACGGCGGCCGCGCCGCAGATCGCGCTACCGGCTGCCGTGAGCAGTGCGCTGTCGCGGTCCAGCTTCATCAGCTTCATGCCGGCCCAGGTGCCGATAATGAGCGTGCTGACCACGATCAGCAGCGATTCGGCGAGGCCCGGCAGGCCGACCTGTGCGATTTCCTGAATGCTCACGCGCAAACCGAAGAACGCGACGGCAATGCGCAGCAGCTTGCGCGCCGAGAAGTTGACGCCGGCCGCCCAGCTATCGGGCATGCCGTCTTTCAGCGCATTGCCGTAGATCATCCCGCCGACGATACCGACGATCAGCGGGCTGATGCCGAGGTTCGCAATCGCCGGAATCGCGGCGATGCGCGTGACAGCGGCGGCGAACAGGGCGACGAACAGAATGCCGTTGATCTGGCCGCGCGTTGTGGACGGCGCGGAAACGGCATGGGTGTGAGCGGTGGACATGGCTTCAACCTTTTCGGGAGCAGGTTTGCTACATGAGTCGATGGCCTTATCCTAATTTGAATATATCGATATGAGAAATCGTGATTTAGGATGAAATATATCGGAGATTCTGATAGTTTTACGGAATGACCCCGGACCAGCTTATAACGTTCGCCGCCGTCGCCGAACATCGCAATATCAGCCGCGCCGCGCTCGCGCTGCATCTGTCGCAACCCGCCGTGTCGGGCCAGTTACGGCAGTTGCAGGACGAATTCGGCGAGCCGCTCTATCTGCGCGACGGCCGCGGCATCAAGCTCACACCGGCCGGCGAGCAGCTCGCCAGCTACGCGGCGCGGCTGCGCGACACGTTCCGTCAGGCTTATGCCTATCGCGACGCGCTGCGCGGCATGGAGCAGGGCACGCTGCGCATCGGCGCCAGCACGACGCCCGCGAGCTATCTGCTGCCTTATCTGATCGCCGCGTTCCAGCGCCGCCACCCCGACGTGACCGTGCATACCGACGACGGCAACACGGCCGATATTGTTGGCGCACTTTCGTCGTTCGATATCGCGCTGGTCGAAGGGCAGGTCGGCGGCGACCTGCCGCCCGATACCGTCGTGCATCCGTGGCACGAGGACGAGATCGTCGCGATCATGCCGCGCTCGCATCCCCTCGCCACCACCGGTTTGCAAGCCGTCACGCTTGGCGCGCTGAGCGAACATGCGCTGGTGTTGCGCGAGGAAGGCTCCGGCGTGCGTCAGCTGATCGAGCGCGCGTTCGCCCGCGCAGGTGCGCCGATGCGCGTCGCGCTGGCGATTGCGGGTGTCGAAGGCGTGAAGGAGGCGGTGCGCGCAGGCATGGGCGTCGGCTTCGTGTCGGCAATGTCAATGCGCCATGAGAACGAGGCGCTGTGCCGCTTGCCGCTCGGCCCCGAGCCGCTCACGCGGCGTTTTTCGATCCTCGTGCCGCACGCGAGCGCACCATCGCGGCTGGTCGGCCGCTTTCTCGAACTGTGCCTGAACGGCGACGCGCGGCCTGCAACGGGCGACTCCGGGCGTTAAGGGATTACCACTATTGGCGCATCATCCTGAGCGGGGCAGTATTCGCTCCAGGCGCAGAGGCGCTTTTTTGATGCCTGTCTTTGGAACCGATTCCAAAGACAGTTTTAAGCAACAGAGCAAGGTGGTTGGCATGCCGGAAGTAGTCATCGTTGCGAGTGCGTTTGGAATGGATGCGATCCGCAAGGACGGTCATCACGCGTGGCTGAAGACGGCGGCGCAAGCGGGCGCGGCGGGTTTCGAAGTGCGCCGCGAGCTGTTCGCGCTGGAGGCCGAAGCGTCGGCGGAAGCGCTGTGCGCGCTCGGCAAGGCAATCGCGGCGAAGGGGCTGTGGTCCGTGTATTCGACGCCCGCTGAACTGTACGCGCCCGACGGCACACTCGACGAAGCCGCGCTGCGCCAGGCGCTGATCGAAGCGACGGCGCTCGGCGCGCGCTTCGTCAAGCTGCAACTGGGCGGCTTTTCGGGCCGCGCGCATGGTGACGTGATCAAGACTTGCACGAAGGGCGTGGCTGCACGGCTGGTGGTCGAAAACGGCCAACTGGAACGCGGCGGCTCGCTCGCGCAGTTCGACGGGCTGTTCAACGCGCTCGCCAAGGAAGGCCACCACAAGCTGATCGGCATGACCTTCGACATCGGCAACTGGCAATGGCCGGGCGTCGATCCCGTCGAGGCGGCGCGCAAGCTGGCCGATCACGTCGAGTACATCCACTGCAAGGCGGTGACGGGCGAAGGCATGCGCCGTTTCGCCGTCGCGCCCGCTGCCGACGATCCCGTGTTCGCGGCCGTGCTGCCGCTCTTGCCGCGCGATGTGCCGCGCGGCATCGAATTCCCGTTCGACGCGGCGCGCATCGCCGAGGACGCGTCGCATCACGTCGCACAACTCGCGGCCCGCTGAGGCAGCGGCGCGCAGCGCGAATCATCAGGAGAACACATGCATCCGACACTCGATGTCATCACCTACGGCGAAGCGATGGCCATGTTCGTCGCAGCCGAAACGGGCGCGCTCGCGGGCGTCGGCCAGTTCACGAAGCGCATCGCGGGCGCCGATCTGAATGTGGCGATCGGTCTGTCACGGTTGGGCTTCAAGGTCGGCTACATGAGCCGCGTCGGCAACGATTCGTTCGGCCAATACGTGCGCGACACGCTGACGAAGGAAAGCATCGATCAGGGCTGCGTGACGACGGACGCGCGTTATCCGACAGGTTTCCAGCTGAAGTCGAAGAACGACGACGGCAGCGATCCCGCAGTCGAGTATTTCCGCAAGGGTTCGGCAGCGAGCCATCTGTCGATGGAAGACTACGTGGCAGGTTACGTGCTGCCCGCGCGTCATCTGCATCTGACGGGTGTTGCGCCTGCGATCTCCGAAAGTTCGCGCGAACTGGCATTCCATCTGGCGCGCGAAATGCGGCAGGCCGGCAAGACGATTTCGTTCGATCCGAATCTGCGCCCGACGCTGTGGCCATCGCGCGAAGCGATGGCGGCCGCATTGAACGACCTGGCGACGTTCGCCGACTGGGTGCTGCCAGGCATCGGCGAAGGCGAGATTCTGACGGGCTACACGAAAGCCGAAGACATCGCGCAGTTTTACCTCGACCGCGGCGCGAAGGGCGTGATCGTGAAGCTCGGCGCGCAGGGCGCGTATTACCGCACGGCAGATGACTCGGGCGTCGTCGCCGGACAGCGCGTCGAGAACGTGGTCGATACCGTCGGCGCGGGCGATGGCTTCGCTGTCGGCGTGGTCAGCGCTTTGCTCGATGGCCGTACGCTGCCGCAAGCGGTGGCGCGCGGCAATCGCATCGGCGCGCTGGCGATCCAGGTGATCGGCGATTCCGAAGGCCTGCCGACACGCGCTGAACTCGACGCGCTCGAACAGGCCGACGCGCTCGCCGCCTGACGTTTATTTTCTGTAGCACCCGTACCACGAACTCAGAACAAGATGCAGCGCCGCGTAATGGCTTCAAAGACCGACACGCGGCTCAACAGCACACCAACCGACCGCCTCAGCAAGCAACCGGAGACATTCATGTCCTCATCACTCGCGATTCGCCGTTGGTGGACGATCATGCCGATCGTCTTCATCACCTACAGCCTCGCCTATCTCGATCGCGCGAACTACGGCTTCGCGGCCGCCGCCGGCATCAACCAGGATCTCGGCATCAGCAAGGGTTTGTCGTCGCTGATTGGCGCGCTGTTCTTCCTCGGCTATTTCTTCTTCCAGATTCCCGGCGCGATCTACGCGGAACGCAAGAGCGTCAAGAAGCTCGTGTTCTGGAGCCTGGTGTTGTGGGGCGGTTGCGCGGCGCTGACGGGCGTCGTTAGCAACATTCCGTCGCTGATGGTGATCCGCTTCGTGCTCGGCGTGGTCGAAGCGGCCGTGATGCCCGCGATGCTGATCTTCATCAGCAACTGGTTCACCAAACGCGAGCGTTCGCGCGCCAATACGTTCCTGATTCTCGGCAATCCGGTGACGGTGCTGTGGATGTCGGTCGTGTCGGGCTATCTGGTGCATTCGTTCGGCTGGCGTCATATGTTCATCGCCGAAGGTGTGCCCGCGATCGTCTGGGCCGTGTGCTGGTGGTTTATCGTCAAGGACAAGCCGGAGCAGGTGTCGTGGCTGTCGGATGCCGACAAGAAGCAACTCGCCGATACGCTGCGCGCCGAGCAGGCCGCGATCAAGCCGATGCGCAACTACGGCGAAGCGTTCCGTTCGCCCGCTGTCGTGAAGCTGTGCGCGCAATATTTCTGCTGGAGCATCGGCGTATATGGCTTCGTGCTGTGGCTGCCGTCCATTCTGAAGAACGGCTCGTCGCTCGGCATGGTCGAAACGGGCTGGCTGTCGGCGTTGCCGTATCTGGCTGCGACGATTGCGATGCTCGCAGCGTCGTGGGCGTCGGATAAACTCAACAACCGGCGCGCGTTCGTGTGGCCGTTCCTGTTGATCGGCGCGGCAGCTTTCGCCGGTTCGTACGCGTTGGGATCGACGCACTTCTGGATGTCGTATGCGCTGCTGGTGATCGCGGGCGCCGCGATGTACGCGCCGTACGGACCGTTCTTCGCGATCGTGCCGGAACTGCTGCCGAAGAACGTCGCGGGCGGCGCGATGGCGCTGATTAACAGCATGGGCGCGCTCGGCTCGTTTGTCGGCTCGTATGTGGTCGGTTATCTGAACGGCGCGACGGGCTCGCCCTCGGCGTCGTACGTGTTCATGAGTGTGGCGCTGATCGCCGCCGTGGTGCTGACGCTTGCCGTCAAGCCGCAGCCGATGCAGACTCCGAAGCTCGCTACTCAAGGAAAGTGAATCGATGAAGCGCAAGATCGTCGCGTACAAGCCGCTGCCGGATGATGTGCTCGCGTATCTCCAGCAACATGCCGAAGTGGTGCAGGCCGATGCCGCGCAGCACGATGCGTTCGTCGCCGCGTTAAAAGACGCCGATGGCGCGATCGGCGCGAGCGTGAAGATCACGCCGGCGATGCTCGACGGCGCCGAGAAGCTCAAGGCGCTGTCGACGATCTCGGTCGGCTACGACAATTTCGACGTCGCCGACCTGACGACGCGCGGCATCGTGCTTGCGCATACGCCCGACGTGCTGACGGAATCGACGGCGGATACGGTGTTCTCGCTGATCCTCGCGAGCGCGCGGCGCGTTGTCGAACTGGCCGACTGGGTGAAGGCGGGCGAGTGGAAAGCGAGCATCGGGCCGGAGTTGTTTGGCGTCGATGTGCAGGGCAAGACGCTCGGCATTGTCGGTCTTGGACGCATTGGCGGCGCGGTGGCCCGCCGTGCGGCGCTCGGCTTCAACATGAAGGTGCTCTACACGAACCGCAGCGCGAACGCGGAAGCCGAACAGCGCTACGGCGCGCGCCGCGTCGAACTCGATGAACTGCTCGCGACGTCCGACTTCGTCTGCCTGCAAGTGCCGTTGACGCCCGAAACGCGTCACATGATCGGCGCGAACGAACTGCGCAAGATGAAGAAGAGCGCAATTCTGATCAATGCATCGCGCGGCCAGACTGTGGATGAAAACGCGCTGATCGAAGCGTTGCAGGCGGGCACGATCCACGGCGCGGGTCTCGACGTGTTCGACAAGGAACCCGTCAGTCCCAACTCGCCGCTGCTGACAATGAATAACGTGGTCGCGCTGCCGCACATCGGCTCGGCGACGCACGAAACGCGTCACGCAATGGCGCGTTGCGCGGCAGAGAACCTGGTCGGCGCGCTCGACGGCACGCTGAAGATCAACATCGTCAACCGCGAAGTCCTCTCGCGATGAACACGCCAACGTCAGGCGCACCGCGCCGCGCCACCATCAGCGACGTCGCGCGCGAAGCGGGTACGGGCAAGACGAGCATCTCGCGCTATCTGAACGGCGAACTGAGCGTGCTGTCGCCGCAACTGCGCGCGCGCATCGAGGCCGCGATCGAACGGCTCGACTATCAGCCGAACCAGATGGCGCGCGGTCTCAAGCGCGGGCGCAACCGGCTGATCGGCATGCTGGTCGCGGACCTGACGAACCCGTATTCCGTCGAAGTGCTGCAAGGCGTCGAAGCGGCGTGCCACGCGCTCGGCTATATGCCGCTGATCTGCCACGCGGCGAACGAAGTCGATATGGAGCGGCGCTTCCTGCAACTGCTGACGACGTATCGCGTGGAAGGCGTGATCGTCAATGCGCTCGGCGTGAGCGAAGAGACGCTGCGGCCCGTGGGCGGTGGAGGAATTCCCGCTGTGCTGGTTGATCGCTCCGTCGACGGACTCGTGACGGACATGGTCGGGCTGGACAACGAAGGCGCGACGACACTCGCGACACGACATCTGGTCGAACGCGGTTTCGACCGGCTGTGGTTCGTCGTGCAGCCATTCGAGAACATCAGTTCGCGGCGTCAGCGTGAAGCCGCGTTTCATCGTGCGCTGGAACAGTATCCGCAGGTGAGCGGGCGCACCGTCGTGCTCGAACTCGGCGATGCCGACGATCTCGCGCAAACCCTGAACGCGCTCGATGCCGAACTGGATGCCACGCATCGCGACGGCGCGGGCGCGGCGCCGCGCGTCGCGCTGTTCGCGGCGAACGGACCGGTCGCGCTGGCGCTCGCGCGGCACCTGAACCAGCGGCATGGCGCCGACTGGCAGAAGCGCGTCGCGCTGCTGTCGATCGACGATCCCGAATGGGCCGAGCTTGCCGGCATCACGACGATTCGCCAGCCGACTTACGATATCGGCTATCGCGCCGTCGAGTTTCTGCATCAACGTATCGATGGCGAGCAGGCCAGCGCACGCGACTGTCTGCTGCCGGGCGAACTGATCGAACGGGCGTCGACGGTGCGCTGAGTCATCAGTCAACCCGTCGACAAACGCGCCGACATTCCGGCGCCATTCCGGCATCGCGCTTACAATGCGCGGCGAGTTCCGTACTTTGCGCCTATCGTGCGCTCGCCCAACGCTCATGTCCGCCTTGCCTGTTTCTCCCGTCACGCTTGCCGTGCTGATCGCCGCGACGATTCTCGTCGCGCTGCTTCCCATCTTCCTGTACCGCCGCTGGCGTGCGCCGTTCGCGTTCAACCGGCGCGACGCGATTGCGGGCATCGCCGTGTTCGCGCTGTCCGCGATGGTGATCGAACGCGCGATCAACGACTATCTGTTACGCGACAACCCGGCCACGAGCGAGTGGCTGTCGGATCCGCTTGCGTTCGTCGTCTATGGCGCGCTTGTTGCGGGCATCTGCGAGGAAGTGGGGCGCTTCATTGCGATGCGGTGGCTCGCGCGCCGCAATCCACCCAACACGGCAACAGACGGCACTGCGCTTGCCTACGGCCTGGGTCACGGCGGCGCGGAAGTCTGGCTGGTCGGCGTGCTGGTGCAGGCGCAATGGATCGCGTTCGGCGTGCTGGAGAATCGCGGACAACTCGATGCATATCTCGGCAACATGCCGCCGGGATCGCTGATGCGCATTCATCTGCTGCTTGCGAGCTTGTCGCCGGCGATGGCGGGTGTGTTCGTGATCGAACGCGTGGCGGCGCTGGTGTTCCAGATCGGGCTGGCGGTGCTGATGTGGCGCGGCGTGCGCGCCGGATCGCGTGCGATACTGCCCATCGCGATTGCCGCGCACGCGCTGATCGACGTGCCCGCTGCGATGTCGCAGGCGGGACTGCTGTCGCTCGTGACCGTCGACACAATCTATGCCGTCGCGGCCATCGCCGTGGCTGCCGTGCTGATCAGACTGCACAGGCGCACAACGCACGCTGCCTGACTTTCAACGCAGATAAACACACCCAACGGCCCGAGGCCAATCGACATGGAAACCTATCAGTACGAATGCGCGAACGCGGAGATGGAAGAGCTGGCACGCGTGATCAGCGATCTCTTTCCGGAGCAGACGCAGTTCATCGAGCGTCCCGATGAAAACGGCGTCCCGCAGATCGTCGTGCACTGGATCGCAATGCGTTTCGGCTCGACGGCGAAGCGCATGGAACTGACGGTCGCCATCGCGCCTGCGGCGCTTGCACGCTACCGCGCGATGCCGCCGCGCGTGCGCGGACGCAGCTTTGCGGTGCTGCGCGCCTATGTGGAAGCGACGCTGGGATCGCTCGAAGAAGAGTACGCGGAAGGCAAGACCATACCGCGTGAAGTGACCGTCGACCTGGGCGACGAGTTCGCCTGAGTGTGAAGCGTCGCGCTCAGTCGGCGAGCCGGTAAACCTTGGCAAAGCGCGCGGCCTGCACGACGCCGTAGTCGCCGGGTGCGTACTGCATGATCCAGTCGCCTGCTGTGCCCTTGAGGACGTCGCCGCCTTGTGCCGAGCGCGTGAGCGAGAACGCTTCGTCCATGCGCTTCGCGAGCACAACGGCAGGGCGGTTGCGGTATGCGCCCGCTTCGCCGTGCGCGAGTGCAATGTCCGCAGGCAGGTACTTCGCGTCGAAGCGTTCACGCGACACGACCCAGCGGTCACCCGTCGAGCCCGTGATCAGCGCGTCGCCGCGTGTATAACGGTTCGGTCCTTCGAGGCTCATCAGTTCGCCGTCGCCCTCGGCGAATTGCACGGCGACGGTTTCGTCCTTGACGACGCGTTGCGCGGCCGGGTCGGTGAGCAGGTCGATGTTTTTCAGTTCGATCATGAGGCGAAATAACGCAAGAATTGACGGGGCTGCGTAAGTGCGTGTCGATACAACACGCATAGGCAAACGCAGCGCAGGCGGGCATGATGCCAGATTCTTGCGGCACCTAATAAAAAACGCCTGCCGGTGAGGCAGGCGTCGTTGGTTCATGCGAAGCAGATTACGGCTTTACAGTTGCATCCGATGCGGGCGCAGCCGGCTTGCGCGAATGGCTGCGGTGCGGACGGCCTTCGGGCGGCTGGCGGCGGAAGGTCGTGTCGGCCAGCTTCTTCTGTTCGGGCGAGAAACTGTTGTACAGCGGCTCGAATGCGTCGACCAGTTTCTTCGTGCCGTCGGCATGAGCTTGCGTGATTGCGGCGTATTGCTTCATGTCGTCGAGGGCCGAGACGTTTTCATGTGCGCGGCGTTCTTCGAACAGCTTGCCCATCGTTTCGCCGTTCTTGCGCATGACGTCAGCGAATGCGTTCCATTGCGTTTCCTGCGCCGACGTGATCTTCAGTTGGGTGTGCAGATACTTGATGCGGTCTTCGACGCGCTGCTCGTGGCGAGCCGCACTCGAAGCCGGCGCTGCCGCTGACATGGCCGGACCGGATGCGCCTGCGGGCGCGGCCGTCTGTGCAAATGCGGCGCTCATGGTCAGTGCGGAAGCGAGAATGGCGAGCGTTTTTTTCATTGAGACTCCTGTTGTCTATTCGTATAAGACTAATTGCTACACGACGCGTCGGCTTCGACATGCATCATGCTGTGCGCTATTAGTATCACGTTATCGCGCGATTGCGTCTCTATTGCGACAACTGCTTACAACCGAAACGATCGGAAATAGCCGGTGGATAAATTCGTCAGCATGGAAGTCTTCGTGGCCGTGGTCGAAGCGGGCAGCCTCACGGCGGCCGCCGAGCGCTTCGATCTGTCGTCGGCGATGGTCGGCAAGCACATTCGCGCGCTCGAAACGCAGCTCTCCACGCGCCTTCTCACACGTACCACACGCCGTCAAAGTCTTACCGAAATCGGACGGCAGTATTACGAACAGTGCCGGCGTATCCTCGCTGACGTGAAGGCCGCCGAATCGCTGGCGGAAGCGATGACATCCGTGCCGCGCGGCACGCTGAAGGTGACGGTGCCGCTCACGTATGGCGTCGAAGTGTTTTCGCCCGCGATGACGGACTATCTGAATCTCTATCCCGAAGTCAGTCTCGAACTCGATCTGTCGAACCGCATCTTCGATCTGGTCGAAGAGGGCTTCGATGCTTCCGTGCGTATCGGCAAGCTGCCCGATTCGAGTCTCGTTGCGCGGCCGCTGAAACCTTACCGGATGCGCGCATGCGCGTCGCCTGCTTATCTGCAGCGTATGGGTACGCCACAGACGCCCGCCGATCTCGTCCATCACGAATGCCTCGGTTTTCTGCATTGGGGACGCGAAGGCTTGTGGCGGCTCGATGGCGACGGCGAGAGCGACTATCAGCTGCGCCCCGGACGCTTTCGCGCGAACAACGGCCAGGCGCTGAAGATGGCGGCGTTGCAAGGCTTCGGTCTCGTGCTGCAGCCGGAGGCGCTGGTTGCGCGCGAGATCGAACGCGGCGAACTGGTGCCGGTGCTCGAAGACTGGCTGCCCGAAGGCGCGCCTGTGCATCTGATCTATCCGCGCGACCGGCAACCGACACCGAAGCTCACGACCTTCATCGACTTCGTGATCGACCGGTTCGGTGTGTGATGTTCTTCGTCTGCGTGGCGTCATCCGATATGTGCAGCGCGCATGGGTTCGCTCATGCGTTCTCTCATGCGTGAGCAAGGCGCATAATCCGCGTCATCGGCCTGCCATGTCTGGCGGGCGTTCACCTTCTACCTTGACCTTCAATCGATGAGACCACCGCGCCTCGATCAGCTCGACGAACTCGACCGTAACCTCGTCGCACTGCTGCAAGCCAATGCGCGCGAAAGCGTCGCGAATCTCGCGCGGCAACTGGACGTTGCGCGCACCACGGTGATCGCGCGTATCGCGCGACTCGAAAAGACCAACGTGATCGCCGGCTACAGCGTGCGGCTTGGGCAGGACGTGCTCGACGCGAGCATGCATGCGTATGTCGGCATCATCATCGCGCCGAAGTTTGGCGCGGACGTGCTGAAGAAACTCAACCGCATGCCGGAAGTGCAGCTGCTGTGTGCCGTGAGCGGCGAGTTCGATTACGTCGCGTGGCTGCGCGCCGATTCGCCAGACCGGCTGAACGATCTGCTCGATCAGATTGGCGGACTGGCAGGCGTCGAACGGACGACGACGTCGATCATTCTCGCGCGCAAGATCGATCGCGGGATGGGCGTCTGATCAGCCGTTCACAGGCATGCCGTTTACGACGTTTTGATACGTTTTCGACGAATCGACGAAATGCTTCGTCATATCGTCGAAAATCATGGTCATTGCGCAGCACTTTGCTTCTATAAACCGACTCGCCTTCTCCCTACACTCTTTCGTAGAGGTTCGCTGCGGCGCACCGACACCAACCAGAGAAACTAAGGAGAAGCGCATGAAAGTTGCCATCGTTGGCGCAGGTCTGATCGGTCACACCATCGCGCACATGCTGCGTGAAACCGGCGACTACGAAGTGCTCGCGCTGGATCGCGACCAGCACGCGCTCGACAAGCTGGCCGCGCAAGGCATCCCGACCCGCCGCGTCGATTCCGCCGATCCCGCCGCGTTGCGCGCCGAAATCCAGGGCTTCGATGCGCTCGTCAATGCGCTGCCGTATTACCTCGCGGTGAGCGTCGCGTCGGCGGCGAAGGGCGCAGGCGTGCATTACTTCGATCTGACGGAAGACGTGCGCGCCACGCACGCGATCCGCGCGATCGCCGACGGCGCCGACCATGCATTCATGCCGCAATGCGGCCTCGCGCCGGGCTTCATCGGTATCGCCGCGCATGAACTGGCAAACCGCTTCACCGAAATCCGCGACGTGAAGATGCGCGTCGGCGCGCTGCCGGAGTTTCCGACCAACGCGCTGAAGTACAACCTGACGTGGAGCGTCGACGGCCTCATCAACGAATACTGCCAGCCCTGCGAAGCGATCCGCGACAGCCGCACGCAATGGGTGCAGCCGCTCGAAGGCCTCGAGCATTTCTCGCTCGACGGCACCGAGTACGAGGCGTTCAACACGTCGGGCGGTCTGGGCACGCTGTGCGAGACGCTGTCGGGCCGCGTCGAGACGCTCGACTACAAGTCGGTGCGCTATCCCGGTCACCGCGATCTGATGCAGTTCCTGCTGGAAGACCTGCGCCTGGCCAGCGACCGCGATACGCTGAAGACGATCATGCGCCGCTCGGTGCCTTCGACGGCACAGGACGTCGTGCTGGTGTTCATCACCGTGACGGGCGTGCGCGACGGCCAACTGGTGCAGGAAGTGTTCACGCGCAAGATTTTCGCGAAGACGGTGTGCGGCGTGCCGATGAGCGCGATCCAGATCACAACGGCAGGCGCGATGTGCGCCGTGCTCGATCTGTTCCGCGAGAAGAAGCTGCCGCAAAGCGGCTTCGTGCGGCAGGAGCAGGTGTCGTTGCGCGAGTTCCTGGCCAACCGCTTTGGCCAGCTGTATGAAGGCCGCGCGCTGGATGCGATGGCGACGGTCTGACTTAACGCCGGATAGCAGCCGGACCGAGGGCCATCTGAGTCATTGAGGCTCCGCAGAGAGCCGTTTATTGGGCAACCGTAAAAAGGGCGTCCGACCTTGCTGGTCGGACGCCCTTTTTGCTGGTTGCAACGTAATGCGGCGCGGTTCACACCGGCATCGGCGGCAACATCATGCTGGGCGGTTGCGGTGTCTGTACGATGCGCGCGAGCAGCGCGTCGTAATCTGCGGCTGTGGGCGATGTGTTGTCGAACATGAGAAGACCGTCGAGCGCGTCGCCCTCCGGTACGAAGCGGCGCTGACGGTATTCATCCCAATGCGCGAGCTTGTACGCGTCATTCTGATTGCCGCGCGCGCCGATCCGCTCGCGCGCCGTGTCTTCCTCAGTCGACACCCACACGACGCTGATGTTCACGTCCTTTGGCACCCCAAGCCACGCGTGATCGAACAGCTTGCGCTCGCGTACTTCGCGCGACAGCGGGCCGACTGCGATCACGCCGATGCCGAGCTGGAGATTTTCGGCAGCCGTATCGAACAACCCGCGGTATTCCGGGTCGCGAAAATGCTGCAGGAACAGCGGGCTGTCGCGATCGTTGGGATCACCCGTCAGCGCGCCGATCGCGGCGGCGCTGTAGACGCCGTACAGCGTGTCCTTGTCGAGCAGGCAGAGGGCTTCACCCGTTGCCTTCATCAATGGGCCGATCAGCCGTTTGGCCAGCGTCGTCTTGCCAACGCCTGCATGGCCGCAGATAAAAACCAGATGCGTCACGTCGATGGATTCTCCGTAATGGAAGTGAGTGGCTGTCCGGACCGATGTTGAAGGGAACGGCGGCGTGCCGCAAGCCTATGCCATCCGGCCAGATTGACTGTGTCAACGCCTTTGCTATCATTGCTATCACACGTGTACCGGGGAATGTAAATGGCAAATCTGTTGGTCCGAGGTCTGGACGATGCGTTGGTGCAGAGCCTGCGTGAGCAGGCCGCGGCTCACGGGCGCAGCGTCGAAGCAGAGCATCGGGAAATCCTGGCGCAGGCGCTCTTTCAGCCGAAGAAGCTCAGCTTCGCGGAGTGGCTGATGAGCATGCCCGACGTTGGCGAGGACGCCGACTTCGAGCGCCGTCATGACGCAACTGACGAAGGCGAGGGACCGGGTGTATTTGATTGATACCAATGTAATCAGCGAAATGCGCAAGGCAAGCCGCGCCAATCCTGGCGTGCAGGCTTTTTTCGAAACGGCGAAGGCAGGCGGGCATCGCCTGTATCTATCCGTGGTCACAGTGGGCGAGTTGCGGCGCGGCGTCGACCTGATCCGGCATCGCGGCGACAGCTCCCAGGCATCGCGTCTGGAAAGCTGGCTCGACACGATCATGGATTCATTCAGTAGCCACATCCTGAATGTCGGTACGGACGTCGCACAGGCGTGGGGCCACTTGCGTGTGCCGGATCCCGGACACTCGCTGGACAAGCTGATCGCGGCAACCGCCCTGATCTACAACCTGACCGTGGTCACTCGCAACGTGGCAGACTTCGATGGCACGGGCGCGCGGGTGTTGAACCCGTTCCAGTTGCCGAACGCGTGAGGTTCGGCGCAGGCGCGTGAAATAACATATGACGGCGCGTGACGCAGCGCGCCGGGATAACGAAACACCAACAGGGGAGACGAACCATGACACGCACGCAACCCTTTGCGTTAGAGCAAGCAGTCAAGCTCAAGGCTGCAGCTTCGGGTGCCGCCGTCGCGGTCGTCGTTGCCGTGTTGCTCTCCGGGTGCGCTGCCACGCCCGCGGACAAGGTGCCGTTCAAGGACGTCCCCACTGAACGTATCGTCAAGCAGGGCTACACGCAGCCGGGTGAAGGCAAGGTTGCCGTGGACCTTCGCCGGGAGCGTACCGACAACGTGATCGTGCGGTTTCGCGACGCGCTCGTGTATGTCGATGGCGAGCAGATTGCGGACATCATGAACGGCGAGCACATCGTCCTGTGGCTCACGCCAGGCACGCATCGCATCGGCGTGTCGACGCAGTTCGATCCCGTCGTCGAAATCAACTTTATCGTTACGCCCGACACGCGATATTCGAACCGCGCGAGTGTCTCGTTCAACAACGATCATCGCATCATGCTGCGGCGCGTCGCGAACTGATCCCGCGGCTCGCCAATGACAATTCGACACAACGCAACGCCTCAACTCCACGTAACATCGCAGCTTGACACCGCGCCCCGCGCGGCTTTGCATCAGGGCCATGTAGCCCATCGTGACTAACAATTTGTAATCCGCAAAGCCGATTCGTATTCAAGGTATTCAATCATGCTGATCAACTGCGCCGCGTATCAGGACGGCCGCAAACTGGCCGATATCGAAATCGACGACATCAGCGTCTATGTCGCGAAACCCGAGTGCTTCGTCTGGGTGGCGTTGAAAGATCCCGGACCGGGCGAACTCGAAGTAATGAAGCATGAGTTCGGGCTGCACGAACTGGCTGTCGAAGACGTGCGCCATGGCCATCAACGGCCGAAGATCGAGGAGTACGGCAACTCGCTGTTTGCCGTCATGCACACCATCGAAACCGATGACGACGGCGAGTTCGTGATCGGCGAAGTCGATGTGTTCGTTGGCGCGAACTATGTGCTGTCCGTCCGGCGCGGCACGCGTCACGGGTTCCAGGAGGTTCGCGCGCGTTGCGAGCGCGAACCGCAGCTATTGAAAGAAGGCTCGGCCTTCGTGCTATATGCACTCGCCGATAACGTCGTCGACCGGTATTTTCCGATTCTGGAGTCGATCGGCACCGAGATCGAGGAGATCGAAGATCGCATCTTCGACAAGCATGACCTCGCGGCATCGCGCGCGATCATCGAAGACCTGTATTCGTTGAAGCGCCGTCTCGTGATGCTGCAGCATCACATCGAGCCGCTGCTCGAAGGTATCAGCAAGCTGACGGGCGGGCGCATCCCCGCGATCTGCGTCGGCATGCAGGCGTACTTTCGCGACGTGTACGACCATCTCGACCGCATCGTGCGAACCATCGAAGGCCGCCGCGAAATGATCGTCACGGCTATTCAGGTCAATCTCGGCATGATCTCGCTCGCGGAAAACGAGGTGACCAAGCGGCTGGGCTCATTCGCCGCCCTGTTCGCCGTGCCGACCATGATCGCCGGTATCTACGGGATGAACTTCGAGCACATTCCCGAGTTGCATTTTGCTTACGGATACCCCGTGTGCATCGCGGCAATGGTGGTGGTCGATCTCTTCCTGTACTGGCGTTTCAAGAAAGCGAACTGGCTGTAGCGCACATGGCTCGCGCGAAGGGAACGCTCAGCGTTTCGTCAACGCGAGCCGCACACCCAAACCGATAAAGCTCGCGCCGACCACCCGGTCGATCCACCGCCGCACGGCCGGCTGCGAGCGCACAGCACGTGCGGCCGTCGCGGCGAGCCACGCGATCACGCAGTCGTTGATAAGCCCGAGCGTCACGAACACGGCGCCCAGCACGAGAAACGCCAGCGTCTTGTGCGGGCTGTCGGCGCTGACGAACTGCGGGAAGAACGCTATATAGAACAGCAGCACCTTCGGATTCGACGCGTTGGTGACGAAGCCCCGAAAGAGCAGTGTGCCGCGCGACAGGCGCGGTGCATCGGGCGCCGCATTGCCTCTCGCGACGGCCGCCGCCGCAGGCCACAGCATCTTCAAGCCGAGATACATCAGATAAGCCGCGCCGATCCACTTGATCGCGTTGAATGCGCCCGGCGACGCCGCGAGCAGCGCGGTGATGCCGAGTGCGCACGCAACGGTGTGCATGCAGCCGCCGAACGCGACTCCGAGCGCGGAAAGCAAACCCGCGCGCCGTCCTTGCGCGATGCTCTGACCGGCCACATACGCGATGTCCGGACCGGGCGTCAGATTGAGCACGGTGACGGCGACGAGAAACAGCGGGAACTGGCTGATACCAAACATGGCAACTCCGCGAATGAATGCGCGCTCAGTCATAGCGCCGCGAACAGCGACAACACGATGACACGCGCACTCAACCGATGATACGCAGATCCCATCTGTTGCGCAGAGCGCGACGGCAAGCGCATTTTCCCTTGCGGCACGCGCAATAAAGGGCCAGCATATGCCACCTGCCTGCCACATAGCTTGCGGCTCGCGGGAAGATAGAAAGCAGAAGGAAGGCATGACCACCGAAGAAACAAGCGAGCCATTCTTGCCACGACGTTATTCGCCGTATCGCCGAAGCACCACGGCACACCACGCGTCGAGCCGCGCGCCGCAAGCCGCAGCGCGCTGTGCAGCGCAGCAGCATCGGTCGTTGACACTGCGAACAGGCGCCGCCGAGAATAGCGCTCGCAAACGATTGCGCACAATCAAAAACGGGCTCAGCGCGAGTCCAACAACTGGAGATACTGCATGAACCAACGCATTCGCCGCCGCATTTTGACCTCGGCCGTCGTGCTCACGGCAGCCGCCGCGATGCCGTTTTCGTCGGCATGGGCACAGGCCGCGAAGAAACCGAAGGTCGCGCTCGTGATGAAGTCGCTTGCCAACGAGTTCTTCCTGACGATGGAAACGGGCGCGAAGGACTATCAGAAGCACAACCCCAACCAGTTCGACCTGATCACGAACGGCATCAAGGACGAGACCGACACCGCCAACCAGATCCGCATCGTCGAGCAGATGATCGTGTCGAAGGTCGATGCGATCGTGCTCGCACCGGCCGATTCGAAGGCGCTCGTGCCCGTGGTCAAGAAGGCCGTGGATGCCGGCATCATCGTCGTCAATATCGACAACCGGCTCGATCCCGACGTGCTGAAGTCGAAGGATCTGAACGTGCCGTTCGTCGGCCCGGACAACGCGAAGGGCGCTGAGAAAGTCGGCGACTATCTGGCCAGGAAGCTGAAGTCAGGCGATGAAGTCGGCATCATCGAAGGCGTGTCGACCACGACCAACGCACAGCAACGCACGGCCGGCTTCAAGGCGGCAATGCAGAAGGTCGGCGCGAAGGTCGACTCGGTGCAGTCGGGTGAATGGGAAATCGACAAGGGCAACGCGATCGCATCGTCGATGCTCAATGCCTATCCGAACATCAAGGCGCTGCTGTGCGGCAACGACAACATGGCGATCGGCGCCGTGTCGGCCGTACGTGCTGCGGGCAAGCAGGGCAAGGTCTATGTGGTCGGCTACGACAACATCAACGCGATCAAGCCGATGCTGAAGGATGGTCGCGTGCTCGCCACGGCTGACCAGTACGCAGCGAAGCAGGCCGTGTTCGGTATCGACGTTGCGCTCAAGGCAATCTCCGAGCACAAGAAGCAGTCGGATCTGTCCGGCGTCGTCGAAACGCCTGTCGATCTCGTCACGAAGTAACGGCTCGCGCCTTGCCGGGCGGCGCGCAACGAGCAGCGCGCGCCGCCCGCGAGCGAAAGTTAACCAAACGCTCAAGAAATCCGCCGTGCCGCCGTTATGCCAGAGATAAGCGTCATGACGACGGGCGACTCGCGCGGGGGCGAGGACAGCGGGAGCGCAGACTGAAGCGCTCCTGTTCAGGGTGCGCATGGTTTGGCGCACGCCTGCCACATGACTTGCGCGGCCAGCGGGCGGCGCCTCGCGACGGGCAGCCGGCACGTGCCGGCGTTCTCGCAAGGTCCGCGCGGCGGCTACGAGATCTGGATCACGATGGCATCAACCGACCAACAACCATTGCCTGCCGTGCTGTCCGTGACGGGCATAGGCAAGACCTACGTCGAGCCTGTGCTGGCCGAAGTCTCGCTGGCGTTGCACGCCGGGGAGGCGCTCGCGCTCACGGGTGAGAATGGCGCGGGCAAGAGCACGCTGTCGAAGATCATCGGCGGGCTGGTCGATCCGACGACGGGCACGATGCAACTCGAAGGCCAGCCGTATGCGCCCACGAGCCGCACGGAAGCGGAGGCGCTCGGCATCCGGATGGTGATGCAGGAATTGAATCTGCTGCCGACGCTGTCGGTTGCCGAGAACCTGTTCCTGAACCGTCTGCCGCGCAATGCGTTCGGCTGGATCGACCGCAGGAAGCTGCGCGAGGACGCGCGCGAAGCGATGGCCCAGGTCGGCCTGGAAGCGATCGATCCCGACACGCTCGTGGGCGAACTCGGCATCGGGCATCAGCAGATGGTCGAGATCGCGCGCAATCTGATCGGCGATTGCCGCGTGCTGATCCTCGACGAGCCGACAGCCATGCTGACGGCGCGCGAAGTCGACCTGCTGTTCGAGCAGATCGACGCACTGAAGTCGCGCGGCGTCGCGCTCGTGTACATCTCGCACCGGCTCGAAGAGCTGGCGCGCGTGGCCGAGCGGATCGCCGTGCTGCGCGACGGCAGGCTGGTGCGGGTCGACGCGATGGCGAACCTGACCAGCGACCAGATCGTCACGCTGATGGTCGGTCGCGAGATCGGCGAGCGGATCGATCTGGGCGTGCGCAACATCGGTGCGCCGCTGCTGAAGGTCGACAGGATGAGCCGTGCGCCAGTGGTGCGCGACGTGTCGTTCGAGGTGAAGGCGGGCGAGATTTTTGGCGTGAGCGGGCTGATCGGCGCGGGACGTACCGAACTGATGCGGCTCATTTACGGCGCCGACCAGAAGGATGCCGGGACCGTGTCGCTGGCGCCCGCGCCGGGCGCGGCGCCCGTGCCCGTGCAGATCGACGCGCCGACGGACGCCGTGAAGCTCGGCATCGCGCTGATTACGGAAGACCGCAAGGGCGAAGGGCTGCTCTTGCCTCAGCCGATCGCGGCGAACGTGTCGCTGGGCAATCTGGCCAGTGTCGCGCGGCATGGCATCGTCGATGCGAAGCGCGAGAACGCGCTCGCGAAGAAACAGATCGACGCGATGCGCATCCGCACGTCGGGTCCGGCGCAGCCGGTGGGCGAGCTGTCGGGCGGCAACCAGCAAAAGGTCGTGATCGGCCGCTGGCTCGCGCGCGATTGCAAGGTACTGCTATTCGACGAACCGACGCGCGGCATCGATGTCGGCGCGAAGTTCGATATTTATGGTTTGATGGGCGCGCTGGCCCGTGACGGGCGCGCGCTGGTGGTCGTGTCGAGCGACCTGCGCGAACTGATGCTGATCTGCGACCGGATCGGTGTGATGTCGGCGGGGCGTATGACGGGCGTGTTCAAGCGGGACGAGTGGACGCAGGATGCGCTGCTCGCGGCGGCTTTCGCCGGCTATCGCAATCGCGAAGCGCTGCTGCACACGCACGACACCGACGAAGGAGAGACTCAGTCATGAACGACCAAAGGGTCACGGGCAAGGATCCGGCTCCCGCAGCGCCTGCTACCGATCCCTCGGCGCCGCTCGCGAGCGGCAAGCCGGCGGGCACGCGGCTGGGCTTTTCGAACTATCTTGGCCTGATGGGCGCGCTGATCGCGATGATTGCGCTGTTCTCGGTGCTGAGCTCGCATTTTCTGACGTACGAGACCTTCGTCACGATCGCGAACCAGATTCCCGATCTCGTCGTGATGTCGGTGGGGATGACCTTCGTGCTGATCATCGCGGGGATCGATCTGTCGGTGGGGTCGGTGCTGGCGCTGGGTGCGTCGGTGGTGAGCGTGGCGGCGCTGAAGTGGCAGCTCGGGCCGTTCGCGGCCGCTGTGCTGGGTCTGGCGGCAGCGGCGCTGACGGGCACGGTCACGGGCGCGGTGACGGTGGGCTGGCGGATTCCGTCGTTCATCGTATCGCTCGGCGTGCTGGAAGCGGCGCGCGGCCTCGCGTATCAGATGACGAATTCGCGCACCGCGTATATCGGCGATGCGTTCGATGTGCTGTCGAACCCGATCGCCGTGGGTATCTCGCCGGCGTTCCTGATCGCGGTGGCCGTGATGATCGTCGCGCAACTGGTGCTCACGCGCACGGTGTTCGGCCGCTATCTGGTCGGCATCGGCACGAACGAGGAAGCGGTGCGGCTCGCGGGGGTGAACCCGAAGCCGTACAAGGTGATCGTATTTGCCTTGATGGGCGCGTTGTCGGGGCTTGCCGCGCTGTTCCAGATTTCGCGCCTGGAAGCGGCCGACCCGAACGCGGGCGCGGGGCTCGAACTGCAGGTGATCGCGGCAGTCGTGATCGGCGGCACGAGTCTGATGGGCGGGCGCGGTTCCGTCATCAGCACGTTCTTTGGCGTGTTGATCATTTCGGTGCTGGCGGCGGGACTCGCGCAGATCGGCGCGAACGAGCCGACCAAACGGATCATCACGGGTGCTGTGATCGTGGTGGCGGTCGTGCTGGACACGTATCGCAGCAGGCGCAAACGCAGTTGAAAGAAGGGCGGGCAGTCGTGGCGCGGGACGGCGTCCGCTTCGCAAGAACTTAACGAGAGCACCGCGGATGCAGCATGAGCTGCATTGGCCAGCAGTAAAAACAGGCAGGGGAGTTTTCAGCTTATGGCGACGATCAAGGATGTGGCGGCCATAGCCGGCGTGTCGTTCACGACGGTGTCGCATGTCGTGAACAATACGCGGCCGGTGTCGGCGGATGTGCGCTCGAAGGTCGAACTGGCGATCCGCCAGCTCAACTACGTGCCGTCCGCCGTCGCGCGGTCGCTGAAGGCGCGGTCGACGGCGACGATCGGCCTCGTCGTGCCCAACAGCACGAATCCGTACTTCGCGGAACTGGCGCGCGGGATCGAGGACGGTTGCGCGCGCAATGGCTACTGCCTGTTCTTCTGCAACTCGGACGACGATCCCGCGAAGCAGCGCAACTACCTGCGCGTGCTGCAGGAAAAGCGTATCGACGGGCTGATCGTCGCGTCGGCGGGCGATGACGCCACGCTCGCGCAGACGCTCGCCGATTCGCGCGAGCCGCTTGTGATCGTCGACCGGAACATTGAAGGCTTGTCGGCCGATCTGGTGCAGATCGACCACGAGAAGGGCGCGTATCTGGCCACGCGGCATCTGCTGCAACTCGGGCATTCGAAGATCGGCTGCATCACGGGTCCCGTCGAGACGGCCGTCAGCGCGATGCGCGTGCACGGCTTCATTCGCGCGATGGCCGAACGCGGCATCGAGATCGCGTCGAACGGCATCGTCGAAAGCGACTTTTCGGGCACGGGCGGTTACCGCGCGGCGGCACAACTGTTCGACACGGTGAAGCCGACGGCGATCTTCGCGGGCAACGACATGATGGGCATCGGCGCGCTGCGCGCAGCGGCCGAGCGCGGCCTGCGCGTGCCGCAGGACGTCTCGGTGATCGGCTTCGACGACATCGAACTGGGTCGCTTCACGTATCCGGCCCTTTCGACAGTCGGCCAGTCGGTGCGCGCGCTCGGCGAAATGGCGGCGCAGACGCTGATCGAGCGGATCGGCGGCAAACCGGTGGGTGCGCCGACGGGCGCGGCATTCCGGCGTCGGGTGATTGCGCCTCGGCTCATCTTGCGCGAATCGACGGCGGCGTTTGCGGGCGCACGCCGCGCTGTCAAGGCGGCCTGACAAAGCCGCTGCGCGACAGCGACCAGTTGCCGACCAGTTGTATATGCGGGTGCAACGAGCCCACGCCTGAATGCCAACGACAGGAGGCAGCAGTGGCGACCAATGAAGCGCGCGGCCACGTAACGGTGGTCGGTAGCCTGAATATGGATCTCGTCGCGCGCGCACCGCGCCTGCCGCAACCGGGTGAAACGCTCGCGGGCCACACCTTCGCGCAGGTCGCGGGCGGCAAGGGCGGCAATCAGGCGGTTGCCGCGGCCCGGCTCGGCGCCAAGGTGTCGATGCTCGGTTGCGTCGGCTCCGACGCGAACGGCGCGCAACTGCGCATGGGCCTCGAAGCGGAAGGGATCGACTGCGCGGCACTGGAAACGAGCACAAGCGCGTCTACGGGCGTCGCGCTCATCATCGTCGACGACGGCAGCCAGAATGCGATCGTCATCATCGCGGGCAGCAACGGCGAGGTGACGCCCGACACCGTCGCGCGCCACGAAGCGGCGCTGGCGGCGGCGCAGGTCGTGGTCTGCCAGCTGGAAACGCCGCCCGCCGCGGTACATGCGGCACTGGCCGCCGCGCGGCGGCTCGGCAAGATCGTGATTCTGAATCCGGCGCCCGCCACGGGCCCGTTGCCGGACGACTGGCTGCCTCTCATCGATTACCTGATTCCCAACGAGCTGGAAGCCGCAACCCTGACGGGCCTGCCCGTGACCTCGCCCGAAGAGGCCGTGGCCGCCGCTGACGCGTTGCGCAGCGCGGGTGTTCGCAACGTGATCGTGACCATCGGCGCACAAGGCGTGGTGGCTGCGCTCGACAAGTCGCCAGCACAGCACTTCGAAGCACCGCGCGTGAAAGCCGTCGACACAACCGCGGCGGGCGACACGTTCATCGGCGGCTTTGCCGCGCAACTGGCGCGCGGCGAGCGGGTCGCCGATGCGATCCGCTTCGCGCAGCGCGCGGCCTCGATTTCGGTGACGCGCGCGGGCGCGCAGCCGTCCATTCCCACTCGCGCCGAAGTCGGCAACGACTGATCGATCGCGTTTCCGATACGGGCTTTCGCAAAACATGCGCATGGGTCGCTTGTAATACTTACAAGTCCTTCCAGCGTGTTTCATCAGACCATATAGAAGCTTCAAGTCTTCTGCCTGGGTGCCGTAAACGAAGTGAGAGCGCCACGATCCATCTCAAACGGCGCCGCGCAAAACCACCGCATACGCAATGCGTTACGACGCGCCTCTCATCGACATCTCACAGGAAGAAGCATGAACAAGGGCATCACCATCAAGGCGCGAATCGGCCTGACGATGGCTTTTCTCGCCGCGCTGCTGGTCGCGATCGGGCTGCTCGGGCTGTTTGGCCTGAGCCGCTCGAACGAATCGGTGCGCGACATGTACACGAACCAGATGCCCAGCGCAGTCGATATCGGCAACGCCGAGATCTATGCGGCACGCGAGCGTCTCGCGCTGGACCGCGCCGCGTTCATGATCGGCACGCCCGAAGCCGCCTCGACACTGGAGCGCGCCCGCTCGATGCGCACGCTGTCGGATGAATGGTGGAAACGTTATCTGTCGCTGCCGCGCGAAGGCGATGAAGACCGCCTCGCACAGGAAGCCTCGGGCAAGCGTGAAGCGCTGCATCAGGTGATGGAGTCCTTTTACGCAACCGTTAGCGCAAACGATCAACCTAAGATTCTCGACGGTGCGAAGCGTCTGCAGGCGGCCTACAACGACCTGTCGTTGGCCGACGACACGCTGCGCAAATTCCAGTTCGAATCGGCGAAAGCGGGCTTCGACAACGCCCAGTCGAGCTTCTCGACGTTTCGCGTGATCAGCCTCGTCGGACTGATTGCCGGCGTGCTGGCCGCGCTGTTCTCGTACTTCACGCTGCGTGGCGCGATCGCCCGTCCGCTGTCGGACGCGCTCGACCATTTCGACGCGATCGCCGCGGGCGATCTGCGCCGTCCCGTCGTCGCGACCTCGCGTGACGAGATGGGCCAACTGATCGAAGGTATCGGCAAGATGCAGCGCAGCCTGACGGAAACGGTGCGCACGGTGCGCTCGGGCAGCGAATCGATTGCGACGGCTACGCGCCAGATTGCGGCGGGCAATATCGACCTGTCGTCGCGTACGGAAGAGCAGGCGTCCGCGCTGCAGGAAACGGCGTCGAGCATGGAACAACTGACCGGCACGGTGAAGCAGAACGCCGACAATGCCCGCCAGGCGAGCGCGCTCGCGGCGAATGCTTCGGAGATCGCCAACAAGGGCAGTTCGGTGGTCGGCCAGGTGGTCGGCACGATGGGCGACATCAACCAGAGCTCGGCGAAGATCGCGGACATCATCGCGATCATCGAAGGCATTGCGTTCCAGACCAACATTCTCGCGCTGAACGCGGCCGTCGAAGCGGCGCGCGCTGGCGAAGAAGGGCGTGGCTTCGCGGTCGTGGCGGGCGAGGTGCGCAGCCTTGCGCAGCGTTCGTCGGCGGCGGCCAAGGAAATCAAGGAACTGATCGACACGTCCGTCGAGCGCGTCCAGGTGGGCTCGGCGCTCGTCGACGAAGCGGGACGCACGATGACGGAGATCATCGGCGCGGTGCAGCGCGTGACGGACATCATGGGCGAAATCGCCGCGGCGTCGGAAGAGCAGAGCAGCGGTATCGACCAGGTCGCGCGCGCCGTCACGCAGATGGACGAGGTGACGCAGCAGAACGCGGCGCTCGTCGAGGAAGCGGCGGCGGCTGCGTCGTCGCTCGAAGAGCAGGCCGCCAAGCTGCGTACGACCGTTTCCGTGTTCCAGGTCGACGAAGCGGGCGGTGGATTCTCCACGGCACCCGCCAAGCGTGCTGTGCGCCACACGGCGCCCGTGAGCGCGCCGCGCAAGATTGCACCGTCGATGCCCGCCGCCGCACCGGCGCCTGCTGCCGCGGCTCCCACGTCCGCAGCCGCGCCTGCCCGCACGGCAGTGTCGTCGCAGAAAGCGGCCGTGACATCGGATGCGGATTGGGAGACATTCTGACGCACCAAAAGCGGGCCTGCGAGACCGCGCGCCAGCAGGCGCGCCGTCCGCAGGCGCGGACGCCTGAAGGCTGACGCAGAACCATAGGACGGCTGCCCTCGCGGGCAGCCGTCTTTTTGTTTCTGGCGCGTGGCCGAACCGACCCGGCGCACAATTGTTCCGGTACATTGACGGACGCGTGGCGCGCATGCCGCTATCCGCACTGCATGACGCCATCCAGGAACCGTATGAAGTGAAGGTTGTGTGTGCCGCATCGCCTTCACCTTGCCGCAACGCCATGCGCCGTTGCTTCTGCCTCGCGACGCCCCATAACAGCCAATAAGGGAAACGACATGACGGATCACGACCTTGCGCAACGCCTCGTGCATGCGCGCCGCCAGCATCGCGCCATCGGCACGCTGCCACTCGACGCTCTCCCGCCCGACGCCGCCACGGCCTACGCGATCCAGCAGGCGGTGATCGCGGGCCTCGGCGGTGGAACGGGTGCCTGGAAAATCGGTGCCAAGGCGCCGGGCGGCCCGGCATCGGGTGCACCGATTCCGGCGGCATTAACGTACGCGTCGCCGGCCAGGGTGCAGCATGGTGCGTTTTTTCGCGTGCTGCTGGAACTGGAAGTCGCATTCCGTTTCGCGGAGCCCATCGAGCCGCACGGCGAGGCCTATGCGCGCGACGAAGTGCTCGCGCGTGTCGGTTCCGTCCTGCCTACCATCGAGATCGTCGACAGCCGGTTTGCCGAATGGCCGAACGTCGCGCCGCTCGCGCAACTTGCCGACGCGCAGAACAATGGTGCACTCGTGACGGGACATGCAGTGCCTTACGCATCGATCGCGCGTTCGTTCGATTTCGTGTCGCCCGAACTCGAACTGACGTTCGAAGGCCAGTCGCTCGTGCCTGAATCGCCGGGCAACCCGGCAGGCGATCCGCGCGAACTGCTCGTGTGGTTCGTCAACCATTGCGCGGCCATGGGTATCACGATCGAGCCCGAATGGACCATTACGACGGGCTCGTATGTCGGCGCGCATCGGGTCGAAGGGCCGGGACGCGTAGTTGGCCATATCGACGGACTCGGCGAAATCGAAGTCGAATTGACGTAAACCACTAAGCGTTTTACGTCCGCTTCACTCCACTTCACGCGGCAGCGGCACGTCGATGACGTCTGCTGCATGCGCATGCACTCTCATGCCCCTTTGTCCCGGCACAGCTCCGGTGATGAATCGTGGGCAAACACCTGGCTACATGTCCCTATTCAGATATGCACTGCACGCGTCGTCATACAGACATGAACGGGCGTGCATGCAGACCCTGCGGGCAGCATGGATTTCGACGCTGCTCGCTCATGCAGCGTCTGAAACATGCACTCGTCTGTTGCAGCTTTGTGTTGAACGAAATGACCGATGCGCTGACGAACTGCAGGAAACGCGCGCTGGCGCACATGCGAAACATGTAACACAGCGAGCATTCTGTCGTCGCAAGCGACGATGCGTGCGTTATGGCGGATAAGGCGCGGTGTCATTAAGAGAAGTCACATGCACTGCGCGGGTACGCAAGACGAAGTAATGTGTCGGCGTAATGTGGTCAGGCAGACAGCGTGGTAGATGAGACTTTTGCGAATGTGCGGAAAAGTGCAGGAAATCGCGCGATGCCACATGGTTTGCATCTCATGCGACAGATGAAGCGTAGGGAAGGAACAGGAAGTGCAACGCAGCACTGCCCTTCATGTTCTTGCAGTGTGGGCAACGATTGTAGGTGACCGTATTTTCGTCATCAAGCAGGGGCTGAAGCGTGCTGTCTGTGGCGCGATTTTCACAACGTAGTTCGTGAAAAAAAATTTAAAAGGGTTTAGGATGAATTCGAGCGATGTCGTTTCCTGATAGCGCGCCGCGCACGACATCGTCCCAGACTTCGGCGAGGAGGTAGCATGGATATCTACAGCAGTTTCGCGACCCGCTTCGAGAAAACGCGAGAGGAGGAACTTTCGCTCGAGGAGTATCTCGCGCTCTGCAAAGAAAATCCCGCCGCGTACGCCACTGCAGGCGAACGCATGTTGACGGCAATCGGGGAGCCAGAACAGATCGACACTCGCAACGATCCGCGCACGTCGCGTATCTTCGCGAACAAGGTGATCAAGGTATACCCCGCGTTCCGTGAGTTCTACGGAATGGAAGACGTGATCGAGCAGGTGGTGGCCTACTTCAGGCACGCTGCGCAGGGGCTCGAAGAAAAGAAGCAGATTCTCTATCTGTTGGGTCCGGTGGGCGGCGGCAAGTCGTCGATCGCCGAGCGCCTCAAGCAGCTCATGGAACGCGTGCCGTTCTATGCGATCAAGGGCTCGCCCGTCAACGAATCGCCTCTCGGGCTGTTCGATTACGACGAAGACGGTCCCATTCTCGAAGAGCAGTACGGCATACCGCGCCGCTATCTGAAGAGCATCCTCAGCCCGTGGGCGGTCAAGCGTCTGCATGAATACAACGGCGATATCCGCAAGTTCCGCGTGGTGCGTCGTTACCCGTCGATCCTGCGGCAGATCGGTATCGCGAAGACCGAACCTGGTGACGAAAACAATCAGGATATTTCGTCGCTGGTCGGCAAGGTCGATATCCGCAAGCTCGAGCAATACGCACAGGACGATGCCGATGCATACAGCTATTCGGGTGGCCTGTGTCTCGCGAACCAGGGGCTGCTCGAGTTCGTCGAAATGTTCAAGGCCCCGATCAAGGTGCTGCACCCGTTGCTGACGGCAACGCAGGAAGGCAACTTCAAGGGCACGGAAGGCTTCGGTGCGATCCCGTTCGACGGCGTCATCCTCGCTCACTCGAACGAGTCCGAATGGAAGGCGTTCCGCAACAACCGTAACAACGAAGCACTGCTCGACCGTATCTTCGTGGTGAAGGTGCCGTACTGCCTGCGCTACTCGGAAGAGATGAAGATCTACGAGAAGCTGCTGCGCAATTCGTCGTTGTCGAATGCGGTGTGCGCGCCAGGCACGCTGAAGATGATGGCGCAGATGTCGGTGCTCACGCGTTTGCAGGAGCCCGAGAATTCGAGCCTCTTTTCGAAGATGCAGGTGTATGACGGTGAGAACCTGAAAGACACCGATCCGAAGGCCAAGTCGTATCAGGAGTATCGCGACTTCGCCGGCGTCGACGAAGGGATGACGGGTGTCTCGACACGCTTCGCGTTCAAGATCCTGTCGCGCGTGTTCAACTTCGACACGACAGAAGTCGCGGCGAATCCGGTGCATCTGATGTACGTGCTCGAACAGCAGATCGAGCGCGAACAGTTCCCACCGGAAACCGAGCAGAAGTATCTGTCGTTCATCAAGGACGTGCTCGCGTCGCGTTATGCGGAATTCATCGGCAAGGAGATTCAGACCGCGTATCTGGAGTCGTATTCCGAGTATGGGCAGAACATCTTCGATCGCTATGTGACGTACGCCGACTTCTGGATTCAGGACCAGGAGTTTCGCGATCACGACACGGGCGAGAGCTTCGACCGCGCGGCGCTCAACGCTGAGCTGGAGAAGATCGAGAAGCCTGCCGGTATCAGTAACCCGAAGGACTTCCGCAACGAGATCGTCAATTTCGTGTTGCGTGCGCGTGCCGCGAACGGGGGTAAGAACCCGGCGTGGATCAGCTATGAAAAGCTGCGCGTCGTGATCGAAAAGAAGATGTTCTCGAATACGGAAGAACTTCTGCCCGTCATCTCGTTCAATGCGAAAGGGTCGGCAGAAGAACAGCGCAAACACGAAGACTTCGTCAACCGCATGGTCACCAAGGGCTATACGCCGAAGCAGGTGCGGCTCCTGTGTGACTGGTATCTGCGTGTGCGCAAGTCGTCATGACACGCGTGCTGCAAAGCTCGCGCAAACGGGTTCGCTTCACCCGATTTGCGCGAGCCTCCTGCGAGGCGCAAGCCGCATGGACATAAGATTGCATGCGCAACTTGCGCCCCGCGTATTCCAAATCGGAGCGGGAGACCGGATGTGCTTCATCAAATCATCGACCGCAGGCTGGCAGGCAAGAACAAGAGCATTGCAAACCGCGAACGTTTTCTGCGTCGCGTAAAGGGCTATATTCGGCGCGCGGTGTCAGAAGCGGTGCGCGACCGGAGCATCAAGGATATTCAGAACACCCAGAGCATCACGATTCCGCGCAAGGACATTGCCGAACCGTCGTTCCGGCATGGCCCTGGCGGCAAGCGCGAAATGGTGCACCCGGGTAACGCCGACTATATTCGCGGCGACAAGATACCGCGCCCGCAAGGTGGCGGCGGCAGCGGCGGCGGTGGCAGCGCCAGCAACGAAGGCGAGGGCCAGGACGATTTCGTCTTCGAGTTGAGCCGCGAAGAATTCATGCAGTACTTCTTCGACGACCTCGAACTGCCGCGTCTCGTCAAAACCCATCTGCTTGCCGTCCCGACGTGGAAGAGTATTCGCGCGGGTTGGGCGGCCGAAGGCACGCCGAACAACATCGACGTGGTGCGTTCGCTGCGCAGCGCATTGGGCCGGCGTATCGCGCTCGGCGCGCCGCTCGTCAACGAACTGCACGAACTCGAGAAGCAACTCGAAGAGATGAAGGCGGACCCCGCCGATCGTCGCGACGACATCAAGCTGCTCGAAGAAGAGATCCATCATCTGCGTGGGCGCATCTGGCGCATTCCGTTCATCGATCCGTTCGATCTGCGTTACGTGAATCGCGTGAAGCAGCCGCAACCGTCCAGTCAGGCCGTCATGTTTTGTCTGATGGATGTGTCGGGTTCGATGGATGAGCAGCGCAAGGATCTCGCCAAGCGCTTCTTCATTCTGCTGTATCTGTTCCTCAAGCGGAACTACGAGAAGATCGAAGTGGTGTTCATCCGGCACCACACGCGCGCTGAAGAAGTCGATGAAGACACGTTCTTCCATTCGACCGAAAGCGGCGGCACGGTCGTATCGAGTGCGCTGGAACTGATGCAGAAGATTCTCGACGAGCGTTACTCGCCGACTGAATGGAACATTTACGGCGCGCAGGCTTCAGACGGCGACAACTGGACCGACGACTCGCCGAAGTGCCGCAAGATACTCGCTGATGACATTCTGGAGAAGGTGCGGTATTTTGCGTACATTCAGGTGACGCCCGAAGAGCAGAACCTGTGGCTCGAATATGCGCAACTCGCGTTGAGTCAGCCGCATATGGCGATGAAGAAGGTCGAAACGGCTGCGGATATCTACCCAGTGTTCCGCGAGCTGTTCGAAAAGCAGGTGGAAGCCGCATGACGACTCGCCACTTGCATAACGAGGCGCGCGGGTATGAACCCGAGCGCAAGAAAGGCGTGCCGAAGCAGAGTGAGGCCGGGCATGCCGAGGCGAACACGGCACACGCGCAGGACGCGCGTGCGCCCGATGCCGGAGCAGGCGGAGTGCCTGACGCAGCTGCAGCACGGGGACCCACCGGGGCGCCCACCAAAGGGCAAAGGGAAGTCCGTATGAACGTTGCCGACAGAAGGCCGTTGCCGTGTCCGTCCGACTGGACCTTCGAACTGATCGAAGAGTACGACACACATATTGCGCATGTTGCAGAGCAATATGAACTCGACGTCTATCCGATCCAGCTCGAACTCATCAGCGCTGAACAGATGATGGACGCCTACGCGTCCGTCGGCATGCCGGTCAATTACCGGCACTGGTCGTTCGGCAAGCACTTTCTAGCCACCGAGAAGAGTTACAGACGCGGGCAGATGGGTCTCGCGTATGAGATCGTCATCAACTCGAACCCCTGCATCGCGTATCTGATGGAAGAGAACACGATGACGATGCAGGCACTCGTCATCGCGCACGCGGCGTACGGGCACAACTCGTTCTTCAAGGGGAACTACCTGTTCCGCCTGTGGACGGATGCGCACGCGATCATCGATTACCTCGTCTACGCGAAGAATTACATCGCGGAGTGCGAGGAGCGGTTTGGGCTCGATCGTGTCGAAGAACTGCTCGACTCGTGCCATGCGCTGATGAATTACGGCGTGGATCGGTACAAGCGTCCGCAGAAGCTGTCGTTGCAGAAGGAATTCGAAGCGCGCCGCGAACGCGAAGCGTATCTGCAATCACAGGTGAATGAACTGTGGCGCACGCTGCCCAGTCGTCACACGCCTTTGCCGGAAGAAGTCGACGAGCGCTATCCGCCGGAGCCGCAGGAAAATCTGCTGTATTTCGCGGAAAAGAATGCGCCACTGCTCGAACCGTGGGAGCGGGAAGTGATCCGCATCGTGCGCAAGGTCGGTCAGTATTTCTATCCGCAGCGTCAGACGCAGGTGATGAACGAAGGCTGGGCGACGTTCTGGCACTACACCTTGCTCAATACGATGTACAACGAGGGCAAGCTCGAAGACGGCTTCATGATGGAGTTTCTCCATTCGCACAGCAACGTCGTCTATCAGCCGCCCGTCACAAAGCCGTATTACAGCGGCATCAATCCGTACGCGCTGGGTTTCTCGATGATGAGCGACATTCGCCGCATCTGCGAGAACCCGACGGAAGAGGACCGCAAGTGGTTCCCAGAGCTTGCGGGCAGTCCGTGGCTGCAGGCCTTGCACTACGCGATGCGCAACTTCAAGGATGAGAGCTTTGTCGCGCAGTATCTGTCGCCGCATCTGATCCGCGAAATGCGGCTCTTCTCGGTGCTCGATGACGATATGCGCGATGCGCTGGAGGTGTCGGCTATCCACGACGATAGTGGCTATCGATATGTGCGTCAGGCTTTGTCGCGGCAGTACGACATGCATCATCGCGAGCCGAATATTCAGGTGTATTCGGTGAATACGCGCGGTGATCGTAGTTTGACGTTGCGTCACTTCATGAGTGATAACCGGCATCTGTCGGGCGACAGTGACGAAGTGCTCAAGCACATGGCGCGGTTGTGGCAGTTCGATGTGTACCTCGAAAGTGTCGATGAAAATGGTACCGTCAGGAAGCGGTACGAATGCAGATATACGGCGCCTGCTGTGCGGCTTTGATGAGCTTGGTTGCTGGCATCCGCGTGATGTTAGTGGTTTATTAGCGTCGCCCCTGTGCGGGGCGGCACCTACTTTTCTTTGCCGCGGCAAAGAAAAGTAGGCAAAAGAAAGCCGCTTAACACCGCCAATTCTTGACGTTTGCCCACGGGCCCTCAACGGGCCCGTCCTGTTTGCGGCATCTCCCTCCTCGATGCCCGTTGCCAACGCTTCGGCTAGGCGCATCACCCGCTTCATGCTTCCGCGTCGAAACACGCACCATCAAATCGCCCGCGTTCTATAGTGGCAAACGGTGTGTAGGTCTTCGCGACTTATGCGTTCCACTCCGGACTGAAAAGCACGATCGGTGTCGTAGGAGCGCTGAGGTGTGAAGCACTACGACCTGCACACAGTTTGCCACCTGGGCGGCGCAAACCATTCGCTGCCGCTGGCGGCGCTATGGGTGATTGAAGTGGGTGGGGCGCTCAATAAGAGCGTTGGCAACGGGCACTGAACGGCAAAACGCCGTGTGAAGCGGAGGAACTGCTGGGGGCCCTCAGGCAGGAACAAGCACGGGCGGTGTTAGCCCGCTTTCTTTGCTTACTTTCTTTGCGGCGGCAAAGAAAGTAAGTGCCGCCCCGCACAGGGGCAACGCGTGAAGAACCGATAACAAATCGCGGATGCCATCAAAACCGAAGCCAAACCCAAACCCAAACCCAAACCCAAACCCAAAACCAAAACCACAAAACAGCGCCCACGCACCATATATCCGTTAAGATACCGACCGCGCAAAAGCTTACATCTCTATACAATCTCGCACGCATACTGCAACCAGCTTGCAACCAGTCCGAAACCAGATTGCAAAGCGGTTAGCGTGCAATACAAAAGGCGGCAACCGACCGCCAAACTTTAAAACAAGGGACCGACACCCATGACCGACACAACCGTCTTCACTCCCTCCGACACCCGGCGCCGCATCTTCGCGATCGTCGGCGCTTCGTCGGGCAATCTCGTCGAGTGGTTCGATTTCTACGTCTACTCGTTCTGCGCACTGTATTTCGCGCCGGCATTTTTCCCCAAGGGCGATACGACCGCGCAGCTGCTCAATACGGCAGGTGTGTTCGCCGCAGGCTTCCTGATGCGCCCGATCGGCGGCTGGTTCTTCGGCCGTCTCGCCGACAAGCGCGGCCGGCGTTTCGCGATGATGGTCTCCGTGTTCATGATGTGCGGCGGCTCGCTCGTGATTGCCGTCGTGCCGACCTACGCGCAGATTGGCGCGCTCGCGCCCGCGCTGCTGTTGCTCGCGCGTCTCTTTCAGGGGCTGTCGGTGGGTGGCGAGTACGGCACCAGTGCGACCTACATGAGTGAAGTCGCGCTGAAGGGCCGCCGCGGTTTCTTCGCGTCGTTCCAGTACGTGACGCTTATCGGCGGCCAGCTGTTTGCGCTGCTGGTGCTCGTGATCCTGCAACAGGTGCTGACGACGGAAGAGCTGAAGGCCTGGGGCTGGCGCATTCCGTTCGTGGTCGGTGCATGTGCGGCACTGGTTGCGCTGTACCTGCGCCGCTCGCTCGACGAAACGACCACGGCCGAATCGCGTCAACGTAAGGAGGCGGGCACGCTGCGCGGCATGTGGCAACACAAGGGCGCGTTCTTCACGGTGCTCGGCTTCACGGCTGGCGGCTCGCTGATTTTCTACACGTTCACGACGTACATGCAGAAGTACCTCGTCAACACGGCTGGCATGCATGCGAAGACGGCGAGCAATGTGATGACGGCGGCGCTCTTCGTCTACATGATCATGCAGCCCGCATTCGGCGCGTTGTCGGATCGGATTGGCCGTCGGAAGTCGATGCTGTTTTTCGGCTTTTTCGCGACGGTTGGCACTGTGCCGTTGCTGCATGCGCTGAAGGATGTGACGAGCCCGGTGATGGCGTTCGTGCTGGTGGTGATTGCACTGGCCATCGTGAGCTTCTATACGTCGATCAGCGGCCTGATCAAGGCAGAGATGTTCCCGCCTGAAGTGCGCGCGCTCGGTGTGGGCCTGTCGTATGCAGTTGCGAACGCGATCTTCGGTGGCTCGGCGGAATATGTGGCGCTGTGGTTGAAGCAGGCGGGCAACGAGCCGCTGTTTTACTGGTATGTGACGGCGTTGTGCGCGATTGCTGGGCTTGTGTCGTTCCGGATGCGGGATCCGTCGAAGGAAGGGTATTTGCGTCACGAACCGTGATGTGAGGTTCTGTTTGCGCTGGCATCCGCGTGATGTTAGTGGTTCTTCAAGCGTTGCCCCTGTGCGGGGCGGCACCTACTTTTCTTTGCCGCGGCAAAGAAAAGTAGGCAAAAGAAAGCCGCTGAACACCGCTAACCCTTGTTCCCGCCTGAGGGCCCCCAACCGGTCCTCCGCTTCAAACGGCAACCTGCCATTCATTGTCCGTTGCCAGCGCTTCGAACTGGCTCATCACCCACTTCACACTCCCGCGTCGGCGCACACGTAGTCAAATTGCCCGCGTTCTATAGCGGCAAACTGTGTGTTGGCTTTCGCGCCGCACACGCATCACTCCGGACTGAAAAGCACGATCGGTGTCGTAGAAACGCTGACGCGTGGAGCACTACGACCTACACACAGTTTGCCACCTGGGCGGCATCAACCATTCGCTGCCGCTGGCTGCGCTACGGGTGATTGAAGTGGGTCAGGCGCCTGTTCGAGGCGCTGGCAAGGGGCGGTGACTGAGAAGTTGCCGTGTGAAGGAGAGGACCCGTTGGGGGCCCTCAGGCGATGGTCAAGAACGGGCGGTGTTAGCCCGCTTTCTTTGCTTACTTTCTTTGCGGCGGCAAAGAAAGTAAGTGCCGCCCCGCACAGGGGCAACGCTTGAAGAACCAATAACAAACCGCGGATGCCAGCGACAACAAAAGCAAACCGACCAGCATCGCAAGACAAGCCAAGGTAAGTTCCGCCCCGCACAGGGGCAACGCCTGCGCCGCGTAGGCGCTTCGCGGATGCCAACAGCGCGCAAAAAAATCATGGAAACCGCGGCGCCGAAGGCGGCAACCCACGCCCCTTCAACGCGATAACCGCCCGCAAGATCAACGACAGATGATAGTAAAAGCGAGCATCGAACCCATACGCATAAGCATACGGATGCTCCATCGCCACACGCAGCGCGGCAAGCGGCGCATGATTCTTCGCATACAGTGACACGACAATCGGCGCGAGCCTTCGCAACGCAAGCCGTCGAGCGGGTTCAAGCGACGCATCAAGCCTGAGCGCCGTCACGAACTCGAATGCCGTCAGCGTGGCGGCAACCGTCGACCCACGCGTGCTGTGCGAAATCGACACGTCCGTCTTGCGGTAATACGACACATAGCGATGCAGGTAATACACCTGCGACGCGGCAAGACATAACTCGGTGCCGAACACGTAATCGCAACACGTGCCGACGTCGTCACGATAGCTGATGTGCTTGACGAGATCGGCATTGGCCATCCAGCCGTTGTTCGGGAACATCTGCACGAGACCTGTGCGTCCCGGTTGCTTCTGCAAGCCTTGCGCTTGTGCCGTGCGATAGAAGTCCGCGTTGAGCGTCGCGCTTTTCACTGTGTCGACGTGGCCTTGCGCATCGACTTCATACTGGTCTGCGAACGCGACTTCGAGTTGCGGATGCTGCTGCCACAGCGCCAGCAAACTCGCGATGCCGTCGTGGACAAGATAGTCGTCGTCGTGAATCAGTGTGATCTTGTCACCGCTCGCGCGTGCAAACAGACTCGCGACGTTGCGCGCCTGACCGAGCGACGGTTCATTCCTGACGTAACGAATGCGCGCATCGTGCGCGTAACGCGCTTCGATCAGGCGCTGTGTGCGGTCGTCGGTCGAATCGTCGCCAATCAGGATTTCGACGTTCGCGTGTGTCTGCGCGAGACACGAGTCCAGACACTGGACGATCAGTTCAGGCCGGTTGTAGGTCGGCACGCAAATGGAAACCTTGCAGGATGTCGTCATCGTTTTCCGCTCGCTCCATTAACCAAAGGCAGCGATGCTTCACATTACGAAATCTTTCGCCGCAAACGGCAAGGTAGTTGAAGGGCACGGAAAAATAACCAGAAATAATTCAGTAAAAAATGCAGCGTGCGTCGTTCCGAACGGCAGACAATGCGCGAAGCGCGCCGAAAAAAAACCGGCGGCCCTGCAAAATGTGCAGGCCGCCGTATTTCTTGCTGCGAATGACCGCACTTGCGCGCGATTGCATCAAGCGAAATCCAACCTCTCTAGCCGACGGATGTTTCGCCTTCGCCGGATTTTTTACCCGGACGATCCGCCGGCGATTGCTTGCGATTTTCGTCATGCCGCTCGGGCATCTTGCTCTTTTCGTTGTCGCTATGAACCGGGTGCTTCGGGTGTTCGATGTCGCCGCCCGGGCCGGCCGCGGCCGACGTTTTCTGCTTGTCGCTATTCATGATCACTCCCTCAGGACATTGCCTGTCGATGATCGAGCAATTGCCGCTCCCGTCCCGTGATTGATAGACTCGCGGCAGGCATCAACCATTAAAACAGCCTGTCGGAGACAACTCATGAGCAAGATCGCGTTCCACGATTTCGATCGCCAGGTTCTGCAACGCCACGTGATTCGGGGCCATGTATACGAAAACGCCGCTGCGCTCGTCGATCGCGCGAATGCGTGGATCGAGGAAAACAAGGTCGACGTGATCAACGTCGAAAGTCTGTCGACGTTCGGTTCCGGCGACGACACCAGCGTGAGTCACTGGTATTCGGGCATTCGCGTCTGGTATCGGATCGAATAGTTTCGAATAGCGTCGCGGCGTTTTTTCGCTACTTGCCTGAGACCACCAGTTTCACCTTGCTTGCGCCCGCAGGCATCGCAGTGATCTGCGTGCGCGCCTCGCGCGGGCCGACGTAAAAATGCTGGCGCGCGGGCGAATTCACATCATGCGTGGCGTCGGGCAGGCATGACGCGATGTCGGCGGCGACCGCCTGTAACGCCGCTGTGCTCGATCCCACGCCACCGCTCGGCGTCCACGAGCACTCGTAGCTGCCTTTTGCAGCGCCGCATTGCGCGTCGTCGCCGTACGGCTGCGCGACGCCTTTGCCGTCGTCCGGCGTCAGTTGGGAAAAGCCCGTGGGCGCGGCCGCAACGATGCGCTTGAGCGCGGTGCAGGGGCTCGGTGCGTCGTCGGCGCGGGCCGGCAACGATATCAGCGTGGCGCTCGCGAGCGCGGTCAGCGTGACGATCATATGAATCGAATGGATACGGCGGGCGCGTCGGGTCGGGTGCATGTGCGTCTCCTAGGCAGGGATGGCCGCGCAAGCGTGTGCATGTGCAATGCACACGTGCCTGTTTGCGGCCGATCTACCCAGCTGGACTTGCAATGAGCGCGCCTGATCGCGCGCCGCATCGTGGCAACCAACGCCAAAGCGCTATGCCGTCACTTCGTGTTGTTCTTCGCGTTCCAGCGTGCGCGTGCGGCGCAGCTCCGGAAACAGCTTCATCCACAACAGCGCGATGGCAATCGTCGCGCATCCGCCGACCAGCACGGCGGGCTGCGCGCCCCACCAGCCGGCCGTCAGCCCCGACTCGAACTCGCCAAGCTGGTTCGACGTGCCGATAAACAGCGAATTGACTGCGCTCACACGGCCGAGCATTTCGTCGGGCGTGCGCAGTTGCACGAGCGAGAGCCGCACGACCACGCTGATCACATCCGACGCGCCAAGCGCCATCAACGCAAAGAACGACACGATGAACGAGTGCGACAGCCCGAACACGAGCGTCGCGATGCCGAACGCGATCACGCCGCCGAACATCGCGGCACCTGGCCGGTTACGCAGCGGAAAGTGCGCAAGCCAGATCGTGCCGCCAAGCGCGCCGACAGCGGAGGCCGAACGCAGCAGCCCGAGACCGAGCGGCCCGGCGTGCAGCACATCGCGCGCGAAGATCGGCAGCAGGGCGGTTGCGCCGCCAAATAACACCGCGAACAGATCGAGCGACAGTGCGCCGAGAATTACCGGCTGACTGCGGATGAACCGCACGCCCGAGAACACCGATTCGAGCGTGACGGGCGCGCGCGGCACGGGCTTCGTGCGTAGCGGAATCGTGCTGACAGCCGCGGAAGCGAGCGCGAACGACAGCGTGCACGCCAGATACGCGGCGCCCGGTCCAATGCCGTAGAGCAGGCCGCCGAGTGCAGGGCCGGCGATCTGCGCAGCCTGGTTCGCCGACGTGGCCCATGCCGTCGCCTGCGAAAGCTGCGCGCGCGGCACGACGCCGGGCAGCAGCGACGCGACGGCGGGCGACTCGAAGGCCCGCGCTGCGCCCACGCATGCGGCAAGCACGTAGATCACGGGCGCGCTGATCCAGCCGTCGAAGGTGCCCCACGCGAAGAGCGCCGCAGCCGTGCATTCGAGCCCCTGGCAAATCGCTGCAATGCGTCGCCGGTCGTAACGGTCGGCGACCTGGCCGACCACGAGGGTCAGCACGAACATCGGCAGGAATTGCGCGAGACCGACCAGGCCGAGTGCGAATGCGCTGTGCGTGAGCGCGTAGATGTGCCACCCCATCGCGACGGCGAGCATCTGAAACGACATCGACGACAGCACGCGGGTGCACCAGAAACGCTGGAATGGCGTCTGTCGAGGCAGGCTGATTTCGGGTTCGCGGACGGTGTCGTCGACGAGCTTGTCGAAGGTGTCGGCGGCGGTAGAGCGGGGGGACGGGTTGACCGGGTCGCTGGCGTCGGCGGATGGTTTTTTCATCGATAGATGGAGGGTCGTCCCATATAACGGGCCGGTTTCCGCGTGCAGCCTGCACGGTTGCGCCTGGATTGGTGCTCAGGCACCGCATTTGCACGCGCTTGGACGGAAATAGCTCAACGCAATCGCATGTGCTGTCGAGACATCGTTCGGGCCGCCAGTTTAGAGCAAGTCGCTTGCGCTTGCCGCGCCGTGGTAACAGGCGTTCCCGCGTGGTCCGTTACGCGACATTACGGCGATCGTTGTGCTTCCTCTTTTCAAACCATCGATACGAACCATGGATGATCTGCTCGCACGCGTTTTTCACCTGCAACCCTCGCTGCTCGTCACGCTCACGCAAGACCTGATGCATGCGGGTGTTGCGATCCTGATCCTGATTGCCGGATGGTGGCTGTCCAACCGGATCGGCGGATTTCTGTCGAAGGCCATGTCACGCACGCATGCCGACCCGACGCTCGCACCGATGATCAATGCAATCGGCACGTGGGCCGTGCGCGTGCTCGTGCTGTTTGCTGCACTCAGTGAAGTCGGGGTCGCAACAGCCAGCGTGCTGGCCGTGCTCGGCGCGGCCGGACTCGCGATCGGCCTCGCGCTGCAGGGGACACTGCAGAATATTGCAGCCGGCATTATGTTGCTGATGCTACGGCCATTTCGTGCCGGCGATGTGATCGAAGGATCGGGCGCGACCGCGGGCATCGTACGTGAAGTGGGGCTCTTCACGACACGCATCGAACGCAGCGACGGCAATGCTGTTTTTGTTCCGAACAGCCAGATCTGGAGCAATCCGGTGATCAATTACAGCAGCGGCGGCACGCAGCGCGTCGAGGTGGAAGTCGGGATTGCGCAGCGCAAGGACGTTGCGAGCGCGATCGAGGCGCTGAAGAAAATGGTTGCCGGCGACCCGCGCGTGCTGGGCGGCACGACGCTCGCACCCGTCGTGACGGCGGCCGATTACCAACGCGGCGGTGGCGCAGCCGTGCGGCTCGCTGTCTGGGTGAGCGGCGCGGACGCGCAGCTCGCCGCCGCCGACATGCGCGAGCGCGCGCGCACTGTACTCGAAGAAGCCGGCTGCAAGACCTCTGATGCGCCTCGCACGCACCGCGGGGAGCCCGCGCGCGTGCGTCAGTCGGAGACACCTTTCGCGTGATGCGTATCCGGCGGCGGCAGGCTCCTGCTTGCCGTCCGCCGATGTTCCCAGCATCCCCGTCTCGCGCTCAATGCACCGCTTGGCGCTCTGATTTGCCCATCTCTAATGCCTCTTCATGCACCCCGTGCGCCGTTATCGGGCGCAGGCAGTGCGCACACGAGCGTGCATTGTCTTAGTGACATGTTGCAAAGCCGCAATTCTCATAGGTGAAAACCCTAGTATTGAGATAAAATGCGAGCTTATAGGAAGAGATTGCCATGTCGCCCCGTTTTCAGATCTTCGAAAAAATTGCCTTTTCTCTCGTCGTGATGTCCGCTGTGCTGTGCTCCGGCTACATCGCGTGGGAAACGTCGCCTGGTTTCCAGGACGCCGTGCATGCGAGCGCCGCCGCAGTGCGCTGGAGCGGCGACTACTCGTTCATTTGCGCGTCGACGGCGACCAACGCCTGCGACCAGCTGCCCGTCGACTGACTCCTCGACCGCGAGCGCAATACGAAGCTGGCGCGCCTGTCGGCGCAGGCCAGCGAGCAGCGCCGCGTAATTTTCACCCCTTCCGTTGGACTTTTTTTCAAAGATCCAACCGGCCATCCGGCGTAAGCCGCGCCCCGTATCGAGCACGTATTGGGTATGCCGCTTGCTTTCAATATGCGGCTGGGCTTCATTCGTCGCCACTCGCCGCCACGGCATGAAGCCCGTTCCTTCGAAAACCGTCGTCGCCAACCCGTCGATCATCATGGTCGGCTCCCACGGTCTAGAACCATTCCGATGCACTGGAGCGCCACGCCATGACACCCGCCACGCTGTATGAAATGCAGATCCTGCAAACGGATATGCGCATGCTGCTCGCTGTCGACGACACTGCAATCGAGTTCTTCCCCGGCACGTCCACGAGTGGGGACATTTCCGGCAAACCGTACGCGGTACTGCACACCGATTCGCTCGCCACGCTCAGCAACTGGCGCGAAGCGATGCAGGCAGGCGGACGCCCGCATCGACTCGTCAACAATGTCTATGGCTACCGCCAGGAAGTCAACAATCCCGACTGGTAATGCCGTCGTCCCGACGCGCACCGCCGTTGACCCGCTGTTGACTGTGTGGCGCGCGTCGGGCCTGAACGCACCTTCTTCCGCTAGACGCGGCGCATGCTGACGATCCTGGTCACCGCCGTGGTCACGCTGGTCGTCGTGCTCGCGATCGCCAATCTGTCCACGGGCGAGAAGAAGATCGAGCACAAGATCGAGCGCCGGTACGGCAGTGACGATCCTCAGTTCATGCGCTCTATGGGTCTGCTGCTTGGGCCGCCCGTTTCGTCCGGAAACTGCTTCGACGTGCTCGTCAACGGCGACGAAATTTTTCCGTCGATGCTCGAAGGGATTGCCACCGCGCAGAAAACCATTACGTTTGAAACCTTCATCTACTGGTCCGGCGAGATCGGCGAACAGGTTGCGCGTGCGCTGTCGGAGAAGGCTCGCGCAGGCATTGCAGTGCATGTGCTGCTCGACTGGGTCGGCTCACAGAAGATGGAGACGCGCTACCTTGAGATGCTCAGAAGTGCAGGCGCAGAGGTGATCCAGTATCACAAGCCGCACTGGACGGGGCTCGGCCGCATGAACGATCGGACGCACCGCAAGCTGCTGGTGATCGACGGACGCATCGGCTTCACGGGCGGTGTCGGCATCGCACAGGAATGGACGGGGCATGCACAGGACGACAAGCACTGGCGTGACACCCATTTCCGCGTGACGGGCCCCGTGGTTGGCCATATGCAAGCCGTGTTCATGGACAACTGGATCAAGGCGACCGGCAATGTATTGCATGGGCCCGACTATTTTCCTGCAGCCGATGAAGCGGGTGACGGTCTCGCGCATATGTTCAGCAGCTCGCCCTCGGGCGGCAGCGACGACATGCAGTTGATGTATCTGATGGCGATCACGGCAGCAACGCGCTCGATCCATCTCGCCAGCGCCTACTTCGTGCCCGACAAGCTGACGATCAACGCGATCGTCGAGGCGGCGAAGCGGGGCGTCGACGTGCAGATCATCACACCGGGCAGACATATCGACACGCATACCGTGCGCGAAGCGTCGCGTGCATGCTGGGGGCCGTTGCTCGAAGCGGGCGTGCAGATGTTCGAGTATCAGCCGACGATGTTCCACGTCAAGCTGCTGGTCGTCGACGAATTTCTCGTTTCAGTCGGCTCGACCAACTTCGATTCGCGCTCGTTCAAGCTCAACGATGAAGCGAACCTCAACATCTACGACGCGACGTTTGCGCGCCGTCAGACGCAGATCTTCGCGGACGATCTCGCGAAATCGAAGCGCGTGACGCTCGACGACTGGAACGGGCGCCCCTGGACCGAAAAGCTTGTTGAGCGCGTGGTCGCGTTGCTCGACTCCCAGCTTTGACGTCCAACTGCGGATCGCTCAACGCGCAGCCTCGGTAGCCCGCATTGGCGGTGCGCGCTCGGGTGGATCGCCTGCCGGCGGTTCCTCGCTCGGCGGTGCGCGGTCCGGCTCGCGTCCGGGAATGGGCGGGGAACTGGGGTCGCGATCGGGATCGTCGTCAGGCGGCGGTGTCGGATCGGGTTCGATCTCGGGTGGCATCGGCGTGTGCAGGCGGATGCCCGTCTGAAAAGGTGAAAAAGGTGAAACGGGAGGGACAGGAAGCGCAGTCTGGTTCATCGCGTGGATATCTCGAGTGCAGTTCGACACATCGATCAAACCGCAATGCATGTGCCATCCGTCAGCGGCATCCGATTGCAGAGGTGTGAACGATAGTTCGGCAGGCACGATAATGCATCGCGCTAGAAGCGCTCGATCATCCCGACCTGCACGCCACGCACGGGTGCGCCAGGATAGGCGACGGGGATACCCGTCACATTCACACCGCGCAGCGTGAACGTGGCCTGTCCGCGGTTTTCGAGGTCGGCTGCGCTGAGATAGAGCAGCAGCGCCTTCGATACCTGATAGTCGAACGCGATGCTGAACTGGTCGGCATCGTTGTCGCCGCCGCTGCGGTCGCGTGCATGCGCATAGCCGACGGATGCACTCGCTTGTGGTGTGATCTGCCACAGTGCGGACACTGACAGTCCATCGTCGTGATAGCGCGGCGTTCCGCCGTCGCCATTGAAGTACGCGACGAATCCTGTGAGTGCTCCCCATTGATACGACGCGCCCGCGAAGTTCGCGCGCAACGCGCCGTCGCCATGCGTCTGCTGATGCGCGTACAACAGCTTCATCCCACCGAGCGCCCACTCGGCCGTCACGTAGTAGCCGCCGATGCCGTTACCGTCGCCGGGATCGCGCAGCGCCACCATGCCCGTCGCGCTGAAACCCGCAATGGTCGGCGACAGGTAAGCAAATGCGTTGTCGGTGTACGGCGTGATCTTCGACAGGTTGTTCAGGCCGGATGCAATGGTGCCGGCGCCGAACGCGTCGAGTTGTCCCTTGAACGGGATGTAGATGGGCGAATACTGACGCCCGACGCGTAGTTCGCCCCATCCGCCCTGTGCGCCGATCCATGCCTGCCGGTTGAAGATGCTGCCCGGTACCGAGAACGCTCCGCCTGCCGAATCGAAGCCGTTTTCGAGCGTGAAGACGAGGTTATTACCGTTGCCGAGCGGCTCGCTGCCGTGCAGGCCCAGGCGCGTGCCGCGATATGCGCCCGAGTCCATGCGTGCGACATAACCGCTACCGGGATTCGTCACTTCGATGCTGGTGTCGATCAGCCCATAGAGGGTGACAGAACCTTGCGCGCGGGCCTGCGACACGATGCCGAGCAGGCAGTACGCGGCAACGCGTGCTATCGCACGTCGTCGCGCACTGCGCGCAGGCAAACGGAAGGACAGCCGGCAAGACGTGTCGGACGTTTGCATCGGGTCAGGCGATTTTTATGAAGTCGTGGGAGCACAACGCGATCAACGACACGGCCGCATGCGAAGACAGCCAGTCACGCGCCCGATACTAACCGAACATCGCCGCCGCGATGTGCGCTACATGTTCGTGTAAGAACTGCACCAGCCGCCGCCCGCTACCTGCTTCGTGTCGAACAGTGTGCAACCGCCCCATGCGTCCGTCGGGTTGCCCTGGAACAGCGAGCAGTTGTTGCAGGTCTGTCCTGCCTTGTAATCGGGAAAGCGCTTCTTGTCGACTTTTGCGGCGACGATGACATAACCGACCGCTTGCGCGGCGGGATCGCTTTCGCTCAATTTGTCGTCGGCACGCGCGTCGCGGCTGGCGGCAAGTGCCGCACACAGGCCGACTGCGGAGCCGAGCCCTGCAACGATGAATTCACGCCGGGTTGTTGTCATGATCGTTCTCTTGTGGGCGAGGCGGTGAAGCAGACGCGATGGACGGAATCGGCCGCCGGTGATTGATGGCGACGAACACGGCCATCAGCAGCATGAACGCGAGCACGAGCAGGCTTGCGTTGATCAGCGCGCGTTGGTAGCCCAGTTCGCCGACGTCGATGAACGGGTAGGGATAGAAGTCCGAAAACGCACCGCGCACCATGGTCAGCGCGAGATAGCCGAGTGGATACACGAGCCACCACAGCAGATGGCGCAGCCTCAGATGAAAGCGCGGCACGAACAGCAGCCAGTAGAGCGCGACGAGCAGCGGCACGACGGTGTGCAGGCTTTCGTTGAGCAGCATGCGCCAGCCCGATGGCGTCCACAGATGCCGCAGCAGCAGGTTGTACGCGAACCCTACGAACACGATATAGCAGGTCACAGCCGTTATGACCGTGGGTCGGAGGAAGAACCGCACGAGAGGCGGACTGCAGCGCGTGCAGCAGGCGACGCAGGTAAAGCACACTGCGCAGGTGAAGATAGTCAGATTGGTGAGGTAACTCGTGAGCCGCTCGATGCCGTCCATCACGCCATAGCCGCGCGATAACATTCGATGCACGGTGACATCGATTTGCGCAGCGAACGCGAGCCATGAGATTAGGGCGATCGCCGCGGCTAATGTGATGGATGCTACGCTTGGCGCGTGCAGCGGGAATTCGGGTTCCCTTAGGCTGGGTTGCCGCGTGGCTGGGGACACGGGGGTTTTCATGGGTTGATTTTAGCCGGGTTTGGTTTGGTTTTGGTTTGCTGGTGTTTTCGCTGGCATCCGCGTTAGCGCCTACGCGGCGCAAGCGTTGCCCCTGTGCGGGGCGGCACTTACTTTCTTTGCCGCCGCAAAGAAAGTAAGCAAAGAAAGCGGGCTAACACCGCCCGCTCTTGACCACCGCCTGAGGGCCCCCAACGGGTCCTCCGCTTCACACGGCAACTTGCCTGGTTTGGTGCCCGTCGCCAACGCGTTGGCTAGACGCCTCACCCACTTCAAGCACCCGTAGCGCAGCCAGCGGCAGCGAATGGTTACGGCCGCCCAGGTGGCAAACTGTGTGTAGGTCGTAGTGCTTCACACCTCAGCGTTCTTACAACACCGACCGTGGTTTTCAGTCTGGAGTGATGCGTGTACGCCGCGACAGCCTACACACAGTTTGCCGCTATAGAACGTGGGAGATTTGATCGCGCGTGTGGCGACGCGGGAGTGTGAAGCGGGTGAGGCGCTCATTCAAAGCGTTGGCAGCGGGCATCGAGAAGGGCGACGCCGCATGAAGAAGAGGACCCGTTGGGGGCCCTCAGGCGGGAACAAGAACTGGCGGTGTTGAGCGGCTTTCTTTTGCCTACTTTTCTTTGCCGCGGCAAAGAAAAGTAGGTGCCGCCCCGCACAGGGGCGACGCCTGAAGCACGAAAGCAAATCGCGGATGCCGGCTCAAAGCAAAACCAAAACAAAAACAAAAATCATCAATCAGGAACGCAGGAAATCAGCCAACGACATCAGTGCCCATGCCCATCATGATCATCGTCATCATCACGACGACAAGCCTCGTCATGATCATGACCACTTTTGACCTCTCCCGGCAGACGCTGCGCGACATAATCAGGCAAATCAGCACTATCAATTGCAAAAACAAAAAACTGATTCGGATTCGCGATCCCCGCCGGATGATTCGTATCGGTGACCGTCGCGAGGAAGTCGTTGTCATTCGCGACATAGAGCGTGTGCTTCTTCACACCGTGCACCGTGACATCCGGCCCGAACGCGATGCCTTCGATCTTCGCGGGAATGTCGTTCGCGTTGTACCCGTACTTCGTCAACGCAGCGACGATATCCAGGAACAGCGTTTTCTTCACGGCATACGGCGCAAGACCACTTTCACCGCTCGCCTGGCTCACGTCCTGCGCGCCCGTCAGGTCGATGCGGTTGATCTGCTTGAACGCTGCCGTCGAATTGTCGCCAAGACCCTTGCCATCACGCTCGTCGACGAGCAGTTCGTGATCGTTGATCGCCAGCACGTCGCTGATGGTCGGGTACTTCGGCTTCGCTGCCGTGCCGATGTTCGTCAGCGGATACGCGTATTGCGTCGTGCGGCCCGAGCGGATGTCGATCTTCACGATGCGCGTGTATTGCGCATTGGTGCCGCCATCCTGAATCAGCGGGCTTTGCATCGCGCCGTACAGCGTGCTGCCGTCAGGTGAAATCGCAAGGCCTTCCATGCCCTTGTTCGCGACGCGGCCCGACGTGTTCATGCTGATCTCGTTGTCGCCCACAGGCGCGAGCGTCGACACGGCGAATGTGTCGGGCAGCTTGTACGTCGCGATGCGGCGGCCGCTCTTGCGATCGAAGCGATACACGTAAGGGCCGTACTCATCGGAGATGAACACGCTGTCGCCGTCGTTCGCAATGCGGATGCTCTCGGGATCGAAGCGGCCGTCGAGCGGATACGTCGACAGATGCGTCGGATCGAAGTTGTCCGAGCGGCCCGTGAGGTAGTTCGTGTGATTGTCGCGGTTCAGTTTCGGCGCGCCATTGGGCACGCCGTACGCGGCACCCGTGCCGTAGACGAGGCGGTCCGACGTGTGCAGCAGCGTCGTGTCGACGAGCTTCGGCGTCAGCGTGAACGGCAGTGAAGAACCTTTCGGCGCGTCTTTCAGATGCAGACGCAGCGTCTGGAAGCGGTTGATGTACGAGGCCGTATCGTCGATCGCCTTGTTGTACGAGATCGCGTTCGGGCCGCGATCGGGCACCGCGAGGAACGTATGGCAGCCCGCGTAGCCGAGGCCCGAACCGAGGCCGCCGAGCAGATTGCCGGGCGCACCGTTTTCGAGCTTGCCCGATGTCTCTTTCGACTTGTCGAGCAGATTGCCGTCGAGCTTGCCGATCGCGATCAGATCGACAGAAGCATGAGCGGCGGGGGCAGCGGCGAGGGCCGCGAGCGAAGCGACGGCACCGATCATGGTGCGGGTGAAGAGCGATAAGCGCAGCACAGGAATGTCCCTTGAACGGAGCAATGCAATGAAGGCGGCGCCGGGCGCGTACGGCAAAAGAAAGCAAACGGGCGACCGGGCGCAAGGTTTCTTACGCGATTTCTTACTTTTTATTGCCGGGGACCGATCTTGCGGGACATGTATGTCGGAAATGTGACGGCGCGTCTACGCGCAGCGCGCTGTGTGCGTCAGCACACATTCGCATGAGAAAACATCATCGCTACAGATGTATTCAGGCGTGCGCCGGATGAACGAGACTCAGCGCCGTTCGCTGATTTCGGGTGCGATCGCTGCATGATTGAGCAGCGCGACAAGCGACATGCCGCCCACGATGTTGCCCGCGAGCGTCGGCAGCAGAAAGCGGCCGAAGTAGTCGGCAAGCGACGCATCGCCCGCCAGCACCGCATAGGCCACCTCCGTCGATCCCGCGATGATGTGCGACAGCTTCGCCACGGCGACGACCCAGGTGATCAGCACCACCGTCAAAAGGCGTGCGGAGCGCGCGCTCGGCAACAGCCACACCATCAGCGCGATCAGCCAGCCGCCGAACACCGCGCGCATGAAGGTAGGAAAAGTGTCGACGGGACCGATGGCGGCCCGCGACGTTTCGTCGAGGGCGTCGACGACATCCGCTTCGAACACGCCCGGCAGGCGCAGCATCGCCGCGAAGATCCACGAGCTGACCACGTTGCAGCACAGCACGACGACCCACAACCGCAGTGCCTTCAGAAAACAGTCCAGCTCGCGCCGCGTGAGCACGGGCAGCACGACCGTCAGCGTGCTTTCGCTGAACAATTGCTGGCGCCCCATGATGACGAGCACGAAGCCCGTCGTGTATCCGAAGCTCGACACCAGATGACGCCACTGCGTGTCCGGCAGGCCGGCCTGGAGAACGGCTGTCGTGAGAAACGAGAAGCCCATCGACAGTCCCGCTGCGAGCGACGACCACATGAGCGCGATCACCGTGCGTTCGAGCGCCGCTTCGCCTTCTTCTCGCACGATCTCATGCAGCATCAGCGCGTGTGGCGCGGTGTGCTGCGCGGCCTGATCTTTTTCGCCTTCGTCCAGATGCGGCGATTCGGCGCCGGCCTTTTCGGGCCGATCAACGGAACTGGTGCGAACGGTCGTTTCTCGCTGTCGTTCTTCGGCGTTGCTGTCTTGGCTCATGGGACACCCGATCATCTGCGATGCATGCGCGCATCGCGTAGCGTTTCGCAAATTTGGTGCCTGACAAGGCCCACACGTGATCGCTTTCGTCGGACCAGAGCGTTTCTAGCGACATCAAGTGCCGTGCTACGATGAACCTGACCGTCATCTGCAAACCGAGACCCAACGCGACATGACCCTTTACGCGAAGCTTGGCGTGTCTCAAGACGCCACCTGGGAAGAGATCAAACGGGCGTACCGGAAGGCCGCGATGAAGTGGCATCCCGATCGCAATGTCGGACAGGAAGATGTCGCGCGCGCAGCGTTCCAGGAGATCAAGGATGCATACGCAATCCTCTCCGACGAAACCCAGCGCAAGGTGTACGACACCGTCTATGAGCAGGAAATGCGTCGATGGGAAGCGCTTGAAAAGCGCCAGAAGGAAGTCGAGGCGGCACTAGCGCGCAAGGCACAGGCTGCCGCCGAGGCGAAGTACACGCAGATGGTGGGTGTGGCCATGCGCTACGCCGGTGAAGGTTATAACCGCGACGTGCTGTTCGGCGTGCTGCTCGGTCGCGAGTGCGACGCCGACATGGCGCAGCGCATCGCCGACAGCGTGTGGGCGTTGCAGGAGTCGCGGCGCGCGGCGCAGTCGGCCGAATCCGTCGATGCGCAGGCGGCTGCGGCGGCAGAGTCCGAATCCGTTACGCAAGACGCGCTTTCGCAGGCGCAGCCCGCAGCGGCGTCGAAACACGACAAGCCCGCGCAGGAGCAGCGTACTCCGGGTGTCTTCGATTCGCTGTGGCAGGGCTTCTTCGGCCTTCGCTCGTAGCGCCCGGCCAATTCACGATTACCGCTTCACATCGCGCGCCAGCCGTTAAGGTGCGCGAGACTTATGCATGGACATGTTTCGATGAAAGACGCTTTTGAACGACGCGCGCTGCTGCTGCATCTGGGCGACGCATTGCAGGCCATCTCCGCGGCGCTTGCCGCCGATGCAAAACATCACACGCTGCATCATCTGCTGAACGCGCATGCGGAGCTTGGCGCGCATGAATGGCTTGCGGCGGTATCGGCGAAGATGAAGACGACTGAGTTCGCTAAACGCGCGAGCGCGTCGTTCGAGAAATGGCCCGTGCGGCTGCTCGATGAACAGGTCGACTACAGCGCGCTCGCGCTAGCGGTGCAAGACAATCTGTTTGCGGATAATCCCTCGGGATGGCGAGCCTACATCGACGCGATGAAGCGCGAAGTCGAATGGTTCGGCGACGGGTTGCCTTTTGCAGAAGCGGCAGAAGAGCTGGCCCAGATGCCGAAGCTCGAAGTTGAATCGGCGCAAGCCCCGAATGATGTCGACACGCCCACGGCTGATGCCGACATCGAGCGCGTGGACGAGGTTGGCGATCAGTCACGCGAGAGCGTCGAGAGCGACGGGCGCCTGTATCCTTCGTGGCCCTGGAAGCCTGGCGTGTGACGCCACAGAAACGACATCGCCTCGCGGCAGCCGGAAGTGATCCGGCCACGGCGAGGCGATGGAACATCACGCGTTCAACGTTGCAACGCGCGACGAGTCCCGATCAATACCCCCAGCGTTGACGCTCGCGCCACTCGTGCTCACGCCAAGCCTGATGGCGGCGCCATTCGCGTTCGCGCCACTCATGTTCACGCCATTCCCGACGCGCGCGCCAGTCATCGCCATAGCCGACGGCAACGGGGGCAGGAGCAGCGTACACAGGTTGAGCGGGCACCACTACACCCGGCACGCCTAAACCGACGGCCACGTCGACATGTGCCGAAGCCGCAGCCGAAGCGGCCAGCATTGCTACACCAATAGCTGCACCAAGCATCATCTTCTTCATTTTTGCTCCCTGCGCATGGATGCGCGTGACTGAGGTACGGCTTCAGTCTAGGGGCGCCTGTTCGACACAGGTGCTACAGCGTTGCGATAAAAGTAACTCAGGGTAACAACGCCCGGCGCAGCGGTGCTCACGCCGCGCACAGCCTCGGCACGCAATGGAACTGTCGATCGAAGTAGATGAGGCTGTCACCGTCGGCGCACACACGGATCTGTACGGCTTCAACGAACATCACCGAGTGCGAGCCCACCTCCTTCAACTCGACGATCGTTCCCTGCAGGCTCGCGAGCGCATCGCGCAGCACGGGCACGCCATGCAGGCCCTCGTCCCACACCGGCAAGGTGAAGCGTGCGTCCATCGGCAGTTGCGTGAGACCGGCGAAGTGCCGCGCGAGCAGTTCGTGATGGGCTGGCAGCACGTTGATGCATACGTTGCGGTTGCTTTCGAATACGGCATGCATCGCGCTCGAACGGTTCATGCAGACGAGCAGCGTGGGCGGCGCGTCGGTCACGGAGCAGACCGCGCTCGCGGTAATGCCGCAGCGCCCTGATGGGCCGGAGGTCGTGATGACATTGACGGCGGCACCCAGATGCGCCATTGCCTGGCGGAACTGCTTGCGCGCGTCGTCCGGGTCGAGCATGGTCGGGCGTTGAGAATCGGACGTAGTGGACATAGCGGACATGAGCGTGGCTTCCTGCATGGGGTTCGCTGCGAATCGACCGTTCACCCGCGATGGTTGTGCGCGCGACGATCACATGCATCAAGCGTACGGCACGTGCCGCACGAAAAAAATCCGCGCGAGCGGCACGCGTGCTGGCGAGCTTCCCGAGTCGACTAAAGGTTTTACCAGGTTGCGTAAGACACGCATTTCCGCATCGGGCCCAGCCATGCGAAAAAGCCTGCAAAGAAGGCTTTTCACGCGAATTTGCGCTGGTTATGATGGGACTTCACAAAATCACACAGGCAACGCGCAGAGACAGCCGCACCCCATACGGCGCGCGTGGCCAACAGGTTCCACATATGAGTCCAGCCAGCAAGGTCCCGCCCACCGCACCGCCCGCGCCCGTCGTATATATCGTCGACGACGACAACGGCATGCGCACGTCGCTCGCGTGGCTGCTGGAGTCGGTGGGCGTGAAGTCGGAAGGGTTCGCGAACGCCGCAGACTTCCTGAAGGCCTTCGACGCCAACACGCCCGCGTGTCTCGTGCTCGACGTTCGCATGCCCGAGACGAGTGGTTTCGACGTGCAGGCGGAGCTCAACGCGCGCGGCGCAACCTTGCCGATCATCTTCGTGAGCGGGCACGGCGATATACCTATGTCGGTGCGTGCGCTGCAGAACGGCGCGATCGATTTCGTCGAGAAGCCGTACAACTCGCAGCAGATGCTCGAACGCATCCAGCGTGCGATGAAACTTGCGACGCAACGGCATGCGGCCGACCAGAAGCACCGCGAGTTGCGTCAACGGATCGAATCGCTGACGGCACGGGAAAAGGAAGTGCTGCGCGGCGTGCTGGACGGCAAGGGCAGTAAGCGCATTGCGTCGGATCTGTCGATCAGCGTGAAGACGGTCGACGTGCATCGCGCAAGCATCAAGGACAAACTCGGCGCGTCGTCGATCGCGACGCTGGTGCGCGATGTGATGGCCGTCTGGAGTCCCGGCGAGGGCCGTGAGTAAAACCTGCCGGCGCGACTTGACAGCCTGAACGTCGCGCCGGTTTCAGCCTGCGCATCAGCGCATATAAAGCCCGCCATTCACATCCCAGCAGGCGCCGTTGGCAAAATACGCATCGCCCGATGCGAGCAGCAACGCGACCTGCGCAACATAATCCGCCGACCCGAGACGCCCGACGGGAATGCTCGAGATCACCTTGTCGAGTTTGTCGGCGGGCACGCTTTCGTGAACGATAGGCAGATCGAGCGGCCCCGGCGAAATGGCGTTGACGGTCACGCCACGCGCCGCGAGATCGCGCGCGAACACCTTGGTCAATGTGATCGCACCGCCTTTTGCCGCTGCATAGTGCGCGCCCGTCGCCGAGCCGCCGTTCTGCCCCGCGAGCGAGGCGATATTGACGATGCGTCCCACGCCGCGATCGGCGAAGTACTGGCCGAACACCTGGCAGCCGAACAGCACGCTGCGCAGGTTGATGTCCATGACCTGATCGAACTGCTCGGCGCTAATCTCCATCACGGGCACTACCTTGGAAGCGCCCGCGTTGTTGACGAGCACATCGACCCGGCCCCAGCGGGCGATCAACGTATCGCGTGCGGCCTCGAAGTCTTCCTTGCGCGTCACGTCGAGGGCGATTGCGCACGCGGTGTCGTGATCCGCGCTGAGTTCAGTGGCGAGCGCGTTCGCGGCATCGAATGCGATATCGGCCAGCGCGACCTTGTAACCCGCGCTGTGAAAATGCTTCGCGACGACGGCGCCCAATCCGCGCGCCGCGCCCGTCACGATGACGACTCTGTTCGACATGTGTACCAGTTCCTTCGGATCTCAAGAGGCGGCGAGCGCAGCTTCGAAGTGCGCAGCGACGGCGCAGACCTGTTCGTCCGCGCCTTTGCGTCCGACGATCTGCAAGCCTGCTTTCACGTGCGACCCTTCGATTGGGATCGGCAAGCTCAGCGCGGGATGCCCGCTCAGATTGAACGGGCGGATTAGCGACGACATCGTGAGCACGGGTGTGCCGTTACGCGCGGCCTCAACCGTGATCGGCAGTGTGGGCAGAGTAGGCAGCACCAGTACGTCGACGCTTTCGAGTGCCTGATCTACAACCGCGGTGAAAGCGCGCCGTGCGCGTTCGGCCGTGTCGAGTTGCGCCTGGGTTGTTTGCACCGCGACGCGCAGTCGTGCGTCGATATCCGCACCGAGCTTGCCCGTCTCGACGAGATGCGCGAATTCGCGCGCCGTTTCGACGTTGATGACGGCGAGGCCCGCTTCGAAGGCTTCTTTCAGACCATCCAGTTCGATCACACGCGACGCAAGCCCCGAAATCTGCACAGCGCGCTCCACGCCTTGTCGAATGGCCGCGTCGGCATCGGCAGAAACGATCGCAACGTTTGCATGTGCGCTGGCGCGTTTCGCTACGTTCGTATCGAACGCAGGCGCGATGGCGGCCATGGCAGCGACGAGCGTTGCGATATCGCGTGTGAACGGACCGACGCAATCGAGCGTGGATTCACGCGGCACGGCGCCTTTGCGCGAGACGCGCCCAAACGTCGGCTTGAGTCCGACCACGCCGCAACACGCGGCCGGTCCGCGAATCGAGCCGCCCGTGTCGGTGCCGAGCGCGGCATCCACAAGCTTCAATCCGACTGCCGAAGCCGACCCGCTCGACGAGCCGCCCGGAATGCGCGCGGCGTCCTGCGGATTGACGGGCGTGCCCGTGTAGTCGTTGATGCCTGTCATGCCGAACGCGAGCTCGTGCATGTTGGTCTTGCCCGTAATGCGCCAGCCCGCATCGAGCAGACGCTGGACGACTTCCGCGTGCGCGGCGGCGGGCGGCGCATCGGCGAGCGAGCGGCTTGCGCCCGTGGTCGGATAACCCGCCACGTCGATCGAATCCTTGATCGCAATGGTCGGGCCTTGCGCGGCAGGGTCCTTGCTCAGCGCGAATTCGCTGATGAATGCAGTCATGATGTCGTGTCCTTGCGAGCGTTGACTTGCCAGGGCGCATCGAAGAGGCGCTCGGTGCGAAAGTGCTGGATCAGCCAGTTGCGGCCGTTCTGCGCGGGCACGAAGTCGATCTCGAGCCGTGCGGCAATCAGTTCGGCTCGCGCATCGACGTAGCCCGATGCCTGCAGCATGATCCAGCGGCCTTTCGCACGCGCGCCGTCGACCTCGATCGTTTCCGACGTCAGAAAGTGTACGTTGGTCGCGAAGTGCGGCACGGGCGGCAGATAACGCTGCAGCATGGCAAGAATAGCGTCATGTCCCTGAAGACGCCCGAATTTCTGCGTGTACTGCGGGCCGATGCCTTCCCAGATTGCATCCTGCGTGAACAGTGCGGCAAGCGTTTCGCCGTCGAGCGCGCCCGACGGCACGTCGCATAGCGCCATATAGCGCGCAACGGTCTTGCGCACGGCGTTTTCGGCTTCGAGAGACGCGATGCGGGCCAGCAAGGCTTCAATCGTGTCCGAGGTGTGCGGGATCGTGCTCATCGCTCAGGACGCGTTCTGAACGGCAGGCGGCACCGTCAATGCACGCCCGACGCGCGCCTCGATCTTGCCGTAGCGCCACAGGTTGTATTCGCCCACGGGCGTCGTGCGATACAGATTGCACACTGCCACAGCCGTGTCGAAATCGGCGACGTCGGCCATGATGTAGAACGTCCACGGCGCGCCATCCGACTTGCCGACCACCAGCCGGTCGTCGTCCATCACGCCGAGCACGCGCACGTTGTCCATTGCTTCGACGGCCGCGAGCATCGTGCCGTAGGCCTGCCAGACTTCACCGATCTGCTCGCGCGGCAAGTCGAAGAAATTCTGCGTGACGCCGCAGCAGAACAGCACACGCAACGGCAACGAACGATTGTCAGTCATGAAACGAAACTCCCTTGAAAACAGATATCAAATGATCAGTAGCTGAAGTAGTTACAGATAACCGGGAATCGGCGGCACACCGACGAACACGGCACCCGCGCCGTCGTAATTGCCTTCGCCGAGAAACGCATGCTGCGTGACGACCATCGCATCGCGCATCAGGCGCTGCAGCGGATGCGAACGATAGATCGCCATCGTGCCGCCCAGACGGTACGCGCGGCCCACGACGTCGGCGCCTTCGCGCGCAATCTGCGTGGCCGCAAGGCGCAGCAGGCTTACCTGATCGGGCGTCACGTCGTTGCCGGCGATGATCGACTGCCACACGCTATCCGTCGATTCGTAGAAGAACGCGCGCGCCGAGCGCAACTGCGCTTCGGCTTTCGCCAGCTCGATCCGGTAGTACGCGCGATCCGCGAGTTGCGGCGCGCCCGTCGTCGTCTTGCGACCACCCGCCATGTGGTTCGCGACGTCCAGTGCGGCGCGCGCAAGCCCGAGGTTCACGACGGCGAGCACCTGCGCCGCGTACGCAATTGTCGGATAGCGATACAGCGGCTCGTCGACAGTCGGCGTGCCGCCGCGCACGAAGGTCCAGTCTTCGGCGACGAACTGGTCGGCGACGCGCAGATCGTGGCTCCCTGTGCCTTGCATGCCGACCACATCCCAGTTTTCGACAATCTCGACCTGAACCGGGCGAAACACGGCCGTACGCGGTTTGCCCGGTGCGCCGCCATCCTTGCCGCCCACGCCGATGCCGACGCCCAGCCAGTCCGCGCCCTTGCAGCCGCTCGCGAATTTCCATGTGCCGTTCACGCGCCATCCGTTGGGCGCAGGTTGTGCGGCCTGCACGGGGAACAGTCCGCCTGCGAAGACCTGATCGGGACCGCTCGCATAGATCGCCTGCTGCGTGGCGAGCGGCAACGCGGCGAGATACACGTTCGCGCTGCCGAAGCTCGCGACCCACGCGGCCGAACCGTCCGCAACCGCGATGCGTTCGATCATCGCGAGGAATTCGCCGGGAGCGCGCGCGTCACCGCCGAAACGTTGCGGCGTTCCCGCACGATAGATGCCGGCACGCTTGAGCTTCGCGATCACGTCGCGCGGCACGTGCGACAGGCGATCGAATTCATCGCGACGCGCGGCGATTTCGGCGATCACCTCATCGAGAGACAGTGCGTCTTCGGTTTGCGCGTGCAATGAAGGCTCCTGAAATGCGTGGCACGAGGCGAGAGCAGTGGCGGCTGACATGTCGATTCTCCTGAATGCGTTCGATGTTGTTGACGTTCAGGCCAGTCTAAAAACGCAAAAAGACGGCATCAATTGGGGCGCCCGTTCGCGTTTCCTGGTATCGACGCCCGTGCGACTAAAGAATTCTTTAGGCGGGTGACAGACGAGGTGGGTGTTATGGTTACACCTGCATATAAGGCTCGTCGCACGCGCATCATGAACTTTCCCGCCGAAGAAGATTTTCATCGTCTGCTCGACGCATTGACGCTGTGCGTGCTGTTGCACGACGCACAAACGAAGTCGATCGTGTGGGCCAATCGCGCGGCGTGCGTCGCGTTGGGTTTTTCTCTCGAAGAACTGTTGCCGCTGAAGGCGCCCGACATGACGCGTCCAGAGCCAAAGTACCGGCGCGAGATCGGCGTGGCCGCGATGGACCGCGCGATCACCGAAGGGCCGCAAGTGTACGAATGGTGTTATCGCTCGCGCGCGGGTGTCGACATGTTGTCCGAGGCGATTGCGACCTATGTGCCGTTGCGCGAGCGCGCGGTCGTGATGGTGCAGTTCCGCGATATCAGCGCAGAAGAAGCGACGCGTCAGAAGTTGCGCCGCTATGAGACGCGGCTGCGCGAGTTCATGCAGGATCTCGGCGAAGGCGTGGCCGTGCTGACGCCGCGCGGCAAGCTCGAATTCATCAGCGAATCGGGGCGCCGGGTTCTGGGCGTCGCGTCGGGCGAACCGCTTGGCGCCGTGCTCGACTATTGCACGCGGGCGGACCGCGACAGGCTCGTCACGCAACTGCGTCATGCCACCAGCGAACAGCTGACCCATGCGCAACGCTATCGGATCACGCGACGGGACGGTGTCACGCGCTGGTTGCGCATCACGTGCAGGCGGGTTGCGATCGAGAACGATCTGAACGGCTTGCTGATCCACTTCCGCGATATCAGCGATGAAGTCGCGACAGAAGAAGCGCGCCGCACGGAAGCGCGCATGCTCGAATACGCGGGCCGCTACAACGCGATGGGCGAAATGGCGACGGCCATCGCGCACGAGTTGAGTCAGCCCCTTGCGGCTGTGCGCAACTTTATCGAAGGCGCGATCCAGCGGCTCGGCCAGGGCAGCATCGACTCCGCGATCTGGGGGCTGCGTAGCGCGGACCGTCAGGCCGAGCATGCAGCGTTGATCATCAAGAGCGTGCGCGAGTACATCGTCAAGCGCGAGCCGACGGAAACGCATGCCGATCTGCGCGACATTCTCAACGACGTCGCCTACTTCATCGAACTGCGCGCGAAAGAAGAGGGCGTGCGTGTGCGCATCGAACAGTCGGGCGAAGCGTTGCCCGTGTTTTGCGAACGCGTGCTGATCGGTCAGGTGATATTGAATCTCGCGTTCAATGCTGTCGAAGCGTTGACGCAAGCGCAGGACGCGACGCGCATCGTCACGCTCGCGACGGCGCTGGCAGACGGACGCGCGGAATTGCGCGTGATCGACAATGGTCCGGGCGTACCCGCCGATGCGCACGAGCGTCTGTTCGACGGCTTCTCTTCGTCGAAGGCGGGCGGCAACGGCATCGGTCTGTCGTTGTGCAAGAACATCGTCACGCGGCATGGCGGACGGATCTGGGCACAACCCGCCGATGCGGCGAATGGCAGCGGACTCGAATGCCGTGTCGCGTTGCCGCTTGCGTCCGCCACGTGAGCGGGCATTCAGCTCTGTCTCAGCGTCCAAGCGCGCGGGCCGTCTGACCGCCAATGCCGAAATCGGTGCTGGGAATGTCCTTGATCATGACGCGCGTGGCTTGAAGCGGTGCATCGAGCACGGCAGCAGCCGTCTCCGATAGCGCGGCGATCAGCGCTTCCTTTTGCGCATCGGTGCGTCCTGCAATCAGGATCGCGACGATCACGGGCAACGAAGGCGGCGCGCCATGCGCCGCCGTCTTGCCGCCAATGCCGAAATGCACCGCGGGCATTTCGCTCAGCAGGATGCGCACGGATTCGGCGGGCGCGCCGATCGCGCTGACGGTTGCCTGCGTGAGGCCCTGAATCAGCGATGCTTTGCGTGCTTCGTCATGCCCATGCGGCAGATAGACTTCGAGTGTTGGCATCTCGGGTTTTGCTCCTTGCACGTAGCCGCCCTTCGTAAGGCCGCTACGTGCATCAAAGACTCACAGCAGGAAGCCGATCGCGCTCAGCGCTTCCGTCGAATCGATCAGGCGGATCACCTTCTCGACGAGTCGCGGCTCGCCCGACGCGAAGCTGATCTTGTGCGTGAGATCGGCGGCGAAGATCGTCGACGCGCCACGCTTGTACGCGACGATCACCTGCGCCGATTTCACTTCGACCACGTCAGCGGCATCGCTCGTCAACGTGAAGCGCGACACGGTGCGCACCGTACGTGCAGCGTCCGATGCCGACGCCGAGTAGCCGGACGTCATGCGCTGCACGCGCAGTTCGCGCATATGCTGGTCGTCGTATGCGTAGTTCAGCGTCGCGGCGAAGTCGGTCGCTTGCGGGTCGATGGGCACGACGTAGAAGCCCGACGCATCCCACAGATCGAGCCACGCGCGGTAGTCGCGGCGGTCCAGCATTTCGGCTTCGCGCCAGATGAATTCGATCGCGCGCGCGAAGGTCTGTTGAGAGAAGAGTGCGTTGCGATCGTCCATCATGCCTGCTCCATCATTGCGCGCCATTGGCGATACGCTTCGCGCATGCCTGTTTCGTCCGTTGCGTGTGCCGTTTTTTCACCGTTTTCTGCGGTCGTTTCGCGGTTCAATCCACGGTTCACGAGAATCGGCACATCGGGCCCGGCGTACGAGCCGCGCTGCACACGCTCCCATGCTTCTGCGTCGTCGGGGCTGCCGAAACCGAACGGGCCCTGGAAATGTTCGTGAATACGCAGACGCACGCGGTTCGCTTCGTCGGGGCCGCCGTCCATTGCGAGTGCGACGTGACGGATCTCCGTTTCTTCCGCGGAAATGGGGCGCAGCACGCGGAAGAATGCCATCGACAGCGCGAGGTTCGGGAACAGATTCAGATTGAAGCCGACGCCCATCAGCGAACGCACGATGCGCCGCACTTCTTCAGGCGTGTGACGCTGCGCAAGCTGTGCGGCCAGTTCGTTAAAACGCTCTGGCAACGGCGCGCCATCGTCCTTGTCGAGATCGACGAGTTCGGGCACCAGCACGGCGAGGCTGTGACCATTGCCGAGCGAGCGGCAGAACGCATCTTCACTCGTCATGAAGCTCGTGATCGCGGCGGCCGTTTCATCGTCGATCGATTTCATCCACGATTTGTGCACGACCGGGAAGTGATACAGGTCCGTCGTGTTCTCGAGCTGGATTTTCCAGTTCCCCTTGAACTTGAACTTGTGCTCGCCGTTCGCCTTGACGGGATAACCCGCGCCTTGCTTCATGAACAGATCGATCCACGGCTTGGCGCCGCCCAGAAAATCTTCGAGCGGTTCGATCCCGTCATTGAAGCTCGCGAAGATCAGACCTTGATAGATGCCCACGCGCAGCTTCGCGAGCGGCAGGTCGCCTTTCTCGCACACACCTTCGTAGCCGTCGCCATAAGGCAGCGCGCGCAGCGTGCCGTCGAGCGCATACGACCAGCTGTGATACGGGCACGTGAAGCCTTTCGCGTTGCCCTTGTGCTCTTCACACACCGTCGCGCCGCGATGGCGGCAGCGGTTTTGCAGCACGTTCACCGCGCCCGTCTTGTCGCGCACGACGATCACAGGTTGACGGCCAATCGTCGTGGTGCGGAAGTCGCCCGGGTTCGGCAGTTCGCTTTCATGCGCGACCCAGATCCACGTCTTGTAGAAAATGCGTTCGAGTTCGGCTTCGAACAGGTTCGGATCGTAGTACAGCGAGGGCGCAATGCGGTCGGACTGAACGCGGCCGCGCAGCGCACCCGTGTCGATGGTTTGCCAGGTAGTGTCGCTCATCGGTGTGTTGTGTCGGGACGTGATTGTCGAAAGTGGATATCGGGCGAAAGTGCACACATGTCGTGTTTCTTTCGCATTGACATCAGTCTCGCTTTGCACCGATCATGCGTCAAATCGATTAAAAATTAGCCGGTAAATAAGTCCGGCAAATAATATGGACCCAGTCGGAAGCCCCACCATGACCTCACTCGATCACGTCGATCTCAATCTGCTGCGCGTGTTTCAGGCGATCGTCGAAGAGCGCAGCCTCACGAAAGCGGGCGAACGGCTAGCGCTTTCGCAGCCTGCCATCAGTTATTCGCTCGCGCGTTTGCGCACGCTGTTCGACGATCAACTCTTCATCCGCACGCGCTCGGGCATGCAGCCCACGCCGATCGCGCTGGAACTTGCGAGCATCGTGGGCCGCGCGCTCGATACCGTGCGCGAGGCGTTGCGCTATGCCGAAAGCTTCGATCCCGCCACGAGCACGCGCACGTTCCGGCTGTCGCTATCGGATGCGGGAGAAATGGCGTATCTGCCTGCGATCTGCGAAGCGCTGCATGAGCGCGCGCCGCGCGTGAAGTTGTCGGTCGAGCCGTTACCTGTGGAAGAGATAGAAGATGCGCTGCGTTCGAGCAGGCTGGATTTCGCCATCGGCAATCTGCCGACGTTGATGGCGCGCACGCGCCATCAATTGCTATTCGAAGAGACGTATGTGTGCATGACGCGCAAGCGCCGCGGTTTGCCCGCGGGTTCGGCGTTGAGCCTCGAACATTTCCTGCAGGCGTCGCACGTGCAGGTGCGCTCCGTCGAGCACAGTCACCACGCGCTCGACGACGCATTGCGCGCGCAAGGCGTGGGCCGCAACATTGCGCTGCAGTTGCCGCACTTCGTCGCGCTGCCGGCCGTGCTGGCCGTCACCGATCTGTTCGCGACGTTGCCGCAAAGGCTGGCTGGCATCCTCAACAGCAACGACGCGTTTCGCATCTACACGCTGCCCGTCGCGCTTCCGCAGGCAACCGTCACGATGCACTGGCACGAGCACTTCGACGAAGACGAGGGTATCGCGTGGATGCGTGATCTGATGGCCGAGATGGTGAAGCGCTTCGACCAGAAGAAGCGCTAGAGATCGAGCACGAGCGTGGGCGTGCGCGAGCGCGACACGCAGCAGCAGATCACGCTGTTGCTCGCGCGTTCTGCCTTGCTCAGGCAATGATCGCGATGCTCAGGCTCGCCGCTGACGACATCGACCATGCAGGTGCCGCACACGCCTTCACCGCACGACGTGTCGACTTCGATGCCGATTGCAGCGAGCGCTTCGACGATCGACGTCTTGCTGTCCACATGCACGGTTTGCCCGGTGCTCGCCAGTTGCACGTCGAAGCTGTCGAGCGTGTTGTCACTGGCAGGCGCCAGAGGTTCGGCAGCAAAGCGTTCGAGATGAATCGCTTCAGCAGGAAGACGCGCTTCACCCGCAGCGACCACGCGGTCCATGAACGGTACGGGGCCGCATGTGTAGACGTGCGTGCCTTGTGGTGCATCGGCGAGACAGGCTGCGAGTTCCGCGTCGAGCGCGTCGGGTTCGATGCCGTAGTGCAGTTTGACGTAACCGTCGAACGGCGCGCGCGAGAGCAGCGGAAGAAACGCTGCATGCTCGGCGCTGCGCGCGAAGTAGTGCAGTTCGAACGGCACGTTCATCTTCAGGAGCCGATACGCCATCGAAAGCAGCGGGGTGATGCCGATACCCGCGCCGATCAGTACATGCCGGCTCGCGTTATCGGCGAGACGGAACAGATTGCGCGGCGCACCGACGGACAGCTCGGTGCCGATCTTCACATCATCATGCAACGAACGCGAGCCGCCGCGCGATTGCACTTCCTTCTTGACGGCGAACAGATGCGAGTCGCGGCACTCGGGGTCGCCGCATAGCGAGTATTGGCGCGTGACGCCGGATGGGCTCGTCACATCGATGTGGGCGCCGGGTTCGTATGCATCGAAGGGCTGGCCGTCGAGGCGCGAAATCATGAATGAGCGGACGCCGTGTGCTTCATCGCGCACGGCGTCGACGCGAACCTTGAACGATTGGGCTTGCATGGTGCGATCCAGTCTGTTGCTAATGGGGGGAGTCGCACTCAGATTAAGGTTCGCGCCTCGATCAGGCAAATCGATTAAAAATGGTAGATCGCATAAACTGCATGGATGATTGACGGGCGGGTTTAGCGGTTCACGTCGACCACAAGACGCCCGCGCACCTTGCCGTCGAGCATGTCGGGCGCGACCGCGAGCGCCTCGGCGAGACCGATTTCCTTGACCATCGATTCCAGTTGCGCCGTGCTCAGATCCTGCGCAATGCGCTGCCATGCTTCCACGCGGCGCGCATGCGGCGCCATCACGCTGTCGATGCCCGCGAGCGTCACGCCGCGCAGGATGAAGGGCGCGACGGTAGAGGGGAAGTCCATGCCTTGCGCGAGCCCGCAGGCGGCCACGATGCCGCCATACGCCGTGCCCGCGCACGCGTTAGCGAGCGTGTGACTGCCGACAGCATCGACGGCTGCAACCCAGCGTTCCTTTGCGAGCGGCTTGCCCGGCCCGGACAGTTCTGCGCGATCGATGATCTCCTGCGCGCCCAGTTCACGCAGATAGTCCGCTTCGGCCGGGCGTCCCGTCGATGCAATCACCTGGTAGCCGCGTTTGGCGAGCAGCATGATCGCGACACTGCCCACACCGCCCGCGGCGCCCGTCACGAGCACCTTGCCCTGCGACGGTGTGACGCCATGGCGCTCGAGCGCGAGGACGCACAGCATCGCGGTATAGCCCGCGGTACCGACGGCCATCGTGTCGCGCGCGCTCAGCGTGGAAGGCATGGCCACGAGCCAGTCGCCGCTCACGCGCGCGCGTTGCGCGAGGCCGCCCCAATGTTTCTCGCCGACGCCGAAGCCATTCAGGATCACGCGATCGCCAGCCTTCCATTGCGCATGCTCACTGGTTTCGACCACGCCCGCGAAGTCGATGCCCGGCACCATCGGAAAGCTGCGCACGACGGGCGAGCGGCCCGTGATTGCGAGTGCGTCCTTGTAGTTGAGCGTCGACCATTCGACGCGCACGGTGACATCGCCTGCAGGCAGATTCGCTTCGTCGATGTCGGTGATGGATGCGTGGCTGCCGTTGTCCTGCTTCTCGATCAAGATGCCTTTCATGGTTCCGTCCGTTGAGTTCGCGTGCGATCGCCTGCTCATACCAGCTGGCGGGTGCGTATCAGCGTACTAGTCTAGGCGAATGCGGGCCGTGAGGTCGCGTCTGGCGTGTTCAACAATGCGACGCGCCTTTGCTTTCGGCGCGCGAATCGGCGCTGCCTGGGTTCAGGCAGTGTGGGGGCGTGTGCGTTGCGTGTGTTTCGTCGAATGAATGTCGCGCTTGATTTAGCGGGTGTAGTAGCCGCGCTGCTGCATGCACTTCGCGTATGCGGTCCAGTAGCGCACCATCGGCGGCTCGGGCGGCGGCGGTGGCGGCATCGAGGCAATCGACGGCATGCTCGCGCCCGATGCTGCCTCCGCGCCTGACGCTGCAACTGCACCCGAAGCCCCTG